>DATFXN010000055.1:0-9286 GCA_035315805.1 Chthoniobacterales bacterium
ATCAAGCAAACGGCTGGCTTTGAATTGGCCGTCTTCACGTCGCAGATTTTTTTGTAAATCTGCTCGGCGTGGAAAATTCAGAAGTGTCGACTCTGCGCGCAAAAACAATCCGATCGCCGAACATTATTCGGAGGTGTGCGATTTTCCGGCGCTCGGGTCCGCAGCTTACAAGGTAACCAAGCCGCGGTGTTGATTCCCCCACTTGTCATTCCGAGCGAAGTCGAGGAATCTCTGACATGATATGAGCCCCCTTATTTTTCTCTACATAATCATCGCGTTCTTCGTCGGCGCGGGAGTGGCGTTCCTGTTAATGCGGCAGACGAAGAGTCAGCTCTCGGATCATCTTAAATCCCTTTGTTCTGATGCGCTTCGGGATAACAGCCAGAAGTTTGTCCAGATCGCAAAAGGAGAACTCGAATCAGTCCAGAATGTAGCGAAGAACGACTTGGAGAAGCGGCAACAAGCTATCGATGGGCTCGTTCAACCGGTTCGGCAATCCTTGGATAACCTTGACAGAGAAATTCGCGAACTTGAAAACAAGCGCACAGGCGCATATTCCGAGCTCTCCCAACGGGTTGAATCGCTCCTGCAAACGGAAAATCAATTGCGCACGGAGACTGGAAAGTTAGTCCAGGCTCTCCGTTCACCGATCGTGCGCGGTCGATGGGGCGAGATTCAACTGAGACGGGTCGTGGAGTTAGCAGGGATGATTGAACATTGCGATTTCACTGAGCAGACCACGATCAGCACCGAGGACGGCCGATTGCGGCCGGACTTAATAGTTCATCTGCCGAAAGCCAAGACAATCGTCGTGGATACAAAAACGCCCTTAAACGCGTACCTTGATGCACTTGAAGCAGACGAGCATGCGAAATCTTTGTTACTAGTGCAGCATGCGAAGCACGTGCGCGCGCAGATCGAGAGTCTTTCACGCAAATCTTACTGGGAACAGTTCGATAATGCTCCTGAGTTCGTTGTTCTCTTTTTACCTGGCGAAATGTTTTTCAGCGCGGCACTCGAACGTGACCCACTCCTAATAGAATTTGGGGCAGACAAGCGAATAATCCTCGCTACACCTACCACGCTCATAGCGTTGCTGCGCGCAGTGCATTACGGGTGGAGTCAGGAAAAATTGGCGGAAAATGCTCTTGCAATCAGTAAACTCGGTTCCGAACTCTACAAGCGGCTGTCCGTTATGGGCGACCATTTTACTGCGCTTGGTAAGAGCATTAATGCCTGTGTGGGCACCTTCAACCGAATCGCAGGAAACATCGAGAGCAGAGTTTTTGTCACGGCGCGAAAATTCAAAGTACTTGGTGTTGCAGAAACGAGCGAAGACATTGCCTCACTACCGCAACTGGACCAGGTGGCTAGAGAGGTTCAAGTCGACGAGCTGGACCATCAAAAAGAACTAGAGATGTAGCTAGAAAGCTCAGAGCACTTCGTCCCATTTGGATTTGTCCTTGAGCATCAGCTCACGGAGAACGCGAATCGGCGGCATGCCGTGGTTGAGCAACTCGTTGTGGAATTTTTGCAGTGAAAAGTTTCCGCCTTCCTGCGCTTTGTAGTCGTCGCGCAATTTCAGGATCTGCAATTTGCCAAGCGTATAATTGAAGTAGCCGGGATCAAAGGTGCCGCGCATGGCCTCCTGCCGCGCCGGTTTTTCTTCGTAGTAGCAGTTCGCCCGGAAAAACCTGGTTGCTTCTTCCACCGACATCTTTTGCGTGTGCATCCTGATCGCGACGCAAAGCCGGCACAGTCGCAGCATCGCTTCGTCGGACTGGGCCATCTGATACTTGAGCGCGCGTTTGAAATCGTCCTCCTTCGGGCTGACGACCGTGCCGTAACCTTCGTCGATCATCATTTTTTCGCAGTAATGCGCCCAGCCTTCGATGAAGCCGTAGCTGCCGAAAATCTTCTCCACTTTGCTCGCTGGTGAAGCGTTCAGCCGCAGGAACTGCACGTAATGGCCGGGATAAACTTCATGAATTGAGACGACGTTGGCGGTGTAAAAATTGAATGCTGTCAGCCATCCATCTTTTTGCACCGGCGGCCAGTCGTTTTCTGGCGGTGTCACATAATAGTAGGCTTCAGTGGCGCGTCTTTCGAACGGGCCCGGCGTATCCATCGACGCAAACGAAGTTGCGCGCTGATACTGCGGCGTCTCCTTGACCCGCGCCCGGACTTCTGACGGAATCGTGACCAACTTCCGGGTGAGGATGAATTTCCGGATCGTCTCGAGATCTTTTCCGATGTCAGGCAACAAAGTTTCCGGTGTCGGATGCTCGTTTTGCATCTGCTTGAAAACTTCAGCGGGCGATTTGTTGGCGTCGATCCGTCTGGCGGCATCGGCGAATGCTTTTTGCTCCTTGCCCAATTCGGCCAGACCGATCTCGAGAATTTTGTCGGGGGGAAGATTGACAAGTTCGGTTTCTTTCAAGAAGCGTTGGAATTTTTCTTCGCCGAGCGCGAAATCGGCGGTCGCTTTGGGTAGTTTGTCGCGTTCAAGCCAGGCGGCATAATCGGTCAGCGCTATAGCCGCTCTCCGGTTCGCCTCCAGAAATTCCGTGCGAACTCGCTCGTCTTTGAGCTCGGCGACGGCCTCAACTAAATTCTTTCGGAGAAAATCAGCGGACCCTCTCGCAATTTGAATCGCGAGCTCGACGTAAGGTTTCGGCAAAACCGGTTCGAGATTTGTTCGCGCGGCGATCAGGATGTTCGGAACTTGCAATTCGATGGCTATGATGCTGCGGACGCGGTCGTCCAGCGGTGCAAAGTTACGTTTAATATAAATGTTCACGTCCGCCGCGCGCGCGTAAACCATTGGGTCGCGTTCGTAGATCGACATCGCTTCGCGCTCGAAAATCTCCTTTCGGATGGCGGCTTTCAGGATCCGGACGTCGATCGAGTGGCGCTGATTAAGTTTATCGGTGTCGAACTTTTGCAGCCGGTCCTCGAACCGTCTTAATCGGGAGAGCTCGGCATCGAGCGCGAGCCGGCTGTAGTCCGTGATCTTCCCATCGTATTCATGCAGCCCCATCGCCGTGCCGAGGAGCGGTCGGGCAGCGAAATAGCCTTTGATGAATTCCTCGGCGACCGCTTCGTATTCCTGATCCGGCGTTTGGAGGGCGAGGCTGTTCGTCGCTGGCAGACTGGTGGCGATGGCTACCAGCAGGCCGCTGAAAAACTTTTTCGAACTAACGATGAACACGGCGGCGCAACTTTAGACGACGCTTTGCACGTTGCCAAAAATTTTGGAATGAGCGAATGTCCGAACTGCTTACAGACTCGATCCAAGATGAAGCGCGATCTTCTTATCGGAGCATTTGGAATGTTGATGCTCGCGTTACTGTCGGGCATCGGCTTTCGCAGCCTGTCTGCGGCTGACCAGGATGAAGACAGCGGCTACTCGCAGATTGCGATTTTCGCAAAAGCCGTCCAGCTGATTCGTCAGGATTATGTCGATGGCAACAAGACCAGCTACCACGATCTGATCACGGCGGCGCTCAGGGGCATGCTTGGGTCGCTCGATCCCCACAGTCAATTCATGGATCCCCAGGATTTCCGTGACATGCAGGAAGACACCCGCAGCCGGTTCAACGGGCTTGGCATCGAAGTGGCAGTCAAGAACGGCCTGCCAACGGTTGTCACACCGATGGAAGACACGCCTGCGGCCCGAGCCGGCATTCTCTCAGGCGATCAGATTTTGAAAATCAACGGGATCTCGACCGACAGGATGGATTTGCAGGACGTGATCAATCATTTGCGTGGCACGCCCGGTCAGAAAATTACGCTGACAGTGATTCGACCATCGACAAAGGAAGTGAAAGATTACGCGCTCGAGCGCGCCGAGATCAAAGTGCAAAGCGTTAAAGGCGCGCACATCCTCGACCCGGACCTGACCGGCTCGTTCAAGATTG
The DNA here is from genome assembly GCA_035315805.1 of Chthoniobacterales bacterium. Taxonomy (GTDB): domain Bacteria; phylum Verrucomicrobiota; class Verrucomicrobiia; order Chthoniobacterales; family UBA10450; genus AV40. The sequence continues at coordinate 3,921 of DATFXN010000055.1, forward strand.
CTTACGTGCGTTTGATTCAATTCAACGAACCGACGGCCGACGAATTGTCCAAAGCGCTCGATCAATTGCAAAAACAGGGAATGCAGGCGCTGATTCTTGATCTTCGTAATAATCCCGGCGGTTTATTGAACAGCGCGGTCGATGTGTGCGCTCAATTCTTGCCGCCCAACACCAAAGTAGTCTCGACCCAAGGGCGCGTCGCCTCGCAGCAGCGCGATTACACAACTTCCGGCGCGACGAAGGAGCGTCCGAATTTTCCCATGGTAGTCTTGGTCAATGAAGGCAGCGCCAGCGGCTCGGAGATCGTCTGCGGCGCGCTCAAGGATTTGCACCGCGCGATCGTGGTCGGCGAAACAACCTTCGGAAAAGGTTCCGTCCAAAACGTCATGCAACTGCCGGACGGCTCCGCGCTCCGTTTCACGACCGCGAAATATTACACGCCGAGCAAACAAGTTATTCACGGCAACGGCGTTGCGCCTAACATTCGCGTGCCGATGAGCGCGGAACAGGAGCGCCAGCTTTTTGCCGCCCGTAGCAGCGGCGACACGATCAAACCGGACGAGGATAAAAATTTTATCAAGAGCAACGATCCCCAGATGCTTCGCGCCATCGACGCGCTCAAGGGCGTGATGATTTACGCCCAGCAAAACGCGCCCAAGGGCGAGGCGATCAAGAAGTAATTTGGAGGGACGGCCTCGGTGCCGTCCCATTATCGTGCGACGGACCGCGTCCCTCCATTCTTATGATAATTCTCGCCCTCGAAACTTCCTGCGACGAAACCGCCGTCGCAATTTTGCGTGATCGCGAACTGCTTGCCAGCGAGGTCGCCTCGCAGATCGCGGAGCACGAAAAATTCGGTGGCGTGGTGCCGGAAGTCGCTTCACGGAATCATCTTATGCACGCGCCGCGCTTGCTCGAGCGCGCACTGCGCGATGCGAAGATCGACATCTCGCAAGCAGACGCGTTTGCCGCGACCAGCGGACCGGGCCTGGCCAGCTCCCTCATGATCGGAGCCTCGATCGCGAAAGGTTTAGCGATTGGCTTTGGCAAACCATATCTTGCGATCAATCACCTCGAAGGGCATTTGCTCTCGCCCTTTTTCGGCGCAACGGAAATCAGGCCGAATGTTTCGCTCGTGGTCAGTGGCGGGCACACCATGACCGTTTTGGTACGGGCAGCAGGCGATTACCAAATTATTGGGCGAACCGTTGACGATGCGGCGGGCGAAGCGTTCGACAAAATTGCGAAGCTCCTGGGGCTCGGATATCCCGGCGGACCCGAAATCGAAAAGCGCGCCGCCAACCGTGATAGAAATCGATTCGATTTACCCCGCAGCATGCCGGACTCGGAAAATTTCAGCTTCAGCGGCTTGAAAACAGCGGTGCGCTATTTGTTGCCGAAGTTGAAAGGCGATTGTCTCGCCGACCTTTGCGCATCGGTTCAAGCTGCGATTGTTGATGTGCTGGTTCGGAAAACGATCGAGGCCGCGAAAAAGCACGATGTCGATCTTGTCACGATCAGCGGTGGCGTCAGTTGCAACAAAGAATTGCGAAAGCAAATGGCGGACGCTTGCAGACGTCATCGTCTCGAACTGAGAGTCGCGGAGTCGTGGCTCTGCACAGATAACGCGGCGATGATTGCATTCGCCGCGACGCTAAAACTGGCGCGCGGACTCGACTCGAGCGTGATTGACGAAATCGATCCAAATCTGAGTCTGATCGTTTGTTAGGCATGAAATCTGATGCATGTGGTAATGCACATGCGCAGGTTCTACTTCTTTATTTTCGCTGTTTGTTTGCTCATTGCGGCATATCCCGGACGTGAGTTTGTTATCCGTCCTAATAACGTGACGATTCTTTCGTGGATGCGTGACCAGACCATCACCGTTGTGCCGGTTGCAGATCTCGAACCGCCGGTGGTCGAACCAATCGATCCGGCAAAGGTTCGAGACCTGAAGCACGAGACTGGCGGAATCTTTTCCACGCAACTGAGCCTTTTCGGTCTCCCGAGATACGGGCTTGCCATTTACACCTTTCGTTATCCGTATCGTGGCGAGTTGAATTGGTATGGACTGGAAGTTAAATACCGGTGGTGGCCGAGGCCGGGCTGGGTTCTTAGACAACCGGAAACCGTCGCTATTTTGGGGCCGCTCGATGAAAGCCGATTGGCCGCACTTCGGAAAGTCAGCTACTTGCCCTAAATTAGTATTCGCGCTCGATTAAGTAATCGGCGAGCGCATGCAGCGCGTCGCCTTTTTTGCCGAAGATCGACAACGCGTTGTGCGCTTGTTTCGTGAGATGCTTCGCTTCGGTGCGCGATTTCGCCAAACCGACAACCGACGGATAAGTGGCTTTCTGCGCAGCAATGTCCTTGCCCGCGCTCTTGCCGAGTTTCTCGCTCGTTTGCGTGACGTCGAGAATGTCGTCGATCACTTGAAAGGCGAGACCAAGAGCGCGGCCGAATTTCGTGATCGCGCCTAGTTGTCTTGAGTTTGTGTTTGCGCTCATCGCGCCGAGGCGCACTGAAGTTGTCAGAATCGCAGCGGTTTTGTTTTCGTGAATGTAACGAAGTCCCGACATGTCGATCTGCTTTCCTTCACCTTCGAGGTCGGCTACTTGTCCGGCGATCAGTTTCTGGCTGCCGGCCGCGACGGCGACTTCGCGCAAGATTGTGAATGGTTGATACCTGTGCGGTGGTTTCGCATGGGAGACAATCTCAAACGCAATTGTGAGTAAGGCGTCGCCCGCGAGGACGGCGATGCCGTCACCGAAAACTTTGTGGCATGTCGGACGCCCGCGCCGGAAATCGTCGTTGTCCATGCTCGGAAGATCGTCGTGGACGAGGGAATAGGTATGGATGCATTCCATCGCGCACGCGAGAGGCAGCGCTTTATCAATTTTGCCGCCGCAGGCTTCTGCGGCCGCGAGGCAAAGGATTGGCCGCAACCGTTTTCCGCCGGCGAACAAACTGTATCGCATCGCCTTGTGAATCGTTGCCGGCCGGACGTTTTCCTTCGGCAGATATCGATCCAGCGCGCGATCGATCATTTTCTGCCGGGATTTGAGATAAAGTTTCAAATTCATCGCGCAACTCATGTGCATTTAAGGGTCGTTCTGGTCGCGGCGCTAGATATTTTCAGCCGTTTCGACGACGGCAGCGGGCTTGGTTTGCATGGCAAGGAATGCGCCGATGAGGAGAACCGCGGAGCTGATCAATTGCGCGACGGTAAGGCGTTCGTGAAAAATGAGCGCAGACAATCCGAGCGCGCCGACAGGGCAAAGAAGTTGCAGGCTTTGGGAAAGCGCGACGCCGATTTCGCGGATGGCAACGTAATACAAAACGTGAGCGAGGGTAATGCAGGTCAGCGCGGAGATGATCAAAATCCAGTTCACGTTCGCGCTGACCTGAATGGGGGTGGCGATATTTCCAAACGCGAACGTGAGCGGCAGAAGCAACGCCGACGTAATCACGCTGATGAGGCCGAAGCTGCGAATCGAGCCGAGGCGCGCAGATGGCCGTTTCACCAGAACGCCGTAAAGCGCCCAGCAAAATGTCGCGGTAAAGGCGATGAAAAAGCCCGGCCACGCGATATGTCGATCCTGCCCGTTGGATTGAAACCAGATCACGCCAAAAGCGCCGACCAGGCCGAGCACTGTTCCCAGCTGAAATTGCCATTGGCGGATCACGTAACGTTCTTCGGGGAAAAACGCGAGCGCGAGGAGCGCGGTAAAAATGACGGACGAGCGAGCGAAGACGCCATAGGCGCCCGGTCCCATGTAAAACAGGGCGACGACTTGGGTGATTTGGTGGACAACGTTCGGGAGGCAGGGAATGATGCAAAGGGCGACCGCCTGGAGGTCGATCTTTGGGCGGCCGCGCCGAAGCTGACACAGAACGAACGGAATGATCGCGAGACAAGCGACCGCGTAACGGTAAAAGTTTTGTGACCACGGATCGTAAAAGCGATTCAGGTAGAACTGAAAGAGTGACGGGACCGACCAGATGACGACGGTGGCGAAAAGTGCGGCGTATCCTTTGGAAAGTTGCCGGGTGTCGCGTTCCATGCGGCTGATTGTGACACAGCGGCGCAATTTCGCAGGTCCGAGCCGGACTGACACAAATTTGCTGGCTTGCGCGGCGCGAATCGCGCAACAATGAAGAGGCGGGAGGAGAATATGAACACTCGAACCTCATTGATGATATCGATCTTGTTATCAGCGTTGGTCCTTGTGCCGGTCGCCAATGCGAAGAAGCGCGGCGGCGAGGGCGGCGGAGAAGCCGATGCCCATCGGCGAAAGGGGATCGAGCTAATCGACGCAAAAAAGTACGCTGAAGCGATCGAGGAGTTTAACAAGGCGATAGAAGCGGCGCCGGATGATCCGGGAGCTTATCGGGATCGGGGAAACGCCTACCGCGCTGCCGGCAGAGTGGCCGCGGCAGCTGGCGATGGACCAGCGTCGGCGGCGAGATTTAGCTCCGCCGTCGCGGACTTTTCCAAACAAATCGAGCTCGCTCCGAAGGATCCGATCGGATACATGGAGCGCGGCCAAACCGAACTTGCCCAGATTCAATTTGATGCGGTAATCGCTGACGTGAACAAGGCAATCGAATTAAAGGGCGATGAAGGGCTCTGCTATAAATTCCGCGGCTTCGCCTACATCGGATTGAAGCAATGGGACAAGGCGGTAGCCGATTTTACGCTCGCGATTCAAAAAAACCCGAATGATATACAAAATTACGACCAGCGCGCACTGGCCTATCGGAATCTGAAAAATTTCGACGCCGCGATTGCCGATTACGCAGCTGCGATCGAAAAGAACCCGAACTACGAGCCGGAATATGCTCGACGGGGTTACACCTATGCGCTGGCGCAGCAGTACGAGAAGGCGATCGAGGATTACCAGCAGGCTCTAAAAATGGATCCCAATGATCAGGAAACGCAGGAGCGCCTTAAGTATGCGCAGGGACAGATTGCGGCGAGGAATGCGCCGCCGCCCACGCCGACTCCAACTCCCGGGACGAGCTTTTTCACGCCGGCGAAGATTTTCTTTGCGGTCGTGGTGCTGGTGATCGTAGCGGTCGTCGTTCGGTTGATGACCCGCGGGAAACCGGAGGAAACGAGCAGCATGCGGATTCGCTAGAAAAGGCGGGTTTTAGCCAAGAAAATTGCTTTGACACTACCCCCGGCGCGACTACCGTTTCGGACGCTTTTTGCGAGAACGAGACGGTCCCATGGTCGTTGCAATTTGACGCGGCTTTGGGACTTTTAGTTCTACACGCGGGAGGCAAACCGGCCCATGTAGCTCAGTTGGTAGAGCACGTCCTTGGTAAGGACGAGGTCACCGGTTCAATCCCGGTCATGGGCT
>DATFXN010000056.1:0-42569 GCA_035315805.1 Chthoniobacterales bacterium
AAATTCCGCAGTGACGTTTGCGAGACTTCATCGCCTGTGATTTCCTGATGAAGTTGAGTGATTACTCGACGCACTTGCAGAGCCGTTCGCTTTCGCCGGGCCGCAGCCTCATACTCGTCGGCGATCTTTTGCGCCCATTTGCGATCAGCCGTCGCCGTGGAGCGTTTCAAACGCCTTCCGTGCCGGTCGATAAAGCATGCTACCCAGAATTGAGATGTGGGACGTTTGGTAAGACTGGCCACATAGGAACGATAGTAGGAACGTCCGAAGATGTCCACCTAAATCCTAGAACGGTCGGATTTCCCTCGTGGAAAACGTTGTTGGACGAGCGCGAACACTGACCTAGACAAAGGGGTTCAACTCCCCTCGCCTCCACTTACTAGGTAAACCGCTTCAAAACTGGCTAAACTGACAACGAGACTGACAACAAGTCCGGCGATGTGCAGGAAAGTCCGAGGAGAATCAACGAAGATTTAACCACCGGTCGGCAGTAACGAGCATGCGCTACTTCGCGTCCTTCATGTACTTCATGAAATCTATCTCGCCTGTGCGACGAGGGGCCGCCTTGTCCTCTTTGTCCTCTTTCTTGCCGGCTGGCGCACCGCCTTTCACGTCGTCCTTGGGTTTCAAATCACGGATTTTCAGTTCTTTTTCCTTTTCTTTGGTCGACTCAGGTTCTGTGGTGTCGTTAGTCATAACTTAGACCCTGAGGTAGCCGGGCCCTTCCTTGAATTTCAGAACATACGCACGCCCGTAGTGGGCGCAAAATCCTTTCTATTTCGACGCCTCCGAGACGGCGAGCTTTTGGAAGAGCGGATCGTTCCGAAGCGGATCGAACATGGGGTCTAGCCGGAGCAACGCGGGAGTGAGCGCCTGCGAATATGGGATTTGTAGCAGATGGGTGAGAATGGGGATGGCCTGATCAGCATCACCCGAGAGAGCGTAGACTCGTGCCATAGCCTCTTCATTGGTGGGTCCGTCCAATGCATCTTTGGAACTAGGATGAATGGCCAACGCTCTTTGTACTTCGGCTACAGCAGAAGTCTTTTCCCCTAAGCTCGCATACGCCAGACCCAATCCCGAGCGAAGTTCCGCCTCCGGCGGAGAATCAGGCCTTGCGTTTTCGAGCCTGTGTTGAAAATGCTGTACGGCCGTCTGATAAGTTGTGCGTGCCGCGGCCACGTCGCCGGACCGTTGCTGACTTAACCCGAGCATGAAGAGAAGCTGTTCGTACCGATCGTCCAGTTTGTCGGCCACCCCTTTGGACAGAATATTTATGGCCGTAAGGTAGTCTCGTCGGAACAAAGCCTGACGGCCGCCCAAAAGCGGATTCGCTTTGGAAACCGGATTCTCGAGTAGCGGTTCAACCGCGTTAAGATCTCCCGTCGCAAAGAAGGCATTTACTTTTATCCGAAGGGCAAATGCATTTGTAGGATCCCAGGCGGGGACTTGGTCGGCTATAGCATGAACTTCGTGGAAACGACGCACGCAGGTATAGGTAATAGCCAGAGTGGCGAACGCATCTATGTTCCGCGGATCGAGCTCGACCGCGCGTCGGAGCCGACCGATTGCTTCGTCCCAATGTCCTACTCGCCGTTCGATAAGCCCGATAGCTTTGATAACATCGACATTGCTTGGCAGGCCCTCCTCGGCTCGCTGGAATTCGGCCAGCGCTCCGTTGAAATCGCGTTCGCCGTAATACAGGTAGTAACCCAGAGCAAGGCGAGTCTCAGGGAGGTTTGGGTCGAGCTCTAGCGCATGATCGAGCGCGTCCTTGGCCGCAGCCAGCCGCGCAGAACTTGGATCGTGACCTATCCAGTAATCCTGCGCTTGAGAGAATGACAGATAAGCCCAGGCGAGAGTAAAAGCGGGATCCAGCGTCGTAGCCTCTTGATATGAGCGTATCGCACCCTGCGCATTTGGAGCATCCAGCTGGACCCTAGCGGTGAACGCGCGGCCACGAAGGTACGCATCGTAAGCGGTGGCGTTATTCGTCGGTTTTGCCTCCACGCGCGCTTTTTCCTGCGGACTCAGTGTTGAACCGACTTCTGCTGCGATCGCCGTGGCTAATTCACCTTGCAACGATATTGAGTCGGCCAATGTTCGATCATAGTTCTGTGCCCACATATGACGGTCCGCTCGGGCATCGATTAACTGCACGGAGACGCGGACGTGACTTCCTGACCGCCGCACGCTGCCTTCTACGACATTGGTGACGCCCAGCTGTTGCGCAATGTCTTTGAGGTTGCGTGTGATCCCGGCCTTGTATTGCATGACCGAAGCGCGGCTGATGACTTTAATGTTTTTGATTTTAGAAAGGCTGGTCAGGAGTTCTTCCTGGATCCCGTCGGCGAAGTAGGCGTTTTCTTTTTCGTCGCTCAGGTTTTCCAACGGTAGCACCGCGATCGATTTTTCCGCAATCGCTAGAGGCGAGAGCGTCGGTCTCCGCGAGGGAAAGACGAAGACAGCGATAACCGCGGCAAGCACGAGCAACCCAACGGCGACTCCCGCCCGGCGCACGCGGGCCTGGTGCTTCTGCGCAGCCTCGAATTTTCGGGGCAGGGTCGCATTGCCGAACTGATCGTCATAAAGATTCACGACCGAGACACGCGCGCCATGTTTCACTTGGCATTCCCCCAAGTCGTGCAAATGGGATCGCCACTGGCGATATTGTTCGAGATCGTCCGCCACATGCTTGGAAAGCAGAATGTGCCCTGCGTCCCCGCAATCCATCACGCGCTGGGCCAAGTTGATTCCCGCCCCCGCTACATTGGAGCGATCATTGACATCGGTAATACCGCTCACCGGGCCGCTGTGGATTCCCATGCGCACCTGCACTTCCGGATGGCTCCGCAGCGCCTTGCTCACTTGCAACGCGCACGAAACTGGCGCGTCCGGTGTGGTTGCAAAAACCAGCGCCATTCCATCGCCGGTTGGCAGGCGAGTCAGTTTACCGGCGGCCTCGGCTGCGCGGAAAGACTCGGTTTCTCGAACAACCTCGTTGAGCGTATGCAAATAATCGCGTTGCTCATCAATCAGAAGTTTCGAGTAACCAACAATGTCGATGAAAAGGACGTGGGCGATCTCTAGCCCAATCTCTTTTTTTTGTTTCGGCTGCCATTCAGGGACTGAGCGTAAACTACGCGAGCTTCATTATTTACTCCACCTGTGGGTGTCGAGAGCAAAGGCGGAGACTAGGGCGATTAGCCTTGTCCTGCACGAGCGATGTGTAATTTTTCCAGGGTGAAAAATAAAACTTCGCATCAGGGCGCTCGGGGTGCTATAAATTCTATAAATCCAATAGGCTAGCGCTGCTCTTCATGAATCTACGCTCCTTCGGCAAAGTATTTTATCACTCCGCTATCCTCTTGACCTGCATCATACTGAGCTGCCGGCCTCACCAAACCGTTCTTCTCTCTCCCAACGACAATGATCTGGTCGTCTTAAACGGCTGCGTTATCTCAGCATGCAACTACCTCGCCATTGTTAGGACCCAGCATGAGCTAGACAAAGACTTTTGGGCAAAAATTCTTCTCGTCCGCTACACCGGTCATCCGGCAGGCCACGCTTACTGCGTTTGGGAAACCGACGGCGCCATTTACGGTTACGATCGCAATGCCGGCTCGTTTCCGATTCCAGTTTACGTTCGGGATGCGCGAGCCATCGCCATCGTCCTGGCGCAGGAATTGGGAAAAGTTATGAACGAGCCGCTTTCGGTAGAGCGCGCCGAATTCGTCGAATCGGAACGGGCCCAGCTCTACAAATTCTAAGGCTGGGCAAAGGTCACGGCTTCTCGCCCCAGTTTCTCTCCTGAAACGACACCCGCCCAGAACCGTGCTCGAACGCTTCGAAGTGTTCCGGGTTTTGCAGGTAATATTTTTGGTGATAATCCTCCGCCGGCCAAAATTTCATCGCCGGCAAAATCTCGGTCACGATCGGCTTTTTGAATTTTCCCGACCGGGCCAACTTCTCCTTCGACATCTCGGCAATTTTTTTCTCCTCATCATTGGAATAAAAAACTGCCGCGCGATAGCTCGGCCCGGTATCGGTGAATTGCCCGTCTGACTGCGTCGGATCGATCTGCTTCCAATAGACATCGAGCAACTGCTCGTAGGAAATTTTTCCAGGATCGTACACGATCTGGATCGATTCCCGGTAATTAGTTTTTTCCGAGCCGACCAGTTCGTAAGTCGGATTCGCTTCTGTCCCGCCGCAATAACCGACGGTTGTTTTGATTACGCCCGCCGCTTTGTCGAACGCGGGCTGAATGCACCAGAAACATCCGCCAGCGAAAACCGCTGTTTTGGTCGGGGCCGGTGAATTCTGTGCCGGCAAAAGATCGACAACCAACACAAGGAACGCTGCGATTAGCACTCGAGCATATTTCATATCGTCGATCTTAGACACTATTGCGGGTCGGTCGTTGCTGGAAAATTCCATTTTGACTTGATCACGCGCGCCGGCGCTGCCATAGGCGAAACTTCTCAAACGAATTGGAGGTCCATATCGTCAAAGAGCAGGCCGTCGTCTGACTGTTCCGCCAGTCAGGTGTGCCAGGTCGGCTCCGACCCGTTGCGGGGTTGAATCGCCTCGCAACAGTTCCATTTTTATTCCGTGACTGAACTCGTCCCGGAAAATTATTTTGCGACTCTCGACCTGCTCAAAATCTTCGGCCGCACGGCACCGTTGCATGTGGATCTTGGCTGTTGCGACGGCTCATTCTTGTGCGAATTGGCGAAGCGTTACCCGGATCAAGATTTTCTCGGCATCGAAAAATTGGTCGGACGCGTGGCGAGAGCCCGCCGCAAAGCAGCCGCGCTTGAAAATGTTCGCGTTCTGAATGTCGAAAGTTCTTACGCAGTGCGCCATCTCCTGCCGATAGCGTCCGTCGAAACTTTTTACCTCCTGTTCCCCGATCCGTGGCCAAAACGGCGCCATCAGAGACGTCGCATCGTTACCTCAGGTTTTCTCGACTCGGTTCATCGCGCGCTCGCGCCGGAGGGGCTTTTCCGGATCGCCACTGATCAATCCGATTATTTTGACCAAATCCGACGTCTCACCCAAGATGGTTCCGGCTTTGCAATTATTACTCGGGCCGATGGCGATCTTCCGTTGAGCAAGTTCGAACGGCGATTTCGCGATCAGGGCACGCCGATCTATCGCTTGACGCTGCGAAAAATTTCGCCGGTGAGATAAGCTCGGGCCTGCCACCCCTGCGAACCGAACTCCAGTTCTACTGCGCCGGTTTCGTCCTGCCGAAAAAGTTTGATTCCTCGTGCCCGGACCTTCTCTGCCCATTCGTCCGAAATTCGTTCATGCTGCGGAAAATCGCGCGAAGTCGCCACGATCAACTTCGGTCGGACGGCATCGAGGAAAACGTCCGAGCCCGAATTTCCCGAGTGATGTTGTCCCTTCACGAGCACATCACTCCGCAAATCAGCCCGCGACATAATCAATGCTTTTTCGGTCGCATACCCGCTGTCAGACATAAGCAGAATCCTTCCGGCTTCGGTGGACAATTGAACCACGAACGCCTGATCGTCGGCAGAACTTGCTAACATTTCCGGGGGCGGAAACAAGATCTTTGCCCTGACTTGAGAAGAAATCGGGAAAACTTCACCTGCTTTCAGACGCAACAGGTTGAATCGATGCGCCGGCAAATTCTCCCGCAATCGCCGATGGATCGTCGAACGGTCCGGGAGCGGATTATCGATCAAGAACGTTGGAGCAAAATCACGTAGAAGACTCTCCGCGCCTCCGATATGGAGCGAGTCGCCATGACTAAGCAGAAGTCCATCCACACGATTTGCTCCTGCCGAGTGCAAAAATGGACGAAGCACCCGTTCGTAATCGCGCGCGCTTCCGCAATCAAAAAGCCAATCGGCATTCAAGGCGCGCAAATGGACAGCCGCGCCTGCGCCGACGTCGAGCACCGTGATCGTCGCGCTTGACTTTTTGGGCCAATGCGGCTCGGCGACGTAATAATGACTTCCGGGAACGTGCGCAAACCACTGCACGAACGCGATCACGCCGCTGGCGAGTGACCAGTTTGCGTTGTTGAAGATTAACGACAGGGCCGAACTGATCGACGCCGCAACGATCGAAAGTAGAGCGATTGCCAGAATAAAAAACGCGATCGGGACCACGATCAGGTTCGCGAAAAGCGAGCTTGGCGTAACGAGATGAAAATACCAAAAGATGAGCGGCAACGAACCGAGCCAGGCCGCCAAAGAAACCGAGCCCCCGCGACAGACCCATTCGTAACCGACTCCAACCGCGCGGCGCGGGCCGCCCACCAATCGCCGCGGCAAAAACGGATCGGGCGCGCTGAGCCGCCGTAACCAATTCGAAAGGGGATCAGCCAATAGAATGATTCCACCCACGACCGCGAACGAAAGTTGGAAGCCGGTCGAGAAAAATTCGTTTGTGTTCCAGCAAAGAAGAAAAAAAGCCGCCGCAGCCAGACTGTTCAGCGCAAAAACTTTTCGCTCGAAGAAAAAGCCTGCCAGCAAGATCGAGCTCATTACCGCCGCGCGCACACTGGAAACGTGCAGGCCAGTTACAGCTGCATAAAAAAGCAAAAGCGGAATGATGACGGCTGTAGCCCATTTCCGGGAAAGCCGCGCCACCATTGCGAGGATCCAGAGAAGCCGGGCAACGATTCCAACGTGCAAACCGGCGACGGCAAAAAGATGCAGGGTTCCCGTTTGCTGAAACGGTTCTTCAATGTCTTCTGGCGTTTGATGCCGCAAACCGAGCGAGACGCCGCTCAGGAAATTCTGCACCTTGGGCGAATCGTCGAGTCCGCGACAAATCACCCCCTGCATCCAGGCCCGTGATTTCTTGGCTGCGCGCATGATCGGATTTCCCGCGCCTTTTCTTAGCAAAACACCGTCTTCCGGATAACGGACAAACAAGCTTCGTCGCACATCCTGACGTGCCAGATAAGAGCGCATGTCGAACTCGCCCGGATTGCGCGGTGGCGAAATTGGTTCCGCGATCCCAAACAATTTCAGCTCATCACCGAATTCAGGATTGCCCCGCCAGCGAACGACCCAAATCGCAGTTGTCGATCTTTTCTCACCTCCGAATTCATTCGATTCGACCTTTAACAAAAAGGTCGTAAAGCCGTTCGGCGCAATTTTCGGCTCCGATACCACAAGGCCGACAGTGTTCACCACTCGTGGACGGTCGGTGAGGTCCGCGGCAAGTCTCAAGCTGGTCGTGTCAGCGGTCCTGAAATTATGAAGCAAAAAGAAACCGGCGCCGACGAGCAGATATGTCGAGCCTAAATTCGGCCAAACCCAGACCACGAAGGCAAGCGTTGTGAAAATAATTCCGGCGAGCCACCAGCGAGACGGCGCACTCGGAAAAAAATCCGCAACAATAACTCCTAGCGCCGCGATCAGGGCGAGACCGACGAATGGCTGCCGCGGAAAGTTCATCGCGACGAGAGGACTCGTCGCTTACCTAATACGGCGTTTGCGTTGCGAAGTTCTGGTTTAGGCAAGGCCGATTGTCCCCAATCGCCCGCCACAGGTGCATAATTCGCAGTAGGTGCGTATTTTCTTTACATGCAAGAGTTGTTCGAGCCAGAGGTTGACTCTGTTAAGAGTCCCTGGCCTCAGGCGAGCGCGCCGCTGGCGACGCGGATGCGACCGCGCTCGCTCGAGGAATTCGTCGGCCAGGAACATATTCTGGCGCCGGGAAATTTGCTCAGACGCGCGATCGAGGCCGATCGTTTGCCGTCAGTGATTTTGTCCGGACCGCCTGGCACCGGCAAAACAACCCTCGCCCACATCATCGCCGATATGACGCACGCGAAGTTCGTGCGTCTCAGCGGCGTGGAAAGCAACGTCGCCGAAATGCGGCGCGTGATTGCGGCTGCGACGAATCGAATTCGCACCTCCGGTCAGAAAACGATTTTGTTTATCGATGAGATTCATCATTTCAACAAAACGCAGCAGGACATTCTTCTTCCCGATGTCGAAAGCGGAAATCTGCGCCTTATCGGAGCGACCACTTACAATCCCTTTTTCTACGTCAACAGTCCGCTCGTCTCACGGTCGCAGGTTTTTCAATTGGAGCCACTGAGCCTTGCTGAATTGGAGACACTGATCGACCGCGCGCTCGCCGACAAAGAGCGCGGACTCGGCGATTACAAGGTTAAGATCGACAAGAACGCAAGGCGACATCTGGCAAAGCGGAGTGATGGCGATGCTCGGAAATGTTTAAACGCACTCGAGATTGGCGTGCTCACAACGACGCCTGATTCGAAAGGCGTGATTCATTTCATGCTCGCGGTAGCCGAAGAAAGCATTCAGCAGAAAGCGGTCGTGTATGATCGCGCGGGCGACGCGCACTACGACACGATCAGCGCGTTCATAAAGAGCATGCGCGCTTCCGATGAAAAAGGCGCGATCTATTGGCTGGCAAAAATGCTCCATGGCGGCGAAGACTTACGTTTCATCGCGCGGCGGATCGTCATCTTCGCGAGCGAAGACGTCGGCCTGGCCGATCCGGCAGCGTTGCCGCTCGCAATCTCGACACAGCAAGCGGTCGAATTCGTCGGAATGCCAGAAGCCCAAATCCCGCTCGCGCACGCAACGATGTACATGTGCCGCGCCAAGAAAAGTCGCGAAGCAATCGATGCGCTAGGCGAAGCGAAAGAACAAATCGAGGCCGAACAAACCAAACGGGTCCCCGAACGCCTCAAGAACAAACACTTCCCGGTTAACCCCCAGAAGTAATTTCGCTGTCATCCCGAGCGCAGCGAGGGACCTCCCATAAGATGGTTGATCACGCAATTTGCTGTATGCGCAAAAGCGATCGTGCCTGCGGCTGTCACAACACCACCAGAGGCTTGAAATTCTGGCAGTAGCCAGTGTTGAACATGACCTCTTGCCAGCATCTTAATGCCGGCAAGAATTAAGATGAGAGAAAAGGCGAGCCATCCCCAATCCCTCTCCCGTGTGTTCATACGCGGCTCAACCTTCGAACGCAGTCGCGACTAAAGTGGCGTTGTGGCCGCCAAAGCCGAATGAGTTGTTCAGCACGACTTTAACTTTTTTCTCGCGCGCTTTGTTCGGTGTGTAGTCGAGGTCGCATTCCGGATCGGGATTTTCCAGATTGATGGTCGGCGGAATGATCGAATCGCGGATCGATAACGCGCAGGCCGCCATTTCCACTGCGCCGGCGCCGCCCAACATGTGGCCGGTCATCGATTTGGTCGCGCTGATCGCAACTCTCTTCGCCTGGTCCTCGCCGAAAACCATTTTGATCGCCTTGGTTTCGGCAATGTCGCCGAGTCCGGTTGAAGTCGCGTGCGCGTTAATGTAATCGACATCATTTGGCGCGATCTTCGCGTGCTCGAGCGCGATCTTCATCGCGCGGGCCGCGCCTTCGCCATCATTCGGCGGCGCTGTCATGTGATAGGCATCCGCAGAAAGTCCGTAGCCAGTAAGCTCGCAATAAATTTTCGCGCCACGTTTCTTCGCGTGCTCGAGCTCTTCGACCACCACAACACCCGCGCCTTCGCTCATCACGAAACCGTCTCGGTCGCGATCGAACGGACGGGAAGCGCGCTCCGGCTCGTCATTGCGGCGGCTGAGCGCTTTCATCGACGAAAATCCGGCCAGGCCAATTTCGACAATCGAGGCCTCGGAACCGCCGGCGAGAAAGATATCGGCGTCGCCAAATTTAATTTGCCGCCACGATTCGCCAATCGAGTTGTTGGAAGTGGCGCAGGCGGTGACGATGCACATGTTCGGACCGCGCAATCCAAATTCCATCGAGATAACGCCGCTGGCCATGTTGCTGATTAGCATCGGAATGGTAAAGGGCGACGTGCGCTGCGGCCCTTTGTTCATCAGCACGGTGAATTGCTCCTCGAGCGTTTTCAGTCCGCCGATACCGCTGCTGATGATCGTGCCGAATCGTTCGCGATTTATTTTTTCGAGATCGAGTCCGCTGTCCTGGATCGACATCTTGGCCGCGCCCATCGCCAGTTGGACGAAACGATCGGTCCGCCGCAGATCTTTTTGATTCTTGAAAAAGAGCTTCGGGTCGAAATTGCGAACTTCACCCGCGATCTGACAATCGTATTGCATGATGTCGAACGCGGTGATCCGGCCGATCCCGCTTTTGCCTTCTTTGAGGCTGGCCCAGAAGCTGTCGAGATCGTTGCCGACCGGCGTGACAACACCGAGACCTGTGATTACAACGCGGCGATCAGAATCCATGAGACGACGACGTCGATCTTAGCTCGTGCCCATGCCGACGCTTTGGACGGCCTGAAAAAGCTTGCCTTCGGTTTTGATCGACGGCGCGATGATAATTTCGGTTTGCTGAAACTCGGCAATGTCTTTCGCCCCGACGTTCCCCATGCAAGTCGTGATCGCGCCGACGAGGTTTTGACTGCCATCATCAACTTCGGCGGGGCCGAACAGAATTTGTTTCAGCGAACCGGTAGTGCCAACCTTGATCCGCGTCCCGCGCGGAAGATTCACGTGCGGCGTGGCCATTCCCCAATGATAACCGGAGCCGGGCGCTTCCTCCGCGCGTGCAAACGCGCTGCCGACCATGACCGCGTCCGCGCCGCAAGCGAGCGCTTTGCAAACGTCGCCGCCTTTGCTCATCCCACCGTCAGTGATGATCGGAACGTAGCGTGAAGTTTTTTTGAAATAAGCATCGCGCGCCGCGGCGCAATCGACTGTGGCGGTGACTTGTGGAACGCCAAGACCAAGCACGCCGCGCGAAGTGCACGCCGCACCGGGCCCGACGCCTACCAGCACAGCCGCGGGTCCGCACTCCATAATTTCGAACGTAACGTCGTAACCAACGGTGTTGCCGACGATCACCGGAACGCGCATGTCGGCGCAAAATTTTGGGAGATCGAGCGATTTATATTCGCTCGAAATATGGCGCGCGGTCGAAACCGTGCTTTGGACGACGTAAACATCAGCCCCGGCTTCCTGCGCGATCGGTCCAAATTCGGCCGCGCGTTGCGGAATTGCGCTAACCGCAGCGATTCCGCCTTGGTCTTTGATTTGCTTGACCCGTGCTGCGATCAAGTCAGGCTGAACCGGCTCCTTATAAATGCGCTGGAGCAATGCGGTGACTTCGGACTTATCGGTCTCCACGACCTTTTGGAGAACTTCCTGTGGATTTTTGTAGCGAGTCTGCATGCCTTCCAGGTTCAGAACGGCCAGACCGCCGAGCTTGCTCATTGCAACGGCGAAGTGAACATCGACCACGCCGTCCATCGCGCTGGCAAGGATGGGAATTTTCAACGCAAGCGGCACGGCGTCCTTGCGCGGCAAACGAAACGTGATGTCAACTTCGTTTGGATTGATCGTGACGCGTCCCGGCACGAGCGCGATCTCATCGAACCCGTAAGTGACGCGCGCTTTTCGATTTCGGCCAATCCACATTCCCATAATTAAATCTGCTCCAACCTAAATC
Source organism: Chthoniobacterales bacterium (assembly GCA_035315805.1). Lineage (GTDB taxonomy): Bacteria > Verrucomicrobiota > Verrucomicrobiia > Chthoniobacterales > UBA10450 > AV40. The sequence goes on from DATFXN010000056.1 coordinate 11,464, forward strand.
TTTCGTTCAAACTGCCACAACGCGGGCAGCGCGGGAGTAAGGTCGCCGTTTGGTCTTCAAACTCGAACGCGCAAATCACGCAACGTAACCGGTAGCGCAATGCGCGCCGCTCACGCCGGCGCCGGTTCCACTCACCTACTATCCAGAGAAGCAAAATCGTGGCAAGGGAAAGGAGCAGATAAATTGTGACCAGCGCAGCGAGACTGACTCGAATCACGGCGCGGTCGGACTCGGTTTAGCGTTCGCCGCGACGACATCGTTGCCCCATTCGATCGTCGCGATCCCCCAAACCAGCGAGTCGCCATTCGATGTCGATCGCTCGACTGCGCCCGGGACCAGTCTAGCTGGAAATCGGTAGCGTGCGAGATGTTGGCGCACCTGCTCATCCAACGCAGCGTCGCCAGACGAATTCAGTCTGAAGCAATAACGGACTGCGCCCGCGGAATCCACAGCGACACGAAACTGCGCGTTCTGCGGCGGCTCCTGATTGGAAGCTTTAAACTGAGTTGGGACAAACGCCGGCTGACCGAACTGATCAAATTCATTTGAAAACGTCACTTTGGTTGGAGTTACTCCGACCGGTTTCGCCGGAACTCGAACGACCGACGGAACTGGACCCGGCGGCTGCACGCTAGGGACTCGAAGATCGACAGCCAACGGGGGCGCTTCCTTCAATGCCGGTTCTCTTGCAAAGTAAGAGGGAATTTGTTCAACTTTTCCGATCTCACGGCGGCGCATGTACGGCGGCCTCCTCGTCGTTGAAACCAGCGCGGGATCTTCCGCGTCGATCCAGCGTAAGAATGTAACAGCCTGCTCCGAATTCACGCTGATTAGACTCACCCGCTGCGGCGCGGGTGTAAGCGAAACAGTCGGCGGGTAGACAACCTGAAAAAGATAAAAACAAGCGGCGTGCCCAGCGAACGATGCAAAAAGAAAACCCAGGATTGCGAGATTGCGGTCCCGCGGCGCATTCCAATTAAAGAGAAACCGCTCGGCGGTCGACCCATTCATTTCGGCTCCGCGCCCGCCAATGAAACCGAAGAAATTCCGTGTTCCAGCGCAGTGTTCGTCACCGCAACGACCAATTCGTACGGAGTCTGACGATCCGCCTTAATGATAATGGAGCGATTTTCCCGCTTGGCCGCGTCCAGCAGTGGCCCAAGGCGTTCGAGTGAAGTCTTTTGGTCGCGAAAATAAATGGCGGGGACCGCACCCGCCGTGATGCTGATGATTTGTTGATTCTGCTGGGCGCCGAGAAAGAAAGGCGAGGCCGGAGCCGAAACGGCGATCCCCGGCTGCAAGACAAAGTTTGAGCTCAGGAGCATAAAAAAGATGAGCAGAAAGACAACGTCGATGAGTGGAAAAACAACCAGCCAGCCGAAATTATATTCTTTTGTCCGGCTCAGCTTCATAGGTGGTTGTCAATCTTCCGAGTGCGTGGCGCGTGCTGCATCCCGGCAGAGGCGGGTTCATTCTAACGATCGCGATGCGCCTCTCGCGAACTCGGCCTCGTTTCGGGTGTCTGCTGAAAACTGATAATGCCCGTGAGCGCTTCGCTATCCTTCAACATATGTACGATCTCGATCCCGGCGCGTTCAATTTCGTGCAACATCGTATTAACACGTGACGAAAGGTAGCTGTAGGCGGCAAACGTTGGCGCGGCGACGACCAGGCCGGCAGCGGTGGTAAGTAGACTCTTGTAAATGCCGGCGGAAAGTTCTGTGACGGTCGCATAGCCGCCATGGGAAGCGATCGTGCCGAAAGCATCGATCATCCCTGAAACAGTTCCGAGCAAGCCGAGCAACGGCGCGAGAAAAGCGAGAGTTGCGAGCACGCCAAGGAAACGTTCGAGTTTCGGCACTTCCAGTTGTCCGGCTTCCTGGACAATTTCGCGCAGCTCCGATCGCGACATGTCATGTCGAAGAATCGCGGCGTGAATCACGCGGGCCACCGGTCCGGGCGTTCCAGCCGATTCGTGCAAAGCTTCCGCGAAGTTACGGCGTTGAATCAGATTGGAAACGCCTTTCAGAAACTCGCCGACATGAATCGTTGCCCGATGAAGATAAAAGAAACGCTCCAAGAAGACGGCGACGGCGATAATGCTACAGACTAGAATTGGCCACATTAGTAGCCCGCCCTTTTGGATGTAATCAATCATGAGGGCTAACTTCTTAGCCCTTTTTTCCGGGAGGGGCAAGCAGCCTCAGTGGTGAGGTGATCGCGCTTTCTCAGTGCCCGAGTACGTTCCGCGGTTTGGAAGGCGATGCCGTTGGCGACGGCGATGCGGTTCCCGATATCAATTTCCCACTTGCGTCGAAAACTGAGTAACCAATTTGCTTCCCTTTCGGATCATATCTGTAGGCGATCCTGTTAATGACACTGTTCTCACTGGTCAGATGCGTCTCCTGCTCCAGCCGGCCGCCGGCATCATATTTATATACGCTTTTGAAGAGGAACTTTTCGTCCGGTCCAAAAGCGACACCGCTGACGAAGCGACCGGCGTCACCAACCTGATACACGATTTTGCCCCGCGGTTTGCCGTCCGGCTCAGAGGTCGTCGCAGTGGCTTCATGCTTGGCGTTGTCGAACTGATAAACGGTGCGCGAACCGTCGGCGTTGAGCGTCACTCGGACGCGAATAACGTCGTCCGTTCCCGCGGCTGGGGTTTGAGCAAACATCGATGCCAGCCAATGCAGGCCGATGGCAAAAAGAATTATAAAAAGGATTATTGAGACGTCACAGCGCGGCATCGTTTCAAAGAGCGCAGTTTAGATATGAGAAAGAGAGCAGCAAAGGGGCAATTAATTTTTATTGACGGCTGGCACGGAAGGTGGTTAAAAGTGGGGAAAAGTGGGTTAGAATGGAAGAATTTTCCACCCGCCAATGCACACGCCAGATCAACGCTTCTACGCCGGCGAGTTTCGTCACTTCATCGACGAAAAAAATCGAATTACCATTCCCGCGCGCTGGCGCCGTGGTACTGCCCAAGAGTTCATCATTCTTCCAGAAGCGACTGATCAATTTCTTCTGGTCATGTCGCCTGAAGAATTTTCTCGTATGAGCGCGGCTGCCGAGTCCGACCCGAACGTGTCCGCACGCGATCGGCGAGTCTTCTTTCGCCAACTGCACGCCCGAGCGCAGCACGGCGCTTCCGACAAGCAAGGCCGGCTCGTTTTGCCGGAAGACCTTTGTAAAAAAATCGGACTGAAAGGCGAAGTCGTGCTCGTCGGCGGTCGGGGCCGATTTGAAATTTGGAATTCGGATAAACGCAAAAAGGCGCACGAGGAGGAGACGCCGACGTATCAACAGGTCGCCAACGTCATTGGTTTGTAATCAACCCAAGTATGAACGCATTATTGTTTGAGCGCCCGGTCTGGTTTGCGACCGGCCCGCTCGTTCTGGAAGAGGAGCCGCAGGAAATGGAAGATTTCACTTACCATCGTCCGGTTCTGGCCGCGGCAGCGGTGGAATTGCTTGCGCCGCATCCCGGCTCGCTGGTCGTCGATGGAACGGTCGGCGGCGGAGGCCATACCGAAGCGATCCTAAAAACCGGCGCCGACGTTCTCGCGCTCGATCAAGACCCGGACGCAATCGCACAAGCCCGTGAAGAACTCGCGCACTTTGGCGGACGCGTCACGCTGCGGCAGGCGAACTTTCGCGATGCGGACAAAATTCTCGATGAACTTGGCATCGCGAGAATCGGCGGAGCCCTGCTCGATCTGGGCGTTTCCTCCCGTCAATTGGAGAACGCCGCGCGCGGCTTCAGCATGATGCGGAATGGTCCGCTCGATATGCGAATGGATCCAGGATCCTCAATCACTGCGGCGCACATCGTAAATAATTACACCGAAGAGGAGCTGATCCGTTTATTTCGCGATCTCGGCGAGGAGCCGGCGGCGCGGCGTATTGCCAGCTTAATTGTAAAGACGCGCAAGGACGCGCCGTTCACTGAAACGCTCCAACTCGCACGCGCGATCGAAAAAGTCGTGAGCCGACATGGGCGCAGACACCCCGCCACGCAGGTCTTTCAAGCGTTGCGGATACAAGTGAACGACGAGCTCGGCGCGCTCGAGCAAGGCCTCCGCGTTTTGACCGCGCGCCTCGACCCTGGCGCGCGCATTGCCGTTATCACATTCCACTCTTTGGAAGATCGGATCGTGAAAAATTTTATTCGGGATCAGAGCCGGCTTTGGCAGGACCGGCCGGAGTGGCAGGAGCCGCGACCCAACCCGGACTACAATCTGCGTGCAATCACTTCAAAACCGGTCGAGCCCGGCGAAGATGAGCGCCGAATGAACCCGCGCTCGCGGAGCGCCAAATTGCGCGTGGCGGAGAAAGTTGGATGACTCGCGCGCGCCGAAAAAGCTGGAATTCCGTCGGGGCGGCGTCGCTCGCCCGCTGGATTGTACTCACCGCCTTTCTCGCGCTCACGGGGTTGAGTTACGTTTATCTCACGCTTCAGCTCTATCATCTCGGGGATCGCAAAAAAGCGCTCGAGACCGAAGTCGCGAATTTGCGGATGCAGAATGAAGTCGCCAGCGCGCAGATTGCCGCCCTCACTTCGCGCTCGGCGCTGCAACACCGTTTGAAGGAAGGCTATCTCAAAATGATTCCGATCGCCGAGCACAGCATCGTTCGGCTCACGATGCCGGCCCGAAATCAGGAAGATGCGGTCCAGCCAGTTTCGATTCAGCGGGTCGTGAAATGAAATGGAACAGCCGGACAAGATGCGCAATCGTCAGCTTCGGCTTCGTTCTGCTCTTCAGCGCATTTTCGTTTCGCTTGATCTATCTGCAAATGATCAAGCACGACGAATACGCCGGACTCGCGGCTGAAAAACACGTAATCAAGCAGCCGATCTTCGCCGAGCGCGGCACGATCCTTGACGCCAATAAAGAAGTGCTCGCGCACAATGTTCCGGTCGAAACAGTAGTCGCAGATGCGACCCGTCTGACCGACGTCGAGGCAACTGTCGATCTTGTCACTCGCGAATTAGAGCTCCCACGCACGGAAATCTCCGAAAAACTTCAGACCGACCGGCGCTACATCGTTTTGAAACGTGAAGTGCCGAAAGCAAACGCCGATTCGCTCCGCGAGAAACTTCGCGCCCAAAATTTGCGTGGCATCTATTTCGAGCAGGACGCGACCCGCATCTATCCCAACGGCGTGATGCTTTGTCACGTAATCGGTTTTACCGACTTCGAACATCGCGGCATTCAAGGCGTAGAAGGGTCAATGGATGAGTATTTGCGCGGCCAGGACGGCTATCGCTACATCGAGCACAATCGCGCCGGCCAGGAGATCGTTCTTTATCGCGGACAGGAACGCGCACCGCGCAATGGCTTTCAAGTCCACCTTACGGTCGATCTCAACTTGCAGAACATCGTCGAGAATGAACTCGATGTCGCGATGCGCGAGTATTCGCCGAAGAAAGCGACGATCATTCTGATGCGACCGCAGACCGGCGAAATTTTGGCGATGGCGAATCGGCCAGCGTTCGATCTCAATCAGCGCTCCGAAGCGAAACCCGAGCAGATGAAAAACCGCGCGATCAGCGACCTGATGGAGCCGGGTTCCACTTTCAAAATCGTCAGCGCCGCGGCCGCGCTAAATGAACATAAGTTCGGCCTCGATTCCTATATCTTTTGCGAAAACGGCGTTTGGAACTACGGCGGCACCCCGTTGCACGATCACGCCGCATTTCGCGATCTGAGTGTGAAAGACATTCTCGTTAAGTCGAGCAATATTGGCGCGGCCAAGCTCGCCGTCAGCCTTGGCGACCAGAAATTTTACGAATACATCAGGCGCTTCGGCTTCGGAGAGCGCACCGGAGTTGAGCTGCCCGGCGAAATTCCCGGTTTGATTCGATCGCCAAACTCGTGGAGCAAAATCTCAATTACTCACATTCCGATGGGACACGAGATCGGCGTTACTCCGTTGCAAATGGCGACGGCAATGTGTGCCATCGCCAACGGCGGAAAATTGCTGACGCCACGCATCGTGAAATCAATCACCGCAGGCGATGGGAAGACAATCAGCTCACTGTCGCCGATCGGGTTGCGTCAGGTAATTTCGCCGCACACCGCACGACAAATCGGTGAGGCGCTTCGCGGCGTCGTCAGCGATCGCGGCACTGCCGCGGCCGCCGCCGTGCCCGGTTTCGCGATTGCCGGCAAAACTGGCACCGCACAAAAAGTCGGACCGAACGGCGGTTACGAAAAAGGGAAAGAAGTCGTTTCGTTCTGCGGTTACTTGCCGGCCGACAATCCACAGTTTGTCGGATTCGTCGTTTTGGATGATGCGCAAGCCAAGCCCGAACAAAATTACGGCGGTCTCGTGGCCGGTCCGATTTTTTCCCGCATCGCCGAAAAGGCGGCGCGGTATCTTGATCTTGAGCCGCATGAGGAAATTCGCAAGGCGATTCCGGTGGAGCGAGTTGCCTTAACCAATTCTTCGCGCCATTGACTTCCTGGCATAAACCTGGCGGACCCTCATGCAGCTCAAAACTCTTCTCGGCGCGATTTCCGTTCGCGAAATCGTCGGCCCAGTTGATCGCTCGGTGGAAAGCATCGCGTATGACTCGCGCCGTGTGCAAAGGAATGGGCTATTCGTGGCATTGCACGGCGAAAAGAGCGATGGCCACGACTTCATCGGCCAGGCCATTGAAAAAGGCGCTACGGTGATCGTTGCCGAGCGCTCGGAAAATCCGGTGGCCGCGGGACGCGCTACCTGCGTAGCGGTTGAAAATACGCGCAACGCGATGGCCGATCTGTCCGCGCGTTTTTACAATTTTCCGGCGCGCAAACTGAAACTCGCCGGCGTCACCGGTACCAACGGCAAGACAACAACGACGTTCTTGATTAAGCACATTTGCGAAAAGGCGGGTGTGCGTTGCGGCTTGCTCGGGACAGTTCGCTACGAAATCGGCGAGCGAATTCTTCCGGCAGCGCGGACAACTCCCGAGTCGCTCGATCTTCAGGACCTTCTTTCCCAAATCGCGAACGCGGGATGCCGCGCCGCGGCGATGGAAGTTTCATCGCACGCGCTGGCCCAAGAACGCACGCGCGGCCTGGAATGGGACACCGCCGTCTTCACCAATCTTACTCAGGACCATCTCGATTATCACGGAACGATGGAAAATTATTTCGAGGCGAAAGCAAAATTGTTCGCGCATCTGCCACACCAGCAGAAAAAGAAGAAGCCCGTTGCAATTATCAACATCGACGACCGTTACGGACAGAAATTGATCGAAAGGATCGACAGCAAAGTTGCAATCGTGACTTTCGGAATGGGACTGCACGCCGATTTTCGCGCTTCCAATTGCCGAATGGAGTTTGGCGGCACGTCGTATCAGCTCGATGCACGCGGAAGAAGTTACTTGGTGCGAGTCCCGTTGATCGGGCGATTCAATGTCGCGAATTCCCTGGCCGCGATCGCGACCGCCAACGCGCTCGGTGTCCGTTTGCGCGAAGCCGTACTCAGTCTTGCCAAGTCACCGCAAGTTCCGGGACGGCTCGAAATCGTTCCCGCGAAACGGCAGTTCCAGGTGTTCGTCGATTATGCGCACACGCCCGACGCGTTGCTCAACGCCTTGAAAACTTTACGTGGCCTAGAGCCGCGCCGATTGATTGTCGTTTTCGGCTGTGGCGGAAATCGCGATCGTGAAAAGCGCCCGCTCATGGGCCAGGTTGCCGACCAGAACGCTGATTACGCCATCATCACTTCCGATAATCCGCGCAAAGAAGACCCGGATAGAATCATCGCCGAAATCGAAAGAGGCTTTCGCGGGAACCATTTCGAAAAAATCACCGATCGCGCCCGGGCAATTTCGCGCGCGGTCGAGCTGGCGCAGGCGCGTGACATTGTGTTGATCGCGGGCAAAGGTCACGAAAATTACCAGGAGTTCGCCGATCACACCGCGCCGTTTGAAGACATTCAGGTGGCGCGGCGTGCGATCGAAAGTCATCCGGTGGAGTTTAAATGAGCCCGTTGTCGATCTTACAAATTGTCGACCTGGCGGAGGCGAGGCTCGAGAACGGTGACGGAAAGCAAACCGTCGAAAGAATCAGCACCGATTCCCGAACCATTAAGAAGGGTGAGCTCTTCGTCGCCCTCCGCGGTGAGAATTTTGATGGTCACAAATTTGTCGAAGACGTCGCCAAAAGCGGGGCCGCCGGGGCGATTGTCGATCTTCGGTGGAAAGGAAAGGTCTCGAACAAGTTCGCGCTCATTCGCGCGGAGGACACTTTGACCGCGTATCAAAACCTCGCCGGCAACTACCGAAGATTACTGCCAATCAAAATTCTCGCCATCACCGGCAGCAATGGAAAAACGAGCACGAAAGATTTTGCCGCGTCCGTTCTGGGCCGAAAATTTCGCGTCACCAAGACGCAGGGAAACTTCAACAATCACGTGGGATTGCCGCGCACAATTCTGGAAGCGACGTCCCAGCACGAAGTCGGCGTCTGGGAAATCGGGATGAATCATCCCGGCGAAGTCGCCGCTCTCGCGAAGGTTGCGAGGCCCGACGCCGCCATCATCACCAACATTGGCGTCGCCCACGTTGAGTTCATGGGCTCACGGGAGGCGATCGCACAAGAAAAAGGCGCGCTTGCAGAAGCAGTCAGCGCGGAGGGTTCGGTGATTTTGAATGGCGACGATCCGTTCAGCAAAGGAATCGCGGAGCGGACCCACGCTCACGTGATTTTTGCCGGAACGAGAGAAGGGACGATTCGCGCGATCGACGTTCAACAAAGCGCCGATGGATCAGACTTCACGATTGTGGAAGGTGCGCATCGCTGCCGTGCGCAGTTGCCGGTTCCCGGATCGCACATGGTGCAAAACGCGCTGCTCGCGGTGGCGGCCGGACGGGCGTTTGGCCTTTCGCTCGAAGAAGCCGCCGGCGGTCTGGCCGGCGCGCCGCTCACCAAAGCGCGCTTGCAGATCAAAGAGATCAACGGCGTCCATTTTCTCGACGACAGCTACAACGCAAATCCTGACTCGATGAAAGCTGCACTCCAGACACTTGTAGAACTGGACGCTGACGGAAAAAGAATCGCGGTCCTCGGCGAAATGCGCGAACTGGGAAAAGAAACGCAGCGCGGACACGAGGAAGTAGGCGAGGCCGCAGCCGCATTTGGAATCGATCAGCTGATCGGCATCGGCGAAATGGGCGTGGTCATTTCACGCGCCGCCGAAAACGCCGGACTTCAAAAAAGCGCGGCCGTTGGATCGACGTCGGAAGCGGCAAAGTTGCTTTTGGAAATCGCCGAACCCGGCGATCTCGTTTTGATCAAAGGGAGCAGACTCGCACGAACTGAACATGTGATCGAAGCATTCGCGAAACAGAGTTCCAAGGAAAACGCGCACGTATGATGTATTTTCTCCACCGGCTCAGTGATCAGGTCGGCGGATTTAACGTCTTTTCCTACGTCACTTTTCGCGCCGTGGCCGCCGCCATCACAGCCTTTGTGGTGTCCCTTCTGTTCGGGAATTTTGTCATCCGCATCTTGACAGCACTCAAGCTCGGCCAACCGATTCGTCAGGCCGCAGAAGTACATCGTCTGGCAGAATTGCACGGCGGTAAACAAGGGACTCCGACAATGGGCGGGGTCTTGGTCATCGGCGCAGTTTTCATTTCCAGTTTCCTTTGGGCGCGCCCGGACAATCGCTTCGTCTGGCTCGCGCTGTTTGCCATGGTTTATCTGGGAGTCCTTGGCTTCATGGACGACTACCTCAAGGTGACAAAGAAAAAATCGGACGGCATCAGCGGCCGAATCAAGCTTCTTTTCCAAATCGCTCTCGCTCTTGTTATCACCGCCGTTTTTCTGAGCAGTCCGCTTCTCGAAGTGCAGGCCCGCTCGCTTTACGTCCCGTTTTTCAAAACGCCCGTAGTCACGAATATGGGCTGGTTCACGATTTTGTTTTTCGCGCTCGTGATTGTCGGATCATCGAACGCGGTGAATCTAACCGACGGATTGGATGGGCTCGCGATCGGCTGCACGGTGACGGTGGCATTCGCGTATGCGCTTCTCTCCTACGTGGGCGGAAATTTTCGAATCGCTGAATACCTGCAAGTGCCGTTCTATCCTTTCACTGGCGAGCTGACAGTCGTTTGCTCCGCGCTTGTCGGCGCCGGGTTTGGTTTTCTCTGGTTCAACTGTCACCCGGCAAAAGTTTTCATGGGCGATACGGGCTCGCTCGCACTCGGCGGATTGATCGGCGTCGTCGCGATCTGCTGCAAACAGGAATTGCTGCTCGTAGTGGTCGGCGGCGTGTTCGTGATCGAAGCGGTCTCGGTCATTGTCCAGGTGATGAGTTTCAAGCTTACCGGCAAACGCATTTTCGCGATGTCACCACTCCATCACCATTTCGAGCTCGTTGGTTGGAAAGAGAACACTGTAATCGTGCGCTTTTGGATTCTGTCGGGAATTTTTGCGCTCCTCGGGCTCGCGACCTTGAAATTGAGGTAGAACTTGCGTTACTCGAATCAAAACGTGGCGGTGCTGGGAGCGGGCCTAAGCGGAATGGCGGCCGCCCTCTTGCTGAAAACGGAAGGCGCCGATGTCGCGGTTCTGGACAGCGCCGACCAAAGCAGCCTGCTCAAATCGACGATCGACACCCTGCACGGACAAAACATCCGGGTGATTTGCGGGGAGGCAGCCGATCACGATTCGGGCAAATACGATCTCATCGTCGCGAGTCCGGGAATCGACCCGGAATCGCACCTCGCGCGAAATTTCTCCTCCCGAAAGATCGACATCATCGGCGAGCTCGAGCTTGGCTGGCGTTCGGCTCAAGCACCGGCCATCGCCGTAACGGGGACCAATGGCAAAACGACAACCACGGAAATGCTCGCTCAAATGCTGAATGATTGCGGCCAGAAGACGATTGCTTGCGGCAACATTGGCAAACCGCTGTCGGAAGTGGCGCGCGAGAAAACGAAATACGATGTGCTCACGGTCGAAGTGAGTTCGTTTCAACTCGAGACGATCAAGACGTTTCATCCGTCAATCGCCCTCTGGCTGAATTTCGCGCCTGATCATCTCGATCGTTATCGCTCGGTCGCGGAATATCGCGCGGCCAAGCTTCGCCTCTTTGAAAACCAAACCGCGGATGATGTCGCCATTGTAAACGCAGTCGAAAGTTTGCCTCACCTGAGCGCCCGCAAAATTACCTTCAGCGCTTATTCGAACCGTGCGGATTTTCGTTTAGCCGAAGGCGCAATCGTTTTCGAAGACAAACAAGTGCTGCGCTTGAATCAAACGAAGCTTCGCGGCTCGCATAACATCGAGAATCTGATGGCTACTCTGGCTGCTGGGCAGGCCCGTGGCCTCGCGTTCGAAAAGATGGTGCCCTCGCTTTGCGGCTACGAACCGAAACCTCATCGGTGCGAGTTTGTGCGCCAAATTAATGGAGTCGATTACATCAACGATTCCAAGGCGACAAACCTCGACGCGGTGGAGAAAGCGCTGCTCTCGCAAAGCAAACCGGTCGTGCTCATTGCCGGCGGAAAGGATAAAGGCTTCACCTTCGAGCCGCTACGCGCGCTCGTAAGAGAAAAGGTAAGATCGACAATCTTGATCGGCGAAATGGCAGAACGGATCGCGAGGGATTGGGGCGGCACAGTGGAAACCGAGCTCGCGGCGTCGCTTGCTGATGCCGTAGCGCGCGCCCATGCCACGGCCAAATCCGGTGAAGTTGTCCTGTTTTCGCCGGGCACATCTTCCTTCGACATGTTCAAGAGTTATGCCGACCGCGGCGACCAATTTCGCGCGCTCGTCCAAGCCCTCCCGCAATGAAAAGGAAGTTCAAAATGCGAAAGCTATTCCAGTTCAAACGCAAGAAACTTGGCGCCACGGCTATGCGCCGGCTGATTCGCATCGGTGCGACCACCACCGATTACGGCGAACTCGCCGAACCGAGCATGAAACTGTCGCGTGCGCTGTTGATCGTTCTCCTGCTTCACGTGGTGGCAGTCGCAGGAATCATCGCGTTCAACGCGATCAAAATACGGCAGGGGCCGACAATTTCGTCAACCGCGCCGGCAACTTCCCCAGCAAAATCCGACAGGACCGCTCCGGCCCCGTCTGCTCAAGGAGTCAAGCGTGCCGTTCCACTCACGAATCCGACGGATACGTCTTATCGGACTTATGTCGTCGCGAAAGGCGACAATCCAGTCACGATCGCAAAAAAGTTCAAAGTCCCATATGACGACTTGCTCGCGTTCAATCACATTGATGACCCGCGCAAGCTGAAGATCGGCCAGAGGCTTTTGATTCCGGAAAAGACCAAGACGGCGAAGAAGAGCGAGTAGATGTCGATGTAAATGCAGCGGAAAAGCGCATATCTAATGTTTGTGGCAGTGCTAGGACTGCTCGTCATTGGCATCGTGATGCTTTTCAGCACCAGCGCTTTTGCACGCGACAGTCACGGCGACGCCTATTTCTTTCTCAAACGCCAATCGCTCTGGCTCGGTATCGGTCTGATTGTCTGCGTGGCTACCGCGCTCATCGATTATCATTTCTGGCAGCGTACCTGGTGGCTTTGGATCGGCGTTGCCGTTGTCACGCTCGCGTTTTGTTTCGCTCCCCACATCGGAATGCGCATCAATGGTTCGCGGCGCTGGATTGGATTCGGGCCGATTAGTTTTCAACCCTCGGAGATCGCGAAACTCGCGGCGGTGTTTTTCCTGGCATGGTGGTTCGCGCGTTACGAGAAAGCGGCGAACCATCCGATCTTCGGCTTTGCCGTTCCATTGGCGATTGTGAGCGCATTGCTCGCGCTGATCCTTTTCGAAGTCGATCTCGGCACAACCGCGTTGATCGGCGCGACGGCGTTCATAGTGATGTTTGTGGCCGGAACGAATCCAATTCTGCTTGGGCTGCTCGCCGTCACTGGAGGCAGTGTCATTTTTGTAGGCGCGACCCACGCGCGGATGGAACGCCTCATCGCGTTCACTGATCTTGAGCGCTACCAACAGGACGCCGGCCTTCAGCAGATGCAGGCGCTGATCGCCTGGGGCAGCGGCGGCATGGAAGGACTCGGACTCGGCAACGGGCGCCAGAAAATGCTCTACCTACCCTACGCGCACACTGATTTCATTTTTCCAATGATTGGCGAAGAGCTTGGGCTGCGAATCAGTCTGCTAGTGGTTTTTCTTTTCGTCGTCGTGATCGTTTGCGGAATCGTGATTGCCCTGCACGCGAAAGATCGTTTCGGACTGTTGACTGCGGCCGGCGTGATTTCTCTGCTCGCGCTCCAGGCGGCGGTCAACATCGGCGTTACCACTTCGCTTTTGCCGAACAAAGGACTCCCCTTGCCGTTCATCAGTTACGGCGGATCGAATCTGGTCGCCTGCCTGTTCGGGGTCGGGCTGTTGTTGAACATATACCGGCAGGCCGTTCTGGAACCGGCCAACAAAAAACGCACGTCGCTTCAAGTGCGCGTGACGCCGAGGATTTAACTGAAAGAACGACACATGAATGCGGTCATTGCGTGCGGAGGAACCGGCGGCCATCTTTTTCCCGGAATCGCCGTCGCGGAAGTTCTGCGCGAGCGCGGACACCAAGTGCTCTTGTTCGTCTCGGAAAAGGAGATCGACAGTCTCGCCCTTTCCACCCGCTCGCAATTTCGGTTCGAAAAACTGCCAACGATCGGACTGCCGTCGATTCTCTCCCCTGCCATCTTCGGATTCATCCGGCGATTTGCCGAAAGTCTTTCCCGCTGCCGGACAATCTATCAAAAATTCCAGCCGCAGATCGTTATCGGCATGGGCGGATTCACTTCGACTGCGCCGATCCTGGCGGGACGCTTGCGCGGCATTTCGACGCTCGTTCACGAATCGAACGCCGTTCCGGGAAAAGCGAACCGGCTGGCTGCGAAAATGGTGCGCGCCGTCTTACTCGGTTTCAGGGAGGCCGCGCAATTCTTTCCCAAGGTCCGGACAGAAATCACCGGCACGCCAATCCGGACCGAGCTGAAGCGCGTGGATCGACGATCGGCCCGCCAAAAACTTGGTTTGGATCCCAATCTGACGACAATGCTCATAATGGGCGGGAGTCAGGGCGCAAGCGGGATCAATCAGGCCGTCATCAAATCGCTGCCGTTGCTGCGCGAGAGCGCCCTTCAAGTGATTCACCTTTCCGGCTCACGCGATGAACGGCTCATAGCAGATAGTTATCGGCGGGAGCGAGTCTTCGCCTACGTCGCTGCGTTTCATCATCACATGGAAGAAGTTTATAGCGCCGCTGATTTCGCCGTCGCACGAGCCGGCGCGGCCAGTCTAGCGGAGATCGCCTCCTTCGAATTGCCGAGCATTCTGATTCCGTTCCCCTATGCCGCGGACGACCACCAGACTCGCAACGCCGAGATCTTCGCGCGCGCCGGCGCCGCGTTTGTGGTGAAAGAATCAGAACTAACTCCCGAATTACTTGCTCAGCAGATCCGCGAGATGATCGATCACCCGGAGCAGCTCCAGCGAATGGCGGAGAGATGTTCGCGCCTGGCCCCGCGCGATGCTGCGAATCGCGTGGCCGCAACCATGGAAAAATATATACGACCATGACCAAGGATGTCGACCTCGCAAATTTTCTGACGCACGAGCGGCACGCGATCCACCTCATCGGCGTCGCCGGCAGCGGGATGAGCGGAATCGCCGGACTGCTTCTCCAACTCGGCCACCAAGTGGGCGGCTCGGATAAATTGGATTCACTCGAAACAGATCGGCTGGAACGGCTCGGGCTAAAATTTTATCACCAACATCGCGCAGAAGACGCGCGCGACGCGGAGCTGATCATTTACTCCTCCGCGATCACACCGGACAATTCGATTTTGAAGAGCGCGCAAGAGAGTGGAAAGAAAGCAGTGCGGCGCGCTGAAGCGCTGGCCGCAATTATGTCGGCCAAGCGAGGCATTCTGATCGTCGGCATGCACGGTAAAACCACGACCTCGGCAATGACCGCCCACGTTTTGCGGGAGGGCGGACTGCATCCGTCGCATTATGTCGGCGCCGAGATCCCGATTCTCGGGACAAACGCCCACTGG
Source organism: Chthoniobacterales bacterium (assembly GCA_035315805.1). Taxonomy (GTDB): domain Bacteria; phylum Verrucomicrobiota; class Verrucomicrobiia; order Chthoniobacterales; family UBA10450; genus AV40. The sequence continues at coordinate 26,509 of DATFXN010000056.1, forward strand.
GATGCGCGTGGAGAAGTTTTCGTGGCCGAGGGTGATGAAAGCGACGGGACAATTGCCTTGTTTCAACCGGAACATACCCTCGTACTAAATATAGAGCAGGAACATCTCGACTTTTACGCCGACCTCACCGCGATCGAGCGAGTTTTCAATCAACTGATCGAGCAAACTGGCCAGAAAATCTTCTTTTGCGCGGACGACCCAAACGCGACTCGCATATGTCGGTCTTTGGAGCGTGCGATTTGCTACGGTTTGTCCGAGCACGCCGATTATCGCGCGGCCGATGTCGATCTTCGCAACTTCGCCTCAGCTTTTACGGTTTACCGAGGCAAGGAGAAACTCGGCGAAGCGGTGTTAAACGTGCCGGGCGAGCACAATGTCCGCAACGCGCTCGGCGTCATCGCGCTCGCGACTGAATTGGGCGTGTCGTTTGAGAAAATCGCGAAGTCCCTCACAAAATTTCAACACGCACGGCGACGTTTCGAAATCAAATACGATAGCCCACGCTTTTTGCTCGTCGATGATTACGGTCATCATCCGACTGAAATCAAAGCAACGTTGAAAACCGCGAGATCGGTTGGGCGCAAACGCGTGTTGACGATGTTTCAACCGCATCGCTACTCGCGGACGAAATTACTCCGCAAAGAATTCGGATGCGCGTTCGATCAAGCCGACCGCGCGGTGATCACGGACGTTTACGGTTCAAATGAGTCGCCGATTCCCGGCGTCACTGGCCAAATCATCGCCGACGAGGTTGCGGCGCACGGGCACCGCGGCGTTTCTTACCAGCCGCGCCTGGAATGGGTGCATCGCGACGTCGGGAACATCCTCGAGTCCGGCGATCTCGTTCTGAGCCTTGGCGCCGGCAACATTCACGAACAGTTGTCGATCCTCGCCGCCGATCTCGTCATTGCCGAAAAGATAAAGGAAATCATTGGCGAGGATGGAAACGTCCGCCTTTACGAGCCGCTTTCCAAACACACGACATTGCGCGTTGGTGGTCCGGCCCAATTTTGGGTTGAGCCGCGCAACGAAAGGGGCTTTAGCGAACTTATTCGGTTCTGCCGGCGCGAAAATCTTCAGCTTTTCGTCATCGGCCGCGGCTCCAACCTGCTCGTGCGCGATGGCGGAATCCCGGGCGTGGTGGTTCATCCGTCTGGAGGCGACTTCGATAAGATCGACATCGACGGAAATGAAATCACCGCCGGCGTCGGCGCGAAGCTGAAAGAAATTGCCTACGCAGCGCGCGGCGCGAACCTTGGTGGACTGGAATGGATGGAAGGCGTCCCAGCGGCGGTTGGCGGCGCGCTCCGTATGAACGCCGGCGCCATGGGCGGACAAACTTTTGATCGCATCACGGCAATTCGATATCTCGATCCTGAAGGAAATCTCCACACGAAAAAGCGCGACGAAGTCGAAGCCCACTATCGCGATTTTCCCTTGCTCAGAAATAGTTTTGCGGTCGCGGCGACTTTTCGCGCCACGCCCGCGTCACGGGAACAAATCGAATTAAAGCTGCAGGAATCTCAGGAAAAACGGCGGACCACTCAGCCGATCGCAAAAAGTGCGGGCTGCATTTTCAAAAACCCGGACAGTTGTCCGGCTGGGAAATTGGTTGACGAGCTCGGTTTGAAAAATTCCGCTGTTGGCAAAGCGCGCGTGTCGGAAGTGCACGGCAACTTCATCGTTAATGATGGCGGTGCGACTGCGAGCGACGTTCTGGAGTTGATCGATCGCATCCAGAAAACCGCCAAAGCCAAGCGCGGCATCGAATTGGAAACGGAAGTGCAGATTGTAGGAGAACCAAACTGATGAGTCCGAGCCGGACTGGCATTATGAAAGACTTACCAAAGAAAATTGCAGTTTTGATGGGCGGGCCAGGATCGGAGAGAAAAGTTTCGCTCGCGACGGCGCGAGGCGTTTCGAAGGCGTTGCGCTCGCTCGGCATCGAAGTCGTCGAAGTCGATGTTCGCGACGAAACTTTTCCGTTGCCAAAGGATGTCGATCTTGCCTTTAACTGCATCCACGGAACTTTCGGCGAAGATGGGCAGCTGCAAAAAATCCTGGAAGAGCGCGGGGTGCCTTACACTGGAGACGGCGTCGAAGAGAGCGTCGCTGCATTCGACAAAATTTTGTCGAAGAAAAAGTTTCGTGAGCGCAACGTGGTCACGCCAGAATGGGAAGTGATCGACGTCGGCCAGCGTCCAAAGATTTCAATTCCGCTCGTGCTCAAACCGCCTTGCCAGGGTTCCACCGTCGGCGTGATGATAGTGAAAAAGGAGAGCGAGCTCGATGCGGCGACAAAAGAAGCCCGAAAATACGATCGCAAATTATTGGTGGAAAAATTTGTATCCGGCCGCGAATTGACGATAGGTATCCTCGGTGATCAAGCCCTGCCGATTCTTGAGATAATCCCCAAGGGCGGTTTTTACGATTTCAATACCAAGTACCCGTTCCTGAATCCGCAGGCCGGCGCAAGCGCCGAGCATGTTTGTCCGGCGAAAATCGATCCGGGCAAAACGAAAACAATTCAGGAGCTGGCGCTGCAGGCATTTCGTGCCCTTGGCCTGAAAGTTTACGCACGCGTTGATGTGATTTTGTCCGACACGGGCGACCCGTTCGTTCTCGAAGCAAACACGATTCCCGGAATGACGGAAGCAAGCCTTCTTCCAGAAGCGGCAGCGGCAGCCGGCATCAACTATGTCGATCTTTGCGTTGGCATCATCAAACTTTCGCGCGCGAGAAGGGAGCATGTCGAACGATGAGGCGGCAGCAGCAGCCACGGGCGCGTAATCAACGTGTCTCCAGCTTTCGCCAGCGTCGGCAGCAACATTTGCTCGACGTGAAAGTGCGTTCGCGCATAGCAATCCAGCATCGGAACCGCAAGCTCCTGGTCGCGTTCTCGAAAGTCGCGCTCGTCATTGCCCTTCTCAGCGCTATCTACGTCGGCGCGCGCATCGCTGCGAAACGATTCTTTCTCGATAATTCGGATTACACGTTGAGCAACATCCAAGTACAAACCGACGGCAATTTACAGCGCGATCAAATCCTCAGCGTGGCCGATTTGCGTGAAGGCGAAAATATTTTCCGAGTGAATTTAGCGCGCGTGCACTCACGATTGCAGGATTTGCCCCAAGTCGATGAAGTCGAAGTCGTCCGCAAGCTCCCGGCCGAGATCGACATTCGGATCGTGGAACGAAAACCGATCGCATGGATTACGAGCGAAAAACAAATCGCCGATCCGTTCGTGTCGGACGCTGCATTTTTGGTGGACGCACGCGGCGTTTTAATGAAAGAGAAGAAATTGCTCCCGGAGTATCTGGGACTGCCGTTGATCCTGGGGTGCGCGAGCGAGTCGCTCGATGCGGGCAAAACCGTCGAATCCCCTGAAGCGAAGGCGGCGCTGGAGTTATTGCGCTTGAGCACACGCAGTTTCATGCAAACGCGTTTCCAAATTCGCGAGATTGATGTTTCGAAGGGCTATTGTCTGGTCGTGACCGACAAAAATCACAGCAAAGTGACCTTCGGTTTCGAGAACCTCGACACCCAATTGCAGCGACTGGAGCAGTTCCTGATTTACTCGGACGACGCCCATCGCGAGCTGGCGACGGTCAACCTGCTGGTGCAACGCAATATTCCGGTCACCTTTCAGAAAACGGCGGCTGAAGTGATTAATGAAACGATTCAACCGGAACAATCGCCGCGCGTCGTGAGAGCGATTCCTTTGAACGCCGCACCAAAGTCATCTGCCACGCCGGCGCCGAATGCAAAACGCGCGGCTCCGTTGCAACCTTTCAGGAAAAATTAAGAGCATGGGAAGCAGTGATTTAATTGTTGGTTTGGAAATCGGAACGTCCAAGATTTGCGTCGTCGTCGGCGAAACGAGGTTCGATGGAACGTTAAAAATTCTCGGAGTCGGCCAGGCGCCCTCGCGCGGTGTGCGCAAGGGCGAGATTGTAGATTTTGAAACGGCGATGAAATGCGTCCACGAAGCAGTGGTCAATGCCGAACAAAAGAGCGACGTAATGATCCGCAGTGTTTACGTCGCGGTCAGCGGCAGCCACATTCAAAGCTTCAACAACCGCGGCTGCATAGTCCTGCCGGAAGAGCGCGATGAAATCGACGACCAGGATGTCGAAGATGTGAAAATCAATGCCCGCGAAGTAAGCATTCCAGCGCAGAACGCATTCCTGCATTCGATCATTCAACATTATCACGTCGACGGACAGAACGGCGTGCTCAATCCCGTCGGCATGCTCGGAGAGAAGTTGGAAGCAGACTTCCACATCATTCACGGCGTGCGGACGCGGATTCAAAACACGATCCGCTGCGTCAAGGAATTACCGCTCGAAGTGGAGGACGTTGTTTTCAGCCCTCTTGCCTCCGCGCAAGTTGTGCTGACACAGCACCAAAAAAATCTCGGCGCGCTGGTGGTCGATATCGGCGGCGGGACGACTGATTACATTTTGTATGTCGATGGCGCGGTGAAACAGAGCGGCGTGCTTGCCGTCGGCGGCGACCACATCACCAACGACATCTCGATGGGTTTGCGGATCCCGATGGCGCGCGCGGAAAAACTGAAAATCGAGGAAGGGAGCTGCACTCTCGGCAATTGTCTGCCCGGCGAAACCATCCTGCTCAAAGACGATTCCGGGTTTGCCGGGAAAGAAATTGAGCGCGAAACGCTGAACACCATCATTCATTTGCGGCTGCGCGAAATTTTTGAGCTGCTCAAGCGTACGGTCGAGGAAGAGCCGTTTATTAACTATGCCGGAGCCGGCGTCTTCATCACTGGCGGATGCAGTTTGCTGGGCGGGATTGATCATCTGGCCGGCGAAATTTTCGAAATGCCGGCGCACGTGACGCACGCCCAGACCTTATCCGGTTTAACGTCGGCAGCTGAGAATCCCCAATTCTCGACCGCGATCGGCTTGCTCAAGTACGCACAGGCAGTGCAAATCGATCGCCCGAGGCGAGGCATCACCCGGATTTTCGGAAGGTTTTTCAGCGGAATGCGATGAAGAATTTGTCATGTCGAGCGAAGTCGAGACATCTGTGGCTATTTCAGAAATATCTAGAGATTCCTCCTCGCGCCGCTCGGAATGACCAAACGCGGATGCGATGACAACAGAAAGATAGACATGATCCAGCTCAGCAAAAATTACAGTTTGCCGGAACGGCAGGAGGAATCGGTTCCCATCAAAGTGGTCGGCGTCGGCAGCGCCGGATCGAACGCGCTCGACCGCGTGTTGCTCGACGGGATGGACAAGGCCGATCTCATCGCCATCAATACTGACGTCCAATCACTGGCGAGTTCGGTCGCGGCGCGGAAAGTTCAGCTCGGTCGCACGTGCACGCGCGGTCTCGGCACCGGCGGCGATCCCGAGCTGGGCTATCAAGCCGCGATTGAATCGGCGGAAGAAATTCGTCAGGCCATCGCCGGCGCGCGCATGATCTTTATCTGCGCCGGTCTTGGCGGCGGCACCGGTTCAGGCGCGGCGCCGATTGTTGCCCAGCTCGCCCGCGAAGCTGGCTCGCTCGTCATCGCGTTTGCGACGCTGCCTTTTTCGTTCGAAGGCAAACGCCGCGCCGCGCAGGCGCAAGACGCGCTCGCGCGATTGAATGAGGTGGCCAACGCGGTGATTTGTTTCGACAACGATCGCATGGGTGACATGGTCGCGCCAAAAGCCGGGATTCACCAGGCGTTCGGCGTCGCCGACATGACCATCAGCCAAAGCGTGCGTTCGATCTTGAATCTAATCCAGCGGCCCGGTCTGATCCGCATCGGCTTTGACGATCTGTTTGCGGCGTTGCGGAGCCAAAACGGGCGATGCCTCTTTGGTTTCGGCGAATCCGATTCCGATAATCGCGCTCACGAAGCGCTCACGCAGGCGCTGAAAAACCCGCTCATGGACAAAGGCCGAATGTTATCGGAAGCCGCGCACGTGCTTGTCCAGGTCACCGGCGGACCGGCCATGACATTGTCGGAGGTGGAAATATTGATGCGCGAACTCGGACGGTACGTGTGCGATCGCACCCAGATTGTTTTCGGAACAGCCGTGGACGGCAAAATGGGAAACCGGCTGAGCGTGACGATCATCAGCTCACTCGCGGCCGAAGATTCATCCGTTGCACAACAGATGCCGGCGCAACCGGAACCATTTCTCGCACCACCACCAGCGATTTTGGAACAAATTGAAGAACCATCACCACCCGCACCCGCTCCGAAGATCGAGATCGCGCCCGAACCGGAGACTGCGGTGCCAGCGCAACCCGCCGCGAATGATCTAATTCAGTTTGAGCAACCAGTTGAAACCCAGCTCCCAGCGGGTCCTTCAATCAAAAAGCCGGCGCCGCGATTGATTCCACCAAAGAAAAAACCTGTGGTGGAGAAAGAAGCGCAGCCGTCAAAAGGGAAACACGCCCACGCCAAACAGGAAGTGATGCAGTTCGAGCCGGTAGCCCGGGGACGCTTCGAAAAGAGCGAGCCAACCATCGTCGAAGGCCAGGACTTGGACGTCCCGACGTTTCTCCGCAAGAACATCCGTGTGAGATAGTGGCATCGGCAAGATGCCGATGGCGCAGTTATTTTTTCATTAAGTCCAGCACCGCGCTGGTCATGCCGATGATGCCGACGCGAATGGTCGGCTCGGGCACGGGGGCAAACTTGCTCGAGTGTAAGCTCGGCAATTCTTTCCCTTCCTTTTTGAACTGGGCGATCTTGTCCGGATCGACAGCGCCGATGTGGAAATCGACCGCTGGAATGGAATGGTCCGGCAAACTGTATTCGGCAAAATCTTCCCCGCCCATGGTTGAATCGACAATGTCGACATTCTCCGGACCGAGAACTTTTTTCCAGACTTCGACGAGCCGTTTGGTTAAATCCGGATTGTTGTAAGTCGCAGGAAGCCCGTCGTTTTGAATTTCGAAAATCGGCATTCGGTCGGCCGGAACTCCAGCCGCCGTTGCACAACCTTTCGCGATTTGGTCGATCGCCTTAAGCACCCGATCGCGCACTTCGGATTTATAAGTGCGGACGGTAAGCTGCATTTTCACGTCGTCAGGAATGATGTTGTGTTTCGTCCCACCGTGAATTGAACCAACCGTCACGACAATCGGATCGAGTGGATTGTTTTCACGGCTGGCGATGGTTTGGAGCGCATTGATAATTTCGGCCGAGAGTACAACCGGGTCTTTTGTTTTGTGCGGATAGGCGCCGTGGCCTCCTTCGCCGCGCACAGTCAGGTTCACCGAATCAACGTTCGCGTAGGTGTAACCCGGCGTGACGCCAATGTGGCCAGTTTGCAGATCCGCCTTGTCATGAAATCCGAGAGCGAAATCAGGTTTTCCGAAACGATTGTAAAGACCGGCCTTCAACATCGCCCGCGCGCCGCCGACCGCTTCCTCGGCCGGTTGCCCGACAAACATGATCGTCCCAGACCATTGATCTTTCATTCGCTGCAACAACCGCGCCGTGCCAATGAACGCCGACATGTGCGCATCGTGCCCGCAGGCGTGCATCACGTGAACTTCGCGGCCATTGTCGTCTTTTGCTGTGACTTTGCTCGCGTAGGGCAGACCGGTGTCTTCCTCCACCGGCAACGCGTCCATGTCGGTGCGCACCAGCACAAGTGGACCGGCACCGTTCTTCATGATCCCGATGACGCCGTAACATTTCAGTTTCGGATCATCGTACTTGCCGAAGTTTTCCGTCACCTCGCAACCGACTGCGCGCAGCTCCTTCGCCACCAAAGCCGCGGTTCGTTCTTCGCGCGTGGAAAGTTCGGGATGCGCGTGGATGTCTTTGTAAATCGCAAGCAATGACGGCAGTTGACTGACCGCCTCTTTTTCAACCGGCGTTTCCTGCACGGAGGCGAAACGGATCGCAGCCAACGACAAAACCAAGATCAGGGATGAAATCTTCATGCTCCATTTATATGAACGGACGACCTCTGTGTCGTCCCAAATTTTTCGGACGCGACGGAGCGCATCCCTCCATTTAGGTTGCTACCGATGGAATTCGAGAAGAACGAGATCCTGTTCGGCTCCGATCCGACTCCGCGCATCGTCGCGATCGAGTTGGGCGAGACCGGCACCGTCAAAGTGCATCGACGCGAAAAGGATGGATCGACAACGACCGACGTGGAACCGTTTCACCCATTTGTTTGGGCCGACTCGGACGTTGTCGATCTTGGAATCGAAGCCGAAAAGCTCAAAGGCGATTTGAAGTTTGGCTGGCTGATCACGACCGACAGTTGGAAGGAACTGATCGCGCTGCGAAATGGTTTGAAGAACGCCGGCCGCGATTTCTTCGCATTCACTGATCCGGTCCAGCACTACCTGAGCGCGACCGGCCGAACGCTCTTCAAGAATTTGGCGTTCGAAGAATTGAAACGGATGCAACTCGAAGTTTTGGCGAACGACGAGCACATCATGAGCGTCGCAGTTTGCGACAACACCGGCTGGGAGGAGTTCATCGTTGTCGATCCAAAAAATGCCGAAGAATCGGAACGAAACGCGATCAAGCGATTGACCGCGCTGATCGGGCAGCGCGATCCGGATGTGATCGAAGGTCACGATCTATTCCGGATCGATCTCCCATATCTGGTTGAGCGGGCGAAGAAACTGAAAGCAAAACTGGATTGGGGACGGAGCGGCGGATTTTTGCGATCGCGGCCGTCACGGCTCCAAATCGCCGAGAAGACGATCGATTATCCCAAGTTCACGATCGATGGCCGCCATTTCGTCGATACGTTCCTGCTCGCGCAATTTTACGATGTCGGACTCCGAACGCTGACCGGATTCGAACGGACCGACGTGGCGCGGCATTTCGGATTTTGCGATGAAGAAATTTCCGCGCTCGGAGGCAAGGAGCTGCAACGCGCTTACGTCGATAAAGATGAAAAGTTCCGACGCCGCGGGCTTTGCGGCGTTCGAGAGACGCGAGCGGTTTCGGACTTACTGAACCCGAGCTACTTCATTCAGGCGCAAATTTTTCCTTACAATTATCAAGACGTGATCGTGCGCGGCAACGCGACGCGCATCAACGCCCTCTTTTTGCGCGAATATTTCCGGCAAAAGCACAGCATTCCGGAATTACCGCTGCCGCAAACGTTCGAAGGCGGCTACACTGACATCTTTTTCACCGGCGTGGCGCGCAACGTCTGGCATTGCGACGTCGCCTCGCTCTATCCGTCGATTATGTTGGCATTCGATTGCTTTCCCGCGAGCGATCGAGTCCAGATTTTTCGCCATTTGTTGACCGATCTGCGGAAATTTCGGCTGGAAGCGAAGGCGAAGATGCGCGCCGCAAAAAGCCCGGCCGAGCAGCGACATCTTGAAGCTTTCCAGAACACGTTCAAGATCCTGATCAACAGCTTCTACGGCTACCTCGGATTCGCGCAGGGACATTTCGCGGACTTCGACGCTGCCGCGCGAGTCACTCAGATCGGTCGTGACTTGTTAAAGAAAATGATTGATTGGCTCAACAAGCACAGCGCGAAAGTGATCGAGGTCGATACCGACGGAATTTATTTTGTCCCGCCGGACAAGATCGACATCTCCGATTTGCAGAAATGTTTGGCGAAGGAACTGCCGGCCGGAATCGAGATCGAGTTTGACGAGCAATTCGAGTCGATGTTCAGCTACAAGGCGAAAAATTACGCCCTCCTGACCAAAGACGGCGACGTGATCATCAAGGGAGGAGCGTTGAAATCGCGCGGGCTCGAAAAATTTCAGCGCGTGTTTCTGGAGGAGATGATCAAGCTCGTCATGACGGGCGACGCCGAGGCGATTGTCGATCTTCGAAACGAGTTCGAGAGCAAAATCCGCAACCGGGAATGGAAGATCGACATGTTGATGAAGACCGACACGCTCCAGGATTCGTTGGACAAATACCGGGCAAAGATCGCCGGCTCGGCTCGGAATCGAGCCGCGGCTTACGAACTCGCCCTCGCGAGCGGCCGCGCCTACAAGCCGGGTGACCAGATCTCGTACTATATTAAGAGTACGCCCAAAAAAGTTCCAGCTTACGAAGCCGCCAGGCTCGCCAGTGAGTTCGATCCCAAAGATCGCGACGAGAACGTCGATTATTACATCGCCAAACTTGACGAACTGGTTAAGAAATTCAGTGGATTAACGGCAACGGTCTCAGCGCCAAAACAAGAAACTTTCGCACTTTAATATGAGAACAAAATTATTCGTGTCCTTAACCGCGCTCGCGCTTGCCGCTCATACAATCACAGCGGCCGACGATCACGCCGACATCAAAGTCGAGATCACGAAGCGGCACGATGAAGCAGTGAAGCGGTTGCAGGAATGGATTGCGCAGGTGTCGATCGCGGCAGAGAACCGCGGCTATCCCGACGGTGCGGAGTACATGTCGAAGCTGGCGCGCGATGCCGGATTTCAAAAAGCGGACGTGATCAACACCGACGGAAAACCCGGCGTGTTTGCGACGCTCGACGCCGGCGCGCCGAAAGCCGTCGGGCTTTATTTCATGTACGACGTGAAGCAATTTGATCCGGCGGAATGGAGTTCGTCGCCGACCGACGCGCAGATCGTCGACAAACCGCCGTTCGGAAAAGTGATTGTCGGCCGCGGCGCAGTCAATCAAAAGGGTCCAGAGGCGGCCTTTCTCGCCGCACTGCATGCGATTCGTGGCGCGAACAAGAAGATGCCGGTCAATCTGGTGATGGTGGCGGAGGGCGAAGAAGAAATCGGTTCGCCCCACATTAAGCAGCTTGCGCATCGACCGGAAGTTCGTGCGGCGCTTTCGAAGTGCGTCGGAGTGTTCATGCCTTCAGCTACTCAAGATCTGGACGGCGTCGTGACGGTGAATCTCGGATCGAAAGGCGTGATCGAGCTGGAATTGGTTTCAGATGGGGCGAAATCGGGACGCGGCCCGGCGAAAGACATTCACTCGTCGCTCAAGGCGATGATCGACAGTCCGGCATGGCGATTGGTCCACGCGTTGAACGCCCTGGTGTCGGAAGATGGCAACTCGATCAAGATCGACAACTACCCGCAGCCGCGACCGATTAGCGCGGATGAAAAAGAAATGATCGCGAACGTTTCCAAAATTCGCAGCGAAGCGAGCGCGAAGAAACAATACAGCACGCAACATTGGATCGACGATTTACCGTGGCAGCAGGCGAACGAGCGGCTTGAATCGCAACCGACGGTAAACATTGAGGGATTAGTCGGCGGTTACACTGGTCCGGGCGGCAAAACAATTTTGCCGCATCGCGCCGTGGCGAAGATCGACATGCGCCTTGTGCCGGACATGAAAGCGGCTGACGCGCTCGCGGCGTTGAAAGCGCATTTGGCAAAACAAGGCTTCGGCGACATCGAAGTGAACATGACCGGCGGTTACGATCCGACTAGCACATCGAAAGATTCGGCGCTGATCAAAGCGCAGATTGCCGCCTACAAACAATTCGGCGTCGATCCCCTGCTCTGGCCGCGGAACGCCGGCTCGTATCCTGGTTACGCTTTCACCGGAGAACCGTTGAAACTCGCGGCCGGCCATTTCGGTCTTGGTCACGGCAGCGGCGCGCACGCACCGGACGAATATTACGTGATCGAATCGGCCAATCCGAAAATTCAGAGCTTCGACGGCGCCGTTATGTCGTTCGTCGAATATCTTTACGAGTTAGCGAAATAACTCGGCTTAGCGAATTAATTTGGCGTCGAGGTTGATTTGCGCGCCGGCGAGGACGACTGACACCGGACAGGTTTTCTTGGTATGCTCGGCTTGTTCGCGAAATTTCGCCTCGTCGATTCCGGGAACTTCGGCTTCGGTTTTCACATCGATCGTCGTGATCTTCGGGCCGCCGCCGACCATTTCGAGTTTCACGGTAGCGGTCGTGCTGATGCGCTTCGCCGGATGCCCGGCTTTTTCGAGATTGGCGGAGAGCGCCATTGAATAGCAGCCCGCTTCCGCCGCGCCAATGAGTTCCTCAGGATTTGTTCCTTTGGCTTCTTCAAAGCGCGATGAAAACGAATATGGCCCTTCAAAGGCGCCGCTGCCGAGTTTCATCGTTCCTTTGCCCTGCTTCAAAGTTCCTTCCCACACTGCCGATCCAGTTCGTGTTGCCATAGTCTTACTCCGTTGCTTTTTTAGTGAACTAAACGCTTCGCGCAGAGCGCGCTTTCACGCAACTCAGGCCGGCTCCGGCGCGACATCGCCGAGTCGAGCACTTTCATCTCGCCTCGTTTGCGCGTCCGCTAGCTCACGCTGCTTACGAGCGAGCCAGAGACTGAGAGCGCACCACGCGGCAGTGACCGGTACCGCGATCCAACTGATCGTGTTTAGACTCAGATGAAACCACTTGGGACCAAGTTCGCCGTACGACCACGCGCCCAACTGATCGCCGACGCGATAACCGAGCGTATCTGTAATGCCCTTCACCTTGTATTTGTCCTCGCGTTTTATCACCGTGAAAAGGATCTCGCGCGACGGCCGCAGCAACGCGTACGCCCCCGCGCGCCGGATGACTTGGAAAAACGCCAGCATGGCAAGGCTCGGCGCGATCGCCATCGCCGTGAAACCGAGCATGCTGAGAAACGGAAGCGCCGTCAGGGTAAACGCGACACCGAACCACTTGAGAAAACGGCCGGTGAGAAAGATCTGGATGAAAAGGGTAATGCTGTTGACCCAGATTTCGAGATTTGAAAGGAACACGGTTCGATCTGCGCTGGTCTTGAGCGCCTTACCAGCGAGATCGCTTTGTTGAAAATACGCCCATGTCGACGTGCTTGTGTAAAGCAGAATGACGAGGCCGAGCCCGAACAAATAGGGCGAACTCGCCAAATGGGTAATTCCAGACCAAACGCCGCCGCCGATTGGCTCTTCTCGAGCGGGCGCGGCTTTGCTTTGCGCAGCGAGCTTGCTTGGGAAAAATCGCACGAGGAAGCAAACAATCAGAAACATCGTTGCTGAAATCGCGACCAGATTGGCCGGCCCGAGACCGCGAACCAGAATCTTAGTGATCGACGCTCCGACAATTGCACCGAGGGTACCGCCGACTGCAATGAAAGCATAGAGTCGTTTCCCTTGCTCAACCGTGAACAGATCGGTCATGAACGCCCAGAAAATCGCAGTATTGAACAGATTGAACACGCTGACCCACACGTAGAACGCCCGCCCAGTCCACACCTGCTGCGCCGGCGAGCCAGTCCGTAATAGCGCGAAAAAGAGCAGGAGAACCAAAATAAAGAAAGCGTAAGCGAACGGGATAAATTTCCGCCGCTCCGTTCGCGCGACTATCGCGGCATAGATCGCGTTCGCGATCAGCATCACGATCAACGTGGCGGTGAACATCCATGGCAGAGTTTCGAGCCGCCCGCTCGCCGCGATACTGTCGCGAATCGGTTTCACGATGTAGTAGGCAGTCAGAATGATGAAGTGGAAGGCGAAACCGAGCCAAAGCGCGCGGACCTCGTTCGGCTTTACGTCAACAATTTTGGAAAAGAGTTCTTTCATCGTACGCCAGGCGACTGTGGCGCGTTCTCGCCACCGGCCCACAGGGCCGTGGCTACACCTTCTTCTTCCACGCAGCAAGGACTTCAGCCTCGCGTTCCGCTGTTATCCCGGCGCGTAGCTTCGATTGTCGATCTTGCGGAAGCGACTTGAACCAGTTGAGCGTGTCGCGTGTTGTGTCGGCGAGCGGACGGAAGGTCAAACCCTTAGCCAGCGCGCGGCTGATGTTCGTGCGAGCGATGCCGCCTTCTTTTCCGGCCCAGACCGGCATGTCAGACCACGTAGCAACTTTTTGTCGTGTGAGAAAATCTTCATCTACCCATGTGAACTTCGCGTTCGATTTTTCGGCCTCTTTGATTCCATCGAGCATTCCGGCGATGCCGAGCGCTTTCGCAGGGCCAGTAGCGTTGTAAATTCCGGTCTCGCGATTTTCCGCCATGCGAATCGTCCACTCGGCTAGATCGCGCGCGTCGATGAACTGCACGGGATCTTTCGGATCGCCGGGCGCGAGCACTTCGCCGCCGCGATCGATTCGCACTGGCCAATAAGTGAATCGATCAGTCTCGTCGCGCGGACCAACGATCAGCCCCGGACGAATGACCAATGTTTTTCCCGGAAACCATTTCTCCGCTTCTTTTTCGGAAAGCGCTTTGAGCGGTCCGTACGTTTTGAATCCGCCGGCTCGCATCGCTTCTAGCGTCTCTTTGTACGGATCAGGACCTTCATATTTTTGCAGCGGCGAATTTTCGTCGACCCCAGCGGGCGGCGGATCCGTGTAAACAGAAATCGTGGAGATAAAGACGTAGCAATCGGCGGTGCCTTTAAGAATTTGGGCAGCATCCCGCACCCACGCCGGCAGCGTTGTCGGATTGTCGATTACGACGTCCCATTGCCGATTTTTCAGTGCGTCGAGCTTGCCGTTGCGATCGCCGATGAGCTGTTCGACTTCCGCTGGTAACTCGCCGGGATGCGTTTTGCCGCGGTTGAACGTCGTAACTTTGTGACCACGACTGAGCGAGTAGCGAACCTCGTACGGCCCGATAAATCCGGTACCGCCCAGAATCAAAATGCGCAATGGCTTCACTGTTTTCTCCGCGAACAACGATGTCGATCTTGCACCAACCGCAAGCGCACTCGCTACCGAAAGTTTAATGAATTCCCGACGGGTCTTCTTCATTGCGCGATAATCGTCGGCGTTTCTTCGGAACGCAACGCATGGTTGGAAACACGCGCAGCAATGCCCTTGATGATGAGCCAAGGCGCAAAAATTAATTCGAAGAAGAGCGATGGTAGCCACGCATAGAACGTCATCGCGCCCTTTAAGAGTTGCATGCCTTCCAAAGGAATGGCCACCACCAACAGCGCTGACGAAAGCACACCAAAGTATGCGAGCGGCACCGGAATGCTGCGACCCCGTGCGAAGAGGAAATAGTAAAGGGCGCTACCCACGCCGAAGACTGGCGCGCTAACGATCACACTCCAGCCTTGCAGTTTCAACAAAAAGCTGCCGAGCAGATTTAAGTTGGAAGCCTCTGAGCCAGTCGCGGTGGAAGCTTGGAGTGCGACCGAAAGCAATGCCAGCAGCGCGATAGCCGGAACGGTGTTGAGCACAGCTTCGACAACGCGACACGTCAGCGCGAGGAGCGCAAGATTTGCATCTTGATCCCGTGTCAGCGCGTAAAGAGCTACTGCGACGATTAAAGCCTCGAATACCGTAAGCAGCGCAAGTACGAAGCTCATATTCATCTGCGGAGTATGCGCGGCAATGTCTGTTAAGGTCGCGGAAATTCCGTCGCCCTTCGTTATTCGAGTGAAGAAACTTGTACCAATGATACTGGTCGCGATATAGAAGAGATAAGTAAAGCCGGTCAGCCGGGCGATAGTTGTGCGACTCATTTTTCGCTCTTCGCGAACTGTTATATAGGTTTTTTCGACCGCGGTCATGCCGCAAGCGGCTCCGGATCGCGGATTCTCCAGCCCATAATCAAAAGCCAAAGCATGAAGACGAGCTCCCCGAATGTTCCAACAAAGACCCAACCAAGATTGACGGATTGCCAGAAGTAAGGCTGCAGCTCGATAGCCATCAAACAAAGTGCATCGATGGATATGATAACTCCCAGAATTTTCGGCACATAACCCGAACGATAAAGTAGCGGGGCGATAAGAAGGAGATGAAGGGCAAAAATCACTAGCCCCATCGTCCAGATGTAGCGAAACGAATGCAGGAGCAGATCAATCTGCGCGTGGAACTGCGCGGGTCCGAAGTTATTCATGTAACCTGGCCATGTGATCATCCGATAGACCGTCAGGAGATTGAACAAGCCCACGAGAGCAACGGCCGTGTAGATCAACCTAAACCACGCGGCCAGCAATGAGATGGCACGGTTTACTGGCGCAAGCAGAATAAAGAGTCCCAACGCCGCGATGATGTCGCCGATGAAGTTAATCAGATATCCGAACACTGCGGCGAGGAACAGCCCGTGATGCGAACCAATATTGACGACGGTTTGTTCGATCTGTCCGGGAATAATTAACTTCGGATTAAGGAAAAACTCGATGAAGAAAACCGGAGTCGTGAGCA
>DATFXN010000057.1:0-10356 GCA_035315805.1 Chthoniobacterales bacterium
CACGTTGGCGCCGCGGAACGAATGGGGATTGCTACATCAAAGCCGGACGACGGTTTACGACGTTGATTTTGCGCCGCGACACTCGATACGTGAACTTTATTATTTCGAAGGTGGCCGACAATTGGTCGCGGATCCTGCCTATGTCGGCGCGTTACAACGCGATTTGAAGAGACTTGGCTATTACTGTGGGCCGATTGACGGGGTATATACGGTCGAGGTTGCCGAGGCAATTGCAGCTCTGCAGAAGAATTACTCGCAAAAGGTGACGGGGACGTTGACCATTCCGGTACGGCGCGTGCTCTATTTGCCCTGATGCCTCATTAAAACCGCGCTTCTGTGCGGCGGAATATGGCTAATCCGATGTCGGAGACCGCTTAAACAGCTTTTGTGAGAGCTGGCGTCGGCGCCGGGCTGAAGCCCGCCGTTATTGAGAATGGCGATTGCTGCATTTTTCGTGATTTGAGGTAGAATACGCCGCCACGGATGAATCCGACCGCATCGCAGTCAGTTGTCGATCTTTTGCTCGCGAGCGGGGTGGAGTCGCGCGAGGAAGCGGTCCAACTCGCGCAAAACATGAACGGCGGGTCGTGGACGGCACAGGTCCTCGATTCCGGGAAAGTGGACGAGCAACGGTTCCTCAGCGTGATCGGCAATTTTTTCCGCGTCCCGGTCATTTCGATCGATCCGAAGACGATCGAGCGCGACACATTGTCGATTTTGCCGAGCCGGTTTGTTTTTCAACATCACATTTTGCCAGTCGAGGTGAAGGAAAGCTCGGTCGTCCTCGCGACCTACGATTTGTTTAACTCGCTTGGGCGGCAGCTCGCCGGGCAGCTTTTGAAGAAGCCCGCCGAATGGGTGCTGGTGTCGCGGGCGCAATTGGTTCGTGCGATGAAAACGCTTTACGGCGTCGGCGCAGAAACGTTCGATGAAATTCTCAAGAGCAAACGCGACTTCGAAATTCTGCAGGAAGGCGAAACCGCCACCGATATCAACGCCGACGATCCGGAAGCGTCAGTGGTAAAGTTTGTGAACCAGATTATCCGCGAAGCAATCGTTGAGCGTGCGACCGACATTCACGTGGAGCCGCTCGAGAACGACATTCGGATTCGTTACCGAATCGACGGCATCTTGCACGAAGTCGCGGTGCCTCCGCAGTTGCGCCTGCTGCACTCGGCGATCATCTCGCGCTTGAAAGTGATGTCACACATGGACATCGCCGAGCGACGTTTGCCACAGGACGGCCGGATGAATCTGCAGGCCAACGCACAGGAAATCGACGTTCGTGTTTCAACGATTCCGACCGTCAACGGCGAGTCGATCAGCCTGCGATTGCTCAGCCGCGGCGGACAACAATTCGGATTCCAACGGCTCGATCTGAGCAAGAAGCAGGAAAAAACGATCCGCCACCTGCTTGCACAGCCGAACGGGATCATCTTGCTGACCGGTCCGACCGGCTGCGGCAAATCGACATCGTTGTATTGCTTCCTGAGCACGATCAATTCCGTCCAGCGGCGCATCATCACGATCGAGGAACCGGTCGAGTACAAGTTGCCTGGTGTTTTGCAGATGGACGTCAAACCGGAGATCGATTTCACATTTGCCAAAGGGCTGCGCCACATTCTCCGGCAAGACCCGAACATCGTGATGGTCGGTGAAATTCGCGACATGGAAACGGCGGACATTGCGATTCGCGCGGCCATGACTGGTCACCTTGTTTTCAGCACGCTCCACACAAACGACTCAGTCGGCGGGATCACGCGATTACTCGATATGGACGTAGAGCCGTTCCTGCTCGCGTCCGTCGTGAAATCATTTATTGCGCAACGACTCGTGCGCACAATTTGCCCGGAATGCGCCAACCTGGTCGAGTACCCGAGCGAGTATCTGGCCGAAATTGGATTTCCAACGGCCGAGCTCGGCACGAAGTTCAGACGCGGCAAAGGGTGTGAAGATTGTCGGCACACTGGCTATCAAGGCCGCGCGGCGATTTACGAAATTTGCGTTGTCACCGAAGCGCTGCGGAAGTTGATCATGCAAAAGAAAGATGGCGGCGAGCTCAAGCAATGTGCCATTGTCGAAGGCATGGAAACTTTGCGCCAGGATGGCTGGCGCCGCGTGGCAAAAGGCGACACAACCATCGAAGAAGTCGTTCGGGTCACCCAAACCGACGAAGTGATGGCGGAAACGACCGAAGACGCTGAACCGGTAACCCGCTAATCGCCGCCGCGCAGGTGGCGAATCGCTTTCGCGTAGTCGCGCGTGTGAAAGATTGAAGTGCCGGCGACGAGAACGTTGGCGCCGTTTTGAATTGAGACATGCGCGGTTTGGGGATTGATGCCGCCATCCACTTCGATGTCCATCTGTCGATCGCGCGATCTGTTCCAGTTGGCGGCGCGTTTCACTTTTTCCATTTGATCGGCACGGAATGGTTGGCCGCCGAATCCAGGATGCACGGTCATCACGAGCAACATGTCGATCTCGTCGAGAAACGGTTCGACAAGTTTGAAATCTGTTTCCGGATTCAAAGTCAATCCGACGCGGCATTTCGCATCGCGAATCTGTTGCAAGGTTTTGCCGACATCATGTTTTGCTTCCGGTTCCACGTGAACAGTGATCGAGTCCGCGCCGGCGTCGACAAAGCGCGGCAGATAATGATCGGCGTGTTCGATCATCAGGTGGACATCGAGCCGGAGTTTGGTCTGTTTGCGGACGAAGCCGACGATCGCCGGCCCAAAGGAGATGTTGTCTACGAAATGGCCGTCCATGATGTCGCAATGGATCCAATCGGCGCCGGCTTGCTCAACTCTATGAACTTCCCCTGCCAGGTTTGAGAAGTCTGCGGCGAGGATGGAAGGGGCGACGAGGATAGCCACGAAGTAATGGAGTAGTGGAGTAATGGAGTTTGGCAAACAACACTCGAGCAGTCCATTACTCCAATACTCGACCACATTATATATTAAGAGCTTGACGACAAGGCGCGCCGCTGCACGTTACGGCGTTTCGGCCGGTGAGAAATGGCGCTGCGAGGCGCACGGATTGCTGCGAAGATCGACAAGGGCGTTTCCAAGCAGGCTGAATAATAAATCCATGTTCAACGGACTTTTCGGCTTTTTATCGAACGATATCGGGATCGATCTCGGGACGGCAAACACGCTGGTTTACGTTAAAGATCAGGGGATCGTGTTGCGCGAACCGTCGGTAGTCGCCGTTCAGTCCGGCACCAACAAGGTGCTGGCGGTGGGCGACGAAGCGAAGCGCATGCTGGGTCGGACGCCCTCAAACATTGTCGCGGTGCGGCCACTGAAAGACGGCGTAATCGCGGACTTTGAAGTGACCGAGGCGATGCTGCGGCATTTCATTTCCAAGGTGCACAACCGGCGGGTGAAGGCGCGGCCGCGCGTGGTGATCGCGGTCCCGTCCGGCATCACCGAGGTCGAGAAGCGGGCCGTGCGCGAATCGGCGACGCATGCCGGCGCCCGCGAAGTTTATCTGATTGAAGAACCGATGGCGGCGGCGATCGGCGTCGGATTGCCGGTGCAGGATCCGGCCGGCAACATGATCATTGACATCGGCGGGGGAACGACGGAAGTGGCGTTGATTTCGCTTTCGGGAATTGTCTTTAGCCGCAGCGTGCGCGTGGCCGGCGACGAGCTCGACGAAGCGATCGTCCAATATATGAAACGCGCTTATAATCTGATGGTGGGCGAGCGGACGGCGGAAGAAATTAAAATCAAGATCGGGTCGGCGTATCCGAGCGAAAAAGAAACAAGCGTGGAGGTGAAAGGACGCGATTTGGTGGCGGGATTGCCGAAGACGTTGATGATCACCTCACAAGAAGTGCGCGAAGCGTTGCTGGAGCCGATCTCGACAATTGTCGATTCGGTCCGGATCACGTTGGAACGTTGTCCGCCCGAACTTTCGGCCGATTTAGTAGACCGCGGTCTGGTTTTGGCCGGTGGCGGTGCGCTTTTGCGCGGGTTCGACAAACTTTTGAGCGAGGAGACTGGTTTGCCCGTCCATGTTGCGGAAGATCCGCTCAGCGCTGTAGCCGAAGGCACGGGCAAATGTCTGAATGAACTCAAATTTCTGCGTCAAGTGGCTTCGGCAGATCGCCAATGGCGCTAACAAAACCGGAAAGCGGGAACCGGAAACCGGAAAGACTTCTGATTCGCGGACAACTCTTTTCTGTCCCCTGTTTGGTATCTGGTATCCGGAATTGGAATGAGTCGGACGAGCATCATCGCGCTGC
The DNA here is from genome assembly GCA_035315805.1 of Chthoniobacterales bacterium. Taxonomy (GTDB): domain Bacteria; phylum Verrucomicrobiota; class Verrucomicrobiia; order Chthoniobacterales; family UBA10450; genus AV40. The sequence continues at coordinate 4,253 of DATFXN010000057.1, forward strand.
TGATTTTCGGGGCGATTCTCGGTTACTTCCTCAGTTTCGGCGCGGACACGACGCGCAAATTTCAGGCGAGTGTTTATCAACTGCTGGCGCCGTTTTTCAGCACCGGCTCGGGCTTACAAAAACAAATTACGTCGGTGCGGACCGGATTGAAATCGCTCGAGGAAATGGAAAAAGAGAATGCTTCGCTGCGAGTCGATAATCGCCAGCTGCGCGCAACCAACTCGGCGTTGCGCGACGTCGAACATGAGGTGAACCGGTTGCGACACGCGCTCAATTATCGTGAGCGCTCGGTGTTCAAATTAATTCCGGCCGAAGTCGTGACCCGCGACGCGTCGACCTGGTGGCACACGGTCACGATCAATCGCGGCAAGGAAGATCACATCGAAAGCGACATGCCGGTGGTGACGGACGAAGGGCTGGTTGGAAAAACGACGACGGTGAGCAACACCATCTCGATCGTGCTCCTGGTCACGGACGAAAATTGTAAAGTCGCGTCGTCGGTGGAAGGAACGCGAGAGCAGGGAATCGCGTCCGGGGAACGCGTGTTTGGCGGATTGGCGCCGCTTCTCGATCTGAATTTTTTGACAAAACAAGCGAACCTGCAGCCGGGACAAAAAGCTTTTACTTCCGGGGTGGGCGGAGTTTTCCCATCAGGTCTTCTCATCGGGACAGTGAAAAGTTTTAAGGTTCGGGAACTCGATGGTCAGGCCAAACTGGCCGCGGCTGTTGATCTTTCGCATTTGGAGGACGTATTCGTGGTGATGGGGCGGAAATGATTTTCTTTTTGGTATTGCTTGTTCTGGTGGTCGTCGCGCAGATCGCGGAATTTTTTATTCCGCCATTGGACTGGGTGTATCACGCGCATATTTACATCGTACCGGTCCTGGTCTTTTACGGCGCGATGGCGTTGCCATTTCCGTTGATGCTCGCGCTCGCCCTGTTTGCCGGCGTTTTGCTTGATGCGCTGACCGTCCAGGTAATAGGGAGTAAGGTTGAAATCTCAGTCGGCTGGTCGATACTCCTTTACGCTGCGCTGGCGGGAATTATGCATGGCTTAAGGCCTCTGTTCATTCGCGGCCGCTGGGAAGTTCATTGTGTGCTGACCGGCATCTGCACTTCGGCAATCATTCTGGCGCAATATCTCATGATCACTTTTCGGCGCGGGACACTTTTCTTTACCCGTGAAGTGTGGTGGCAAATCGGAGCACCGGGCTTAATGGCGATGCTGATGGCGCCGGTCATTTTCTGGATATTGAACTGGATCGCGCGCCTGACGCGGTATGCGTATTTACCGGAAAGGAGCTTTGAATGAATCGGCACCGGCTCAGTCCAGGATTGCGAATTCAGTTTGTTGGCTTGCTGATGCTTCTGGGAATGGGCGCTCTCGGCTTGCGCCTGTGGTGGATTCAAGTGGCGCACGGCTCGGAATGGACCGCGCAGATTCGCGGCAGCTCGCAAGCAACGGTGCGCATTCCATCGGTCCGCGGGGAGATCAAGGATCGAAACGGTCTGACATTGGTGCAAAACCGCGCGAGCTACGAAGTGGATTTCTACCTGCCGGAAATGGTGAAAGGCTATCGCGAACGTTTCGGCCCGCCACCGTTGAGCGAACATCGCGCGATCATCAGCGGGATGCCGAAGGACGTAAAGGAGCCGGACATCATCAAGATCGTGAATGACGGTATCGTGCCGCGTCTGAACGACCTCGATCTGGCACGCGATTACAACGCTGGCCAATTGCAGCGCCACTACCGCAATGACACCGAAGTGCCGTATTCCTACATCAAAGACATCGACTTTCGGACGATGGCCAAATTTTCCGAGCACGACGTGGGGCTACCCGGTGTGGACATCGCGATCAAGCCGGTGCGCTCTTACATTTACGGTGCGCTCGCGGCGCACATTCTCGGATACGTTGGCGCGCCGGACGACACCAACAAGGAAGAAGCGCGCAAGTTCACGTTTTATCAGGGCGACGTCGAAGGAAAATCGAACATTGAGAAATCGATGGACGAACATCTGCGCGGCAAACCGGGCATTCGTTATCTGCGCCGCAACGCGAAGGGCACAATCGACGGCATATTGAAAGAAGAGCCGCCGCGACAAGGTGGGAACGTTTTTCTCACCATCGATGCGCGGATTCAAGCGATTGCCGATGAAGCGCTGCGCGCTGTCAGCCGCGCAGGCGCCGTAGTTATCGATCCAAACAACGGCAATATTCTCGCGATGGTATCGGTTCCCTCGTTCGATCCGAACACTTTCATCCCAAGCATCAAGGCAAAGGCTTGGCAGGCATTGCGAAAAGATCCAGCCGATCCGCTTGTCAATCGTGCGATCAGTGGGTTACCGCCCGGCTCGACATTCAAGCTCATCACTACGCTGGCTGGCCTGCGTAAAGGCCTAACGAACGCGCATTTCAACTGCGGTGGCGGCGTGAGTTATGGCGAGCACTTCTTCGCCTGCTGGGTGGCGTCAAAACATTATACGCATGGCAATATCGGACTCGCCGACGCAATCAAAGTTTCGTGCGATTCGTTCTTCTATCAATACGGCAACGCCGCTGGAATTCAGTCGATTGATATTATCGGAAAAGAGCTCGGCATCGGCGAGGAATCAGGTCTGCAGTTGAGCGGCGAACAAACCGGCAATATGCCGGGACCGGAATGGATGCAGATCCGTCATCCGCAGGAAAGATGGTCATCCGCGCAGACGGCTAACGTATCGATCGGTCAGGGCTACACGCTGGTTTCGCCGTTGCAGCTCGCAATGGCTTACGTCGCAATCGCGAACGGCGGCACCTGTTTCTATCCACGTCTCGTCGACAAAGTTCTGAATCAGGACGGCTCGCCGGTTTTAGATGAACACGGCAAACCGGTCGTGTCGCAGACACCGCGCGTTCGTTCCGACTTGCGCCGGGAAGTTACGCCGGACCAAATCGCGCTGGCGCGTAAAGGATTCTGGAAAGTGGTGAACGAAGATGGCGGCACGGGTGGACGGGGGCGATTGAAAAACGTACAGGTGGCCGGCAAGACCGGAACCGCGCAGGCGACCGAACACGGACACGAGGAAAACGTTGCGTGGTATGTGTGTTTTGCGCCATTCGACAGCCCGAAATACGTCGTCGCGGTGATGGTGCAGGGCGCCTCTGGACACGGCGGTGAGGTCGCTGCGCCGATTGCCACACGGATTTTGGAACGCACTTTGGCGATGGATGAAGGCAACTTCGACATGCAAGTGGCTTGGACTGCGCCCGCGCATCACGAAAATCCTCTTCAGCTGGTCAAAGCGGTATCGTTTAAAGATTCGAATGTTGGTGGAGGCGAGGATGAGGAAGACGCGGGCTCCTCGAGCGCCGATGTGCAAATGGCCAGCGACAATGCTTCACCGGATGTTGAGCAGGAACCCGACGCACAAGGAAAAGTGAAGGGCGCTCGCATGGCCCGCGCCGTTCCAGTAGCGACGCCGCGTCCTCTCAATTTCTTCGAACGGCTTTTTGGAGCGAAACGTCCGGCGCCGCAGCCGACGCCTGTTCCACGCCGTCGTTTTTAAACAATCATGTCGATCTAACGAGCAATGAACAATTCCTTCGCCGCATTTCCGCTCGCGATCGCTCAACCTTTGGAGATTTATGTTGGACAGAGTCAGAAAAATTTTAGGTCTTGGGTCACACAAGACCGGAAACAAACTGGTAGTCAGTGTGGAGAAACTCGAGCGCCGCGTCGCGCTGCTCGAGAACAATCGTCTCGAAGAATATAGCGTTGAGCGGAGCGGCTCGCGCCAGATCGTCGGCTCAGTTTACAAAGGCCGGGTCAAGAACATCGAGATGGGTTTGAAGGCGATGTTTGTAGACATCGGTCTAGACAAAAATGCCTTTCTCCATTTTTGGGACGCACTGCCCGCGGCGCTCGACAGTGGGATTGAGGAGGTCGATCGGCCATCGAAGAAACAGCATAAACGGATAACGGCCAAAGATATTCCTAATATTTATCCGGTTGGCTCGGAGGTGATCGTGCAGGTTACGAAGGGTCCAATCGGAACAAAAGGTCCGCGCGTGACGACAAATCTGAGCTTTGCCGGGCGATACCTCGTCTTAATGCCGTTCAGCGATCGGAGCGGAGTCTCGCGCAAGATCGAAGACTCGAGGGAGCGCAACCGCTTGCGGAAAATCTTGCGCGATCTCGATATTCCGGAAGGCATTGGCGTGATTATTCGCACCGTGGGTGAAGGCCAGCGCGCACGCTACTTCGTGCGCGATCTGCGCTTCCTGCTCGACCAATGGGCGCAGGTCGAACAGTTGATCCGGGACAAGCCGGCGCCTGGCCGCGTCTTTGAAGAGCCGGACCTGGTGGAGCGAACGGTCCGCGATTTTCTCACCGAGGAGGTAGACGAGGTGACTTGTGACGATCGCGAAGCGTTCGAGCGCATGACTCAGCTCGTGGAAAAAATTTCGCGCCGGGCGCGAAATCGGTTGAAGTTCTATGACGGCGCCACGCCGGTTTTTGAATCGCTCGGAATTCAAAAACAAATCGACGACGCGTTTCATCGACAGGTTTGGCTGAAATGCGGCGGCTACATTGTGATCGACGAGACTGAAGCGCTGGTGGCAGTCGATGTTAACACGGGCCGGAATAAGGGTGGCCGCGACGTCGAGAAAACGATTCTGCAAACGAATCTGGAAGCGGCAGACGAAATCGCGCGGCAACTACGTTTGCGAAATATCGGCGGCCTGATCATTGCCGATTTCATCGACATGAAGAGCCGAAAGGATCAGCAAGCTGTTTTCAATTTGATGAAGGAACGGCTCAAACGGGACAAAGCCAAGACGCACCTTCTGCCGATTTCGCAACTGGGGCTGATGGAAATGACGCGGCAGCGCGCGCAGGAAAGTCTGAGCGACACGATTTACGAGAATTGTCCCTACTGCGGCGGCCGCGGTGTTGTGAAAACGTCGATGACGACCAGCGTCGAGCTCCATCGAACGCTCAACACCGTGATGCGAAAATATCAGGACAGCGTCCACGACTTTCGCGTGATCCTGAACCCGGACGTCCTGAAACGGTTGAAGGAAGAGGACGAAGAATTGTTGATCGACCTCGAGCGGCGTTACGCCGGGCGCTTGATGTTTCGGGGCGATCCGACGTATCACCACGAGAAATTCATCGTCACGGATGCGAATACTGGCGCTGAACTCAAATCGTAGATTTATCCCTGAGTCGCGTGGGCGGTCGATGAGATCGACATCTACGGGCGCAACACTGGGCCTTTGAGTGGACGATTTTCGGGGTTGACCGGGCCACGCGATCTTGTTAGAACCAGCGGGCGTGGGCCAGAAAAGGGCTGAAATTCGGTGCTTGACGCTGGGCGTCTTGTTCGTGTTAAAAGCACGAATGGGCCGAAGTTTCGGCCCGGATTTAGCTCTGAAACAGCCTGGGAAAACAATTTATTTTTTTATTGACGAACTTCTGAAGAAACCCTAAACGCATAGCCAAGTTATGAAAAAACTGACCTTAACCTTTTGCGCATTGTCCGCAGTCCTCATAGTGGCATCGGCGATTTACGCCGACGGCCCGGAATATTCCGGCAAGGAAAAACAAGTGATGCAGCCGGCACCGCCTGTGTGCGATTTGTATCGCGCTCACGAGTGGGACCTCGACATCTGGGGCGCGTACGCTTTCGCAGCCGATACCGGTCAATTCCATGTCGACAGGGACGATCCGTTCAGGAGTCGCGTCATCTCGGAGGGGGGAACTGAAGAATTTTTTCCGGAACAGGATCCATTTGTAAGGGATATCGGCACCGGATTTTTCGGCGAACCGAAAATATTCAATCCGAACGAGCGAGTCAATATCGGCCAGGTCAGCAAGAACGAGCTGTTCGGCCGGGACGATACCTTCGGCGGTGGTGTCGACGTGAAATATTTCTGGAGCAGATATTTCGGCGCCGGTGTTGAAGCTCTTGGCCTCGCTGCCAAGACAAACTTCGCCGGCGGCGGTTTGGCCACGTTGACCGCGCGTTACCCGTTCGGCCGGTTTGCCCCGTACATTACGGGTGGCATCGGTTTCATTGACGGCGGCGCCACCCTCTTTGAGTTTTTCAATGAGAAA
>DATFXN010000058.1:0-6201 GCA_035315805.1 Chthoniobacterales bacterium
GCTTTCGCGCCCTTCAGAACGGCCTCCACGCGTGACATTGGATCGTTCCAGCGAAATCCGAACGGCGGATTGAGATCTTCAGCGCCGCGCGCGCTCATCACGACAACAAACAGAGCGAAAAATGCGATGAAAACGCGCGACATGATGATTCGAAGTCGTCCCGATAGATTACCAGTTAGCAAAAAAGAAGAAAATGACGCTGCGTGTGGAGAAATTTTCCAATCTGTATCTGCGCGGATTTCCGGTTGCTTGGGAACACGCTCGTTTTGGTTTTTTCGTCAAGAATTTTTTGAATTAAAAAAGAAAATAAAGTTCAGATTTTTTCTTGTCGCTGTTGCACGCGATTTCTAATCTGAAGCCAGCGGCAGAGGACGAAAGGCGGGCGTGTGTGAATAAGATGTGAACATGTTTAAGAAATTTTAATTCCCGAGAATGAGTAAGCCCTTAACCCTGCGAAATCGAGTAGATAAAGGAGATGTCGATCTTGATTCGCTAGCAAGATCCCAAAATTTTCCGTCCAAACGGAATGTCCGTTTCCCCTCGTATTTTGACGATTTTTACAATTTTTCTTGGTTTTTAGCGCTTTCGTTGCGCGCGACGCTCACAAAACGTCGCGTTGGGCGAAAGCACGAAATTACTCCCGCAGCCGCCATTATGGCGATTGTGTAACACTGTTAACAAGTTCCCTATGGACGACAAATGTAGTCAGCTTTGGCAGAGGTTGTCCGCCGCTCTAAAGCCGCAGGTTAGCGCAGACACTTTCAAACGCTGGTTTTCGGCTGTCGAACTCGTTGGCGCAACGGACAAGACGCTGAGCTTCCGCGTTCCGAACAATATTTATCAATATTGGATCGAAAGTAACCACATGAGCGCACTGCAGGCCGCCATCGTGACGGCATTCGGAGAGCCGCGCGAAATTAAGTTCATCTGCTCCGAATCGCCGGCCGAAGACATGGAGACGATCGGTGTTTCCAAGGAAAATGATTCCCGTCGCGACAGCAAACCGGCCACCGGCTCGCTTGGACTGAATCCGCGGAACACGTTCGAATCATTCGTCGTCGGACCCAACAACGAAATTGCGCACGCCGCGAGTCTGGCCGTCGCGCAGGCGCCGGCGCGGACCTACAATCCGCTTTTTATTTACGGGGGCGTCGGTCTCGGCAAGACGCACTTGATGCAGGCGATCGGGCAGTACGTCGTCGCGAAAAAGAAAAACACGAAGGTCATCTATCTTTCGAGCGAGCTCTTCATCAACGAGTTCATTGACGCGATCCAGCACAACAACCTGGTAAAATTCCGCAAACGGTATCGCCAGGCTGACCTGCTTTGCATTGACGATATTCAATTTCTCGCCGGCAAGGAGCGTTCGCAGGAGGAATTTTTCCATACTTTCAATACCTTGTTCGACGGTCACAAGCAGATCGTGCTTTCCTGCGACCGCCCGGCTTCGGAAATCGCGAATCTGGAGCACCGGCTTGTGTCACGGTTCGAATGGGGACTGACGGCCGAGCTCCAACCACCAGCGATTGAGACGAGGATGGCCATTCTCCGCAAGAAAGCGCGAGGGATGCAGATCAAATTAGCGGACGAGATTTTTGAATTCCTTGCCAGCAAGATTCGGAGCAACGTTCGCCGCCTCGAAGGCGCGCTAATGCGGGTCGCATCGTTCGCCTCGCTCAGCGGCAAGCAGCTTACGCGGGAAGTGATCGAGCATTTGCTCAAGGACATTTTGCAGGAGGAAGCGCGGACCTCGATCACGATCGAGCAGATTCAACGCAAGGTAGCGGAACATTTCGATGTGCGATTGGCCGACATGACGAGCAAACGGCGGCCGGCCAGCATCGCGTTTCCGCGGCAGGTGGCGATGTATCTCGCGCGCGAGTTGACCAAATCATCGCTAAACGAAATTGGCGACGCATTTGGCGGACGAGATCATGGGACGGTGTTGCACGCATGCAAGCTGGTGAAGAAGCGGATGAAGGAGCAAGACAACATCCGGCAAACGATTTCGTTCATCGACAGCTCACTGCAACGCTGAGTGTACCTATCGATCTTAGCGCACAAGACTTTGCGGTTGCCGAATAGCAGGGCACGCCTAACATCTAAGCAGATTTCCTATTCATGAAGTTTAGCGCTACCAAAGAAAAGCTCCTTGAAGGCCTGCAACAGGTCCAAAACGTCGTAAGCACGCGAACGACGTTGCCCATTCTTTCCAACGTTTTGCTACAAGCCAACGACGGTACAGTTCATTTGACGACGACCGATCTCGACGTCGGCGTGCGTGGAAGTTTCGAGGCCGACGTGGAAAAAGAAGGCGCGACCACGCTTCCGGCTCGGCGGTTGTTCAACATTGTGCGCGAATTGCCAGCCACTGAAATCCAGGTCGATGTCGATGGAAAAAACGCGGCGTCGATCCGAAGCGGGCAAAGCTTTTTCAAGATCCTCGGATTGCCAGAGGAGGAATTTCCGCCTTTGCCGAAATTCGAAGACGCCAAGGTGGTCACGATCCGGCAAAAGGATTTGCGGGACGGTTTGCGCAAGACTTCCTATGCGATTTCGACCGATGAAACTCGCTACGTGCTGAACGGGCTTCTGTTCAGCATGAAGGAAAACAAGCTCACCCTCGTTGCGACTGATGGACGGCGGCTCGCGATGGTCGACATCGAATTGGAAATTCCGCGGAGCCAGGAAGCCGACATCATCGTTCCGACCAAAGCGGTCACCGAATTACAGCGATTACTGACCGACGAAGGCGATGTGAAGGTCAGCGTGTCGAGCGGCCAGATCGCGTTCGATCTGAACAAGACGTTGCTCGTGTCGAAGCTGATCGAAGGGAATTATCCCAACTACAAGCAGGTTATCCCGGGCGAAGCCAAGGAACGCGTGACCCTCGAGCGCGAGACGTTTTTAAATTCGTTGCGGCGTGTTTCGCTTTTGGCGAGCGAGAAGTCGAACTCGATCAAGCTCAACTTCGCCAAGAACAATATCGACATCACGGCGAACACCCCGGAGGTTGGCGAGGCCAAGGAATCGTTGCCGGTGCAGTACAAGGGGCGCGATTTTTCAATCGCATTTAATCCAGAATTTTTAATGGCGCCGTTGCGCAGTCTGACCGAGGACGAAGTTTTCCTCGATCTGATCGACGAGATGAGTCCTGGCGTTTTGAAGATCCAGACGCCGTTCCTCTATGTGCTGATGCCGATGCGCATCAGCTCCTGATCGCTCGACGCAAGATTAGTATTGCGTAAAGGCGAAGGTGAGAATCGTCAGCCCGTAGGCTGCGGCGATTCCGTGCACGGCGTGCCAGCGTGTGTTGTTGCCTGCACTCCAATTGATTTGATCGCGCAGGAGATAGGGCATCGTCACCCAGAATAGACCGGCCACGATCATCAAATAGGCGAGCACCGTCAGAAACAGCCGACTCGTTTCATATCGGTGGAAAGCAGCTTCCAAAAGCGGTTCCGCCGCGAGCAAACAGAGAATGCCGAGCGCGCGCACGGCTAGAAATTCTTCGACGAAGCGTAGCACCAGGACGTAGCCAATCGGGAGAATGATCAGGAGCGGCTTGCGAAAGCCCGAGAATTCGCCCATTTCCATCGTGGCGAGCAACCAGAACGACCAGACGAGCGCGATCGTCAAAAGCACCACTCCGGCGACGGTCGAACGCGGAAAACGTTTCAACCAGGTTTGCATCAATGTCGGTTTCACCAATCCCGGCAGGCTCAACAAAACGAGCGCGATTCCGGCGATGAGGCCGACCGTTTGAAGAGTGAGGCCGTAAATCATACTGTCACCGCCGCAAGCGAACGGGCCGGCGTTCCGTAAAGGCTAAATCCGGTCGCACGTTCGATCTCAACATCGACAAGTTCGCCACGGAAATCGTCGATTCCCGCAAAGAGAACAATCTTGTTGGTCCGACTGCGTCCCATCAGCCGCGCCGGATTGGTCTTGCTCGGCCCTTCGCAAAGCACTTCGAGAGTTTGACCGACCAAGAGCTGATTGATCCGAACCGCTGATTGATTGACGAGCGCGAGTAAATCCTGGTTACGCCGTTCTTTGATGCCCTCGTCGACCTGATCCGCCATCTCTGCGGCCGGCGTGTCGCGCCGCGACGAGTATCGAAACACGAACGCGTTATCGAAGTGCACCGCTTCGACCAAATTGCAGGTTTGCCGAAAGTCCTCTTCAGTCTCACCCGGAAATCCGACGATGATGTCCGTGGTAATCGCAATTCCCGGCCGGGCATCGCGCGCGCGTCGGACAAGATCGAGATATTTCTCGGCGGTGTAGGTCCGATGCATCGCTTTCAAGATCCGGTTCGAGCCGGATTGTACCGGAAGATGAAGATGATCGACCAATTTGGGAAGGCGCCGGTAAGCATCGATCAAATCTTCGCGAAAGCCGATTGGGTGAGGCGAAGTGAATCGAAGCCGCTCAAGGCCTTCGACTTCGTGAACGGCGTCGAGCAACTGAACGAATGGACTCTTGTTGTCGAACTTCGGAAATTCGTGACGCCCGTAAAGATTCACGATTTGACCGAGTAAGGTGACTTCCTTCACGCCGCGTAAAACGAGAGAGCGCACTTCGTCGACGATCTCATCGATCGTGCGGCTACGCTCAGCGCCACGCGTCTGCGGGACGATGCAAAAAGTGCAATGCATGTTGCAGCCCTGCATGATCGAGACGAAGGCCGTCGCCTGTTTGGGGGCGAGCTGGTGCTCGTAAATCGTCGATTGCGAGCCCGCTTCTTCCTCAATATCGACAATCGAGAAGCGCGGATCATCCATCGCGCGGGTCCCTTTTCGTTGGCGAAGATTTTCTACGTAATCGGCCACGCGATGAAACTTCTGCGTTCCGACAACAAGATCGACATGCGGCAAATTTCTCAGGAGCGATTCGCCATGAGCCTGGGCCATGCAGCCAAGAAAACCGAAGACGACATGCGGGCGCTCCTTCGCGATCCGTCCGAGCATTCCCATTTTGCCAAGGGCCTTTTGGTCCGCCATATCGCGAACGCTGCATGTGTTGAGCAGCACCACATCTGCGTCGAGCTCGCTCGCGGCGCGTTCGTAGCCGCGCTCGATGAGCGAATGCGCGACCTGTTCCGAATCGCGCTCGTTCATCTGGCAGCCGTAGGTCTTGATGAAAAACTTGGGCATCGGCGGGCGAAATAATACACGCCCCGTTCGGCTTCGCCACGGAGAGATTATGCGCTTTCCAAGCTCTGGATTTTTCCGATTAAATTCGTTTAGGAATGAAAAACGAAACTCCAGCAATCGGTATTATCGGCGGGAGCGGCTTGTATCAGATGGAGCAGTTGCGCGGAGCAACCGAGCACAAGATCGATACGCCGTTCGGTCCGCCCTCCGATGTTTTGATTGGTGGCGAGATCAGCGGCCGCCGCGTCTATTTTTTGGCGCGGCACGGTCGTGGTCATCGCATTCTGCCGCACGAATTGAATTACCGTGCGAACATTTACGCGCTTAGATCATTGAATGTCCGCTGGATCATCACGGTCACTGCGGTCGGCACCTTGCAAGAGAAATACAAACCCCGGGACATTTTGCTGCCTTCCCAATTTTACGACCGCACCGGTGGGCGCCCGGACCACACATTTTTTGGCGAAGGAATCGTTGCCCACGTTTCAATTGCCGATCCGACGAGTGCCCAATTGCGAAAAATCTTGGCCGAATCAGCCGAGAAAGTTGGAGTTACCGTTCACAACGGCGGCACCTACGTCTACATGAACGGCCCCGCTTTTTCGACGCGCGCGGAGTCCGAGTTGAACCGACGCCAAGGCTTTGATGTGGTCGGGATGACGAATTTGCCCGAGGCAAAGCTCGCGCGCGAGGCAGAGATCGCGTTCGCGACGCTGGCGATGATTACAGATTACGATTGTTGGAAAGTAGAGGAGGAGCCGGTCTCTGCCCAAACGGTCTTTGGCCATCTGGCAGCGAACGCCGAGGCGGCAAAAAGGGTCCTGATTGAGGCGATACCCAAGGTGCCGGCCGAGCCGACCTGGCCGGAGCACCGGGGGCTCGATAACGCCTTGGTCACTGACCGAAAGCTTTGGCCCGAGGCGACGGTGGCCAAGCTGGGGCCGATTTTGGCCCGTTTTTCATAGGAAACAAAAAAAGTCTTGCTAAGCGCGAGCCGATTATAGTAATTATAGGAGCGTCTCCAGTAACGACTTTCCGAACT
>DATFXN010000059.1:0-19543 GCA_035315805.1 Chthoniobacterales bacterium
TGCCGAATGGAACGGGTGCGTCCGTGTCCGAGAGAGTTCCAGCCTCCAGCGGGCCGCCCGTTCCAACTCCTTTAGCGTTTAAGCCCGAGCCGGCAAGAATTCCGTTCCAGGCGTTTGCTGAAAAACCAAAAGCGCCGCCGCCGCTAAAATTGACGGAACCAACGGCTCCCAAGGCTCCGGTAACTCAAGCGCCGGCCAAGGATGAAACGGCGGTCACGCTTTCAGTGAAACCAGTATTGCAAAACGTGCCCGCTTTCCAATTGAACGGAGATATTGGCGCGGTCTCGGATGAAGCACAGCTGACATTGCCGCTCGCGCTGATCGAGCCTCAGTTGGCCAGCGGCCGGGTATCGATTCGGCCGGATGTTTTCCAAAAAGCGTTGCCAGAAAATTATCGCGAACTGTTTGCGATCGATGAAGCCCAAACTTTGGTAGCGCTGCCACTCGAAGGAGTTCTAAAGAATCTGCCCGCGACAATCCTCAAACTTCGCGACGACCAGGAAGACTTCGCGCTGGATGCGGATTTTGAGACGCCGTTTTCGATCAAAGCCAAGGAAGACGCGCAGCGTTTTCGGGAAGAGAAAGCGCCGGAAGAGAAAGTTTCCGAGAAGCCGACGGCGCAACCAGTTCCGGAAGTGCCTGCGGAGGAGACGAAGCTCGATCCGCACGAGGTTATTGCTCAGGCGAGCGCGCTGCCCGGCGTCAAAGCCTGCGCGATTACATTTTCGGATGGTTTGAGTTTAGCAGGAGAACTTCCCGAAGAAATCGCAGCAGAGGGGCTGTGTGCGGCGGCGCCGGCAATTGTGGAGCGCGTCGCTCAGCATGTGCGTGCCACGAAGCTTGGCCTGCTCACGGCGATGACGCTCTACACCAGCGGCTCGGCGATAAGTTTTTTTGCGTGCGGCAACATTTGCCTGGCAACGCTGCACCCTGGGGGCTCACTGGCACCCGAAACCCGAATGCGAATTGCCGAACTGGTGGAGAAGCTTTCGCGCACTTACGCGCAACCGGAGACGTTGCATGTCGATCATTAATTACGCCAGCCGCGAGATTCAGTTTAAGATCGTCTACTACGGTCCGGCGTTGTCCGGCAAGACGACCAACCTGAATTACATTCATCAGCGAATCAATCCGCTGAATCGCGGGGATCTGGTTTCGCTCGCGACTGCGACTGAGCGCACACTCTTTTTCGATTTTCTGCCGCTGAACGCGGTCGTGATCAAAGGATTCGTAACCAAGTTTCAGCTCTACACTGTTCCCGGACAGGTGATTTACAACGCGACACGGCAACTGGTGTTGCGCAGCGTCGATGGCCTTGTTTTCGTGGCCGATTCGCAATGGGAAAAAATGGAGGAAAATGTCGAGAGCTGGAAAAATCTGTGCGACAACCTCGCGCTGCAAAATACGTCAATCGACGAGATTCCGTGCGTGCTGGAGTACAACAAGCGGGACTTGCCAAACATTGCGCCGATCAATTACATGGAATACGTCCTAAACAACGGGAAGAAGCGGTTGCAAAGCTTCGAAGTCATATCGAGCACCGGGCAGAACGTTTTTGCGACCCTCAACGCTGTTTCGCAGATTCTGCTCCACAAATTCAGCAAACAAAGCCAAGCGCCACAGGGCGTGCCGTTACCGGTGGCGATTCCAGTCGAGCCGAACGCACTCAAAGCACCAGGGCTTCCCGCATGAACGCGATTCCGGTCCTGACTATTGAAGACGTGGCGGCCCTTGACGGCGTGCTCGGAGATTTTTTGAAAAAGACCGAGGCCGATCTCACTGTGGTGATCGATCGCGGCGGGAATGTGATTTCGCAATGCGGCGACATGGAGGTGATGGGCGTGACCGTGATTGCGGCGCTAGCGGCCGGTTCGTTCGCGGCGACGCGCGAGCTCGCGCGCCGCATCGGTGAGGTGGAGTTCAACGCTCTTTACCACCAAGGCAACGGCAACCACATGTTCATGAATTCGGTCGATGACGAGACGATCATGATCACGGTATTCGGTCCCCGAACGACGGTGGGCGTGGTGCGCTTCTACTCCACCGCTACTGCCCAAAATGTGGCCAACGTTTTGAAATTACTCCGGCGCAATTCGCACGGACTTTCATTCGACGCAAAAGCTATTTCCGCGGCGCCGGTTTTTACCGACGAGTAAGAGGCGGCGAGAGGGTTGCCGCGGTAGCGTCGGGGAAAAAGTCCGCTAAGACAGAAAAGGGACGGACCTTTCGATCCGCCCCCTCCCTGCCTACGAACTTCTCCTTGGCTCTTGTTTTTGGGAAATCAGTGTCCGGATTGGTTTTGGGATACGACTTCGTTAAGTTTGAAGATGGGCAGGAACATCGCGATCACAATGCCGCCGACAATCACGCCCAGGAAAACAATCAGCATCGGCTCAATCAATGACGTCAGTGCGTCGAGCATCGCCTCGATTTCTTCGTCCCAGAAATTGGCCATTTTCTCGAGCATGTTGTCGATTTTGCCGGTGGCTTCGCCGGCCGAGACCATTCGCAGCAGCATCGGCGGGAAGATCGATTTCTTCGACATCGCAACCGAGAGGTTGTCGCCTTTCTCGACGTCTTCACCGACTGATTTGATGCTTTGTTCGATCACATGATTGCCGGCCGATCCACCAACGATGTCGATAACTTCGAGGATAGGTACGCCGCTGCGAATAAGCTGGGCGAAGGTCCGGGCGAACCGTGACATGCAAATCTTGTGCACGAGCGGGCCGAACACCGGCAGCTTCAATTTCCAGCGGTCCCAAAGTTGTTTCCCGCGCTTTGAACGCAAAAACGTGCGGACTCCGAAAATCAGTGAACCGATTCCAACCAATAAGAAATACCATTCGCCTCGAATAAAATCGCTGACATCGATAAGGAATTGGGTGGGTGCCGGCAGCTTCGCCCCAAAATCTTTGAAGATTTCGCCGAAAATCGGCACCACGCGGACGATGAGAAATGTGGTGATGGCGAATGCAATGCAAACCACGATGACGGGGTAGGTCATGGCCGACTTGATTTTTTTCCGCAAACGCGCGCTGGCTTCGAGAAATCCGGCAAGGCGCTCCAGAATCTCCGCCAGCAAACCGCCGCTCTCGCCCGCTTTCACCATGCTGACGAAGAGCCTGTTGAAAACGCGCGGATGTTTGGCGATCGATTCGTGGAATGTCTCGCCGCCTTGCACGCGCGTGGTGACGTCGCTGACCACGTGACGCAGGCTGCGCTGGCGTTTGGGATCGCACTGGTCGTAAAGCGCGGTCAAAGCCTGGACCAGGGAAATGCCGGCCTCGATCATGGTGGCGAGTTGGCGGGTGAAAAGAACCAGGTCAGTCTCTTTTACGCTCCAGATGCGCTTTCGACTTTTTGCGACGGCTTTCTTTTGCAGAGAAAGCACCATCAGGCCGCGGCTCATCAGGCTGGTGGCGGCGTTGTCTTCGTTAAGGGCGTCTTGAATGCCGGAGACGATGCGGCCGGAGGCGTCCCGGGCTTTGTAGGCAAAGGTTATCATTCTTAGGATTTCTATAGTGAGTAAAGCACCCGCGATGCCATGCCTTGCCTAACCCTCTCATTTCCGCCATCCTCCCGCTCGTCGTGCTGCCGACCGAATTTCATCAAATCCATCCCGCCTTCTCTCTCTGGCACGCTTTCGATCCCGGCAGTAAGGTCGACCTTTTTTCCTCGGCTCTGAAGACTGCCAAGGGTCTCTGCATTGTCGATCCGATTCCGCTTCCCGAAGCCGACCTCGCTGAGCTTTCCAGCGCTGCAACAATCGTTGGCGTAATTGTTACGAATGCAAATCACCATCGGTCTTGCGCGGATTATTCGGAACGCTTTTGCGTTCCCATTTTTGCCCATACTAGAACGTTTCCTGATTCAAAGCCGCGGAGATTTGCTGTGCTCAACAGTGGCGCCTTGATCGGCGGCGACTTGGAAGTCATCGAGATCGAAGGCGCGGTCAGCGGCGAGATCGTTCTCTATCTGCCGTCGAATGGCGGAACGGTGCTCGTCGGCGACGCATTGGTTAATTTCGAGCCTTACGGATTTACATTCTTGCCGCGAAAGTATTGTCTGAACGAAAAGCAGATGCGGAAATCGCTGTACCAGTTATTGGCGCGGCCCGCCGAACGCATGCTCTTCGCTCATGGAACACCCATCCTGTCGGGGGCAAGCACGCGCTTGCGCCAACTCCTGGACGCTGATGCTTAGTGCGCCCACGAATTCGCAAGATCGACATCATCCGGGCGCGGAAAGCTCCGGCAACGCCCTGAGCCGCTTCCTTCGCCTAATCCGTTTCTCACACACGGTTTTTGCGCTCCCATTTGCGCTTGGGGCGCTCGTTGTTGCCGCGAACGGGTTACCTCCGGCTCGAATTCTCCTCCTGGTGCTCGTGTGTATGGTTGCGGCGCGCACGGCCGCAATGCTTTTCAATCGCTTGGTCGATTGGTCGCTCGACCAACGTAATCCGCGCACCGCTTCGAGACATTTGCTTCTAGTAAAGCCGGCTGTAATCGCATGGCTTGTCATTAGTTCAGTTGTGTTTTTGGCCGCCGCAGCGGAAATCAATCGGCTGACGTTTGTCCTTTCGCCGGTCGCGCTCGCGATCGTTTTCTTTTATTCGGTAACGAAGCGGTTTACCGCAGCAACGCATTTCTTTCTCGGATTAGCATTGGCCGTTTCACCCATCGGCGCCTGGATCGCCCAATGCGGAGACGTCGATCTTGCGCCGTTTATTCTGGCGCTGGGAGTCATCTGCTGGGTCGCAGGATTCGATTTGATTTACGCAACGCAGGACTTTGAATTCGATAGGCGCGAGGGGATTCGTTCAGTTGTCGTAAAACTCGGGATTTCTCGAAGTCTTGAACTCGCGCAGTTACTCCACGTCGTGATGCTCGGAACGCTGATCACCTTCGGGATGATCGCGAAGCTTGGCCCTGTTTATTTTAGCGCAATGATCCTGATTGCCGCCGCGCTCATCTTCGAACATCGCAGCGTACGCTCGCTCAACGTCGCAAGTATCAATCGGGCGTTTTTTCAGAGCAACGCCTTTGTTAGCGCTGTCTTTTTGGCTGCTGTCTGCTTAGATCGATTAATCTGAAAAAGGCCAGTCCGGCTCGGACTTACATCGAGTTCAACTGGGCGACGCGTTTCTCGTGGCGGCCGCCTTCAAACGGCGTTTCCAGCCAGGTGCGCACAATCTTCAACGCAAGATCTTCGGGAATCACGCGCTGTCCAATCGACAGCACGTTCGCGTCGTTATGTTGACGCGACAGTCGCGCGACTTCCTCGTTCCAGCAAAGCGCGCAACGAATCCCATGCACTTTGTTCGCCGCCATCGCTTCGCCATTGCCCGATCCGCCAAAAACGATCCCGCGCTCGCATTCGCCGCGCGCGACCGCTTCGGCCGCCGGCCGAATGAAGAAAGGATAATCGACCGGCTCTTCACTGAACGTCCCGCAATCTTTCACTTCGTGACCGAGCGAGCTGAGCAGCTCCTTCACCTTCTCTTTGTAACGGAAACCTGCGTGATCGGTGCCGAGCGAAATTTTCATGAATCTGTCATTCCAAGCGGAGTCGAGGAATCTCTGAATATTTCTGTCGATCTTCTGGACGATTCAAAAAGAAATAGCAAGAGATGTCTCGGCTTCGCTCGACATGACAAACGACTAGCCGCCGTGCAATTTCGCCAATTGACTCCAGATCTCGCGCTCACGCTCGGTTAACTTTTTCGGAATATTGATTTGCACGACCACGTAAAGATCGCCGCGTGCTCCTGAGATTCCGGGTAGTCCGTGTTCTCTTAAGCGGAATCGCTGACCGCCTTGTGTTCCGGGAGGAATTTTCAGCCGAACAGTTCCCTCGAGGGTTGGCACTTTCAATTCTGTCCCGAGCGCAGTCTGCCACGGCGCGACCTTCACTTCGTGAATTAGGTCGCTGCCTTCCACCGAAAAATCGGGATGTTTCGCGAGACGCACCCGCAAAAATAAATCCCCGCTTTTTCCGCCGCGTGCCCCGGCTTCGCCCTGTCCGACAAGACGGATTCGTTGACCTTCGTGCACCCCGAGCGGAATCTTGACCTGATACGTTTCCACTCTGTTGGAGCCGGTGCGCCGCAACGAAACCGTGCGTGTTGATCCGCGGAGCGCTTCCTCAAGCGTGACAAGAATATCAGCTTCGACATCAGCGCCACGCTCCGCCGTCGCGGGGCGGCCACCAAATCCGCCGAACGCGGACCGGCCGCGGCCCCCGCCGAAAAAGGCCTCGAAGAAATCGCTAAATCCAGTGCCGCCGAATTCGAACTCGACGCCGCCACCTCCATCGCCGCCCCATTGATAAAATCCGCCGCCAGGCGCGGCACCCCACTGCGGCGGCGGTTGGAATCCGCCGGGTTGGTTCCAATTCGCGCCAAGCTGATCATATTTTTTTCGCTTCTCGACATCGCCCAAGACTTCGTAAGCTTCGTTGATTTGCTTAAATTTTTCTTCGGCCGCTTTTTTGTCCTTGGCGACATCGGGGTGGTATTTCCGCGCGAGCTTCCGAAACGCGCTCCGAATTTCGTCGTCCGTCGCCGTCTTCGAAACACCCAAAGTCTCGTAGTAATCTCTAAACTGCACTGCCATCGCGCCTCAAACCTTGTGCGGCCGATCAATTCGCGCAACCTTCTTGAACATGCGCGAGCTCGGAAAATTTTTGATGATGATCGGCGCA
This sequence comes from Chthoniobacterales bacterium, assembly GCA_035315805.1. Classification (GTDB taxonomy): domain Bacteria; phylum Verrucomicrobiota; class Verrucomicrobiia; order Chthoniobacterales; family UBA10450; genus AV40. The sequence goes on from DATFXN010000059.1 coordinate 6,706, forward strand.
GTCATCCTTCTGCTCGGTGCGATCTTGTGGAGCGGCTTAGCTCCGAAATGGCTCGGCCGTTTGCCGGGTGACATTCGAATCGAGCGCGAACATGGCGCCTTTTACTTCCCGATCGTCACCTGCATCATTCTGAGCATCGTGCTGAGTTTGCTCTTCTCGCTCTTCCGCCGCTAATGCCGGTGTCGGTCAAACAACTCGCGCTCGATCGCCACGTCGCGCGGCTGCGCCGTTGCCGGCGGTGCCCGCGAATGAAATCAACGCCGGTCTCGGGCGGCGCAGTCGTTAGCGACGTGATGATCATTGGACAGGCGCCGGGTCCACGCGAGCCGACTTTGAAACGACCGTTTGCCCACACTGCGGGACAAACATTGTTTCGCTGGTTCGAGCAATTTTGCGGAATGACTGAGGCCGAGTTTCGCTCGAAAATTTTTTTCGCTGCGGTCTGTCGCTGCTTCCCCGGAAAGTCCGCGAGTGGGACCGATCGCGTTCCGGCGCCGGACGAAATTCGCAAGTGCTCTTCGTGGATGAATGATGAAATCAGAATTTTGCAACCGCGCCTCATTATTCCGGTTGGGCGATTAGCAATCGCTCAATTCATCGACTGCGAGAAGTTGGAAAAAGTAATCGGTCGCAAGTTTCGCGCGCGCTCCTCAGATGAAGTGTTCGATTTAATTCCCTTACCGCATCCTTCGGGCGCTTCGCCGTGGCACAAAACTCCGCCTGGAAAAGGATTGCTCGAGCAGGCGATGCGCAAAATCGCGCGCCACCCGGCGATTGTCGATCTTGGCAAGGTTAAGGGCGATTGACCTCAATCGCCCGCTCGCTTAGTAGGACTTCGCCATGCAAGTTCCAATGCGCGGTGAAATTCCCGAATCAGACAAGTGGGACCTGACGCATCTCTTCACCGATGTTGGCAAGTGGCAGGAAGATCTTCGCTGGGTCGAGAAGACTTTTCCGCAAATCAGGAACTGGAGGGGGAAGCTCGGCGCTTCGGCAAAAAACCTGGCGGAATGCTTGGAGTTTGAGAAAGCGCTCGACCTCAAACTCGAGCGCCTTTACCAATTCGCCTCGCTGCAACTGGCGGAGGACAGCGCCAACACCGAATACCTCGCGCGCGTCGGGCAGATCCAGAATCTGATGACCAAAATGGGCGAAGCGTTCGCGTTTATGGTTCCGGAAATTCAAGCGATCGATGATGGCACATTCGTAAACTTCATGACCGATCCTGCGTTGGCCGATTGGCAAATCAAACTCCACAAGATCCGGCGCCTGAAGCCGCACGTGCTTTCCGAACCGGAAGAACGAATCCTCGCGCTCGGCGCGGCCGCGCTCGACGGCTACGACAACACCTTTTCGCAGCTCACCGACGTGGACATGAAATTCGGTGTCTTAGCTGACGAGACCGGTCGTGAAAAACCGCTCACCCAAAGCTCGTTCAGCTCGTTCCTCGTGAAACGCAACCCCGCGTTGCGCAAACGCGCGTTCGAGCAGTTCTACCATGAATTCCAGGACCATCAATACACGCTTGCCTCGTCGCTGACCTATTCAGTGAAAGCGGACGTTTTTCGCGCGCGGGCGAGAAATTATCTGTCGTCCCTCGAAGCCGCTTTATTTCCGGACGATGTACCGGTCACAGTTTACGACGGATTAATCAAATCCGTTCGCGCGAACTTGGCGCCGCTATTCCGCTACTTCGAATTGCGGCGCCGCGTGCTCAAACTGAGAGAGCTCCATCACTACGACACCTACGTTCCGATGGTGGCGGAGATCGAGACGCACATTTCGTTCGATCAAGCGGTCGATCACGTGCTCGGGGCGCTCCAGCCGCTGGGAAAAGAATATGTCGATGTTCTGAAAGACGGACTTAGCGGCCGCTGGTGCGATCGTTATGAAACGAAAGGTAAACGCAGCGGCGCGTTTTCATCCGGCAGTTACGACGCGTCGCCCTACATCCTCATGAATTACAAAGAAGATGTCTTTGCCGACGTCTACACACTCGCGCACGAGGCGGGGCACTCGATGCACACCCGGTTCTCGCAAAAATCGCAAAAGTTTCAGGATTACGATTATCCAATTTTTCTGGCTGAAGTCGCCTCCACCTTCAACGAAGAGTTGCTAACGCATCATCTGCTTGAACAGACGCGTGACCCGAAAATGCGCGCTTACGTCATCAATCGGCAGATCGACGACATCCGCGGCACACTTTTCCGACAGACGATGTTCGCCGAATTTGAGAAAATCATCCACGATATCGAGGAAAGTGGCGCGGCGCTGACACTCGACGTCTTCAAATCGGAGTATCACAAGCTGCTCGCGGCCTATTTCGGGGAAAATTTTGTGCTTGATCCGCAGCTCGATCTCGAATGTCTACGCATCCCGCATTTCTACGCCGCGTTTTACGTCTACAAATATGCGACCGGAATTTCTGCCGCGGTTGCGCTTTCGCAAAGAGTTTTGCGAGGCGACGCTGGCGCAGTCGACGGCTACGTCGGATTTCTGAAATCCGGTGGCTCGAAATTCCCGCTCGAAACTTTGAAGGCGGCTGGGGTGGATATGACGACACCCGCGTCGATTGAAAGCACGCTGAAGTTGTTTGAGCAGCGGCTGGGGGAGCTGGAGGAATTGTTGTTGTAGCCACGGTCCTGTGGGCCGTCATCGGTAACGCACCACAGGCGCGTGGCTACACTTGGCAAGCTCCATGCTTAAGACTATATGTGGACTTCGAATGGCGAATACGAGCAGCTGCCGGATATGCCGAACTCGGCATGAACCGCGAATCTATTGCCGAGTTAAATGCGATTGAAAAACCCGAGCGGGATCGGCCGGAAGTTTTGCAACTGCGGCTTCATCATTTGATGCGCGAGAGAAAGTGGGCGGGCGCACTCGCGGTCAGTCGCAAGCTTTGCCGGGTCGCGCCGCATTGCACCGCTGGGTTTCTGCATGCCGGTTTTTGTTTGCACGAGCTGGGAAAAACTCTCCAGGCGAAGAAATTTCTCCTCAAGGGGCCGGTCGCGCTCCTGCGCGAGCCAATTTATTACTACAACATGGGCTGTTACGACGCGCTTCTGGGCAACCCGAAATCGGCCCAGGTCCACCTGCTTACCAGCTTCAAAATGGATCCATCCTTCCGCGCGATCGCGAAGAAGGACCCCGATCTCGAATCGGTTCAAGAACTGATTTGAAGTTGGAAGCACGCGCTCCGTCGTGTCCGAAGAAAATGTGGACGACACAGAGGTCGTCCCTCCATGTTGTGGGAGATGCAACTCGACGCCGAGCAACTGCGCGCACGTCTTGAGCCGCTCTTTCGTGAGAACTTTGAGAAGTTTGGCGAACTGGGCGCGGCGGTTTCGGTCTGGCAAAACGGTGAACCAGTTCTCCATCTTCACGGCGGATTTCGGGACGCGCGTTGCGAGCAACCGTGGGAAGAAAATACGATCGTTCTAATTTGGTCTGCGACCAAAGGACTCGGCAGCGCGTGTCTTTTGCATGTTTTGCAGGAACACAAGATCGACATAAAACGCCGGGCGGAGGAGTTCTGGCCGGAATTCGGGCAAGCTGGAAAAGAAGAGATCACGCTGGCACAATTAGTTTCACATCAAGCCGGCCTCGCGGCGTTGGATCGGAAGGTAGACATTTTGGATTGTCCCGCAGTGCTCGATGCACTCGAGAGGCAGGAACCAAATTGGCCGCCGGGAAGCGCGCACGGATATCACGCGCGCACGTTCGGTTTTCTTCTTGATGAACTTGTTTGTCGAGTTGCCGGAGTAACTTTAGCTGAATATTGGCAAAAGACTTTTGCCGAGCCGCTCGGTCTAGATCTTTGGATCGGTCTTCCGGAAAAGGAGAACTCGCGCGTTGCGACGATGTATGCGCCAAAGACGGGAAAAACACCAGACGCTGCGCGATTTTACCAGGATGTGGTAAAGGCGGGAACGTTTTCGCACAACGTTTTCAGTTCGCCGCACGGATTGAACGCGGTGAGCGAAATGAACAAGCCGAAGATCCGTGGGCTGCCGATCGTTTCCTTTGGCGGAATCGGCAGCGCCAACTCGCTTGCGAAATTTTACGCGATGCTTGCGAATGGTGGCAGACTTGCCGACAGCGAATTTTTTTCGGCAAAGACCCTGAGCTGGATGAAAATGACACTGTCCGACGGAATTGACCGGGTCTTTCAAATTCCGACCGCCTTCTCGGCCGGCTTCATGAAAGAGTCACAGCAATCGGCGCGAAAACTTTTCGCAGGATCGACATCAGCGTTTGGCCATCCCGGTGCCGGCGGTAGCCACGCCTTTGCTGATCCGGAAAACAAAATCAGTTTCGCTTATGTGATGAACCAAATGGAGCAATCAGTATTGCCGAACGAAAGATCGTTGCGGCTGGTCGATGCGTTCTATGAGCTTCGCTAGCGGCCGTTACTCCCCGATGATGGCGAGCGCGATTTTGCGGCGATGTGAATCACGACGATGCTCGAAGAGAAAGATTCCCTGCCAGGTGCCGAGCTGCATTTTCCCACCGACAATCGGAATTGTTTCGCTGGTCTGGGTTAGCACCATCCGAATGTGTGACGGCATGTCATCGGTGCCTTCATCATCGTGTTCGTAATCGGCGTTCTCCGGCACGAGGTTTTCGAAAAACCTTTTCACATCGCGACGTGCTGCTGGGGCCGCGTTCTCCATCATCGTCAGACTGCAACTAGTGTGCGGCACAAACACCGTGATCGCCCCGTTGTCGATCTTACACTTGTCGATCTTGTCCTGAATCTGGTCCGTGATCTCGTAGGTGCCTTTGCCCTTGGTTCGGACTTCAATCGATTCGTGAACAACGCGCATGCAGCAGTTTACATGAAGGTAGCGGAAGCGTTTCGCCAGCAGTGACGATTTTGCAAGCCGGAGGCTTACGCTACTTTTCTAGAATGCAAGGCGATCTCGAGCGTGTACTATTTGATGAGCCGACCATTCTGCGCCGGCTGGACGAGGTCGCGGCCCAAATTTCGCGCGATTATCGCGACCGTGAGCTGACCATCATCGCAGTCCTGAACGGCAGTTTGATGTTTATGGCTGATTTGCTTCGTCGAATTCCGCTGCCGCTCAAACTCGATTGCCTCAGCGTGGCCAGTTATCACGGCAAAGCCCAGACGAGTGGAGAAGTCATTTTCAAACAGGTCGCGCCGCCCGACGTGAAGGATCGGCACGTTCTGATCCTCGACGACATTCTGGATAGTGGTCACACGCTCGCGGCCATCCGCGAAAAGCTAGAGACTGCACAACCTCGTAGCGTTCGCGTTTGTGTCCTCCTGAGCAAGAAGAAAGAACGCGCGCGCGAGGTGCGCGCGGACTATCTCGGCTTTGAGATTGAGGACGAATTTGTGGTTGGTTACGGACTCGATTACGACGAACGCTACCGCAATCTGCCCTGCATCGGAGTCCTCCGGAGAGAGCTCGCGAAATGAAAGTGCGCGTGCAGTTCTTCGCCCAACTGCGCGATCTCACGGGCATTGGAACGACCGAGGTCGAACTTAACGCGGGCGGGTCGGTTTCGGATTTGCTGGAAAATCTTTACAAGAAATTTCCGGCCTTGCGGGCACATGATAGCGCGATCTTGTTCGGCGCTGGCGTCGAGTTTGTCGATCGCAAGTACAAGCTGAAACCCGGCGACGAGATTTCGATTATGCCGCCTGTTCAGGGCGGCTAATCGCGGAAGTTTTTGAAATTTGCCGCGACGCCGAAATCGTGGCCGCGGACAAACTGGATCACGCCTTGCAGCTCGTCCTTCTTTTTTCCGGTCACACGAATTTGTCGATCTTGCAGTTGGCTCTGGACTTTGAAGTTGTGCGATTTGATGGCTTGAATGATCTCCTTGGCTTTGTCCCCTTCCAGGCCTTGCTGGATTCTTAGCTCCTGCCGGGCGTGGCCGACCGACGAGACTGCGGGTTCATCCTGTTTCACATTGCGGAGATCGACACCGCGCTTCGAAAGTTTTCCGACCACAATCTCTCGCAACGCGCGCAAGTGATTCGCATCGTCGGCCGCGAGCACGATTTTGTCCTTCTCTTGAACAATCTCGGTCTTTGCGTCTTTGAGATCGAAGCGGGTCGCGAGCTCTTTGCGCGCCTGATTGAGAGCGTTGTCGATCTCTTGTTTATCGACTTCGGAAACGATGTCGAACGAGGGCATGGCTAGGGATTCTGCTCGGCGATTTTGATGTTGCCATCCTGCGTGTCGAACTCAAAGGTCGCTTTGCCGCCCCCGCCGACCAGCATGTCGATCTTGTTAACGGACTCCCCTCGGCGTTCCTCTTGCTCGGCGAAATCGTTCCTGATTTTTCCGGTAGCCGTTTGCGCGATGAGGTGAAAGGCGGCGTCGCTTGGGATGTCTGCAAAAGCGTTACCGTCGTTGATTTCGGTGCGAATTGAGAACTCCTGTTCTTCCCACCACTCGTAAACGATTGCGACGTTTCCGGTAGTCAGACTAAGTTCCAGGTTGCCAAAGCAATTGTGTGCGAACAAGCGGCCGTTGCCCAACTCGGCATGGGCCTCTTCGCTTCGCATCTCTTCCACTAATATTTCGCCGTTGCGCAGCGCGAGCTTTGAAATTCGCATGGTTTGTGGAACGACAATCACGTAATCCACCGTCCCGGACCGGTCTGAAAATCCGAGAGCCGGATCGGGCGGATATGTTGTTTCGATCGAGATGGCGTTCGGCTGGGCTAACACTTTGACCGAAATGGCTCTCAACCGTTCCGCGCTGTACGCTTTCTTGATTGCTTCCACTCGGACTTCTTTCGTTCCTCCGCCCGCGCCATAAAGGCGAATTGAGCCATCGCAATTCGTCACGCTCAATGTCGCCCTGGGTTGGACCGGATAGGTGTGGTCGATCATTTCCTCTAATGCCTGATCGGCATTTGGGCGGCAACCAGCCAGGAAACAGAAAGCGATCGATGCCGGCAGGGACCAAACTGCTTTTCGCGTGCGCATCTTTTCCGCCAGCAGACTCAGGCGGCGGGCAGATGAAGGAAGCGAATGATCGCGACCGCGCCGCTGATGAATGTGGCTGCCAGAATTGCGGCGATGGCGAGAAAGAACGCCGCCTCGGCCACAAAGTTCCTACGTGCTTCGTAGCGGAAGTATCCGCGACTGATATTTAGAAACGACGGCCCTGAACGGCCGGTTGATCCGCCATGGTACCGATGCGGTGAGAACGCCTGATAATTACAATCTGTGACCGGGAATCCGCGTTTCCACGACGGTCGGAACGGATCTCCACTTCTGCGCCAATCGTTCCATTCGGAGAGGGGTTTCATTGTTTGCTCGCTTTCCTCCTATAAGACGTCGGCAATCCTCCGGTTAGATCCAACATTCTCACAAAATTCGTCGCCGAAAAGTCTCAAAGCCGACTCGACCCAGAATGTCGGCTTATTGCGGTAAAGACTCGGGTGTAGGTGAGGATTCGGGCTCGGGTGAAGACTCGGGCTCGGGCTCCGGCTCGGTTTCGAGTCCGAGCTCTTTATGGAAAGCTCGATGGCTTTCGTGTTCCGCTTTGCTCCACGGCCCTTCTTGATCGACAAACCAATGCTTAGCCATGTCGGCCTTGCCTATCTTCGTCTTCGCGCAGCGGTGGTCGATGACTTGGTAGTAGCGATCGCCAATTTTCTCATCTCGATCTTTCACCCAAAGACCGGCGTGATTCACGACGTCGGCCAGTTCCTCGGAGTTATCGGGTAACAATGCCGCCGCTTTCATCGCCAGCGCGCCGGCGATCAATCGGTAATGAAAGCGAATGTCCGGATCGATTTTGTTTGCGTTCAGCCGCTGAATCTCTTTGGCGGAGGCTTTCAGAACAGCCGGCACGCTTTTCATTTTTGGATTTCCGTTGCCGTCGTACGAAGCCTGACCTTTTTTATCGTAGGCAATAGTTTGGTAGAGGCCGCTGCGCCGCTCTTTCGCCAAGTCCGGCATTTCGAAAGAGCCACCTTCTGCAAACGCGTCCGGCGCGCCTTCGGTCCCCATTAACTCCATTCCATCATTGCGCGCGATCCACGCCGCGGTAAACCAGGCATGTGCGCGCTCCGTTTTGGGGCGTTTTTCGTTCGCTCCGTCATTCAACGCCTTCACATATTTTTCCAGGACCTTGTCGTAAGGAGGTGACAAGTATGGTTCCGCTTCGGCATAACGATTTTCGCGAACGAGACGCCGTCCGAGCAGGTAGCGCAGTTTCTTCGGATAATCTTCGCCTTCCTTCGGCGGTTCAGTTTTCGGCAATCCATCGACGTACTGTTTCAATTCGTTTGTGGTCAGAACGCGTTCGCCAATAAACGCGGTGTCTTCCCAAAGCTCACCCTTGAACAAAACATCGAGCGCTTGAACGAAGTCACTGCGGACCAAGCGCAGTCCTCCGAGGTCGCCGCTCGCGCTTGACGCGAAGCCCCAATATTCACCTTTGGCGGACAAATCCTCGGTCGCCCATTCCTCGCCTTCACGAGATGTATACCCCGGCGAAGTTTTCATTGTTTCCACTGCTCGGGCCATCGTGTTCGTCGCGTCGGCCAGTTTGCCGGCGCGGAATTGCAGCTTGGCCTTCAACCAAAGTGCGGCTGTGCTGTCGCCCTTGCTTAACTCTAGCCAATGCGCCGCGCCTTTGTAATCACCTTCGTTATAAGAAATCCAACCGAGATACTCCGCATCTTCGATCCGGCTGAGATTGGCTTCCTTGATAATTTTGAACCAGCGCGCGGATCGATTTACCGCGGTCGGCTTGGATTCTTCGGCGTAGAATTCCGGCGAGATCGCGGTCGCCAAGATGTGCACCGTCACCAATCGGCGCAGCAACGGGTCCTGCACGGCCGCTTTCAATTTCGAGATCTCCTTTTCTTCCTGCGCCCGCTTCTGCTCATCGGTCCACTTTTCTCGTTCCTCCGGTTCCGGACCGTAATTCAATAGTCCATTTTGCGGTTCGCGATCCGGGATCACGGCTTTGATCGAAACAACCGCGCTCGAGTCGCCAAGCGCGAGCTGGGTTAGGAAAAGCGGCGCGGCTTTTTCTGGATGATTCTGTTTCCATTCACTGCGGCCTTCCCATCCGTAGCTTTCCGCGGCCAGGCCTAACGAATCAGCAAAGCCAGCTTTGGCGAGCTCACGCGTGCGTTCGAACCACTGCGTTGCGCTTTGATAGTCATTTGTTTTGAGCGCGACCTTTCCGAGCATGAACGCGGCCCAGACCGTCCGATAATGTCGATCTTGCTCCGGGCGCTTGAGTAAATTCTCCCAGAGTTTGCGCGCTTCGTCCCATTGTTGGTTTCGGTAGGCCAGCGCGCCGCGATGATAATCGGCAAATTCGGAATCGAACTCGGCCGGCAATGACTGCGGCTTGCTTTCGAACGCCGGAGAGGTAGCGGATGGCGAAGCCGTCGTTTCTGCTGACGGTGGCGTCGATGGTGAAGCTGCCGCATGAATCACTCCTCGCGCGTCCACGTGCGCTTGCTTCGCTTTCGCCGGGTCGGGCGGTTTGATCCGTCCCTCTTTGAGCGCTGACTCAAAATCTTTCAGGTCAGCGTTGTCCGAATCTTCGCTGCCGCGAGTGTCCGGCTCTTCACTCTCATAACTCGGTGGCGGCTTTTCTGAAGCAACGAATTTTTCGGTGGGATGAAAATCGCGAGAAATCCGGCGCACTTCGAGGCTCCAATAAAATTCCGGCGAGCCTTCTACGTTCTTGCCACCGTCGTCTAAATAAATGTATGGGCCAAAGTATCCAGTGGCGTGTAATCTGCCCACGAAGCCGAGCACCGTCCAAACAGTCGCTAACAATTTAGAGAAGCGACTCACTTTGATTGGAGTTTTGTCTGCAGGTTAGTGGTTTGATCGAAACGAAGCCAACCTATTTTCCGGCTCGCGCCGGGTGGCAATCGTACCCCGTGCGGCATTGTCACGCTAAAAACCGCGCGGCCATATTCCGATTGCAAGTTCCAACCAGCTAGCGCATCCGACGCGGTTAATTCTGCGGCGCTCCAGGTCGCTATGACGTTCATCTCCAATAGTTCGTCGGCCTCGCCCGCGTTGAAGATCGACAAATCGACCGGGTTCTCGCCGTCCCGCAAAATGTTCAGTTTGTGTTCCGGAAGCCGGCCCGCCATGACCGCTGACAATGTCGGCCAACGCCAGTTGCGGTTGTCAGTTGCAATCGGGACACGGTACCAAATCAACTCGCGCAATTCCCGCGGTCGCGATGTTCGCCAATCATTGACCAGCGTCGCGATCTCATCCGCGTCTGCGCCAAATTCCAAAACGTGAGTGCCCGGTGACCAAACTGGTTGAACGCTGTCCATCGCCACGCTGAGAAGTTTTCCATCCGGTCCGTAACCGGCGCTGCAACGGTAAGTTGGCAGCGCTACCGAAAACGGCAGTCCAAAGCTGGCCGCTTTCGCCATCCACTTTTGTGCTGAGCGAGGGTCGCACAATGTTGCGCTGCCGCTGTTCGAAAATGGGACTGAGTGAACTTGTAGCACGTAGCTGTCCGCTTCGCGCACCAGTGACAGAAACTCGCGGTCGTCCAGCCACGCGGGCAGTACCGTGATCACAAAACGAGCTGGCTGAACGATTGGTTTCAACGCGCGCAACCACGCTCGATAACTCCCGAGATTCTTTTGCGCGCAATCGAAATCGAATTGGAATTCGTCGATTTTCATTTCGTGCGCACGCGCCTCGCCGAGAAGTTCCGTCGCAAGATCGACAATCCTCTGGGCAGGGGCGTCGTCGGAACCAAACGGACCAGCGAAGGGCGCAACGCGAAGTGCGATTGAGCAATGTTCCGTGTGTCGTTTCACCGCATCCCAATCGACCGTCGCTTTGACGGCGTCCGGTTTTTTTCCGGCGAGATTAATTTCGGCACCCAGAATTACCATCCCATCCATTCGTCTGCTTGCTTCGCCAAGCGCGTCGACAACTGCCGGAGTCCATTCGCGTTGCCAGATGTAACCACGCTGCCCCAGCGGTCCGGAAATCCCTTGCTCAGTGCGATCGCATCCTGAGAAAGCAACGAACGCGGCCAGACAAATGATCGTCGCTCTCAAATCCAAAGCGTTCGATCGAACGTGCGATACTGGATTGCTTCGCTCACGTGTTCCGGTCCGATGTCGATCTTATCAGCCAGGTCCGCGATCGTCCGCGAAACTTTGAGGATGCGATCATAAGCGCGCGCGCTCAAGTTGAGTTCAGTCATCGCGATACGAATCAGCTCCTGAGAATCCGCGCTCAGTTTGCAATGCGTTTTCAGATGGCGCGCGATTATGCGCGCGTTGCAATTCGTTTTCGCGTCGCGGTCGAAGCGCTCCCGCTGTTTCTTCCGCGCACGAGCCACGCGTTCACGAATCGCCGTGGAATTTTCTTCGGCGCGCTCGCTTGAAACGTCGCGATATTCCACGGCGGGCACTTCGATGTGCAAATCGATGCGATCCAGCAGGGGACCAGAAATTCGCTGCCGATAACGCTGCACTTGCACCGGACTGCAACGACACTCGCGTTTGAGATCGCCAAAATATCCGCACGGGCACGGATTCATTGCGGCCACGAGCATGAATTCGCTCGGAAAAGTCAGGCTGCCGGCGGCGCGTGAGATCGTGACCTTCCCATCCTCCAAGGGCTGACGCATCACCTCGAGCGCCGATCGTTTGAACTCAGGTAACTCGTCGAGAAAAAGGACGCCATTATCCGCGAGACTGACTTCACCGGGAGTTGGGAACGCGCCGCCACCGAGCAAACCGATATCGCTGATCGTGTGGTGCGGCGAACGAAACGGCCGCGTTGCGACGAAAGATTTTTCGCCATCCAAAAAACCGGCAATGCTGTGGATTTTCGTCGTCTCGATCGCTTCGTCGAGCGACATGGGCGGGATAATTGTCGGAATTCGCTTGGCGAGCATTGACTTTCCCGAACCCGGGGGACCGATCATCAAGATGTTGTGACCGCCCGCCACCGCCACTTCGATCGCGCGTTTCACGTAACGCTGTCCTTTCACATCGGCAAAATCGACACCGTAGGTTTGGTGGGTTGCAAAAAAACCGGTGAGATCGCCCGGGGTTGGGAGCAGCGGCAGTTCGCCGCGCAGAAATTGGAAAGTCTGTCGCAAATTGTGCACGCCGTAGATGTCGATCTTGCCGACCATCGCGGCTTCGAGCGCGTTTGCTTGCGGAACGAAGAGCGCCTGTTTGCCACGACGCCGTGCTTCCAACGCCACCGGAAGCACGCCTTTGACTGGACGAACACTGCCATCGAGCGCGAGCTCGCCAACAAAGCTGAATTTCTCGAATGCTGAAGTGTTCAGTTCTTCGGCAACCGCGATCATTCCGAGCGCGATTGGCAAATCGAAGCTCGGCCCTTCTTTTTTAATATCGGCCGGCGCGAGATTTATCGTCGTTCGTTTGCGCGACCACCGATAACTGCTGTTGGCGATTGCTGTTCGGACCCGATCGCGGCTTTCCTTGACCGCGGCGTCGGGCAGTCCGACGATAACCATCTTTACTTCGCCAGCGCCGGCATTGACCTCGATTTCGACCTCGTAAGCATCAACGCCGTAAACTGCGGCTGAATAGATTTTTGCCAGCATGGGAGGAATCGATTCGACCTCAGATTTGCAGAAAATCGCAACGCGGAAAAGGGCCAAATGTCCAAAGTTATAGGGGTATCATTCCGCGCGAACCGGTTCCCGGGGAATGTAGGAGAAAGATTGAACAAACCCAGCCCGTCTACTGTCACTATTCCGAATATTTAACCTTGTTAAATAGTTTCCCTGATGTTAAGCAATCCAATCAAGGAGCCAGCCACGAACACAAAAGCCGGCTTTTTGCCGGA
>DATFXN010000060.1:0-31914 GCA_035315805.1 Chthoniobacterales bacterium
CCGCCCCCGCCGCACAAGCAACTGCCTCGGACGATTTTTTTCATCGAAAGTTGCAATCGGTTTAGGCAACGCCGCGATCAAGTTGGAGCTGCCGCAAGTAGAGAAAGACCGGCAACCCAAATGAAACGCCGACGAAAAGTGTGCCGAGTGTCGGCAGCCAAAGCAATCGCATCTGTAAGCGTTTCCCTTCGGTTTGAATGAACGAGATCAGCACGATCGCCGAAACGATCACGTCCATTGCGAAGAATGCGCTGATTCGGTTCGCGAACAGCTCGCGAAAGAAGATCGACATGTTTAAAGCATGATGCTCCGCGATCCACGGAATGAATTGCCAATAGGGAAGAATCAGGCCGATCAATGCGAAGATGAGATAAAGGTAACGCACTTTCATCGCCGATTTCTTTCCGGAAATCCGGCAGCGCGTCGAGCTTATTCTTGGCTAGCTAGAGTCTTTTGAGAAACTCGACCAAGTCGCGACGGAAGCTGGTTTCGGCGGAATTGTAACCTTCGCGAGTCAGACGAATCTTGCCCTCTCGATCGAAGACGACGATGGCGGGAACGCCGCTTACGCCCAAGCTATCGTGCGCTTTCCATCCGAGATCGAACGCAAGCGGCATTGTGATGTGGCGTTTTTCGCTGCAAATATTCCGAAGCCAGGAGCCGCCAAGCGCAATTTCCAAGAGGATGTCGATCCTTGCTCCATACATTATGAGATGCATCTTGGGACGCGTTCGGATTCAACTAATTTCAAATGGCCACGCTACGAATTCACCTTGTTCCGAACGCCAAGGTCGACAGCGTCGTCGGCGAGCTTGCCACAGCGAGTTCCCGTGGCGGACACGACCGCGCCATCAAAATCAAGTTGCGCGCGCCGGCGGTCGAAGGAAAAGCGAACGCGGCGTTGATCAGGTTTCTCGCCGAAAAATTGAATCTGCCCGCGCGAACCGTTGTTCTTCTGCGCGGCGAGAAATCGCGCGACAAACTCATTCGGATCGATAATCTCACCGAGGATAATTTGCGGCAGCGATTATTGTGAATGGAATTGCCCTACCAGAACGAGGCGAAAAAATTGCACCATCGCCAACACCAGAAGAGTGGCGATCCCGGCGAAAAACGGCCAGAACGCTTTCAACACAATCGCGTTGTAAAGCTGCAGCAATGTGACCGCAATTCCGACGACGCTGCTGCTGTAAAAAACCATGCGACTGACCCCGCCCTTTCCGAAATCCTCCCGCGACAGGCGCCGAAGCCAATTATCACAACCAGCACGAAACCCAATATGCTGCACACTTGCCAGAGACGGTTTTGATCGAGCGCGGTGGACGAGAGAAGCATCGCCACCATCGAAAGCACAAACGGGATCGCGGAATTGATAAGGAGAATTCGTAAGCGGAATTTGTCGACGTTTGACCATTCGTGGACCGAGCCGCTGCGAAACGCGACCACCACTCCGGCAAAACCAGCCAATGTCACCGCTACTTGCGCGCTGGCGCTCAGTGCTTCGCTCGGTTGCATCTCTTCATGGCCACGGCTTTGGCGTGGCTGGCGGTTGCGTTCGGTTTTGCAAGTCGCGTAGTTTGCGAATTTCTTCAAGCTTCTGCTTGATGCCCTGCGGTGGTGATAAATCGTAAGCGCGCGAATATTCCTGCTCCGCCTGGTTCAGATTTCCCATTTGGAAATAGATGTAACCAAGATATTCATGGCCGTACGAATCGTTTGGATGCGCTTGGACGATTCGTTTCGCCAGTTCCACCGCTCGCGGATAATCATATATCCTAACAGCCTGATAAACCGGTGACCAGGGACTTCGCTGACGAGGAATTTCGTAAACGAGGTCGATAGCAAGAATCAGGACGACGATACCAACAACAAGTAGCCAGCGATTCGCCTGGCGTACTCCTCGCAGTTCTTCGAGAATTTTTTCGTCCATATCTTTCGGTTCTTTGGGAAAAGCCGGATCGACGCCTGCATCAAAACTCTCCGGCAGTTCAGCGCTCTTATCTTTAAGAATTCGCTCAGCTTCCTCTGCCTGATCCTCGGCCACAACCAGACGAATGGGCATTGCGAAAGGAGCCCCGCCGTAGCGATTGGCGTCTTCGTCGATTAGTCGACAGAAAATATCACGGCTATCCAATGGCGACTTTGCCATGCCGGCTTCAACCGGGCTTGCAAACGTACGAATTGTCACCATGAAGTGGATTCTAAATCAGCAGTCGAGTCAGCGATTTCATATCACACGAAATCGAGTTTGACCCATTCGTGAACTAAATTCGGATTCACGTAAAGACCATCCACCATCGAGGCGCGGCCGTTGAGGATTTGCGGCGCAGAAGCGTTCGCGAGAAAAAATCCGAGATCACGCGTGAGAATCTGGTGAATCTCGCCCAGCCACGAACCGCCGTCGTACTGCGACATGAAATTTAATTCGATGAGAATGAATTTTGTTTTCGCCAGCGTTTGCCGTGCGCCGGCCAGCACCGGCTTCTCGTACCCCTGAACGTCGATCTTCAAGAGCGAAACCTCTGGAAGATCGACAAGCAACCGGTCGAGTGTCGTCATTTTCACCTGCACTTCGGACGTGATCGTCCAGTTGCTTCCGATCACGGCGCGCATTTCTTCGAGCGGATGGAGAAGCGAAGCGCCGGTTGTATCGCGGGTGATTTTCAGCGTCTCTACGCTCTCGCGCTCGCCGATTGCGAGATTGTGCAGCTCAATGCGGCGATCTGTTCGGAATTTTTGCCGCAAAACCGCAAACGCTTCCGGCATCGGCTCGATGACGATCAATCTCTCGGGCGTGACACAATTGAGCAGCATGCTCGACCATTGCCCGACGTTCGCGCCGACATCGACTATGTTTCGCAACTTCCCAGCGTGACCCGGCGCGAAAAGCGCGAGCCCGCTGAGCTCCGCATCAAGCGCGATCCGATCGCTGTTAAGAAATTCAGTTACCGAAAGTCGCCGCCCGATGTTGCCCAGTTTCCTGCGATTTTGGACAAGATCGATAACACCGAAGGGCAAAATGAATTTGAGGAATCGTTTCAAACCGACGCTTGCGCGGCGCCGTTTTTTAGCTCGGCGAAAACGAGCCGGCCGGCGGCAGTTTGAAGTGCGCTCGCCACAACAACTGTGCGGGTTTTGCCAACGTGCCCGCGCGCGTGATTGACCACAATCATTGTTCCATCCGGCAGGTAACCGACCGCCTGATGCGGCTCGCGACCCTCTTTTACCAAATGCAAATCAATTTCATCGCCCGCCACAACGGTTGGCCGCAACGCGCGTGTGAGATTCGACAAGTTTAGAACCGTCACACGCTGCAGTCGCGCAACTTGCGTAAGCGCATGATCGTTCGTGAGCAGGCGCGCTTTCAAGACTTTTGCGATCTGCACCAAGCGCGCGTCCGTTCCAAGGTCGATATCTTCCGCTGCGCTCTCGTGAATTGTGAGCTCGATTTCGCGCGAACGCTGAAGCTGATTCAAAATCTCCAGGCCGCGCCGGCCGCGCTCACGTTTCGTCGGCTCATGCGAATCGGCGAGGGTTTGGAGTTCGTCCAGAATAAATCGCGGCACGATCAACGAGCTGCTGAGGAACCCGGTCGCGCAAAGATCGGCGATGCGGCCGTCGATAACCACGTTCGTATCGACGACGAGCGGCTCATGTTGAGTCGTTTCGCGGGCGAAGCGGACGTAAGGAATAATCAACGAGAATTCGTCGCGACTGCTCCGCATTGCCAGCATCATTCCGAGATAAGCGAAGATCGCGTAAACAATGAGGCGCACGGCCCATTGCGTCGTTTCAGGTTGATAACGCAAAACATCCGAGGCCATCAGCAGATTCGCGAAAATCAAACCGAGCAAGAGCCCGAACGTGGCGGAAGAAAACAAGCGTAGCGAGATGCCTTTGAGTAAACGATCGATCAACACGACCAACAAACCGAGGACTATGCCAACAACCAGACCCGGCCAGAGATTGCCGATAAGTGCGGAGGAAATGTTCGCGCCAATCGCGGCGCAAAAGGTGACGAACAGAACGCGCAGCAGATTGATCGTTAATAATGGCGTCACTTAGCGGCCTCCGGCCTTGGCCCGTGGGGGTTTTGTTTGATCGCGCGCAGTATTGTCGATCTTTGCGGCGCTGTCGCGATAAAAAAGGACGCCGTGTGCGCGCAGGTTGCTCACCAGCGCGCGCAAATCGTTGGCCAGTTCCTGGTTCGTAAGCAGCGCGGCGAGCAAACCCTTTCCTTGAGTGGCAGAGGTGAGCACCTTTTGCAAATCATCGGCCGCTTTCCTGGTGGAATCCATCGCCGCATCGGCCTTGTCAACGACGCCACCGAGTTTCTTCGACGATTCCGCAAAGTTCGATGTCGCTTCGTTCAGATGCGCGACGCTGGACTTGAGATTCTCGGCCGTTTCCCTGGAAAGCACATCTTCGTTCAATCGCGTCACAGTGTTGTCGATCTTTTGGACGACGCCACGAAGATCGCCAACTAGTGCGCCGCCTTCGCGGGTGAGATCCTCAAGTCCCGTTTCGCGCCCGCCATTGACTATGGAATTCGCCGCCAAAAATTTTGTCGGCACGCCCGGCGGCATCGTCACGTTGACAAACCGATCGCCGAGCAACCCGGAACTACCAACCGTGAACTTGCTCCCCTCCGGAAGCTTCACGTAATCATAAATCTTCAGCGGAACAGCGACACCGTTTCCTTCGCGAACAAGTCGCGGACCGCCCGCCACCTTGCCGATACGCGCGCCAGCGAGCAAAACATCCGAACCTTTGAGTAAGCCGCTGGCGTCATTGAAGCGCACCGTAAGCGGGTAATAGGTTTTGAAACCTTCGCCGAGTCTGCCGAATTGCACGACGAGCGCGCCGAGCATTGCCAATCCGGCGAACACAAAAACACCAACCTTAAATTCCAAACCTCGCTCGTGCCGGTTCATTTCGAGTGATTGTCGATCTTCAGCAGAAATTCGCAAGGCAGTGGCGACGGACCTCGCCTCGCAAAAGCTCTAAGAGTCAATTGCCCGCGGACCGCTCAGGTGGTGAACTGCCCCTACGATCCGATCTGCCAAGAAGAAAATCCTGTAGCAGATGATCCTGCGATTGTCGCAGGTCATCCGGCGTCCCGTGAAAATAAATGCGGCCGTCGTGCAAGTAGGCGATTTGATCGGCGACGTCGAACGCGCTCTTCATATCATGGGTAACAACAATACTCGTGACACAAAGACGCTTTTGCAGCCGCCGAATTAATCTGTTGATGGAATCGGAAACCACGGGATCAAGTCCTGATGTGGGCTCATCGTAAAGAATGCAGGACGGCTGGCGAATAATCGAACGCGCGAGGCCCACGCGTTTTTTCATCCCGCCGCTCAAATTCACCGGCATTTTTTCCTCCTGCCCTTGCATTTCCATTATCTCGAGCATCTCGCTCACTTTTTTGCGCAAGGTTTTCGGATCGCGCTCGCCCGCTTCGCGTAAGGGAAAGGCAATGTTTTCGGCTACCGTCATTGAATCGAAAAGCGCGCTGCCTTGAAAGAGAATTCCCACCTTTTGCCGAATCGACGCCAGCTCGCGCTCGCTCATGTTGATAATATTCTGACCTTCAATCCAGATTTCGCCCGCGTTTGGCCGCATCAGACCGATGAGATGCTTGAGCAGGACGCTCTTGCCGCCGCCGCTGCGGCCAATAATCGCAAGGGTCTCCCCGCGCGCGACCTCGAGATCGACGCCGCGCAAAATTTCCTGCGTACCAATTCGTTTCTCCAAGCCGCGCACGGCAATCATCGAACCGTTTTGTCGATCCTGTGCGCTCATTGATAGCCCGCCGGATAAAGGATGTTCAGCGTCATAGTCAGGAAGAAATTACTGATCAAAACGGCGAGCGATGCGTTCACGACCGCTTCAGTCGTCGCGCGGCCGACACCGACTGCGCCTTCCCGCGCGGTCAGTCCTTTGTGACAGCTAATGAAAACAATCAGGATGCCGAAGCAAAACGCTTTAGACAGACCCATGATGATGTCACGACTGCGAGTCCAACGGACCATGTTGGCCATGTAATAGGTGCCATTCACTTCGAGCAAAAAAATCGCGACGAAATAGCCGACCGCAATGCCAACGGCGATGCATTCGGCCACAAGCAACGGCATTGAAACCATCATCGCGAGAGCGCGGGGCACGACCAGATAATCGGTCGGATAAACCGCGAGGGCGCGCAACGCGTCTATTTGCTCGGTCACTTTCATGGTACCGATCTCGGCCGACATAGCTGCACCCACGCGGCCGGTCACCATTAACGCCGTTAGGACCGGCCCCAGCTCGCGCATCAGCGCAACCGAAACGACAGCGCCGGTAGCCGAGCCCATGCCGATCTTGTGAAACTGAAAATAAGTCTGCGCCGAGAAAACGGCGCCTGTGAAACCGCCGGTGATAACAACGACCAGCTGCGAAAGTAAACCAATCTCAACGACCTGGTTGAGAAAGAGTTTCCAGCGCAAGCGACGGGTGAACAGGGATTGGAACGTGTCCGCCGCGAGCATCACAACCTCACCGAGATACTGAATGAATCGGATGAGCGGGCTTCCCAGCACGTTGAAGAATCGAGGGAACATTTTGCTGCTCTGTTTATACAGTCAGCGGCTGCGTTTTTGTTTTTGGCCGAAGTTCTGCCGGAACAGCACCGATGAAACAGGGATCGAGTCCAAGCTTTCGAAAGATCGCACCGATCTCACGGAACGTAATTGTTGGCTCGTCCAACTCGAGATGAACCAGGTTATGATTGCGATCGACTTTGTAGCGAAGCCCCGGAATGGCGGAAAGCTGCTGGTCCAGGTCCAAAATTTTGTCCAAGTTGTTAAGGCCGTCGGCGTAAACTTCCAATTCGAGCATAGCGCGAAACTTACGAACCCAGCGCGCAGGATGCAATGCTCTTGATGAGCCATCCAACGATCTCTGTATCGATGACGACAACTCCTAAGGAGCGGCAGGTACTGGTGCGCGGCAGCTTCCAATTGCATGTCCGGCAAAGCTGCGTAAGAGATTGTCGATCTGGCGAATGAAGCGCGCGGTCCCAGTTTTATTTTGGTTACTGCTGCTGCCTGGCTGCCAAACCGACCGGACAGGAATTCAAAACGCGAAGGTCGCCATGGCCCAGCGGATAGCAGCGGAGCCGACGGGCGATTACTATATCGGCCGACGTTATTTCAAGCCCGACTTCAAGTTTTGGGGCTACGTGCGGCGGCCGAACCAGCCCTGGAGCACGGCGCAGCTGGTGATGTTGAATGAAAAACAGAAGCTCGCGCCGGACCGCGCGGCGCTAAAATTCGGCTCGGACAACAATTACGAATACAAACTCTACGGCTACTTCAGCGGTGACAAAGTTTACGAACCGGCGAGCAATCGAATGTATCCCGAGTTCGTCTTAAAGGATTACGAAGTGATTTCCACCAATCCGCCGCCGATCTTCAAAAGCCAGATGAGCGGGCGGGCTGAGGCGGCTCAAGCTCGCTACGTGATCGAGAAACCAGAACCGGAGTTCTAGTCGACACCAATGCCCTCGGCAGGCACCGACGCACCTGTAAGAGAACCTACTAGGTTCCCACTCAAAAAAAAGCGCGAAGCTGACAGCTTACACGACAGCAAAGACAGACTTTCGGAGGAATTCCTTCGCCATCTCGCGGTCGAACGAAATGCGTCACCGCGAACTTTGAAAGCATACCGTCAGTCACTGACGGCTTTCCGCGTCCAAAACCAAAAAACATGGAGGCAATGCACCATTGACGACTTTCGCGACTATCTCTTCGCGATCATGAAACGCGGCCAGGCGCGCTCCTACGTGCGTTTGCAATTTTCGGCGCTACGCGCGTTCTACAAGTTTCTGACCGACCGAAAAAAACTTCGTGTCGATCCGTTGCGGCAATTGCAACTCCCGAAGGTGGAAAAAAAGCTGCCGCTGGTGCTGACCCGGCTACAAATCGAGGAATTGCTGGCGGCGCCGCTGAAAATCCTCAAGCAACGCGCCGCGCCGCAATGGATGCCGCTCCGCGACGTCGCCATCATGGAGCTTTTTTACAGCAGCGGACTGCGCTTGAGCGAATTGGCCGCGCTCGACGTGGAGAATGTCGATCTTTACACGGAATCCGTGCGCGTTTTAGGAAAAGGCCGGAAGGAACGCGTTTGTCCGGTCGGCGTGCCTGCACTCGATGCAATCCAAAAATATCGCACGGCGGCGAACGTGCATTCCCGAGCGCTCTTCATTAACAAATCGCGAAAACGAATTTCGCCGCGCTCGATCTGGCTCGTCCTGAAGCGATATTTGCGACACACGTCGATCCCGATATCGATCAGCCCACACAAACTTCGCCACAGCTTCGCCACCCACATGCTCGATCGTGGCGCGGACCTCCGCAGTGTGCAGGCGCTCCTCGGACACGCTAGCCTTTCCACGACGCAAATTTACACGCACGTCACGGTAGAGCGCTTGAAGAAAGCTTACGCCGAAGCTCATCCGCGGGCTTGATCACAAGAAATTACGGCGGCGTTTTCTGCGCCAGGAGATCGCGAAGGAGCGGCTCAGCGTCCGGATAGGCGGGATCGATCTGTAAGGCGGTCCGCAATTCAGAAATCGCTGCGGCTGGTTCACCGTTGTGCACAAGCCCAACGGCGAGATTGTAATGCGCTCCTGGATTCTGCGGCTGAAGCCGCACCAATTCTCGGTAATGCTCGAGTGCGCCTGTTGTATTGCCTTTTTCGAGCAAGAGATTCGCGAGATTACAGTGGGCGTCAGCAAAATCGGGCATCAGTTTCAGGGCGCGGCCGTAGTAGCCGATTGCTTCGTCGGGTTCCCCGTGTTTCGCGAGCGCGTTGGCGAGAGTGTAATACGCTTTGGCATGGTTCGGATCGGTTCGGAGCACGGCTTTCAACCACGGAATGGCCTCAGCGAAGTTGCCTTGTTCCGCGAGAGCAGAACCCAAATTGTAGCGCCCAAATTGGTAATCTGGTTCCAGGGCGACAGCGCGACGATAATAAACTATCGCTTCGTCCACCTCGCCTTTTTGATGAAGGACGTTCCCGAGGTTGTTGTACGCAGTCGCTGACTCCGAGTTCTTGGATAACACATCGCGAAAGCAAGTTTCCGTGTCCTGATAAGTTCGACTCTGGAGCGCGCTCAAAGCGCCCAGCGTTCCTATGACGAGGACACAAGCGGTGAACACGATCGTGCGAACTACTCCGCGCGTCCGCTGCCAGAGCCAGACCGCGGTGGCCGACACGAACGCAATGATTGGGACATCGGCCAGATATTGAAAATGATCGGCCCTGAAAATGCCGGAATGGGGCATCCCGGCCGGACTGCTCATAAAAAACGAGAGATTAAAAAAACCAAGCACCGGGAAGAGAAAGGCAACGAAAGAAAGGCAAACCGCCAGAGGGCCGCGCGATTTGCGCCGCAGCAGCCAGAGTCCAACTGCCAATCCAATCGCGCCGATCGCGAACGTGTATTGCCACCATTGAGCGGAATCGATGGTCCAGCGTGCGTAAATCAGAGAGAGATTTGTCGGCCAAAAAATTTTGCCGAGATAAAACCAGAAAAGGCGTCCGGCAATGAGAAAGCGGTCAAGCAACGAAAAATCGAACGTCTCGTGCACCGCGCAAAACCTTCGCTCAACCCAGATGGTGACAATGCCGGCGGCGAGGCCGAGCGCCAAAAATGGAAGAAGCGGCAGCACATCGCGCTTTAGTCCCAGTGAACCGCGTCTCCACCAGAAAATGATTAGAAGCACAACCGGCAAAGCAACAACGGCAGTTTTTGTCAAAAGACCAAACGCGAAAAAAGTCAGCGCACCGATGTACGCACCCCAACGCCGATCTCCATCGTACTTCAGATAGGCCAGCACGGCCGCAGCGGCGAAGACGCCGGACAAGGTATTTTTGATTTCCGAAAACCACGCGACCGATTCGACGTGCACCGGATGAAGCGCAAAAAGGATAGCAGCCAGCCGCGCACCCGGCAGGTCGAGCCGGCGTAAGATTAGCATCACCAGCAGCGCGAGCAGCGCATGAAAGAAGATTGTAACGAGGTGGTAAGGCAAAACCGACCCGTCCCACAGTTTATCCTCCAACCAGAAGAGGGTGTGGAGCACCGGATAATACTGAGGCGTGGCGCCCAGCTCGGTCCAGATCCGGCCGAGGCCGTTCAATGAACGCAACTCCACTGGAGTCATGTGCCTTTCGTCGTCCCAGATTGGCCGACCGTTCCAAGCCGGCGCGTAAACTAGAAACGTGACGACGATCAGCGCCAGCGAGAACAACCAAACGCGACGCGACATCACTCGGACGAGGGACCGGCAGCGCGCAATGGGCTAGTCAGCGATTCGCTCCCGCAACTTCGGTCTCAGTCACGTCAGATTGGAAAACAAGTTTTCCATCTTTCGCGCTGACGTTCACCTTGGTGCCAGCCTTGACGTTGCCGCGCAAAATTTCTTCGGCGAGCGGATCTTCTAGATAACGCTCCACTGCGCGCCGCATCGGCCGCGCGCCGTAATTCGGGTCGTAACCTTTTTCGATCACGAACTCGTGCGCTGCAGTATCGAGAATGATCTCAACTGCCTTCGCTTTGAGTCGCGTTTTCACTTTCTCCACTTCAAGATCGACAATCTGCAAGAGGTGCGTTTTTCCGAGCGAGTGGAAGACGATGATTTCGTCGAGACGATTGAGAAACTCTGGTTTAAAGACGCGCTTGGTTTCGTCGAGAATCTTGTCCCGCATCGAATCATAATCGTGGCCTTCCCGTGGCGCGCCAAAACCCATCACCGTTTGCCTCTTCAGTAATTCAGCGCCGACGTTCGAAGTCATAATGATTATCGTGTTCCGGAAATCGATCTTTCGGCCTAACGAATCAGTGATTTTGCCTTCTTCCAGAATCTGCAGGAGCAGATGCATCACATCGGGATGCGCTTTCTCGACTTCATCGAAAAGCACGACCGAGTACGGACGGCGTCGCACCGCTTCGGAAAGCTGACCGCCTTCCTCGTAACCAACGTAGCCGGGCGGCGAGCCAATCAGCCGCGAGGCAGTGAATTTTTCCATGTACTCCGACATGTCGATCTGAATCAGTGCGTCGCGATCGCCAAACATGAACTCGGCCAATTTCTGCGCAAGGAATGTTTTGCCGACGCCGGTCGGCCCGAGAAAAATGAACGAACCGATTGGACGCCGCGGATCTTTCAAATCAGCGCGGCTGCGGCGGAGCGCTTTTGAAATCGCCGTGACTGCTTCGTCCTGGCCGACCACTTTGCCTTTCAAATCCTCTTCCATTTTCAGGAGCTTTTCGGTTTCAGCTTGCTCCATTCGTTGAAGCGGAACGCCCGTCACCTTTGAGATGATGTGCATCATGTCGTCGGCGGTCACGAGCACTTCGTTTTCTTCCCGCTCCTGACGCCACTTCTGCAAAATCGAATCGAGTTTTTCCTTGGTCTGCTTTTCCTTGTCGCGCAGTGACGCCGCCTTTTCGAAATCCTGCGCTTTAATCGCGCCCTCTTTCTGCAAGCGGATCTGTTCGATCTCTTTCTCGATCTCTTTCACGTCCGGAGGACGCGTCATCGCGTTGATGCGGGCGCGCGCACCGGCTTCATCCATGACGTCGATCGCTTTGTCCGGCAGGAAACGGCCGGTGATGTAACGCTCGGAGAATTTCACCGCGGTTTCGAGCGCTTCGTCAGTTAACTTGGCCTTGTGGTGCGCCTCGTACTTTGGACGGAGCCCTTTCAAAATTTCAATCGCTTCGTCAATCGTCGGAGCATCGACTTTCACTGTCTGAAAACGCCGTTCGAGCGCGGCGTCTTTCTCAATGTATTTGCGATACTCATTCATGGTGGTCGCGCCGACGCATTGCAATTCGCCGCGACTCAACGCCGGTTTAATGATGTTCGAGGCGTCCATTGCGCCTTCAGCTGACCCGGCGCCAACAATTGTGTGGAGCTCATCAATAAACAGAATCACGTTCTTGGACCGGCGAATCTCATCCATCACTGCCTTGATGCGCTCTTCGAACTGGCCGCGATACTTCGTCCCGGCGACCATGAGCGCGAGATCGAGAGTCACCACACGTTTATCGCGCAACAATTCCGGCACATTCCCGGTCGCGATCTCCTGCGCCAGGCCTTCCGCGATCGCCGTCTTGCCGACGCCGGCTTCGCCGATCAACACCGGATTATTTTTTGTGCGTCGGCACAGCACTTGAATCACGCGCTCAATTTCGTTGCGACGCCCGATCACGGGGTCGAGCTCGCCTTTTTTCGCCAGCTCGGTCAGATCGCGCCCGAACGCGCGCAGTGCCGGCGTTTTTACATCTTTTTTCGAGGTCGGTTCGCCTTCTTCCGATTCGGAGGGCGTGAAGTTTGGATCGAGCTCTTTCAAAATCTCGTTGCGGGTTCGTTCGATGTCGATCTCGAGACTCTTGAGCACGCGCGCGGCCACGCCTTCGCCTTCACGCAAAAGCCCAAGCAAAATGTGCTCGGTGCCGACGTAGGAATGATTGAGCGCTTTCGCCTCTTTACCGGCGAGTGCCAAAACTTTTTTCACGCGCGGTGTGTAGGGAATGTTACCAACAATTTTCGTTTCCGGCCCCGAGCCAACTTGTTTCTCGACTTCCATGCGCACGGTCTCGAGATCGAGTCCCATTTTTTGAAGCACGTTGACCGCGACGCCCTGACCGAGCTTGATCAGCCCGAGCAAAAGATGCTCGGTGCCAACATAATTATGGTTGAAACGGTCCGCTTCTTTGCGAGCGAGTTGCAGGACCTGCTGGGCACGGGGAGTGAAATTGTTCATTGTTCTGTCGACGCCGGACTCGAGCCGTTGCCGGCTTCCCGCGCTAGCTTACTGATATCAGGTTTGGGCAGCACTTTCAAACGCGTCCGAATAATTTGGGCACGAAGATGATCGCGCTCTTCGGCGTTGAGCTTTTGCTGCGAACTTCTTTGCAGGTGCGCAGGTTGAGTGTCGATAAACAATTCATCGACGGCCAGGCGTTTGTCCTCTGGAAACGCACCGAGATCGACACCGAGCTTGATAATCGACAACAAGTTGAGCGCTTCCTTCGAGCTCATCGCGTGGGCGTAAGTCAAAACACCATAGGCGCGGCCGATCTGATCCGAAAGAGCGTTCGATTTTTTCTGAATCAAGACCTGCCGCGCGTCGTGCTCCTTATCGATAATGGTTTCAATAACTTTGGTCAGCCGGGCGATGATTTCATCTTCCTTTTCGCCAAGCGTCGTCTGATTGGAAATCTGGAAAAGATTTCCCATCGCCTCGGTGCCTTCTCCGTAAAGACCGCGCACCGCCAAGCCGATCTTGCTGACCGCTTGCACGACTTGATTGATCAGCTCGCTCAGGACGAGTCCTGGTAAATGCAACATCGCGGACGCGCGCATGCCAGTGCCGACGTTCGTCGGGCAGGCGGTCAGATAACCAAGTTTATGGTCATAGGCGAACTCGAGCTCGCTTTCGAGCGCGGTGTCGATCTTGTCGAGAAGTTTGAACGCCTGCTTCAACTGCAAGCCCGAGCGCATCGATTGCATCCGCAGATGATCTTCTTCGTTGATCATGATGCTTAGCGTTTGCCGGCGATTCATGATGACCGCGCTGCCCGCGCCTTTGGCGGCATGTTCGCGACTGATCAGGTGCCGCTCAACCAGCACCTGTTTGTCGAGCGCGGAAAGGTCCTGCAATAATTCTGAAAATGAATCCTGCATCTCGGGAAGTTTTTCCACGCGCGGTTTGACCAGCTCGAGAATCGCAGTCCGTTCCGCTTTCTTAGCCCAACCTGGAAACGCCCGGTTCTTCAAATTGCGCGCAAGCCGGACCCGGCTGCTAATCACAATCTGGTGATGCGGTCCTTCGCCGCGGAGCCACTCTCCGGCGTTCGTCATCACGTTCGAAAATTTCACGAGCCTACCCTGCTAATTCGCTTTCGAGTTGTTTGATCTGGTCGCGCAGCGACGCGGCGGTTTCGTAATTTTCTTCCGCGACCGCTTTTTGAAGGCTCTCATTCAAGTCGCGCATCCGGTCGCTCAATTGCCCGGCGCGATGCGCCCGCTCCGGAACTTTCCCCACGTGCGTCGTTCCTTTATGCATCGCTTTCAACAAGGCGGTCAGCGCGTCGGTGAATGTTGCATAGCAAGTGCTGCAACCAAGTCGCCCGGTTTTCTTGAAATCGGCCTGGGTAAAGCCGCAGACCGCGCAGTGTTGGCTTGGACCCCCTTTTTCAATTTCCTCGGCCGCGCCGATGCCGAGCAGCAAATCCGCCAGCGCAAAACCAGTCGGGTCCTGCACTCCCTTTTCTTTCGAGCAGGCGTCGCAGAGATTTACCTTCTGCATCTTCCCCTCGATAATCTGCGTTAGGAAGACCGTTGCGTCATTACATTTACAAACGTCGCACAACATTTCTACTAATTAGACCTCCTGCTCGCTTAAAACATTCAAGACCGGAATTTGTCGAGCACCTTTCGCGCCGATCTCGATTTTATGAATAAATCGGCGTCCCAGTTTCCCTGGTCATTTCCCGGAAACGCGCAATCATTCGCGCAGTTATCGGCCCGGGCTTTCCGGTGCCAATCGGGCGGCCGTCGGCCTTGACCACCGGAATAATTTCCGCTGCCGTCCCGGTCAGGAACGCTTCATCGGCCACAAACACATCGTGCCGCGTAATGTCGGCTTCGATCACTTTGATCCCAGTCTCGGCCGCAATTTCGAACACGATCGAACGAGTAATGCCGCGCAACGCCCCAGCCGTGATCGGCGGGGTAAAAATTTGACCGTGTTTGACAATAAAAACGTTGTCCGCGGTGCACTCAGCCACATTGCCCTCGTCGTTCAACATCAGGCCTTCGTCGGCGTTTGCTTGAGTGGCTTCGATCCGCGCCATTACGTTGTTCAAATAATTTAACGATTTGACCGCGGGATTGAGTGCGCTCGGATTCGTCCGCCGCGTCGCACAGGTCACGACGCTTAGTCCGTTCTTGTAAACCGCGTCCGGATAAAGCGCAATCTGCGCGGTGATAATGATCACGCTCGGTTTCTTACATTGTTCCGGATTCAGACCAAGACCGCCAACGCCGCGCGTGACAATGAGTCGAATGTAACCATCGCGCAAATCGTTTTGCCTGACCGTTTCCAACAACGCTTCGGTCAGCGCGCGTGGCGACATTGGTATCTGCAAACAAATCGAGCGCGCTGAATCCCAAAGCCGCTCGAGATGTTCCTCCAATCGGAAAATGCGGCCGTTATAAAAACGAATCCCCTCAAAAATTCCGTCGCCGTAAAGCAGGCCGTGATCAAACACAGAGACCTTGGCATCGCCCTCGGCGTAAAATTTTCCGTCAACATAGATTTGAGAAACCTTCGCGGCAGGTTTGACCGCCGTGGGTTTATCTGCCGCCGGTTTTACTGTTTCGCGTGATTTGGGTTCGGCGAGCACCGTCCCCCCAGCATTAGAGGTTTTCATAATTGCAGAAAAATGTCCGTGTTTCGTCACGCAATTCAAGCGCCAAATACCACGGCTTTATTCCAACCGGCCATCTTTGATGTTCAACTCGCGATCGCCGCGTGCGGCCAGACCAGTGTCGTGCGTCACAATCAGCAGGCTTTTTTTGCGTTCCCGCGCCAGTTTCAACAGAAGATCGACAATCGCCGCGCCGGTGGCGGAATCGAGATTACCAGTTGGCTCGTCGGCAAAAATAATGTCCGGATCGTTGACCAAGGCGCGCGCAATCGCCACACGCTGCTGCTCGCCGCCGGACAGCTCCGCCGGTAAATGTTGCATTCGATCAGCCAGACCGACGGCGGCCAGGCTTTCTCCAGCTGCTTTGCTTGTTGAAATGCGACCGATCATTCCCGGAAGCGAAACATTTTCCAGTGCCGTCAATTCCGGCAACAAAAAGTAGCTTTGAAAAACGAATCCCATTTTCTGGTTGCGAAACCGGGCCTGCGATGACGAGCTGCCGTTGTAAAGATTGCGCCCTTCAAATTCCACCGTCCCCGATTCCGGCCGCTCCAAACCAGCAAGGGTGTAAAGGAGGGTCGTTTTTCCGGCGCCGGACGCGCCGCAGATGAAAATGATCTCGCCGTGCGCTACTTCGAGCGAAATCCCCCGCAGCACTTCGATTCGGCGCGAACCCATTCGGAACGATTGGAACAGATCGCGTGCGATCAGCTGCGGTTGCACGCCACAATTACTCCGCCAAGATCGACATCCTGCAAGAACTCTTGCTCCTGCTCGTAATCGTCTCGGGCAAAAAAATCGCCGCGGAAAAACGCCGCGGCGATTTTAAGAGAACTAAACGGCGTTATGCCATTCCGAGCGTTTCCAATGTTGGTTCGTCGACTGCGCCTGTCGGTTCGAGGCCCTGAGCAGATTGATACTCTGCCAGCGCGGCACGCGTTTGCGGTCCGAGAACTCCGTCGACATCGCCCTGGTAATAGCCTTGCTGCTGAAGCGCGGACTGAACATTGGCGACCACTTGCGCCGGATCATCCGCAGGATTCGAAGCGTAGATGGGTCCGTCCCAGACATAGACCGAGTCAGGCGCATAACCCCAGGCCGGGTACCAGTAAGAGTTATCCCAGTAGTACCAGCCGCCAAAGATGAACACGACGTGATTACCGTAGTGCCAGTTCCACCACCATGCGTCATGCCAGGCTGGATGATAGTTTACGAAGACGGCGTACTGCGGGCCGTGCCAATTCTGCGCGCCGGCAATCTTGAAGTTTTGGTTAAAGGTCACCGTCTTGTACTTGTTGATGACGACTTGTTTGTTGTTGGTCTGCAGGTTGAAGTGCTGCTTCTGGAACTTCATTCCCTGGCCGCCACCCATTTTGGCTTGTCCAAACTTACCCTTTCCAAACTTTGTACTCGCAGCGTTGCCCGACACGTTTGTCTGCTGGTTGAACTGTTTATTGAACTTATTCGACTTCGAACTGTTCAGGTTGGTGGTCGCATTAGTTTGCCCGCTGAATGCGTTCTTCTGCTTAAAATGCTGCTGGCCCATCCCCTGTCCCTGCAGATTCGTATTCGCGTTGTAATGCTGACCGCCGTGGACCTTCGCCGGCGCGGTCGTTACCGGTTTCTGCGGTGGCGGATTACCGCCGCCCCCGCCGCCCTTCTTCTTGTTCTGCTGATTTTGATCATTGTCCTGCTGCGCGGCGCCCGCGATCAGCGCGAGGGCGAAACAACAGGTTAGAGTTAAAAGCTTCTCCATAGATGTGTTAGTCTGCCTCCTGGCTTTGTTAGACATTTAACTGTCTTAATTATTCAACACCTTTTTTGCCGAGGTGTTGCTGTCTAATTGCTTCGAATAAAACGATTCCTACGGCTGTAGCAAGGTTCAAGCTCCGTGTGCCTGCTATTGGAATCGTAATGCAATCGCTGGGGTGAGCCCGCAGCAGGCTCTCCGGCAATCCTTTGGTTTCCCGGCCGAACACCAGAAAATCGCCCGGCCGAAATTCCAGGTCCCAGTAGGCGCGTTCCGTTTTCGTGGTTACGAAAAAATGACGCGCCGCGGATGTCGATTTCATCAACGCCGCCAGCGAATCCCATACCTTAAGATCGACATCTTCCCAGTAATCGAGCCCGGCCCGTTTGAGTTGTCGATCTTCCAACGAAAAAGCAAGCGGCTTCACCAGGTGCAGAGTCGATTTCGTTGCCAAGCAAAGCCGGCCCACGTTTCCAGTGTTCGGCGGAATCTCTGGCTCAACTAAGACAACGTTGAACATTGGTGGATCGGCCGGTCCGCGGGCGATGCTAAATTAATGTGGCTTAACCGCCGCTTATAACATCGAGCAAGGGACTGCTCGATCCACCTACAGTTTGCTGGAGACGAATTTTTCCAGCTTCACCACGTCGGCCGCGAATTTCCGGATCCCCTCGCCCGTTTTCTCGTAAGCCATCGCGTCGTCGTTCAGCAGCCACCGGAACTTCTTTTCGTCCAGCTTCAGCGTGTCGATCTTCGACGCTTCCGCCTTTTCTAGAGTGAGTTTTCGCTCAATCGGGTCAGTCGATTTTGCGAGTTCCTCCATCAGTTCGGGGCTGATCGTGAGGCAATCGCAGCCGGCCAGTTCGCGAATTTGTCCCGTGTTACGGAAACTCGCGCCCATCACTTCGGTCGGGATACCGAATTTTTTGTAGTAGGTGTAGATCTCCGTGACCGACTGCACGCCCGGATCTTCCGGGCCGATATAATCGCGCTTCTCATGCGCTTTGTACCAATCGTAAATCCGGCCGACGAACGGCGAGATCAGTTGCACTTTCGCTTCCGCCGCGCGCACCGCCTGCGGCAGCGAAAACATCAACGTCAAATTGCAAAAGATTCCTTCCTTTTGCAGCTGCTCGGCGGCTTTCAGTCCTTCCCAGGTCGACGCGATTTTAATGAGAACGCGTTCGCGCGGGATTTTGCAGTCCTTGTAAAGTTTCACCAGCCGGCGCGCTTTGTTGATCGAACCTTCAACGTCATACGACAACCGCGCATCCGTTTCGGTCGAAACGCGTCCCGGCACAATCTCGAGAATGTCCGTGCCGAATTGGACCAGGAGATGATCGCAGATGTCTTCGATCTGTTGTTGGCCGCTGAGTCCCGAATTCTTTCGATCCTTCAAGACTTCGTCGAGCAGATGTCCGTATTGCTGCTTTTGCGTGGCGGCATAAACCAGACTCGGATTCGTCGTCGCGTCCTCCGGCTTAAATTCCTTCATCGACTCAAAGTCAGCCGTGTCGGCCACGACTTTGGTAAACTTCTTCAGTTGCTCGACCTGATTCAGCTTGGTCTTCTTCTCTTCAGCGACAGCAGTGCTCATAATTAGATCCTCCGTTTGTTTGCTGTAGGGGAAGCTGCCAGCTTCTCAGCCCTGATCGAAACGGGAAGCCAACCGCCAGTCCGGCTCGGACCTTCCCCTACAGATTTCCTTCTTTGGCTGAAACGTACGCCCCGCCCGCAAGATCGACAACGAGAAATCTTTGGTGGAACGCGCTCTCCGAGCGCATTAACAAATCGCGCTAGGGACAGCGCGATCCACCCTCCGGACACGCCGCAGAGCGACGTGACTACACCACTCACTTCTTGAGCTCAACCAAAATGAAGCGCATCGGCTTGTCGCCAATGTTCTCCGCCGCGTGCGTCAACGGATCCCGGTAAATCACATCGCCCGTCTTGAACTCACCTTCCGTGACTTTGCCGTCCGCTAAGTGGTTGCGATACCGGCCGCCTTCCAAAACATAAATCACGTAGGCCGGATGCGAATGCACTTGCTCCTTTGTCCCAGGCGGCAAAGTCGCTTCGAGCACTCGGACACGATCGTTTTCAAACTTCACGCGGATAGTCTTGGGATTAACGACTGCCACATCTTGCGCGTATGCGAGCGAGATCGGTAACGCGACTACGATTGCAAAAAGCGACCGGATACGCATAACGCCGGTGAGATTAAGTTCCTCAGGCCAAGCTCGACAACGAGAAACTCGATTAGATCACATCATCAAGTCGCCGCCGTTGATATCCAGGGACGCGCCAGTGATGTAGCCGGCGGCCTCCGAGGCAGCGAAGCAAATCAAATCGGCGACTTCGAGGGCGGTGCCGAGGCGCGGCACGGGATAGCTCGCGGCGAGGCGTTCGAGCAACTCGTTCGAGGCGTGTTCGCGCGTCAGCTCGGTATCGATCATGCCGGGGCAGACGGCGTTCACGGTGATACCGAACTTGCCGAGCTCCTTCGCGGCCGCGCGCGTCAGCCCGAGGAGTCCGGCCTTCGATGCCGTGTAATGCGCACCGCCGAGCGTGCTCACCATCCGGCCGGCCGAGGACGAGATATTAATGATGCGACCGTAGTGCTGGGCGCGCATTGCCGGAAGAACGGCTTTCGTCATCAAGAACGGCGCGGTGAGATTGACCTCGATCGCTTTGCGCCATTCCTCGGCGGCGAGATCGGGGAAGCGTGTCGACAGCGGAAGCGCAGCGTTGTTGACGAGGATGTCTATTCGTCCGAAGCGTTCGAGCGTGCGCCGCGCGATCTCGTCGGGGACGCCATCCGTCGCGACGTCGCCCGCAACGGCGAAGGCGCGCTTGCCGATTTCCTTCGCTATCGTCTCGGCGCGCTCGCGGTTGCGGACGTTCACCGTAACCGAGGCGCCGCGCTCGTGCAGGCGCGCTGCAGCAGCCCGTCCGAGGCCGCGCCACGCACCGGTGACGACGGCGACCCGCCCTGCAAAATCAGCGTTTCCCATCCGGAGTAATCATGCTGCCGTGCAGCAATCTACAAGCGGGTTCATTATGGATGCACTAGCAGGGTGCGTAATCCTTTTACCGCGCCTGAGCTCCGCGCACGTTCACGAATGCCGCGATCAAGGCACCAAGGATAATGACGCACGACAAGGCCTTCAATTTCGCCTTCGGTAAAGAAAGGCGCGGAGTTAATTGCGC
This sequence comes from Chthoniobacterales bacterium, assembly GCA_035315805.1. Lineage (GTDB taxonomy): Bacteria > Verrucomicrobiota > Verrucomicrobiia > Chthoniobacterales > UBA10450 > AV40. The sequence continues at coordinate 20,451 of DATFXN010000060.1, forward strand.
TGGAGTAGTTTTACTATTCATGGGATAAACTTCTTCGCCTAACGAGAGAGAGATAAGCCACCCAGCACTTTGACAATCGGTTTCACAATTGCTCGAAAGCTTGCTACAAAGTGCTGGGTTGGCTTCATCGATGGGTTATGTGCCTTTGTTGGACTGCCGTGAGGCGTCGACGATTGCCCGAGGATCATAATAAGGGCGAATCCGCTTTAGTCGTCCTTCGCTCACGCGAAAGCAGTCGAAAACTGGAATCACTCCAAACGTGGTGTCGAAGTCAAACTCGGTCGCGACAAACTCTCCGTCGGCCAGGTGACGTTTGATCCGAATATCGCGGATGACAGGGAAAAGGCTGTTCAAGAAGTCGCGAACGGCATTCTCCCCGGTGATCTTGGGTGTAAGCGGACCCTCGAATGTCACGTCTGGTGCAAGTGGGACGCCGCTGAGATCCTTGTTCTTGAGCCCGCGCAAGTAGCTTTCAACCACCGCTACATTAGCACTTTTCATGAAACGTCTGATTACCCTGGGGACTCGCAGATGACACCTAACGAGAAGTAGATCCGGCTGTGTTGTCTTCTAACTACCAAATTTACGCCGAGACGGGTTTTGGCTCGGTGGATCTGCGGGAGCCGAGCACGGCGCGGACGAAATTGTTGCCGAGCTCCCACATCGGGCCGGGGAATTTGCGGCATTGGGTGAGAACGTCGTCGAGCGCCTTCACAAACATGTTGACTTCTTTTTCGCCGATGATGAGCGGCGGCAGAATCTTCATCACGTCCATCGCGTGACCGGCCACTTGAGTGAGAATGCGATGTTTGCTCAACATCTGGGTCACGATCATTTGCGCAAACAGCACCTTGTCGATCTTGTGCAGAAGTTTCCAAGCCATCTTGAGCTTGAACTCGCTCGGCTCGTGAAAATCGATCCCGATCATCAAGCCTTTGCCGCGAACTTCCTTGATGGCCGAGTGTTTCGCCTTTAGCGCTTCCACCTTCTCCATCAGGAGAGCGCCCATTTTCGCTGAGTTCTCGACCAGATTCTCCTGATCGATCACCTCCAGCGCGGCGAGTCCGCAAGCCATCGCGAGATTGTTGCGGCCAAAAGTTGTCGAATGAACGACGCACCGGTCCATTCGCGAAAATGTTTTCTGGTAAATATCGCGCCTGGTCACGATCGCGCCGCAAGGCACGTAACCACCGCTCAATGTTTTCGCGAGCGTGATGATGTCCGGCTCCAAATCCCAATGTTGGAACCCGAACATTTTGCCAGTGCGACCAAGCCCAGTTTGCACTTCATCCGAAATGAGGAGCGTCCCGTATTTTCGGCAAAGCTCTTGCGCGCGCGGGAAGAAATCGGTTTTCGAAGTCTGGCAGCCTTTGCCCTGGACAGTCTCGATCACAAACGCACCGACGTCGCGCGAACGCAGTTGTCGATCCAACTCGTCGAGATCATCGAGCGGCACGCGCACGTCGAAGCCTTCCATCAACGGACCGAAACCTTCGGTAAAACTTTCACAGCCCATCAATGAAAGCGACCCGAGACTGAGTCCGTGAAACGCGCTCGCCAGTGACACGGCGCGCTTTCGCCCCGTCGCGGCGCGCGCAAACTTGAGCGCGCCTTCCATCGCTTCGGTGCCAGAGTTGCAGAAGAAAACCGCATCGAGATGCGGCGGCGTCCGTTTGATGATCGCTTCCGCGAGCAAACCGCTGAGGAGCGAGCAATCCATCTGCACCATGTTCGGAAGATCGAGCTCGAGCACGTCGCCGATCGCTTTCTTCACGACCGGATGATTGCGGCCGATGTTGAAAACGCTGTAGCCGCTTAGGAAATCCAGATAGGCAATATCATCCATGTCGTAGAGATGCGCGCCCTCAGCCCGAGCATAGACTTTGTCGAACCCGATCACGCGCTGGGCCTGAACGAGCGTGCGATTCAGGTGCTTCTCGTGCAGCTGATAATTCTCGCCCAAACGCGAAGCGATGATCTCTTTCAAATCAAAACCCATATCGAGGCGCAAAATGTCCGCGATTTGGAGATCAAAGGCAAATGCAGGGACACGCGGCTGTCGTGTCTCATTCATTTTTGGGCGCCGACGGCGCGGACGCCCTTCAACTCACGGCTTCCAATTGTCGTAAGCTTGATGGGCGCCTGTCTCGAGGCTGGTCTTTCCTGGCGAGTGCCGCTCCAGTTGTGTGGCTAGCCATTGGAACCATTCAAAAGTTTTCTGGGAACCACCGCGCCGGCGTTCTTCTTCCACGTATCGCCGCACCTTCCGCCAAGCCAGACGAACCGTGCCGCCCAATAGATCCGCGACTACGCGCAACGGAACAATCCGGCGTAGACGGAGTAACCGAGTCCTTCCAAAATGCAGCCGACTGCTTGCACGGCAGCAAACACCTCAGCATTCGCTTCTATTGCCGCGGCTGTTGAATCATCAGGAAGACTTTGCACCACAATCATCGACTTCATCCATTCGGGAGTGAGGATTGCCTGCACCGTTGCGAACGCGGCTCGTTCCGCCCGTTCCTGACGCGCGCGCCGCATTTCAATCAAACCAAAAACGACCGCTGCGAGTACGGTGAGCGCTGTCGCGATGTTTGCCAGCGTGGAAAGATCCACAACCGCATTTTTACAAGAGCAGCGTAGTCAGTTCGAGAAAGAAACAAAAAAGCCGCAGGATCAGATGACCCTGCGGCTTTTCGAATTCGCGACCCTATGTTCGCTTAATCCTCAACTTCGACGTGCTCAACCACGCGCGTGCCACCAGTTCCGGTGTAATAGACGCGCACTCGGTCCTTCGGCGTTAACGCACGCGTGATCACGTGGCCCGCGCGGTCAACAATCCGCACTGGAGCCTTGAGCGCGAACGTAACAGGACCCTCGCGCTCGTCTCTAACCACGATAGTTTTACCCGGCTCATACGTTGTGACAACGCCCGACGTGTAAGTCGTGCTGGTCGTTGTAGTCGTGGCCGGGACCGTGGTTGTTTCTTGAGTTGTCGTTGTACTTGTTTGCGCAAATGCAAATGGCGCAACCGCAGCACAAGCCAATCCAATAATGAGCTTCTTCATGTTTTTCCTCCCTTGTTGTTTCGTTTCTTCGACTAAGCTCGCGTGGAAAATATTCGAATCCGGAGCGAAGCGTGGGTATGAACCGCAGCGCCGCGGCGAGCACCGCGGCGTTGGTTATTGGTTCAGTCGCAAATTATCACAGACGACGCGCGATCCCGTGTGTGACTGGATGGATCACGTGATTGTCGATCTTGTAAGCGACTTTTTGGGCGAAATGCGCCGCCCTCCAAGGCATGCGTTCGCCGGGAAATGCGGATGCGCTTTGGGCGCAGAGAAACATCGCGCACACGGCAGCCGCGAGGAACGTAAAGTATCGTTTCATCTTCTCTCCCTTCTCTTTATATAAACTTCGTTATATAGACTTAGACTGCCTCGGTGACGGCCGTATTCGAGTTTTATTCAAAAAACTGTGCGTTGTGCCGCGCCGCACATTCGTTAACGTGCGTTGTCGATGACCAGCGCAACCGATCCGAAAGTCACTCCGGAGTTGGTGGCGGAACACGGTCTCACACCGGAAGAATTCGAGCGGATCAAGAAGATCCTAGGCCGCGAACCGAACTTTACCGAACTGGGGATTTTTTCAGTGATGTGGAGCGAGCATTGCTCTTACAAAAACTCACGGCTGGAGCTGCAAAAATTTCCAACGACCGACCCGAACATCCTGGTCAGGGCCGGCGAAGAAAACGCCGGCGTGGTCGACATCGGCGACGGCTGGGCAATCGCGTTCAAGATGGAGAGCCACAATCACCCAAGCGCGATCGAGCCGTTCCAAGGCGCGGCGACCGGCGTCGGCGGAATCATTCGTGATATTTTCACGATGGGCGCGCGCCCGGAGTTTTGCCTGAACTCGCTGCGGTTTGGTCCGATCACCGGGGACGGTCCGAATGTCGCGGCCAATCGTCGATTGTTTGCAGGCGTAGTTAGCGGCATCGCCCACTACGGAAATTGCATCGGGATCCCGACCATCGGTGGGGAAATTTACTTCGACGAAAGTTTCGAAGGCAATCCCCTGGTCAATGTTTTTTGTCTCGGCGTGCTGCGCCACGATCAGCTCGCGCGCGGCGCCGCGCGCGGCGTTGGCAACCCAGTTTTTTACGTGGGCGCTGAAACCGGCCGCGACGGCTTGGCCGGCGCGGCGTTTGCGTCGCGTGAGTTAACCGAGCAATCGAAAGAAGATCGACCCGCCGTCCAGGTTGGTGATCCGTTCAAAGAAAAGCTTTTGCTCGAAGCGTGTCTCGAGCTGGTCGCGAACGATGCGGTCGCCGGAATTCAGGACATGGGCGCGGCCGGTTTGACCTGTTCGACCTGCGAAACCGCGAGCCGCGGTGGCAGCGGAATCGAAATCGATCTCGCCAAGGTTCCGAAACGCGAACCCGGCATGACGCCGTACGAAATTCTGCTCAGCGAGTCGCAGGAACGGATGTTGATTATTGCCAAGCGCGGCAAAGAAAAACTCGTCCGCGAAATTTTCGACAAATGGGACGTCCCGTGCGCCGAGATTGGTCGGGTGACCGACGACGGCATGATGCGCGTGCGGAACAACGACAGCATCGCCGCGGAGATTCCCGCCAAGCCGTTGGCAGAAGAGGCGCCTCTATATTCAAGAGAAGCAAAGAAACCAATCGCAGAGTTCGCCGAGGACGCCGAGTTAATAAGAAAAATCTCGGCGCTCTCTGCGTCCTCTGTGGCGAATTCATTGCGCAAACTTCTCCGCGATCCGACAATCACGTCGAAGAATTGGGTTTATCGGCAGTACGATCACACCGTCCGTACCGGCACGATGGTGAAGCCGGGCTCCGATGCCGCCGTCTATTTCGTTCGCTACGCCAACAAAATTTTGGCGGCGACGAGCGATTGCAATTCGCTCTATTGCGCGCTCGATCCGCGCGAAGGCGCGAAGATCGCAGTCGCCGAAGCAGCGCGCAATCTCACCTGCTCCGGCGCAAAGCCGCTTGCGGTCACGGATAATTTGAATTTCGGCAACCCCTACAAACCGGAGAACTTCTGGCAATTGCGTGAAGCAGTCGAAGGCGCGGCTGAAGCCTGCCGCGCGTTCGGCACACCGGTGACCGGCGGCAACGTCTCTCTATATAATGAGAGCCCTGCCGGCGTGGTCGATCCGACCCCGACCATCGGCATGGTGGGCCTGATCGAAAAGGAGGAACACAGCACAACGCAATGGTTCAAAAATGCCGGGGACGTCATTCTTTTGGTTGGAGGGACGGGCTCGGTCTCGTCCCAAAAATCTTCGGACGACACTGAGGTCGTCCCTCCAGGTCTGGGTGGCTCACGCTACTTGAAGGTTTGTTTTGGATTAAAGCTCGGTCCGCCGCCACATATTGATCTCGCGCACGAAATCAAAGTTCAAAATGCAGTGCGCGAGTTGATCCGCGCAGGTTTCGTGAAAAGCGCGCACGATAGCAGCGAAGGCGGGCTCGTTGTCGCGATCGCGGAATGTTGTTTCAATCCGAAGCAGAGATTTGGCGCAGAAATTAATCTTTCGGGTAGCCACAGCCTAGCGGGCCGTTCTGGAAAAACGTCGCACGGCGACGTGGCTACAACGCTTTTTAACGAATCACAATCGCGGATCGTGATTTCGGTCGCGCCGGAGAATCTCGAGAAGACGATGTCGATCTTAGGCGGGCGCGACCTGCCATTTCAGCGCCTCGGCAAAGTCCGGGGCGATGAATTACGCATTCAAATTGACGACCAGAAATTCGCGTGGCCGATCGCCGATCTCTACGACGATTGGTGGAATTCGATCCGCCGCGCCGTCGACAGCGATACCTGCGCTGAAGGTATTCCGAGCTTGTGATGGAAGCAGATCGTAACGTTCTATTTCACGGAACGATCCCAAAAAATTACGACCGCTATCTGGGTCCGGTAATTTTCGAGCCGTTTGCCCGGGACATTGCCCGGCGATTGCGCGACCGAAAGATTCAATCGCTGCTCGAAATCGCTTGCGGCACCGGAATTGTCACCCGGCACTTGCGCAGCACGCTTCCGCGATCGACCGAAATCATTGCGACCGACTTGAATCCGGACATGTTTGAATTCGCAAAGTCGAAATTTAGAGGCGGCGAACCGGTGCGGTGGCAACAGGCCGATGCTTCGGCGCTGCCGTTTCCGGACAAATCGTTCGATGCGGCCGTTTGCCAGTTTGGGCTGATGTTCGTGATGGACAAGGAAGCGGCCGTGCGCGAGGCCTATCGAGTCCTTCGCCGCGCCGGTGTCTTTCTTTTTAATGTCTGGGATTCGTTCGACGCGAATCCATTTGCGCAAATTGCCCACACGACGATCGCTTCTTTCTTCGATCGTGACCCGCCACAGTTTTACGAGATTCCGTTTAGTCTTCACCGTTCAAACCAGGTCCGCGAACTTTTGCGGGCCGCCGGCTTCGAGAAAATTGAATCGTTCTCCGAAACGGAGCCTTGTCGAAGCAGTTCTGCCCGCGAATTCGCGACCGGCTTGGTACGCGGCAATCCGGTCGGAGCCGAAGCAGAAGAGCGCGGCGTGAATCCGGAGGATCTAATTGAAGGGATTGCAAAACGATTAACCGAACGATTCGGCGCAGCGCCGAGCACGATGCGAGCTATCGTTTGGGAGGCGACGAAACCGTAATCCCGCGATTGAATGCGCATCAATTTCATGGATTATTTGGTGTGACCCTGGACAAAATCGACATCCCTGAACCAAGCGAGCGCGAGTCGTTTCCGCGGCATGAATGCGGCCTTTTCGGCGTGTTCGGGCATCCGAATGCGGCGGTTCTGACCTATTACGGCCTGTTCGCGCTGCAACATCGAGGTCAGGAAAGCGCGGGAATTGTCACCAGCAACGGTCCCGGCTCGTCGTTTCTAGTTCACAAAGACATGGGCCTGGTGTCGCAGGTGTTCGGCCAACGCGAGCTCGAGCAACTCAAAGGCAGCCGTGCGATCGGGCATGCGCGCTATTCCACGACCGGCACGAGCACGATCAAAAACGCGCAACCCATGGTGGTGGACTGCGTTCGCGGCCAATTGGCGATCGCACACAACGGCAACCTGATTAACGCCGATATTTTGCGCGACGAGCTCGAACGGCGCGGTTCGATTTTCCAAACCACGGCCGACACCGAAATCATTTTGCATTTGTTGGCGCAGCCGCTGGATAACGGTAGCAGCACACTGGCGCCGTTGTGTAGAATCGAAGGGGCGTTCTCGCTTCTCATAATGAGCGAGCGCGAGCTGATCGCGGTGCGCGATCCGTTTGGCTGGCGGCCACTTTCGCTCGGCAAGCTCGATGACGCCTACGTGCTCGCCTCCGAAACGTGCGCGTTCGATTTGATCCACGCCGAGTTCATTCGCGATGTTGAACCGGGCGAAGTGCTCATCATTGATGAGAACGGGCCGCGTTCGGAATATCCTTTCCAGCCGCAACAGCCGGCTTTCTGCATGTTCGAGTACGTTTACTTCGCGCGTCCGGACAGCAAGCTCGGCGGGGTGAATGTCGGCAAAGTGCGCACCGAAATGGGACGCGAACTCGCAAGAAAATTCCCGGTCGAAGCCGACATCGTGGTTCCGGTGCCGGACTCGGGGAACTATGCCGCGCTTGGCTTTGCTGAAGAACTCAAAATTCCGTTCGGCCACGCCTTCGTCCGCAATCACTACATCGGCCGCACATTTCTACAGCCGAGCCAGCTCATCCGCGATTTCGATGTCCGGGTGAAATTGAATCTGATCAAGGAAATGGTCGCCGGAAAGCGGGTGGTAGTGGTCGACGATTCGATCGTTCGGGGGACGACCGCGCGAGCACGTGTTGTAAATTTGCGCGAAGCCGGCGCGAAGGAAGTGCACATGCGAGTGAGCTGTCCGCCGCATCGGTTCGCCTGCCATTACGGCATCGATTTTCCCGATCCGCAGAAGTTGATCGCGAACCAGATGTCGATGGAGGAAATCCGCAAATATCTCGGTGTGGACAGTCTCGGCTACCTCGACGTCGAAGGAATGGTGCGGGCAACCGGAAAACCGGTAAGCGAGTTTTGTCTCGCCTGTTTCACTGGCAATTATCCGCTGCCGGTGGATCCCGCACTCGACAAGTTCATCATGGAGAAGCGCGAAGCCCGCGCCAAAGCACTCGTAGAGCAGGAACGACATCCGACGTTGTTCGCGGATTTGAAGTAATAATTCCTCTGTCATTCCGAGCGAAGTCGAGGAATCTCTAAATATTTCCGTTTGTCTCGGCCGAAGAAACAGTAAGAGATGTCTCGACTCCGCTCGACATGACAAAGAAAAAAAACGCCTACGCCGCTGCGGGCGTGGATGTTGACCTTGGCAACAAACTGAAGGGCCGCATTCAATCGCTTGTCCGTCAAACACACGGACCGCAGGTGCTAGGGAAAATTGGCGGCTTCGGCGGATTGTTTCGCGCGCAATTTTCGGGAATGCGCGAACCGGTTCTGGTCTCGAGCATCGATAGCGTCGGCACTAAGGTGAAAATTGCTTTTGCGTTGGATCGACACGACACCGTCGGGGCCGATCTGGTGAATCACTGTGTCAACGACATCGCCGTGGTCGGCGGGCGCCCGTTGTTCTTTCTCGATTACATCGGCTGCGAAAAACTTGAAGCGCGCATGTTCGATCAATTGCTGCGCGGGTTTTCCCGAGCCTGTCGCGCCGCCGGCTGCGCGTTAATCGGCGGCGAGACCGCGCAGTTGCCGGACATGTATCACAAAGGTGAATACGATCTGGTCGGTTGTATCATCGGCGTGGTCGATCGCGCGAAAATGATCGATGGATCGACAATCAAACTTGGGGATGTCGTGCTCGGACTCGCTTCAAATGGTTTGCATACCAACGGATATTCCCTCGCCCGAAAAGTTCTGTTCGAGAAAATGCGCTTGAGCCCGCACGTAATGGGTAAAGAACTTCTGCGGATTCACAAAAACTATCAGCCGCTTCTGGCGAAAGTTCGGCACGGCATCATCAAAGGCTTGGCTCATATCACCGGCGGCGGCTTGATCGACAACGTTCCGCGCGTGCTGCCGAAGAATTGCGACGCCGTCATCGAAATGAAAGCGTGGCGCGTGCCGCCGATTTTCCAAACTATCCAGCGAAATGGAAATGTCGATCTTGCGGAGATGTATCACGTCTTCAACATGGGCATCGGCATGGTCGCGATCGTTGCCGAGCACGACGCGAACCGAGCGATGTCGATCTTGCGCGCTAAGCGAATCGGCCGCATCGAGCGGGGGAGCGGCAAGACGAGACTAATTTCTTAACCGCGAATCACGCGGATAGAGCGAAAAGAAGAAGAGCCTTCGGTTTACCTCGGATAAGAATTCGCGTTGATTCGCGTCATTCGCGGGCTCAACATTTTCCTCTATGAAACAGCGAAAGTTGGGCCGAGGTGGGCCATGCGTTTCGGCGATTGGTCTCGGTTGCATGGGCATGTCGGATTTCTACGGCGACCGCGACGAAGAAGAATCGGTCGCCACTCTTCATCGTGCGCTCGAACTCGGAATCACTTTTCTCGATACGGCCGATGCTTACGGACCTCACACGAATGAGGAACTCGTCGGTCGCGTGCTGAAAGGTCATCGGGAACAAGTCGTCATCGCAACGAAGTTCGGAATATTGCGCGATCCCGGGAAACCTGGCTTCCGCGGCATCAGTGGCAAACCGGATTTTGTGAAACAAGCGTGCGAAGCCAGTTTGCGGCGGCTGCAAGTCGATTGCATCGACCTTTATTACCAACACAGAGTCGATCCGGATATCCCAGTTGAAGAAACGCTCGGCGCGATGGCTGATTTGGTTCGGGAAGGTAAGGTGCGGTTCCTCGGATTGTCTGAGGCCAGCGCCGAAACAATTCGTCGGGCGCACGCCGTTCATCCGATCACGGCGCTGCAATCGGAGTATTCGCTTTGGACGCGCGACCCGGAAGAGGAAGTGCTCGGCGTTTGCCGCGAACTCGGGATCGGTTTTGTTCCCTATAGCCCGCTCGGTCGCGGTTTTCTGACTGGAAAAATACAGAAGCCTGGAGACATACCGCAGGATGATTACCGCCGAACGACTCCGCGATTTCAGGGGGAGAATTTCGGGCGCAATCTCGACATCGTGAAGCGCATCGAAGAATTTTCTCGCGAAAAGAAATGCCCGCCAGCGCAGCTGGCGCTCGCCTGGGTGCTCGCGCAGGGCGATTACATTGTTCCAATTCCCGGAACAAAGCGCCGAAAGTACTTGCAGGAGAACATCGGCGCGCTCGATGTCGATCTTTCGAGTAAAGATCTCGAACGGATCGAGGAAGTCGCACCAAAGGACGCCTTCGCCGGGTCGCGCTATCCTGAAGCGATGATGAAGCTACTCAAGAAAATGTAGGTAGGAGTAGTTTACCGAGGTGTTACCCGCGTGCTCTTCGCGGCTAAGTAGTTTCTAAGGAATTTGCTGTAAGTGGTGAAGTAGCGAGCCCTACCTAGCTTTCGCTTTTCTTCTCGCGGCCCAGCGCGCTTTCATCAACTGCGAAAGCCGCCTCCGGCCGGCCGCGGTAATTCCGCCGGCCTTCTTTCGTACTTTAGCGCCGCCACGACGTGCCCGGAACCGCGCCCAGCGAGCGCGCGCTGCTGCGGCGATCTTCGCTCTTGCTGCCGGCGACAATCGACGTTTGCCGCCGGGTCGGACAGGAGCCGCAGCAGCAACGCCGCCTCCGCGGCTAACCAAAACTCTAAGTCGCCTCTCCAAAGCATCAATCCGGCGACGAATCGATAAAGCTTGTTCCAAGTTTCGGGTTGATAGATCCATAGGAGTTTCCGATAGAGTAAACCGTTAACGAATGCAAGAGCTAGTTAGGAGTAGTTCTGCAAACCGAGCTATCCTTGTTCCGCTAACTCCGTGTGATCTTCATTCGTCGCCGCAACACTAGGGCTGAAGCGGTCATGGTCTGCACAATTTCGCCCCGCTGATTCATTGTCACGTAGCGCAGGCGAACCACTCCATGAGTCGGCTTTGAACGCGATTCGCGAAGGGCGACAATCTCGGTCTCGACTTGCAACATGTCGCCCGGTTTCACAGGGTTCGGCCAGCGCAGCTCATCCACGCCAAGACCGATCGCGCCCTCGGCAAAGTTCAACGTTTGCACGAACAGCCGCATCGTGATGGCGGCCGTGTGCCACCCGCTCGCAATGAGGTCTTTGAATATCGTTTTATCGGCGACCGCAGCATCCAAATGAAAGGGTTGCGGATCGAACTCTCGCGCGAAGGAAATGATTTGGCCCTCGCTCACGTTGTAAGTTTGCGATTTGAATCGGTCACCGGCCTTAAGATCCTCGAAGTAACTGTCTTTCACATATTTCTTGTGCCCGATTGCTCAACGCTGAGCAACGTGTAAAATGTCGCGCGCTTGGCTCGTCCGCTTGATTGAAGGCGGGC
>DATFXN010000061.1:0-61218 GCA_035315805.1 Chthoniobacterales bacterium
ATGTTATCCCGAGCGATTATCACGACCTTGCGACCATATTCAAAGTGGATTAGACAACTTGTTCCTGAGGGTCGGTAGCTCAATCGGTAGAGCAGCGCCCTTTTAAGGCGTTGGTTCCGGGTTCGAGTCCCGGCCGACCCAGAAAGAACTTCCCACTAAACACACGAAAAGACACGAAACTCCTGAACGACAATCCTAATAAACGATTTTTCGTGAGAATTCATGTGTTTCGTGGCGCGACAAGTTTGGTCACAAGATCGTAAGAAACTCGCGGAGCGAAGTTCTCTTTCGATCTAATTGAAAGATCGACAATCCCGCAGCCGCGGCAGCCTTCCAGTCGCGCTCGGGGTCGTCGCCGACATGCAGGACTTCGTTTGGCTGAAGCCCTATTATCTTTAACGCGCGCTGAAAAATCTCCGGATCCGGTTTGTCGGCGCCGAGCTCGCTCGAAATGAAAACGTGCTTGAAAAACGTCGAAACGCCGAGGTGCTCCAAAATCATTCGTAGGCGCCCGTCGAAATTTGAAATCACGGCGAGCTGAAAGCGTGGCCGCAGATTCTCTAAAACCTCAGTCACTTCGGGATACAATTCCCAAACGCCGGCTTCGGCAAAATGTTCGTACGCGATTTCGAAAAAATTGTTGCGATCCAGCTCGTTCATTGAAGGTGCGACTTCATCGATCACAAGATCAACAAGTTGGCGCCACCAATCTTTGTCATCGTTTTCGCGCGGGCCGTCGATTGGTTCGCGAGACGGCATCGCGTTCCAGGCGCTGTTGAATGCGCGATCGAGTTCTCGAGAGTCCCATTTCAATCCCAGTCCGCTGGCGACGAGGGCGTAATGGTAGCCAACGCCACGCGGCAGATGAAAGAGCGTCCCGGCGGCGTCGAAAAAGATCGCTTTTGGCGTCGTCTCGACTTTGTTTGTTGCGACCATGAATGGCCTCAGTCGATGGAAAGTCGTTTTGCTGGTTGTTGCAACATTTGTTGTCGGCGTAATCACGGGAGCGCTTTTTGTGATGGGATCGGCGAAAGACGTAATGCGACGCAGCCGTGATCCGCGGCGCTGGTTTTCGAACACGCCCGAGCGCTGGGTCTCGGAAATGAAATTAACGCGCGATCAAGAACAGAAGATCCGGCCAATCTTGCAGCAGATCGATGACGAGCTGACTCATTTGCGCGAACTTGATCTTCGGGAGACGGAAGGAATTCTCTCGCGCGGCCAGGACCGAATCGAGCCGATTTTGAAACCGGAGCAGCGAGAGCAATTGCACAAGACCTTCGAGTTGCGGCGGCAACGCGTACGGGATTGGCTGGATGTGAACGAACCGGGAAAACAGTCCGACTGATTTCCCGGCATGTTGGACAATTCTACTTCAACATTCGATTAATTGGCATGCTGCCGGTCGAGCACAACGATCCGATCAACGGGAAGATCCTCGCGGTTTCCGAGGACAAGATCGAAGGTTTCGTGCGTGAGCCGTTCGAGGAAATTGCGCGTCGCTCGGCGGTGGATGTCGATGTGGTGATGGCGCGGATCGCGTCGATGCTGCGCGCGGGAACGATTCGGCGCGTCCGGCAGACGTTGCTCGCGACGAATCTCGCCGATGGCGCGCTGGTCGCGTGGAAAGTTCCCGAAGGCAAGATCGACAGCGCGTTTGATTGGATGTTTCAGTGCGATCCGTTTTCCGGTCATGTGGTCGTGCGGTCGACCGACACGGTCAGCGCCGGCTCGGAGTACAAACTTTGGACGACGCTCAAAGTGCCGCACGGATTTTCGCTTGAGAAACATTGCGAGCTGCTCAGGATAAAAGTTGGCGCCGAAAAATTCCGGATGATGCCGGCGAAAGGAATCTTTACGCTCGGTGTCGGACATGTGCGGCGGAAAACGATCGAGCCCGGTGACAAGGCGGACGCGCCGGCGAAGATGATTCGGGTGGAGGTTGTCGATCTAAACGAGCACGAGTGGAACGTCCTGCTGGCGCTGAAGCGCGAGCTTGCGCCGGAAGAGATTCGCCCGAACCCTTGGGCGTCGCGTGCGAAGGAGGCGGGAGTCAGTTTGGAAGAATTCTATCGCGTGGCGGGAGATTTGAGCGCGCGCAAAATCATCGGACGTTTTTCAACATTCCTCGAGCATGTGAAACCTTCCCAAACGGGCGTGCGCGTCACGCGATTCAACGCGCTCTTTCACTGGGCTGTGCCGCCTGGCCGCGAGGTTGAAACCGGCGGCGAAGTCGGGCGGCATCACATTTTGACGCATTGCTACTGGCGCGAGGCCGGCGCTGAATTCAGAAAAGTGAACATCATGGCGGTGGCGCACGGTACCGAGAAGCAGCGACTGCTCGAACACAAAGCAGCCATAGATGGACATCTTCAAGCCTGCGGCATTCCCGTTTCCTACACGAATGTTTTCTGGGGCGGCCGGAGCGAAATTAAGCCATCGGAAATTTCGCCGAAAACTTATCGCGAATGGATACGCCACATCTCGCCAGCGACATGATCTGGGAACCGCGCGCCGCCTTGACCACGCTGAGCGAGAAGTTGTCCAACGGCGTCGATCTCAACAGCGGCGAGATCCGTGACGCCGTGACGCTTTTGCTTTCCGCCGATCTTAACGACGAAGTGAAGGCCGAATTTCTGACGGCGTTGCACAACAAGGGAGAAACGGCGGAAGAAATTGTCGCTTTCGTTGAACCGGTGATGAGGCGCGCGGTCGATCCGATAATTGATCCGGCGCAATTGCCCGGGCCGATCGTTGACATTTGCGGCACCGGCGGTGACGGATTGAATCTGTTTAACGTCTCGACCGCCGCGATGTTTGTGGTGGCGGCCGGCGGCGCGGTCGTGGTGAAACATGGCAACCGGCGCGTTACGTCGCGCAGCGGCAGTGCTGATGTTCTCGAAGAGCTTGGCGTTGCCATTGAGCTGACACCCGAGCAGCTGCGCGAATCTCTCAAACGGCACGGACTTGGGTTTCTGTTTGCCCGGCAATATCACCCCGCCTTTCGCCTGCTCGCCGATATGCGTGAACGCTTGGCGCGCCAAAACATGCGCACGATTTTTAATTTACTTGGCCCGCTTTTAAATCCGGCGCGGCCGTCGCGCCAGTTGATTGGTGTTTATGCACCTGAGTTGACGGGAATGTTCGCCGAAGTTTTAAGAAGCCTCGGCCGCAAGCGCGCATGGGTCGTCCACGGCCTCGGCGATGGTGCTGGCATGGACGACATTTCCATTTGTGGCGCGACCACGATTGCGGAACTCGACGACGACAAAATCACGTCCGCCATTTTGGATGTGAGCTGGCTTGGTGTTCCCCGCGCGCGGGTGGCGGAATTGCAGGGCGGCGATCCGCGCGAAAATGCCGTGACCATCGATTCAATCTTGTCCGGACGGATCGCCGGCGCGAAGCGCGACATGACGATCGCGAACGCAGCCGGTGGATTCGTCGTCGCCGGCCTGGCCCAAGATTTGAAAGAGGGAATTCAGCTCGCGCGGGAAGAACTCGATAGTGGCCGGGCGCTGGAGAAATTGCGGGCGCTGCAGAATTTCAAACCGCAATCTGCAGCCTAGAATTCCCCAGCGAACCTTTCGCGATAGCCGCGGTCGAGATTTTGCAGTAACGCAATTGCAAATTCGTGGCGATCGATTTCGCGATCCAATGCCATTGCCAGGGAAATCGCGCCCTCGCGCAGTTCTTCGGAGAAATCCCCGGCATTGTGATTCACGTTCACGCCGATGCCGACGATTGCGACGTGGGGCGCGCTTTTTTGCGCGCGCATTTCGACGAGCACGCCGGCGACTTTTTTGCCGGCCACGTGAACATCGTTGGGCAATTTGACTGTCGCTGACAAAGGGAACCGTCTTGAAATTGTGTCGGCGATTGTTCGTGCCGCCCATTCCACCAGGCCTGGCGAATCGCCGATCTCGATTTTCGGCCGGAGCAAAATGGAAAACCAAAGTCCTTTGCCGCTAGCCGACTCCCAGGAGTTGTTGCGCTGGCCACGCCCGGCGGTCTGCCGTTCTGCAAAAATGACAAGCCCTTCGCGCGTCTGCGGTGAACTGCGCGCCAACACGGAGTCGTTGGTTGAAGTGATCTCGTCAAGGACAATGATTTCACGGCCAATAATTACTGGATCGAGATCGGCGCGGATTTTTGCGCCACTCAGCGCGCGAGATCTGATCATCGAGCCGACGGCGATAATTCTAGCGAGAAATCGATCGCCCGCGGCGAGTGCGTCAGCGCGCCGATGGAAATGTAATCGACACCGGTGGCGGCAATTTGGCGGATGTTTTTCAAAGTCACACCGCCGCTGGCTTCAAATTTCACTTTATCTTTGCCCAGCGCGATCGCCTCACGGATTTGCGCGGGCTTCATGTTGTCGAGCAGGATGACGTCGATGCCGTCGATTTCCAAAAACATGCGGACCTGCTCGAGCGTGTCGGCCTCGACTTCGACCTGAACACCTGGCCGGGTCGCGCGGAATTTGCCGATTGCATTTGAAAAAGCGTCAACGCCGGCGCCGGCGGCGAGATGATTGTCTTTAACCAGCACCATGTCGAACAAACCGAAGCGATGATTGGCGCCGCCACCGGCGACAACAGCGGCTTTTTCGAGCGCGCGCAAGCCGGGTGTCGTTTTGCGGGTGTCGAGAATCTTTACCTGCTGGTTGCCAGCAGCGTCGACAAACTTTCGCGTGATGGTTGCTATTCCGGATAAGCGCTGCAAGAAATTCAACGCCACCCGCTCCGCTTTTAGAATTGAGCGCGCCGTCCCGCGCACTTCGATCACCGTTTCGCCGTCGTTCACCTCATTTCCATCCTTTTGAGGCACTGCGACTTCGAGCGTTGAATCAACGCGCCGAAAAACTTCGGCGGCAGTCTTGGCTCCCGCGAGAATCGCTCGCTCGCGCGCCACAATTCGCGCGATTGCGCGCAAATCCTTTGTGACGAAAAGATCCGTCGTCACATCGCCCGCTCCGATATCTTCGCGCAAGGCGACATCAATTGGATCGACAACTTGCGATTTCATGTCGCGTTTGCCAGACTCGGCGCCCGGTAGATGCATTTGCCGCGAACGTAAGTTTCGAGATTGGCCTGGGGCCCGGCCCGGTAAATGCAAAGCGCGACCACATCTTCCGGCGTGAGCTTGCCCAGGCCATTGTGATTCGCGTACGGGATGAGCGCGCCAAGATCGACAACGATCAGGTCCGCTTCCTTGCCCGAGTCGAGTGTGCCGATGATGCCGGCTTTGCCGAGTGCGCGCGCGCCGCCATGGGTCGCGAGGTAAAACGCTTCGCTCGGTCGAAGTGGCCGAAGGTTGGGCTCGTAGGCGCTGCGGGCTTTTTGCACTTCAATTGCAGCGCGCATCACCTGCCACATATTCAACTCCGGCCCGCCGGCGACATCCGAACCGAGTCCGACATTGATTCCCGCTTTCAAAAGTTGGTCGAGCTTCATCAAGCCGCTGCCGAGGAAAAGATTTGAGCTTGGGCAATGTGCAACGCTCGATTGCGCGGCCGCGATCGCGGAGATCTCTCGCGGAGTAAGGTGAATGCAATGACCGAGCATGGTGTGGGCCGTGAGCAATCCGCACTTTTCATAGACGTGAGTATAATCGCTCGCGCTCATGTAGAGGTGATGCACCTTCTCCAGCTCCTCGCGGTTTTCGGCCAAATGGGTTTGCAAATATGCTTCGAGCCTCGCCGCGAGTTCAGCCGCACCACGCATCATTTTTTCCGAACATGCGACCGCGAAGCGCGGACTGAAGGCGTACTCGAGCCGGCCATCTTCGGCCCGATGCCATTTGCGGCAAAGTCGCTCACTCTCCAACAGCGAAATGGAGCGCACTTTTTTGGGCTGAAGCTGGCCGTATGAGCGAAGGTCCATCATCATTTTGCCGATGATCGCGCGGATGCCGCTTTCCCTGGCGGCTTCAAATCCAACGTCGCAACTGTCTTCGTAAATGGCCGCGTACGCCATCACTGTGGTGGTGCCATTGCGCACCAATTCGTGGAAAAACTGAGGCGCTTCGGCGCGCGCTTTCGGTCCAGTGAAATCGCGTTCGACCGGGAAGATATGTTGCCGCAGCCAGGGGAGCAGTTCACTTTCCCCGCGCGCGACCGCGGAGTATTGCGGCAGATGCGTGTGACAGTCGATCAGCCCAGGGAAAATCGCGGCCGGCTTCCGATCGATCCAGTGAATTGAACTCGCATGGCGGAGGCGGCGCAAATCGTCGTAGTCGCCGGCTTCGGAAACTTTGCCGTTTTCGATTATCACAGCGCCGTTGGGCCGGCCCCGCAGAGTGCCAAACTCGGGCGCGTCGATGAGAAAGCCGCGGAGGCCAAACAGGCTAGTATCGCTCTGCATAAACCGCAGCCGCTATGAAACCATTTCCGCCGGACATGCCGCAACCCCGCAGTTCACTCCAAAACTCGGCCAGTCGAACGGACTCGTCCCGTGGCGAGCTTTTGTGAGTTCAGGGAAGGTTCCGTACAAAAAAAGATTCGGGCAGCGCACGCCAAGGAGAAACAGCAAATACAAGAAACGTGCAACCGCCCGAATCGCCTTAACCTGTTAAATTGGACAGCGCTCGGCGGCTGACGTTCGAATTTATTACGAATTTTTCGTGCCGAGCAAGGTCCACGCTTCCAGCAGTTTACAACTTCATCTCCTGCTGGGCGGAGCCTGCGACGCGCGCAGCCTCCTCCTTTACCTCTTGGAGCAGCGACTTAAACTCGCATCTCTCCAGCTCCGCAATCAATTCCGGATAATCGGGCTCGATCCGGAGATTGTCGATCGCCACCGGCAACTCCAGGTGGCAATCCAACTCGACCATTTTCCTGTTTTGCGAAATCTGTTCGCGGGCGGCGATCAGTTTTACTCGCATCCGATCGCTTTTGATCTTGTCGATGTCCCCCAGCAAGCGCTCGAGGCTGCCAAATTCCTTGATGAGCGAGGCCGCGGTCTTGCGGCCAAGACCCGAGACGCCGGGGATGTTGTCTACTGAATCCCCGCTCAACGCCAGGACGTCGCCGATCATTTTCGGCGGGACACCCCATTTCGCGGTCGCTTCGCCTTCACCGAGCAACGCGAACGAGTCCTTCGGCAAAGCGAGGTCGGCTTTGGCTGTGGTATAAACTTTCACGCACGGTCCGATCAACTGATACAAATCCTTGTCGTTGGTGGCCAGAATGACTTCCATGCCCTTGCGTTTGCATGCCGCCATCGCATAGCAGCCCATCAAATCGTCGGCCTCGGTGTTGGGCAGCGAAATATTCGTGAAGCCAAGGAGCCGGGTTAATTTTTTTTGAATGAAGTCGAGCTGTGGAACCATCGGGAGCGGCATTTCTTTGCGCGTTTCCTTGTAAGCCGGTTGTAATTTCACTCGCCGCTCGGGCATGCCTTCGTCCCAAAAAACGGCGCCCAACTCAGGCTGAAGATGCTTGATCATTAACCGCAGCGTTTTGGTGAACCCGAAAATCGCGTTCGTCGGTTCGCCCCGTGAATTGGACAGGTTCGGGATCGCGAAAAACGACCTGTAAACGTAATAATGCCCGTCGATCAGAAGCAACCTCATCTACTAGACAGGATTAACTGGATTTCGAAGATTTCAAAATCCAAGCCCATTTCGATAAGCAAATCTCTTTGTTAATCGTGTAAATCCTGTCCAATTATCAAGCGATGCCCGAGCAATGGATCATCCAAGTTCAAGGAAAGGAATATGGCCCGGCCGATCTTGCGACGTTGCGTGAGTGGAAGGCCGATGGCCGGGTTTTGCCGACAAATCCGGCGCGACGGGCAGATGTCGACTCAGCTAGGGTAGCGGGTTCCATCAATGAGGCTCGTTGGAAAACCGCTAGCGAGATTCCGGGCTTATTTCAAATCGAGGCTCCGCCGGTGCAACGTCGGGCCAGAGATCAGCGGTCGCACGTCGCAAATCAGCAATCGCAAATTAGCAATCAGCAGTCGCGCAGCAAACTGCCGAGCCGAAATATTCTCATCGAAAGTTTTCAGATTTACTTTCGCGGCTTTTTCCAGTTTCTCGCTCTCACGTTGCTTACTCTGGTGCCATCGCTCTCTGGCCAATTTATCGGTGGGATGATCGAAACCGCGCCGAACGTCAATGTTGATCTTCGCACGATGGTCGCAGCTGCTTTTAGCGTTTGCATGTTTGTGCTCACGCTTGTGTTGTGGCCGGTTTATGTCGCCGGCATTCAGATTCTGAGCACTGAATTAACGGCGGGCCGGCGGGTGAGTTTTCTCAGCATTCTTAATCACGCGGTAAAATACTGGCCGCGCGTCGCTGGTCTCGGCCTCTTCGTTTTCGTCGTTTACGTTTTGATAACGGGGTTCGGTCTTATGGTCCTCCTGATGACGACCACCGCGGCGGCGTCCGGATCTATTTTCTCCATCGTCGCGGCGCTCAGTTTGGCCGCTTTTCAGATTTGGTTGTTCGCGCGCTTTTTCATCAAGGTTCTTTTCTGGCAACAATTTGCCGTCCTTGAAAATGCAAGTGCCATGGATGCCATCCGCCTGAGTGGAAGGCTTGCTCGGAGTGGGGGCGACCTGCCTTGGTATCAGCGGCCGCTCTGGCGTGGCGCGTTTGTGGTTTCGATTTGGTACGCATTTGTCATTGCAATCGCTGTCGTTGCTTACTGGCCCAAGTTGGCTGCGGAGTGGCCGTTTCTGCGAGACATGTTCAACCAACTCGCGACGCCCCAGGATCCGCAGGTTGCTTTGCAAAAAATGATGGCGAGTTTGCCGAAAGAGCAGGCGGCCTCGCTTTCCCAAATCGGTCTCAGCGTCTTGCAACGCGTGCTGCAACCGCTTCTCGGTATCGCCTTCGTCGTCCTCTATCTCGACAGCAAAAGCGATGAAGAAGATAGGGGCGATTGACCGAATAGCCTGAACAGTTTGCCGGTCGCGAACGGTTTCGAGACGCGCAATCGTCTTCATCAATCGTCGTCGAATGGCAATCCGCAAGATTTTCGAAGCGGGCGACCATCCTTGGCGCTCCAATCCGATTCATACCCTAAAGCCAGTCGCCAACGCAATCGCAGACGTTCCTCTTGTTCTTTGCCCTTCCGGAACCGTCGCCGCGCGCGTTTATGATTATCGGTGGGGCAGTCTCGCATTGCTGGCGATCTTCCTCCGTCACAAACTGGGCTAAGCGCGGACGAATCGCGGATTGCGTGTTGCGATTGCGTGAGGGATAACATCGTCGCGCTCTATGACGACCATCTCGACCTCGCCTGGAAAACCGTATCCGCTGGGCGCAACCTGGCTCGGCAACGGCGTCAATTTCGCAATCTTTTCCGAACACGCGACCGCCGTCGATCTTTGCCTGTTCGAAACTGTCGATGCGCCAAAGGAAAAATTTCGGATTCCGTTGCGCGAACAGACCGGACAAGTGTGGCACGTCTTCCTGCCGGAAGTGCGGCCGGGCCAACTCTACGGGTACCGCGTTGCCGGCCCGCATGAACCGAATCGCGGTCTGCGCTTCAACGATTTCAAGTTATTGCTCGATCCGTACGCGAAGGCGATCGCCGGGCAGGTCAAATGGTCGGAGGAAATGTTTAGCTACATCGTTGGCGATGCGGCGGAAGATCTCACGAGTGACACGCGCGACAACGCCTGGGCCATGCCGAAATGCGCGGTGATCGATAGTGGCTTCGATTGGGGCGACGACCAACGGCCGGACACCCCGCTTCCGAAAACTGTGATCTACGAAATGCACGTGAAAGGGTTCACGAAACTCTTGCCGGACGTGCCGGAACGATTGCGCGGTACGTATGCGGGAGTCGCCAACGAAAAGGCGATTCATTATCTGAAGAGCCTTGGCGTGACGGCGGTCGAGTTGTTGCCGGTACACGCACATCTGGACGAGAAAGCGCTGCTCGATCGCGGCCTGACCAATTACTGGGGCTACCAGACAATCGGTTTTTTCGCGCCGCACGCGGAGTACTCCAGCGACAGGCAGCCCGGCGCCGAGGTCGTCGAGTTCAAGGGAATGGTCCGCAATCTTCACGCCGCCGGGATCGAAGTGATTCTCGATGTGGTTTACAATCACACCGGCGAAGGAAATCAGCTTGGCCCTACTGTCTGTTTTCGCGGGGTCGATAATCCCGCATTTTACCGCCTGATGGCTGACAATCCGCGGTTCTATTTGGATTATACCGGCACCGGCAACACCATCGACACGCTCCACCCGCGCACGTTGCAACTTGTGATGGACAGCTTGCGTTATTGGGTGAGCGAAATGCACGTGGATGGTTTCCGGTTCGATCTCGCACCGGCGCTCGCGCGCGACGGCACCGGTTTCAATAAGTTCCACGGCTTCTTCAATTGTATTCAACAGGACCCGGTGCTGTCGCAGATGAAATTAATCGCCGAGCCGTGGGACGTTGGCGACGGCGGTTATCAGGTCGGCAATTTCCCGGCGCCGTTTTCAGAGTGGAACGGAAAATTTCGCGACGCGCTGCGGGGTTTTTGGCGCGGTGACGAAGGGTTCATCGGTGAGGTCGCGTATCGTTTGACCGGCAGCCCCGATTTTTATCAACACGACGGGCGCGCGCCGACGGCCAGTGTGAACTTCATTGCCTCGCACGACGGGTTCACGCTGAACGATCTCGTCAGTTACAACGATAAGCACAACGAAGGCAATGGCGATGAAAATCGCGATGGCGATAACCACAATCGTTCCTGGAATTGCGGCATCGAAGGACCAACCGACGATCCGAAGATCGGCAATCTGCGCCGGCAGCAGCAGCGCAATTTTTTGACGATGCTCTTTCTGTCGCAGGGCGTACCCATGCTTCTTGGCGGCGACGAATTCATGCGGACGCAAAACGGGAACAACAACGCTTATTGCCAGGATAACGAGATTAGTTGGTTCGATTGGGAGTGGAACGAAGCGCAGAACCGGTTGTTCGAATTCACGAAACGATTGATCGCGTTCCGCAAACAGCATACGGTTTTTCGGCGCCCGAAATTTTTTCGAGGCAAACCCGTCCCTGGCGGCGAGGTCAAAGACGTCATGTGGTTCAATCCTGGCGGCAACCACATGAGCGACGAAGAATGGAAATCGCAATTCGTGCGTTGCCTCGGGATGCTGATCAGCGGCGACGCCAAGGATCTTGTCGACGAGCATGGCGAGCCACTGCGCGACGATACCTTTTTGCTGTTGGTCAACGCGCATCACGAGACGATTCAGTTCGTTCTTCCTGGCGAGGAAAATCTTGAGTGGGAACAGATTCTTGACACAACCAGCGAAGACGGCTTTCTCAAGGAGCCCAAGAAGTTTTCCTCGGGCGACGATGTCGATCTTGGCGGCCGCGCTGCATGCTTGTTGAAACTGAGTCGGGGCGAGCAGCCGCGCGCGCGTCACGAATCCTGGAAGAAGCGCGCCCTGGCCGCTTGGGCAGCGATTACTGGCGAAGAAGAACGCGCCGGCGGCAGAAAATGACGCGCGATTTTAATTCAACGCGAGATTGCAACGCGGCGCGATTCTATTATAGAGAAGTATTGGATGAGCGCTTGTCCGACGCTCCACAGCCGCAGTTAGTTTATGATCCCGGCTTCAATCGTCATCGCAGCAGATCGCGGGAGTTTGAAAGCGTATCAGGTTAACCAAACGCCGACGCGCGGCCCGAGCCTGCAATTGATCCAGGCATTCAATATCACCGACGCCCACGGCAAACTGATTGACAAGGTTACAGATCTGGCCGGCCGCTTTCCCGTGACCGAAGGGGCCGGGGCGCATCGCGGACAGGCCTCGATCGCCGAGAGCAAGCTCCAGACCGAAACCGAGCGGCGTATCAACAAAGAGCTGGCCGACCAGATCACGAGGATTGTCAACGGCAGCGGGAAGGAAGGCTGGGCGTTCGCCGCTCCGTCGGAAATTCACTCTGCGATTGTCGGTCAATTGCCGGATCGTGTCCGCAACCGGATCGTCGAGCACGTGAAATCTGACCTCGTAAAAATCGAGCCGGCTAAATTGCCGCATCATTTTCGTTCCCTTCGTCCGGTTTAAGCTCAATATTTTTTAATTATGCAACTGCCAGTTAACATCACCTACCGCGGCCTGGAGAAATCAGACAAGATCGACAATCTCGTGATGACTTACGCCGCGCGCCTCGACAGATTTTGCGATCACATCAACCGCTGCGACGTCGCCATCGAGCAAACGAACCACACCCACCACAAAGGCAATCCGTATCGCTGCCGCATCGATGTTACGGTCCGGCCGCGTCACGAATTAGTCTCTGACGAACAGCAGAAAGACAACGGCTCGCACGAGCCGCTCGCGAAAGTGATCCATGACGCTTTCAAAACGATGGAGCGCCAGTTGCGCCACTTGGTCGAGAAACAAAGGCGCGAATAAATCCGCAGACTAACACAGATTATTTATAGAAGGAGTCCTGTCTTTTTGAATCCGTGAAAATCTGCGAAATCCGCGGATGAATTAAGTTTTCTTCGCGTAGTGTGCCGCGCCGAGAAGATGAAGTGAGACGTACGGCTGGTCGCCGACGACCCAACTGTCGTGCGGAATTGGGGGGACGTGGAAAAGATCGCCGGCTTTCAGTTCAATCACGCGGCCGTCATCGAACGCGACTGTCGCAGCGCCTGAGAGGACGAGTCCGACGTGTTCAACCGGACACCGAGTCGCGCCGATAGTTGGACCGACATGCTCGCTCCACTTCCAACCGGGCCCATAAGTCGCGCGGCCGATTGTCATCTCGCCGATATGCACGATTTCGAATTTCCCTTTCTCCATCGCTCGCATTTCATCGGGCTTCTCGAACCGTTTCAGGATCACATCGATTTGGTTACCGGTCATAGGTTAAGATGATTAGAATAGAATGTTGCCGCCGTGCGAGATATTGCCTGGAAATGTCGTAGGATGTTAGCATACGCAACCGTGGCAGCTTCGCGGTGTCTAACTTAATGAACCCTGAGACCTCATGAATACAAAACCTCTGCTTTATCTGAGTTGCTTCGTCGCAGTAACCGTCACGATATCGACAGCCATGGCCGGGCCGCGTCGTGCAAATAACAACCGTTTCGTTTCAATCCGGCAGCGAATTGGTTCCGCGCGGCCATTCGTCGGCGGAAATCGAATCGCCGCGTGGAATGGCCAGCACTGGAGCGGTCAGCATTTTGCCGGCAACCAACATTGGAACGGCCAGCGTTGGAACAACCATTGGAGCAACAACTGGAACTGGCATCACCACCACCACGATCACGATTTCGTCTTTTTCAGCAGTTTCGGTTTCCCGTTCTGGGGTTGGTGGGGCTACCCCTACTATTATGATTACTACCCGTACGGAAGTTATCCCTACGGCTACTACGGCGGCGGTTATTACGGGAGCTACGGCTACAATTATTACGGAAACGGCTACGGCTACGACAACGGATATAGCAACGGTTACTCGAACCATTACGACGAAAAAGTTGCCGAGCTGCAGCGCCGGCTCGCGAACGCCGGTTATTATCGCGGCGAGATCGACGGCATTTGGGGATCGCGAACCCAGTACGCACTAAAAGCTTACCGGCACGATCATCCGAACAGCACCGACGACAGCGGCGCCTACAACCAGCACAACTATCCGAATCTCAGAAACCATCCCTACTCACCGCCGCCAACAACCACCGAGCCGAGCGAGTAACACACAGCCGGGCTCACCGAACCGCCATCGCGATTGAGGTCAATCGCCAACGACTCGAACCGTTTCAAAATCACACTGATTTTTCGCGGCGAGGCGCCGAAACCAGCACGCGAGGCGCGTGTGCTCCCCAGAAAATCAGGCCGGCGCGCCGCCGAGTGCGCCGGGAAGAGGCGGGGCTTCGGGACCGACCACGACTTGGCGCGGCGGTTTTTCGGGCGGCATTTTTTCGCCCGACTCCGGTATAACCGACGGCGGCGGATTTTTTAATTCGCCGTACTTCATCAGTTCTTTGATCTGCGAGCCGTCCAAAGTTTCGTACTCGAGCAATGCTTTCGCGATTGCGTCAAGCTGGTGACGATTGGCGAGGAGCGTTTGTTTCGCGGTTTGGTAAGCGTCGTCGAGCAAGCGGCGCACTTCGCGATCGATTTCTTCGGCGGTCGCTTCGCTGTAATCGCGGTTACGAGTCAGTTCGCGACCGAGAAAAACGTAATCTTCGTGTTCGCCGTACTCGACCATGCCGAGTTTCTCGCTCATGCCCCATTCACAAACCATCTTTCTCGCCATCGCGGTCGCCATTTTGATGTCGCCGGCGGCGCCGTTGGTCACATCACCGAAGACAATTTCCTCGGCGACACGCCCGCCCATTTTCACGGCGAGCGAGGCGAGCAATTCGTTTTTGCGATTGGTGTACTTGTCTTCTTCCGGCAACCACATTGTCGATCCAAGCGACGGACCGCGCGGAATGATGGTGACTTTGTGCAGCGGCTCGGTGTGCGGAAGCAATTCGAGCAGGAGCGCGTGACCGGCTTCGTGATAGGCGGTGTTCTGTTTTTCTTTTTCGCTGAGCGCGAGACTGCGGCGTTCCTTGCCCCAACGAACTTTGTCGCGCGCTTCTTCCAATTCTTTGAGCGTGATTCCTTTTAATCCGCGACGCGCAGCGAGGAGCGCCGCTTCATTGATGACGTTCGCAAGTTCGGCGCCGGAATAACCCGGCGTGCCGCGCGCGACCACCGCAAGATCGACACCTTCGGCGAGTTTCACTTTCTTGGAGTGGACTCGCAAAATTTCTTCGCGGCCTTTTACGTCGGGCAGATTGACAGTGATTTGCCGATCGAAACGTCCTGGACGCAGCAATGCCGGATCGAGAACGTCCGGTCGGTTCGTCGCTGCAATGATAATCACACCTTCCTGCGTGTCGAAGCCGTCCATCTCGACGAGCAACGCATTAAGCGTCTGTTCGCGCTCATCGTGACCGCCGCCGACACCGTGACCGCGATGACGGCCGACCGCGTCGATCTCGTCGATGAAAATGATGCAGGGCGCGGATTTCTTACCTTGCTCGAACATGTCGCGGACACGACTCGCCCCGACGCCGACAAACATTTCCACGAAATCTGAACCGCTAATGGAGAAAAACGGAACGTCCGCCTCACCGGCGATCGCGCGCGCGAGCAAGGTTTTGCCTGTGCCCGGAGGTCCGACTAACAGCACGCCTTTCGGAATTCGTCCGCCGAGTTTCTGGAATTTTTTCGGGTCGCGCAAAAACTCGACGAGCTCCTGGACTTCGTCCTTCGCTTCCTCGACGCCAGCCACGTCTTTGAAGGTGATTTTGTTTTTGTCACGCGCGAGCATGCGCGCTTTCGATTTGCCGAAGTTGAGCGCGCCTTTGCCGGCCATGCGGATTTGCTGGCGAAACAGAAAATAAAGAAGCGCGAGCAAAAACAAGACCGGCCCGAAGCTCAACAGTGCCTGACCAAACGGGTGCGACTCGGAGCGAATGGCCGGTTGAAATCCCGCGGCGGCGAGTTTGTCCTGCAAATTGTTGGTGAAATTGAGATAAACAATCGTGCGAAACTGCACCTCCGCGTTTTGGGCCCCGCCGGTGCCCTGCTTGATGTATTTGCCGCGCAATTCTTGTGTCGGTTTGCCTTCTTCGACGTACAAAGTGAGCGGCGAATTCTTGTCATTCACGATTTGCTTGTTCTCGAGCAGCTCGAGGAAGCGATTATAGGGAACGTCTTCGACGGGCGGATAGTTCCCCCGCCAGAACAGCATCGCCAGGGCGAAAAAGCCAAACGCGACCGCGATCAGGATGACGCCGCGCCAGTTGAAGCTTGGCTCGTTGCCGCGCTGCTTGTTCTCGCGTTGAGAGTTACGGTCGGATTGTGGCATAAGGCGTGCGATTGGTCTTAGATAAAGAGATTACCATGAAGGTATGCCATTGCAAAAAAGCAGGGTGCGAGCCAATGCCAGTAACGGGTGAGGACTGATGAGGGACGAGAAGATCGACAACGTAGAGCGCGCGGCGTTCATGCGATTCCGCGCGGTGCATTGCTTAACGACGCGATTCCTGTAAAATTTCGCTTGGCCACGCCGTAGTCCCGCGACCGCGGGACCAAGGCTGAGCTCGGAAATGCCTGCATGACTCAACTCGTTTCAACGGTCGCGGAAAGACTGGACCGGGCGGTGCAAAAAGTGACGCCGTTTGCGTATCGCGTCCGCCGCCAGGGGCGCCGCTTAATGCGGCGCGCCTTGCGCAAGCCGCGCAGCGTCTCGGAAGGTCCGAACCTTTTGCCGTTGCTCATCCAGGTGCTAGCGAGTTTTTCCAAAGCCGACGGCGTCCTGCTCGAAGAAGAAATTGACTCAAGTCTCGGTTTTTTGCGTTACGATTATCCCGAGGCGGTTTACTCCGAGCTGCGTCAACTTTTCCGCCAGGCGCTATACGAGCAGCAGGACCTGAACGCGATGGCGCAAAAACTGGGCGCGCAGCTTACGAGCGAGCGCAAAATCATGCTCGGCGTCCAGCTTTACGATCTGATTTCGCAGGCTGGCCTGAAACAGGAACAAGTGGTCGCGTTTTATTCTTTCATGTCGCAACTCGGTATGGCCGCGCAGGCGATCGACATCGTTTATCAATTGAACGCGTCGGAAGACGCCGACCCGTCGATTTATCAGCGCGGCGCATCACCGTTGGAATCGCTCTCGTTCGCGAACAACGGAAAAGCAGACGTGACGATGAAAAATCTGGCCGAGAGCGATCGGCTAATGGCGTTTCGCTATCACGATCTGATCCTGCTCAAGAACTACAGCGGCCAAAATGTTTCCGTGCGCGGTCGGCCGCTAGTCCGCGGAGGATTCTGCCGAATTTATCCGGGCCAGCGGATTCTCGTCGGCGACCACGTGCTGACGTATCAGGAGCTGGCGCAATATTTCAACGCCAAGAAAAACGTTTCCGTGCCGCACATCTTCGTTCGGGTGAACAGAGATGCCGACGAAGTCGCGTTGGAGCGTGCGCGGACACGCGAAAGCGCGCTCGAGATCGCGTTCGGACTGAAAGTACGGGTGAAAGCGTTGCGCGATGTCGATGCCGTGCTCAACGGCGTGAGATTGAATGCCGGCGCACAAGTCGAGGCCGCCCTCGACGACAAGATCCTGTTTCACAACGACAGCGAGATGGACTTGAGCGATCTGCGTCGTCGCGCTCGCGCGCTTGGTGGCCGGTTCCAACTCAAGGCCTCGAAATCGGAATATTTGGTTTCGAACGATCCGAGCAAGCTCCAGCCCGATGACATTTTGCTTTCGCCGGGAACGGCCGGCGACGTCCTGCTGAAAATTTTCTGCGACTACGACCAGCGCGTCGGCCAATTAGAAGTGCTCGAAGCCGACCGGCCGATCCTGGTCGCCGAGGCCGCGGTGAGATCAACACATTCCCTGAAGGACGGCGATACCATCCGGATCGATGTCGGGCAATTTCTGCGCTGCAACTTTTCCGAACGCATCATTGAGGAAGAGCGCAACATTATTCGCACGCTCGAAGTGAGCGAAGTCACCCACCGGTTCAGCGGCGGCGACACGGGACTAGAAGGAATTTCATTCTCGCTCGCGCGCGGCGAGCTCGTGTGCGTGATGGGTGCCAGCGGTTCGGGCAAAAGCACGTTGCTCAGGGTGCTGGCCGGCCAGCTTCGGCCGACCAGCGGCAACGTTTATTTGAATGGCCGCTCGCTTTATCCAAATCTCGACGAGCTCAAGAAATACATTAGTCACATCCCGCAGGAAGACGCCTTCGACGAACAGCTGACTATTGGTGAAAATTTGCAATTCGCTGCCGCGATTCGTTCGCCGCATCTTTCCCGGCGAGACCGGATGCGACGGTTGGAAGCGAAACTGATCGAGCTTGGATTGGGCGAGCGGCGCGACGCGGTCGTCGGCTCGGCTTTCAAGAAGACGTTGAGCGGCGGCGAGCGCAAACGCCTCAACATCGGTCTCGATATGATCGGCATGTCGGACGTTTATTTGTTCGACGAACCGACTTCCGGGCTTTCCTCGAAGGATTCAGAGCACGTCATGGAAATCATTCGGTCGATCGCGCACAACAAGATCATCATTGTCACCATTCATCAGCCGAGCTCGAAGCTGTTCCAATTGTTTCACAAGGCGATCCTAATCGATAAGGGCGGGCGGCTCGTCTTTTTCGGAACACCAACCGAGATGCTTCGCTATTTCGCCGAGGCTGAGCACCAACATCAATTCGGCGCGGATCTCGGCGCCTGCCCATCGTGCGGGACGACGCGACCGGAATTTATTTTCGACGTGTTGGAGACACCGCTCCGCGATCTGAGCGGCGACATTATTTATGAAGAGAACAGCAAGGGGCAATTGGTTGCGGCGCGGCGCTATTCGCCGGAATTCTGGCGCGACAAGTACGAAGCGTTTCGGCTGATTCAGGACGTCAAACAAGTTTCGCTGCGTCGCGAGCAGGCGCCGCCGCTGCCCTCGACGGTCACGCAAAAGCGGAAGCGCTCTCCGATCCGCTGGCATGATGAGTGGACGCAGTTCCGGGCGTTGTTGCGGCGCTCGTTCATCAGCAAATTGCGCAACCGTGCGAACATTTGGATCACAACCTGCGCGGCGCCAGTGCTGGCATTGTTAATCGGAACACTGCTCCGTTATTCGGAAAGTGGGAAATACGATTTCGCGTCCGCCTTTCACATCGCCACATATTTGTTCCTCGGATTGCTGGTGGTGATGTTCCTCTCGCTGACCAACAGCGCGGACGACATCATCCGCGACAGGCCGGTCTTGCAGCGCGAGCGCAATCTCGATGTGCGATTGCCGTATTACATCTTCGCAAAGATGTCATCGCTTTCGGTCTTTGCGCTGATTCAATGCATCTTCTTCGTTTTGATCGGCAATTATATTCTCGAGATTCGCGGAATGTTCTGGGTCCATCTCGCGCTGATGTTTATGACCGCGGTCGGAAGTCTCGCCCTCGGGCTGCTCGTTTCCTCGCTCGTTTCCGACGCCAAGACCGCGGCCAACATCGTGCCGCTGGTTTTGATTCCACAGATCCTGATGAGCGGCGCGCTGATCAAGTACGAGGACATGAACCGCAACCTGAGCCTGGTTTATTCGCTGACGCGCTGGTTCCAGGAGCATCCGACCAAAGACCGCAGCAAAAAAATGGAGAGCAAGTTGCAGGTGCCGTTCGTCTGCCAGTTCATTCCAATGCGCTGGTCGTACGAGGAAATGATTGTTGCCCAGGCAAAATTGAATCCGCTGACTTCGCGACAGGAACGCACCCAGCGCGAAATCGATACGATCGTAGCGAAGCATCGACCGGATCCCACGGAAGCTAATCGGCTTGATGAATTGAAGGAAGTGCTGGCGGTTTTGTCAGGCTTGGAAACAAAATCTTTGGACGATTTGGATCATTACCTGAAGCAGATCGACCAGGTGCTCGAGCGAAAGCGGACGTTCGATCCAAAGTTGTTCAAAGACGCAAAAGGCGGAGTCACGGCCGAACAAATCTACGTGAACCAGAAAGTTTCCGATTTGATTTCCAACGCCGAGATGGAGCAGACCGACTATCGTCGCGGCAGCCGGCCGAATGTTTTCTTTGGTGCGGAGAAACGCTACCTCGGAGTGAAGATCAGCGTTTTTGTGTTCAACACGATTGTGCTGATCGGATCGACATTCGGCATGCTCGGGCTGCTCTATTGGGTTCTGCGCCGCCAACTAGAAGTGCGACGAACCTAGTTGGCAAGCGGAGCGCTTGCCCTACAATTGTAAACGCCATGACGATAATTAGCAACGAAACACGCTTGATCGTCGCACCAAGCGATATCGACGCAGACATGCTTTACGCGACCAAGTTTTGGGCGGGCGATCCGTTTATTTTTCTCGAGCAAAATGGAAAGCGCACAATTGTTTTGAGCGATCTCGAAATGGATCGCGGCCGAAGGACGGCGAAGGTGGATGAATTCGTTTCTTTCAACCAGCTCGAGCGGGAAGTGCAGGGGAAATCGAAACAAGTGCCGCCGTATGGAAAAGTGCTCGGCCAGTTTCTGCGCAAACGCGGCGTGAAAAGCGCGCTGGTGCCGGCAAATTTCCCGCTCGGTTATGCCCGGGAGCTGGCGAAGGATGATGTCGATCTTGCAACGACGAACGGACTCTTTTGGCCGGAGCGGGAAGCAAAAACCGACGAAGAGTTGAAGTTGATCGGTCGCGCGTTGCGCCTCACTGAAACTGGACTGAAGCGCGCGATGGAAGTTTTGAAAGCCGCAAAGCCAGCCGGCAGAAAACTAAAATGGTCGGGCAAGCCGCTGACGTCCGAAATCCTCCGCGCCGAAATCGATACCGCGATCTTACGCGCCGGCGGCACGCCGACGAACACGATCGCGGCGGGCGGCGATCACGCGTGCGATCCGCACGAGCGCGGGCATGGACCGCTCTACGCGAATTCGTTGATCATCCTCGATATTTTTCCGCGCGATCCCCGTTCAGGTTACTGGGGCGACATGACGCGGACGGTCGTCCGCGGGCGCGCCAGCGACCCGCAACGCAAACTTTGGGAGACGGTGAAGGAGGGACAAGAGCTCGCGCTGCGCGAAATCAAAGACGGCGTGGATGGAATGAAAATCCACAAGGCGATCCAAGCGCTGTTCAAAAAGCGCCGCTATCCCACGGAAGTTCGCAACGGTAAGAACGTTGGATTTTTCCACGGCACCGGTCACGGACTCGGTCTGGAGATTCACGAATATCCGCGGCTGCAAAAGGTAACGCTGAAAGATCGACAAGTGCTGACGGTCGAGCCGGGGCTGTATTACCCTGGACTGGGCGGCGTGCGCCACGAAGACGTCGTGGTCGTGACCACGACGGGTTGCAAGGTTCTGTCGCGGTTTCCAAAGCAGTTGGAAATCTGAACGCACGCTGAGCTTGAGCGTCTAACCTAGGCAAGTAAATTGGCACAGGCATGTTCTATCCAATCGGTTTTGGTGGCCAGCATTTCCTGCTCTACATCTTGGTGCCGGCAATACTCGGCATCTGGGCGCAGATTCGCGTGAGCGGCGCCTTCAATCGCTGGGGCAAAGTCCGCGCCAGCTCCAACATCAGCGGCGCGGAATGCGCCCGCGAGATTTTGGAGGCCGCGCAGATCCACGACGTCGATGTTGTCGAGACTAACGATTTTCTCGGCGATCACTACGATCCGACCACGAAACGGCTTTGCCTCTCGAGCAACGTTTACAACACGCCGTCGGTGGCAGCTCTTGGAATTGCGGCCCATGAGACCGGGCATGCCATTCAACACGCGAAAGCATATGCGCCGCTGAAAGCGCGGATGGCGATTGTGCCGGTAACGATGGTTGCTTCGCAAATGCTGCCGTTCATCATTATCGGTGGTCTTTGGTTCCGGGTCGCGGGCCTGATCACGCTCGGAATTTATTGCTATCTCATTCTCGCCATCTTTCAGTTGATCACCCTGCCGGTGGAATTCGACGCCTCGCGCCGGGCAAAAATTATCCTGCAGCAAATGCGAATCATTCAGCCAGGCGAAGAAGTTGCGGGCGTAAACAACGTGCTCAACGCCGCCGCTCTCACTTACGTTGCGGCGTTCATCGCCGCGCTCGGCAACCTGCTTTGGCTGATCTCGATGCGCGACCGGCGAGATTGAGCTAAGATCAACATCTCGCTGAGCAAGATGAATCCCGCGATCACAATAAAGCCAGTCCGGCTCGGACCTCGGCGCATCACCGATTTGTTATCGTCGGGATCGGATGCCGGTGTTAAGTCTAAAAAGAACGCGATGGACGAACCGCGGAAGGATGAAGACCAAGAATTGGTGGCACGCGCGCAAGCCGGCGACGCGGACGCGTTCGATGAGCTGGTCGTGAAATACACCCCACGTCTTTACGGGCTCGTTTACAACATGACCGCAAATCACGAGGACACGAACGATCTGCTCCAGGACATTTTCGCCAAGGCCTACAAGGCGATCCGTGGTTTTCGCGGCAAATCGTCGTTCTACACCTGGATCCACTCGATTGCGGTCAACATGACGTTGAATTTTCTAAAAAAACGCGGCCGAAGGTTTCAGCTGAGCCTGGATGATGTCGATGCGGCGGTTCATAACGACAAGGACTTCCTTGAAGCCACTGCTTCCAGCAGCCCCGTGCGGGAAGCCGATCTATCCGAGCTGCAAAAAAGGTTGAACGAGGCGATGATGAAATTGTCTGATGAACACAGAGCTGTGGTAACCATGTTCCATATTCAGGGGATGCCCCACGCGGAGATCAGTAAAATCTTGAATGTTTCAGAAGGCACAGTACGCTCCCGTCTCTTTTACGCCAACCGGCAACTACAAAACTATCTGGACGAATTTCGAAAAAACCCAGTCACCTGATTCCACACCATGGATGAATTTAACGACAACCAAATGATAGGAAAATTGCTCCGGCTGAAACGCTACGAGCAGCCGCCACCCGGTTACTTCGAAAATTTTCTGCACGAATTCCATCGCCGCCAGCGTGACGAACTCCTTAAGCAACCGCTTTGGCGCATTTGCATCGATCGGGCGCGCGATTTGGTGTTTTCCTTCAATCTTTCAACCCTCACTTCTTACCCCGCCGCAGTCACCGCCGTCCTAATCTGCGCGGGCATTGTTTCACTGCGGATTTATCAGACGCCACAGCCGGCCACCGTTGCCGTTAAAGATCCCACAGTGTTGGCTCTCCCTGCTAATACCGAGGATGAATGGACGCTGGCGTCACCCGTGGCCACACGGGTTTTCAACACGCGGTCGCTTCGCAACATTACGGAAAGCGCCCAGACTCACCGCAAAGGTACGCCGCCACGCTATGTGCTCGACAGCGTGCCCGTGAGTTATGAGACGACTTTCAAGTTCTAGGTCCGCCACAGGTTTTCCCTTGGTGGCAACATTCGCGTCTCTCGCCGCGGTCGCTTCGCTTTTCGCACAGCAGATCCCCGAGTCTCCGGCTGCGATCAGCCGCGAGGTCAAAGATGTCTTTGATCGATGCGCCAAGGCGGTCGTCAAAATCGAAGCGACGGATCAGCATGGCGAACTTTCCGGTACCGGTTTCTTTATCGATCCAACCGGCACACTTTACACTGCATATTCGGTTGGTGGCGAAGCGGACAGTGTGATGGTTGAGTTCAAGGGCAAAAAGTATCCCGCCCGCCAACTGTTGGCTGATCTCCGGAGCGGGGTTGCGATGTTGAAAGTAGACCTGCCCAGTCCGTCGCTGCCAATCGGTAGTTCGGAACAGCTTGAGATCGCAACTCCGGTTGTTACAATCGGATATCCGCTTGACCTCGCCGAAACACCGAGCTTTGGCATGATCGCTGGATTCGATCGCAAGTGTTTCGGCGGATATTTTCCGACCAAGCATCTGCGGGTGAATTTGCCGCCGCAACGCGGTGAAGGCGGCGCGCCGCTTCTGAATTTGAAGGGCGAAGTTGTCGGGATTCTTCTCTACAGCTTCGAAAGCAATTCCTGCTACGCGCTGCCAATCGAAGCGGCTGAAAAAATTCGCTCCGATTATGTCCGCTTCGGTGAGCCGCGTTACGGCTGGATCGGGACGAACGTGCAGGAGGCCACGAGTCCGGTCGAGGGCTCGCGCGCATTGACGACTGAGGTGATGAAAGATACGCCTGCTGCTGAATCAGGCCTAAAATCAGGCGACATCGTTCTTCAAATCGGTCGGACCAAAGTGCACGAGCCGGAAGACATTCTCGAGGCATCGTTCTTCCTAACCGCGGGGGATGCCGTGCCGATTACGGTCATGCGGGGCAATGAAAAAATTACGTTCCAGATCCAGGCTGATTTACATCCAGCGAGCCAAACAAGGCTGGCAGCGCCGCCACCTTTGAATCGGGCCATTCCGCTGAATCTCCAGTCGGCGCCTGAGCGGACGCCGTAGTTATAACATTTTCCGAAACTCGCCTTCGTCGATAATTTTCAGGCCGAGTTCTTTGGCCTTGTCGAGTTTGCTGCCGGCCTCGCTTCCCGCGAGGACGTAATCGGTTTTCTTGCTCACGCTGCTGCTTATGTGACCGCCAAGGGCTTGGATTTTCGTAGACGCTTCGTCCCGCGTCATTGAGGGCAGCGTGCCGGTGAGAACAAAAGTCTTTCCGGCGAGCGGCAGTTCCACCATTTTCTTAGCGGAAACTTTTTCGCTCTTCGGCTCGATTCCGAGTTGTTTCATCCGCTGGACAACTTTTCTTCCGGCCGATGACGAGAAAAAATCGACAACGCTTTGGGCAACGACCGGACCGACTTCGGTGACAATGCCCATGTGTTTATCGATCTTGCTTTTGGATGGATGAGCAAAACCTGATTTAATCAAGCGATCAGCGATTTGTTTCCGGGCGTGCCTGTCATCTTTGCTTTCGTGATACGCGATTACATCGCGGAGTATTTTGGAATCGGCCACATCCTCAATTGTCTCGTGAAAGCGCGCGAGGTCGGTTGCGGTCGTTTTGCCGACGTCGGGAATAGCGAGCGCGTAAAGCCACCGCGAGAGTGGCAAAGTTCTGGCACGCTCAATCGCCTGGATTGCTTTGGTCGCGTTCTTTTCGCCAAGGACGCGGGGATTTTCTTCCGTTCCGAGGTTGAGTTTCGCCATCTGCTCGACTTTCAGCTCGAATAAATCGAGCGGCTCACGGACGAGACCACTCTCGACCAATTTATCCGCAACGATCCCGCCAACGCTCTCGACATCGAGCGCGCCACGAGCGGCGAAAAATTCCAATCGCCGCGTCGCTTGCGCCGGACACCGAATGTTTTCGCAGCGCCACGCTACAAATTGGGGATCGCGCCGGACTTCTCCGCTGCACACCGGACATTTTCCGTGAATATGTTTGAGAAAATCGAACTGCTTCGCATTCCGCGGCCGTTTCGATTTGACGACTTCCACGACGGCGGGAATCACTTCGCCAGCTTTTTCAATCACGACCGTGTCGCCGATGCGAATGTCTTTGCGTTTGATCTCGTCCTCGTTGTGCAGCGTCGCGCGCGAAACGGTACTGCCGGTGACCAACACAGGTTCAAGAACCGCGACAGGCGTCAGAATTCCAGTCCGGCCGACTTGGACCTTGATGTCGAGCAACTTCGTATCGACACGTTCGGCCGCGTATTTGTAAGCGATCGCCCAGCGCGGCGATTTGGCCGTGAATCCCAGCCGCTCCCGTTGCGCCAGCGCGTCCACTTTGATCACCGCGCCGTCGGTTTCATACGGAAAATCGCGCCGAATCTCGTCGAGATTGCGAATTGCATTCAAGATTTGATCGACCGAATCAGCTAGCCACCAATCTTCGTGCGTCGGCAGGCCCAGTTTTTTGAACCGCGGGAAAATCTTCGAGTGAAGATCGACATCCGCGCCTTCGACCGCGCCGATTCCATAGAAAACCATTCCCAGAGGCCGTTTCGCGGCGACTCTTGGATCGAGATGTTTGAGTGAACCGGCCGCTGCGTTCCGCGGATTGGCGAATAACGGAAGTCCCGCGGCTTCGCGTTCCTTGTTCAATTTCTCGAAGCCGGCCTTGTCTAAGTAAGCTTCGCCGCGGACTTCGAAAATTTTTGGTCCCGAGCACCGTAATTGGTGCGGCACGGATTTGATCGTTTTGATGTTTTGAGTGATGTCGTCGCCGACGAAACCGTCGCCCCGCGTCGCGGCGTATTTGAGCCGGCCGTTTTCGTACATCACCGAAACGGCAACGCCATCGACTTTGGGTTCGATCACCACCGGAATTTTCTCGTCCGGCAAAAGTCGCGTGATCCGCTTGTAAAAGTTAGAGACCTCGTCTTCCGAATATGTGTTGTCGAGACTGAGCATCGGAACACGGTGTTGAATCTGTGCAAAAGCCTGCAGCGGTTTGCCGCCGACGCGCTGAGTGGGTGAATCCGGCGTGAGCAAGTCGGGAAATTTTCCCTCAAGATCAACAAGCTCTTTGTAAAGGCGGTCGTATTCGCGGTCGCTGACCGTTGGGGCGGCTTCCTCGTAATAGCGCCGATCGTGCTCCCTGATTTCGTCCCGGAGCCGGGCGATTCGTTTTGCCGCTTGAGCCTCGTCTTTGGCCATGAAGCATGATACAAACGCGGGAAAGATCGACAATGAACGGCGGCGAAAAAATCCTCGGCGTGGAAGGCGGGGGGACGAAGACTTCGTGGGTCTTGGTCGAGTGCGGTCCAAACGACTTGCGGGTTTTGGATCAGGGGAAAATGCCGCCGGCGAATTTTCGTTTGGCCAAGCCCGATGAATTGCTTGCGATGTTTCGCGAATTGCCGAAGGAAGTCGCGCGCGCGGGAATTTTTCTCGCCGGTTGCGGCACAGAGGAAGATCGACAATCGCTCACCCGGCTTTGCGCCGAGGCTTGGCCGGCGGCGAAAATCGTCGTCGGGAGCGACCGCGATTCCGGTTTGGCCGCAGCGCTCGGCGGCGGAGACGGAATCGTCGTGAATGCTGGAAGCGGTTCATCGGTGACCGGGCGCCGGGACAAGCGGATCGAAAACGCCGGCGGCTGGGGACACATTTTGGGCGACGCCGGCGGCGGTTATTTTCTCAGCATCCAGGCGCTGCGCTTGATCTTGCGCGAGTACGATATTCATCGTGGCGAAGTTCAGTTCACCTCAAAAATTTTGCGCGCGCTGTCGCTGAATAATCTCGACGAGCTTGTACGTTGGGTGCAGACCGCGGATAAAATGGAAGTGGCGATGTTGACGCCGATCGTGTTTGAGGCCGCGGCGGGCGGCGATGCGCGGGTGATGGAAATCATCGAAGAAGGCGCGCGCGTTCTTTGCGAATATACCGAAGCGGTTGCGACCAGGCTTCATGTGCTCGCGCCAAAGGTCGTCTTGCTCGGTGGACTTTTTCAGCGTGACTCGATCTACAATCACGCCTTCCGCCGACGTTTGAAAAAATCGCTGCCCGATGCGCGGGTCGCGAATTCGGAACGGCCACCGGAATTCGGCGCGGCCTGGCTGGCCGCGGAAATGCAGGGCTGGCTGGAAATTCAAGCCCAAACCGCTCCGGAAAAAATCGAGAATCTGGCCGCCGCCTTGACTGAGCAACCGAATCCACGGTCGGAAAATTTGGAGGCGATGAGCGCGCAAGAGTTAGTGAAGTTGTTTGTGGATGAAGAAAAATTTATTGGTGAAGCGCTGCGCGGGGCGATTGTCGATCTTGCACGTGCGATCGAGCTGGTGGCTGAATCGCTGCGCGGAGGTGGGCGATTATTTTATGTTGGCGCCGGCAGCAGCGGCCGCCTCGGCGTGCTCGATGCCAGCGAAATTCCGCCGACGTTCGGCGTCTCGCCCGAACTCGTGCAAGGAATTATCGCCGGCGGTGCGACCGCGTTGCACCGAAGCGTTGAGGGCGCCGAAGACGAAACGAGCAACGGTGCGCTGGCGGTTGATCGCCGCGGGGTGAAAGACAGGGACGCCGTGATCGGGATCACCGCGAGCGGACGAACGCCGTTTGTATTGGGAGCGCTTGCAAGAGCGAAGTCCCTGGGCGCGAAAACCGTTTTGCTGAGTTGCAATCCTGCGCCGGAAAAAAAGGTGAGTGTCGATCTTGCGATCGATCTCGCGGTCGGTCCCGAAATTTTGACCGGCTCGACCCGATTGAAGGCCGGAACCGCGACCAAGATTGCGCTAAACATTATCAGCACCGGGGCGATGGTCGCGCTCGGAAAAGTGCGCGGCAATTTGATGATCGACCTGAACACTTCGAGCGCGAAATTGCGCGACCGCGCGACCCGAATCGTGGCCGAGCTCACCCAGAGCGATTACGATTCGGCGCGTGCAGAGTTGGAACAGAGCGGTTGGGATTTGCGGGCTGTGCTGCAAAAGGCCGGTAGATAAAAGCTCAACCAGCTGTCGGACGGATTCGCCGCGGCAACATCGGTTGCCCAATTTTCGTTAAGCGCAATTGCCCGACCTGAAACGAAGTAATGGCAACAACCTCAAAAGGAAAGGTACTTATGCTTTGGACTATCTTTGTAATTCTACTGATTCTATGGCTGCTCGGTTTGGTTAGCTCTTACACGCTCGGCGGCTTTATTCATCTACTGCTGGTGATCGCGCTCGTCGTACTCATTATCCAATTGATCACCGGGCGACGTCCGCTATAGGGCGGTTGTCACGCTTTCTGCAAAAGGGGACTTTAGCTGGGAACCGCACGCGTTTTCTGCGGTGCATCCGCCCTTGCACAAAGAGCGCCAACATTGCGACTGCCACCGGCCGGCCCAATGTTGGTGTCGCACGAATCGCTCGGGCACGGCCTCTGAGCTCGCGTTTGGTCAGTCGCAAGCAGCCCACGTGTTACGCCGCGCGCTGTTGGTAGGTGAATGTGCTTGCGTGAATCAACGCGCAGAGGGAAAGTGGGCACCTTCACCAACATCGCGCCCGTGAAACCAGCTGGAATTGTTGGCATCGTTCTCATCATTGTCGGTATTATCGGCTTCGCTTATGGCGGCATTACTTGGTCGCAAGAGAAGAAAGACGCCCAGTTCGGACCTTTGGAGATCAAGCACACCGAAGATCAAGGCATTAAGTTTCCTCCGATCGTGAGCGGAATCTGCCTAGTCGGCGGGATTTTGCTGGTCGCACTTAGCGCGCGGAAGACCTAGCGATCGTTCGGTTCCTGGCCGCCAGCTTTGAGGACCGCGAAGGTTTTGCTGCCTTTGCGGTCGAGATAAAGCAGAACGCCCCTGTTCGGGTCGGCTTTGTTCAAGGCTTCACGAAATGTTTTCACGTCCGTGACCGGTTTGCCGTCCACTTCGGTGATCACGTCTTCGCGTTCGATTCCCTGTTGCGCGGCCAGACTGTTCTCGGTCACGTCGGTCACGATCACACCTTTCTGAACGCCAAGTTTGAAGCGTTGCGCCATTTCCTTGGTCAACTCCTGAACTTGCAGCCCAAATTTTCCAACCTCAGGTTCAGAATTTTGCGGCGGACGGGGCGGCTCGTTTGAAGCGCGCGCGATTTCGTTCGGTAGTTCGCCGGTGGTAACCGGAATTTTCAGGGTTTGACCTTTCCGCCAAACCGTCAGCTCGACTTTTTGGCCGATTTTCTTTTTCAAAATCTCATGTTGCAACTGTGAGTCGGTGGTCACCGCGTTTGCATCGACATGCGTGATCACATCGCCCGGTCGGAGATCGCTCCTGGTCGCTGGCGCTTCCGCCTCGATCTCGCGCACGACGACGCCGCGGTCCAAGCCTTTGAATAGATCGCGGAGCTCAGGATTGTCTCCGAGGGTTTCGATGCGGATGCCAAGCCACGGGCGCATGATCTTACGTCCCGCGATCAGCTCTTCGCCAATCTGTTTGGCCATGTTAATCGGAATCGCGAACCCGAGCCCGCGGTTGATCCCGTTGATCAGTGTGTTCATGCCGATCACTTTGCCATCGATGTCGCAAAGCGGTCCGCCGCTGTTTCCGGGATTAATTGACGCATCCGTCTGTAAATAATCCGAGACGGAATAGCCATTGGTCGCGAGCAATTTGCTCCGCCCTTTGCCGCTAACGACGCCGTAAGTGAATGTGTAATCGAGTTTGAATGGCGCGCCGATGGCGAAGGCGAATTGACCGACGCGAACGCCATCGCTGTCTCCAAATTGCGCTACCGGCAAATCCTTGGCTTCGATCTTGATGACCGCGACGTCCGTTTTCTCATCGGTGCCGACAACCTTCGCGGGAAATTCGCGGCCGTCTTTCAGTTTGACGTCGAGCTTGTCCGCGGCTTCGACGACGTGAAAGTTCGTAAAGATGTAGCCATCAGGCCGGACGATGAACCCGGAGCCTTCGCTTTGAATGGGCTGAAGGTTTCGCGGGCTTCTGCGCGGGTTGTTTTCGTCGGGCGGCCCTTGGAAAAATAAATCCTCGAACGCGGAGGTTTCGTTGTCGCTCTTTTTTGAAACTTCAATGATGACCACGCTTGGCGCCACGGTCTCGAAAACCTTGGCGAAAGCGTTGTTCAGTTGGTGAACGACGTCTTTGCCCTGCTCCGCCGCCGCCGGAGGAACCGTCGCTGTCGGCGCGACCTCCGGCGTGGCAGCGAAGATCGACATCGCGCCGAGCGCTGCGATAAGACATGTAGTTGGGATGAAACGCATTGGTTCGAAATTTGACAGCATCGAACATGCAACGTTCAACGCCTTCAGTCCAATGAGCTGGTTTCTCGTCCAGGCCATGCGAATTGCCCGGCAAACCGCTTGACTGATGATATACTATTCAGTGGGTTTCTCTCCGGATATGCCGTCAAGCAAGCTAAATTGGTTCTGGATCGGTGTTCTGGCGGCGCTCTTTGTGTTTGCCGCTGTATGGCTTGCGCTCGAGCAGCAGATCCCCAAGGCGATTCCCGCCGATGAATTCGTCCGCGCTCTGGAGACGGATCAACATTCGCTGATCGAGCGCTATTTTCGCGAGGGCCAGAATCCAAACGCCCGCGCCGCGAACGATCGCTCTTTGCTTTTCAGCGCGATCTTGCGGCAAGATGGCACCGTCGCGCGCCGACTGCTTGACGCCGGGGCGAGCGCAGACTTATCGGACAACGCCGGGGTGACGCCATTGATGGTGGCGGCCATGCACGGCGATTTGGAATTGGTTCGCGCATTGGCTGGTCACGTCACGGACGTCGCAGCCAGGGACCGGGCTGGTCACACCGCGCTTTTTTATGCTGTTAGCGCCCAGAAACTCGAGGTTGTCGATCTCCTGTTGAATCTGACGCCGAATCTGGAATTGGCCTACGGCGACACCGCTGAGTTGCTGACGCTCGCGCTCGAGAGTCCGAACCAAAGGATTACGGAAGAGATTCTTTTACGACTATCGCGTTTCAAACAATGGAGCACTGGCGCGTTGCGAGCTTTGGATAAGGCTCTCCGCGCCGGAGATCGCGATTCAATCCGCCTGCTGCTTTCAAAACACATTCCTCCACCGACGCCGGAAGGGAAACAAGTCCCGCTGCTCGCATACGCGATCGCGACCGACAACGCGCCGTTGTTCAACACCCTGCTCGAGTGCGGCGCGGACGCGAACACGACTCTGCCAGCTAAATACGACCAGCAGTTTCTCGACGCGCTTCCATCGAAGTCGTTTCGCAATTACATCGAGGACGATCGCAACGTGACTTGCCTGATGCTCGCGGCCGGACTCGGGCGAACGGATTACGTCCGTACGCTGCTCCAGGCTGGAGCGGACAAAGACCGCGCGACCGGGCGTTACAAAATGATCGCGCTCTATTTCGCGGCTGAGCTCGGTCATTGGCAGGCGTCGCAAGTGCTCCTGGGCAGCGGACCCGATCCGGAAAAGCTTCGCATCGAGATCTCGCTCGCCTCTCAACACATGTCGCTCATCAAAGACGGCGTCCCGGTTTTGAATTCGAGCTGTTCGACCGGCCGAGTGGGCTACAACACCAAACGCGGCTATTTTGTGATCACGGACAAGGAGCGCAACCATCGCTCGACCATTTATCACGTCGACATGCCTTACTTCATGCGCTTGAGCTGTCTCGATTTCGGAATGCACGAGGGCGTGGTTCCGAACTATCCCGCGTCGCACGGCTGCATCCGTTTGCCGGGCGAAACCGCGAGAAAACTCTTTGCCGAGATTCCGATCGGCACCGTGGTTGCGGTTCAGTAACCGACCGAGAAACAAGTTCGCGGCGCACTTGGCAGTGCGCGCGTTGACACACATCTGAGCGGTCTTAGCGTTTCCACTCTTACTCAAATGGAACACTCTT
Source organism: Chthoniobacterales bacterium (assembly GCA_035315805.1). Taxonomy (GTDB): domain Bacteria; phylum Verrucomicrobiota; class Verrucomicrobiia; order Chthoniobacterales; family UBA10450; genus AV40. Next base: position 31,701 of record DATFXN010000061.1, read on the forward strand.
GGAATGGCAATGGGAAAGAGTTCGTCTCGCACGCGCCCGGTTATTGGCCGCAGGTAGCGCCCGAATTCTGGAACGATTGGAAATGGCAGCTGAAGAACCGGGTCACGACGCTGGCCCAGCTCGAACAGCGTATCGATCTTAGCGATGAAGAACGCAGTGGCGTTTTACTCAGCGGCGATAAACTCGCGCTCGCGGTCACGCCCCACTTTTTTAACCTGATTCCGCGAGAGGAAAATCCGGACGATCCGATCCGGCGGCAGGTCATTCCGCGCGTCGAAGAAACCTGGTCGTCGCCCTACGACATGGCCGATCCTTGTGGCGAAGATTCGCACATGCCGGTGCCGGGACTGGTGCACCGTTATCCCGATCGCGTTTTGTTTTTAGTGACCGATCGCTGTGCGGCTTATTGCCGGTATTGCACACGGAGCCGCGTGGTCAGCGGTGTTGGTGAAGAAGAACTTCACACCGACTTCGAGGAAGCATTTCGTTATCTCGAACAACACACCGAAGTGCGTGACGTGCTTTTGAGCGGTGGCGATGCGCTGATTTTTTCTGACCAAAAGATCGACAAGTTGCTGGCGCGGTTGCGCGCGATCAAACACATCGAATTTCTCCGTATCGGGACGCGTGTTCCGATTTTTCTCCCGCAACGGATCACGCCCGAGCTGTGCGCGATTCTCGCCAAACATCATCCACTTTGGATGAGCGTGCACGTGAATCATCCGCGCGAGCTGACGATTGAAGTGAAAGAAGCGCTCGAGCGGCTGGCCAATGCCGGTATTCCGCTCGGCAACCAAAGCGTGTTGCTCGCGGGCGTGAACGACGATCTCGAGACGATGAAAGCGCTCGTGCACAAACTCCTCATCTGCCGGGTCCGCCCGTATTACATCTACCAATGCGACCTCATCAACGGCTCATCGCATCTGCGCACCTCGGTCGCGAAAGGCATCGAAATCATTGAAGGCCTGCGCGGTCACACCACCGGTTACGCCGTGCCGCAATTCGTCATCGACGCGCCAGGCGGCGGCGGCAAAGTGCCGATCAATCCCGGCTACGTCCTCTATCACGACAACGAAAAAATCGTCATCCGCAATTACGAAGGAAAAATTTTCGAATACCCGGAATCAGGCAACGACCACGTCCAGTTCGCCCCGCAAAGGGAGTACCACGACGAGTACCTGTATTCCTAGCTTGTGATTTGCAGCAACGGGGCCCGAAGAAAACGTTAAGTTGTCGGTCGGCCATAACCGCGGATCAGAACAGAAGTTCCCCTCTTGCGTTTCGTGGTTTCCTGGCTTCCAGACTTGCTTTACCCCCTGTAAATCTTGTTAATCCCGGCTGATTCGAGATGAGTTTGTATTTGCTCCAAATTCTGGCTTCCGCGTTTCTGGCGATTTTGTTTTTACAATCGGGGATCGACAAGATCGTGGATCGGCAAGGGAATCTACAATGGCTGAGCGGCCACTTCGCCAAAAGTCCGCTGGCAGGGTTCGTGCCTCTGTTGTTCACCGTTCTCACCATCATTGAAGTTTCAGCAGGCGTGCTGAGTGGAGTCGGATTTATCACGCTGCTTTTCGCGCAAAATCCAACGGTCGCATTTTACGGCGCTGTTGTGTCGGCGATTGCGATCCTTTGTTTGTTCTTTGGTCAACGAATGGCGAAAGAATACGCCGGCGCCGCGATTTTGGTTCCTTACTTTCTATTGACACTCATCGCGATTTACTTGCTGGTACGCTAACAGACGCACTAGACGCGATGCACAAGATTGACTTTGATTTCAGGTAACTAGACAGGATTAAATTGGATTCCGGAAAATCAGATCTTCCAATCTTGTTAATCCTGTCTAGAATCTTATGAAGACTCTTTCACGAATTCTTTTCGCGGTTTCGGCGCTTATCCTCGCGTTTGGCGCGTACGTCCACACTTCAGCGTTTGGCAAAGTGTCGGCTGCGGTCGCGAAATCGGACTTACCGGAGTTTTTTGGCAAAGGTTTCAGAGTTCTCTGGCTTCAGGATTCAGCCATCCAAATCATTTTCGCCATCGTGTTCGCCGTTGTGGCGATCCGACCGACGGCGGCGCCTAGATGGATCATCATCATGCTTGCGCTGCTTCTTCTGACGACCGTCGCATTCGTTTATTATTTCATCGGCAACTTCATTGCCGGCCACTTATTCCTCGCCGCAGCAGTGGCAGCAATTCTTGGCGCGCTGCTGACGTCCGAAGAGAGACCGGATTAACAGGATTGATTTGGATTTCAGAAAATCCTAATCCCGAAAAATCTTGTAAATCCTGTCTAGTAGGTGTCGTTCATTTAATCGTTAGGGTGGTTTTCATGCCGCGACCGGTATGGAAATCCACCGGACAGGTGATCTCATAGGCGCCGGGCTTTAGATCGACTTCCAAACTCGCGGTCTCGCCAGGTTTTGGGTTGGGAGATATCTTCTGATCGATCCCTTCACCTTTAATTGCGAACGTGTGGACCTTTTTGCCCAGGTTCTTGACCACGAACGTCGTTTTTCCGGCCTTCGCGGTCGCCGGCATGTTGAAGTGATACTCAGTCATGGTGACGTTGATCTTCTGGCCTTCCTGAGCGTGAACAACGCCGAAGGACAAAGCCGCACTGATGATGATTGGAAGAAGAATTTTCATCGTACTAGAGAATCGCTCCCGCTTGCCGGCCCAGCCGCTTCATAAGCTTTTTCGAACTGTCGTCCTGCAACCGCCGATCGCTCACTATCCGGCGTGAAAGTCCTTAGAAATGGATCGAAACAGGAATCGAATTATGAAAGGTTCGCCCCAATTGTTTTTCTTTGTTCTTTTGACCAGCCAAATTCCCCCTGCCTCCGGTCAGGTTGATGTCAGCGCTGATCTAGAAAAGATAAGAGTGCGTTTTCACATGCCTGGTCTTTCGGCCATGGCGGTTAAAAACGGCCGATTAGTCGCCCAAGGCGCAGCTGGTTATCGCCGCCAGGGCGACAATTGGCCTTTGTTAATTTCCGATCGGATCAACATCGGTTCGTGTACCAAGTGGATGACGGCCACTGTGGCAGGCCGATTGGTTGATCGCGGCCAGATCGGATGGAGCACTCGGGTGCGCGATCTCTTTACAAACTACGAGAATTTCAATCCGGCGTTTTTCGATGTAACGCTGGATCAACTTTTGGCTCATCGGGCCGGCATTGAGGACAGAGATACATTTGAGAATAGGCACTGGTCGCAACTGATGACCCAGAATGGCACCATTTCGCGGATCAGACGTTGGGTCGCCGAGAGTGTGCTTAAAGACGCCCCGCAGGTTCGACCCGGCGAATATTTGTACTCTAACCAGGGTTACGCGGTTGCCGCAGCGATGCTGGAAATGGCGTCGGGCAAGAATTGGGAAACATTGATCAAAGAAGAAGTCTTTCGCCCAGTGGGAATGAAAACGGCGACGTTGGGAATTGTCTATGACGACAAGCGTCCGCCGAAAAACCCGGTTGGTCATTATCTCACATTCGGCGCGACGCTGCCCGTTCCGGAGGAAGCCATGGTTCCAAAGGAACTCTATCGCTACCAAGCGGCGAATGGCGCGGGAGGTTTCGTTATTTGCACTTTGCAGGATTGGACAAAGTTTCTATCGATCCACGCCGGCAACAGCAATTATCTTTCCCGCAATACGGCAAAGCGCCTGCGGGAGGCATATCCCGGGCCTCCCGGACCTGATGGGGAAAATTATGGCCGTGGCGTATTTGTTGACGATCGTGATTGGGCTAGGCCCGGGCCCGCGCTAGATCATAACGGCGATATCTTCGGTCACGAAACGGTTTTTTGGATGGCCCCAGCTCGAGGCTTCATCGGCGTTGTTTTTACTAATTGTTTCTCGCGCGATAAATCTACGTTTCGCGCACTTGACAGTGCCGCGGTTTTGGTAACTCCGAATGACTCTTTTCGAACCGGCAAGTTGCGGTTCGGCGAGCACCCACCTCGTTCCTCCTCCGCTCAGCGAAGATAAACAACTTCGCCGCCGATGATTGTCATTTCATTGCGCGTCTTGAGAATTTCTGGCTCGGGGATTTTCATGACGTCCTGAGACAACACCGTGAAGTCGGCCAGCTTGCCGGCCTCGATTGAGCCTTTGTCTTGTTCTTCGAACGCGGCGTAAGCCGGCCAGATGGTAAACATCTTCAACGCGTCTTCGCGTGAGACAGCTTGTTCCGGATGCCAGCCTTCGCCTGATTCGCCTTTGATGCTTTTGCGCGCAACCGCTGCGTAGAATTCGATCATCGGTTCGCCGCGTTCGACCGGCGCATCAGAGCCGCCCGGAATGATCGAGCCTGATTTTAGAAAACTTTGCCAGGCATACGCCCCCGCGAGCCGGTCCATTCCCAATCGCGCCGGCGCGAAAAACAAATCGCTGATGGCGTGCGACGGCTGCATCGAGGGGATTACACCGAGCTTTTTGAATCGCGGAATGTCGGCAAGATCGACGATCTGCGCGTGCTCAACTCTCCAGCGCGGTTCGCGAATTTTTCTTTTCTCTGGGGGGACCACCTTAAATGCGGCTTCGTAAAGATCGAGAATCAGTCGATTCGCGTGATCGCCGATTGCGTGCGTTTCGATTTGAATTCCGCGGCGTAATGCTTCTTCGAACGTCGGCTGGAGTTCCTCCGGTTTCGCGGTCAAATAACCCGATGTTTCGGGTGCATCGTTGTAGGGTTTGAGCAAGGCCGCTCCGCGGGAGCCGAGCGCGCCATCGAGAAAGACTTTGATGGTGCGCTGGGTGAAGTGATGAGCGTACGCATTTACGATCGGCGCCTGGTGCAAAATCTCGTTTGCGTTTTCGCCAGGACCAGTAACCGCGTTGACAAGTCGGATCTTGATTTTTCCCGCTTCAAACGCTCTGCGGATAAGATCGACATCTTCCTTGTTGCTGGCCGCGTTTTGAATTTCGCACCAGCCGAGACCGATCTCACGATTGATTCCGGTGAGCAGCGCTTGCTCACGCTCATTCGGGGTCGGTTTCGGAATGTTTCTCGCGACGAGTTCCATCGCGTTGTCGAGCAACATTCCGGTCGGTTCGCCGGTTGTTTTGTCTTTTATAATTTCGCCGCCGAACGGGTTCGGCGTGTCTTTCTCGATCTTCGCGATCTTCAGTGCAGCCGAATTCGCGATTGCCGCGTGACCATCAGCGCGCGTCAAAAAGAGCGGATGATCCGCTGCAATTAAATCCAGATCTTCGCGAGTGGGAAACCGGGGCGGTTTCCAGAATGTCTCGATCCAGCCACGACCGACGACCCACTTGTCTTTCGGGGTTTGCTCGACGCGCGCTTTCACTTTGGCGAGAAAATCGTCGAGCGTGTTTGTGGCCTCGAGATTCAGAGTCAGCTCGCGCTTGCCGATTCCAAAAACGTGACAATGCGAATCGGTCAGACCCGGGACAACAGTTTTGCCGGCGAGATCGACAACGCGTGCTACGTGAAAATTCTTCGCATCATCGTTCAATCCGACAAAAACGATTCGATCTTTTTTGACCGCGATCGCTTCGGCGTGCGGCTGTTTTTCGTTAACCGTGTAAACATTTCCGTTGATCAGGAGAAGATCGACATCCTCCGCGGCGGGCAATGGCGGAATCGGCGTGGCGAACATTAACAAACAAAAAACGAAAGAAATTCGTGCTTTCACTTGACGCTTCGGCAAAGTTTTGACGTGATCATTTTGCGCACCGGCAACTTTTCCATAACAGAAGAGTAGCTGCGACTTTAGATCGACATGTTAATAACCAGTTTTGCTTTGCCGAGCCAAGTTCGATTCATAGACTCTTTGGAGCGGCTCGAGCAAGCCATCCGCTAACTTGATATGGCGAATTTTTTCCCACGCTGGTGCAACTGGCTGCCGCTGCAAATGGCCGTTGCCGCCATTTTGATCACGTGCGGATTGACCGTCGCGACGTGGTATTACGTCACGCCAAAATATACCAAAGTGGGCTACCAACCGATCCAGCCGGTGCCGTTCCCGCACGATATTCACGTCACCCAGCTCGGGATGGATTGCCGTTATTGCCACAGTTTCGTCGAAGTCGCGGCTCACTCAAACGTTCCGAACACACAGACCTGCATGAACTGCCACTCGCAGGTGCAAAAGGATAATCCGAAACTCGAACCGGTGCGGCAAAGTTGGAACACCGGAAAACCGATCGAGTGGACCTGGATTTACCGGACAGTCGATTACGTCTATTACAATCACGCGGCCCACGTGAACCGCGGCATTAGTTGTTTTAGTTGCCACGGTCCAATCAATCAAATGTCCACGGTCTATCTGGCCAAACCGCACAGCATGGCGTGGTGCCTCGAATGCCACCGAAACCCGGAAAATTTTCTTCGTCCGCAGGATCAAGTTTTCAATCTTGATTGGAAACCCGACGACGTGAAGCCGGCGGAGTTTGTAGCGAAGTACGGACAGCCAAAAGGCGTCACCGCGGATTGGTCCAAAAAGAAACATCTTACCCAGCAAGAGATCGGTCAGACATTGAAGGAACGCTGGAACATCGCTCCGAGCACAAATTGCCAGACCTGCCACCGATGAAACGCGTCTTTCAACATCCGCCTGAGTTACTGACCGGGAAGAAATACTGGCGCAGTCTCGGCGAATACAGCAACACGCCCGAGTTTCGCGAATGGCTCGAGCGCGAATTTCCCGCCGGCGCTTCTGAATTGAATGGCGACAGCGAATGGTCTCGGCGCGATTTTATGAAATTGATGGGCGCGTCAATGGCGCTGGCCGGTCTCGGTTTAACAAGTTGCCGGCGACCGGAACTGCATGTCGTTCCGTTCACCAAAAGCGCGGAATGGACGATTCCCGGAAAATTTCTTTACTACGCGACCGCAATGCCGCGCCGGACCGGGGCGATTCCGCTGATCGCGACGACCGTCGACGGGCGCCCCATCAAACTCGAGGGCAATCCGCTTCATCCCGCGAGCGCGGGTGCGACCGACGTTTTCGGGCAAGCCTCGATTCTCGATCTTTACGATCCCGCGCGTTCGCGTCGCTTCGTGAAACGCGGCAAGGATTCCACGCGCGCAGAGTTCGATGCTTACATCGACAAATTGCGGGTCCAAATCGGCGCCATCGGCGGCGAGGGATTGGCGTTTTTGGTTGAAGAGGTGCATTCACCGACGCGTGAGAGATTGCGCATGGAATTGGAAAAGGCGTTTCCAAACATGATGTGGTGTGTTTACGAGGCGGCCCTGAGCGAAGCGCAAAGCGACGCGACGCGGGTCGGCTTTGGCGAAAACGTGCGGTTGATTCCGCGGTTCGATCGCGCCGACGTGGTCTTCTCGCTTGACAGCGATTTCCTCGATTGCGGAGAAGGTGACCTCGCCAGCGCGCGCGCGTTTACACAGCGCCGCGGTATGAAATCCGCCAGCGACGCGATGAACCGTCTCTACGTTGTTGAGAACCGGTTCACCATCACTGGCGCAATGGCCGACCATCGCCTGCGTCTGCCGGCGAGCCAGATTCCGGCCTTCGCTTACCTGCTTGCCGGGAAAATCGCCGCGGAAACGAAAGATTCGGCGCTCTCGTCGCTCCTGGAAAGATTGACTGCGCTCTCCGAAGTAGAGCAATTTGATGAGAGATGGTTAATCGAAGCCGCGAGTGACTTGGTTGCAAAATCGGGGATGAGCATCGTGCTCGCGGGCGCGAATCAGCCGGTGGTCGTTCAACTGCTCGCTTACGCGATGAATTCCGCCCTGAAAAATATCGGCCGCACCATTGTCGTTCAGGAATTTCAGCAGAATCGGAACACGAAAACCATTTTGCAGCTCGCGGACCGGATGAATCGCGGCGAGATAAAACAGCTTTTTATTTTCGGCGGCGATCCAGCTTACAACGCGCCGCGCGCCGTGGCGCAGGATCCCGAGAAGAAATTTCCTCTCGATTGGGCTGATCTGCATAAAAAAGTGCCGGAAGTGGTGCGACTCGGTTATCACGAGGACCAAACCTCCGGGCTCAGTCATTGGCACGCGCCGATGGCGCATTATCTGGAGTCGTGGGGCGATGCGCTGACAGCGGGGGGTGCCTATTTGTCGATCCAGCCGATGATTCTTCCGCTGTTCGGCGGGCTGAGCGAGATCGAATTGATGAACGCGTTGCTCGGACGGCCGAAAGTTGAAGGCCGCGAGCTAGTTCAGGAAACTTTCCGTGCGACCAAACCCCCAGACGATTTCGCGACCGCCTGGTCCCGCTTTCTGCATGACGGATTTGCCGCACATATTCCGGTGCCGGATCGGCCGGCCTCATTCAACAGCGGCGCCGCCGCGGCCTCAGCGCAACAGCTTTGGGCAACTACCCCGCCGCCGACGCCTGAATCACCCGAAATCGTTTTCGTCCGCAGTTACGCGATGGACGATGGTCGCTACGCCAACAATGGCTGGCTCCAGGAAATGCCCGATCCAATCACGAAATTGACCTGGGACAATGCGGCGATGATGAGCCCGAACTTTGCCAAGTCGTTGGGCGTCGAGACCGGCGATTTGATTCAAATTTCGATTAACGACACGGCGAAAGACACGAACGATCAGCCGATTCGGCGCGAGCTGGTGATCGCGGCTTACGTTTTGCCCGGTCACGCCGAGAATTCGATCACCATTCCGCTCGGCTACGGCCGCAAGAAAACTGGTCCAATCGCACATGAGTCCGGATTCAACGCATACTTTTTGCGCACCGCCAACAATCCGCATTTCGCCGTCGCCGACGGCAAGAACATTGAGAGCGTGCGGGTGACCAAAGTCGGAAAGAAATATCCGCTCGCGTGTACGCAGGAGCATTGGAGCATTGAAGGCCGCGGAGTCGTGCGCGAAGCGACGCTGGACGGCTACCGTGACGACAACAACTTCGTCGAAAAATGCGCTGGCATCGATGAGCCCCAAACGTATCTACCCTCGCTTTACAGCCATCCGCCGATGGATGCGCCTCAGCAGTGGGGAATGGTGGTCGATCTTAATGTTTGCACCGGTTGCAGCGCCTGCGTGATTGCGTGTCAGGCGGAGAACAACGTGCCGATCGTCGGGAAACTCCAGGCGCAACACGGGCGCGCGATGCATTGGCTCCGAATCGATCGCTACTACGCCAGCGCAAAAAAGTTCGACCAGGACAACGGCGAATATCCGGAAGATCCCGAGATGGTGCATCAACCGATGATGTGCCAGCACTGCGAGAACGCGCCGTGTGAGACCGTTTGTCCGGTCAACGCCACGATCCACAGCGAAGACGGGCTCAACGTCATGGCCTACAACCGCTGTGTCGGCACGCGTTATTGCGCAAACAATTGCCCGTTCAAGGTCCGCCGTTTCAATTTCTTCGATTACAACCAGCGACCGATCGGCAAAAAGAAAATCGCCGGCGAGTTCGGAATTTATCGCGAATACGTCGCGCCATTCACCGAAAAAGGCGCGCCCGACATCAGCAAGATGCAGAAGAATCCGAATGTGACGGTGCGAATGCGCGGGGTGATGGAGAAATGCACGTTTTGTGTGCAACGAATCGAGGAAGCGAAAATCGCGGCGCATGTGCGGGCCGGCGCGTCCGGGAACGATCTGCGAATCCCGCGTGACTCGTTCACGAGCGCTTGCGCGCAGGCGTGCCCGCACGAGGCCATCGTCTTTGGCGACGTCAGAGATCCCGAGAGCAAAGTTTCGAAATTGAAGCAGCAGGACCGCAATTACCGGTTGCTCGATTACTTGAACGTGAAAGCGCGGACGAGTTATCTCGGCCGACTTCGCAATCCGAATCCCAAAATGCCGGACGCCGACAAGGTTGGGGTCGCGTGCCCGAAGGAGAAAGCGTGATGGACGAAGCCAGCACAGTCTCAATCGAGCGGCAGCCACTGGTTTTGCAACGGCGCAATTTTAGTTGGATCACCGAACGCATTTCCGGGGTGGTCGAGCAGCCGGCGCCACGCTGGTGGTGGGTTTGTTTCACCATTACCGGCACCGTTGCGATGTTCGGTTTGTTTTGTCTCGGCTACCAGATTTCGACCGGTGTGGGGGTATGGGGCCTAAATCATCCAGTCGGCTGGGCCTGGGACATCACTAATTTCGTTTTCTGGATCGGTATCGGACACGCCGGCACTTTGATCTCCGCCATTTTGTATTTGCTGCGGCAAAGGTGGCGCACGTCGATTAACCGTTCGGCCGAGGCGATGACATTATTCGCGGTGATGTGCGCCGCTATTTTCCCGGGTGTGCACGTCGGCCGGGTTTGGATGGCGTGGTATCTTGCACCGGTCCCGAATAATTACGGCATCTGGCAAAATTTCCGCAGTCCGCTGATGTGGGACGTGTTCGCGGTCTCGACCTATTTCACAGTCTCGGTTTTGTTTTGGTATACGGGATTAGTTCCTGATCTGGCAACACTGCGCGATCGCGCCACGTCGAAGATCAGAAAATTCCTTTTTGGATTTTTCGCGCTCGGCTGGCGCGGCTCGAATCGGAACTGGCGTCATTACGAAATGGCGTACTTACTTTTAGCCGGGCTTTCCACGCCATTGGTGCTTTCGGTCCATAGCGTAGTCTCGTTCGACTTCGCGACGTCGATCTTGCCGACGTGGCACACCACAATCTTCCCGCCCTACTTTGTCGCCGGCGCGATCTTCGGCGGGTTCGCGATGGTGCTGACGCTGCTGATTCCCGCACGCGCTTTGTTCAAGCTCCACGACATCATCACGCCGCAGCACATCGACAAAATGGCGAAGATCATTTTGTTGACTGGCTCGTTCGTCAGCTACGCCTACGCGATGGAATTTTTCGTAGCGTGGTACAGCGGGAACGCTTACGAACGGTTCGCGTTTTGGAACCGCGTGCTTGGTCCGTATTGGTGGTACTGGTGGACCGGCATGTTGTTTTGCAACGTGCTTTCGCCACAACTGTTCTGGTTCCGCTCGTGCCGGCGCAACATCCTCGTCGTCTATTTTGTCTGCATGTGCGTGAACGCCGGGATGTGGTTCGAGCGTTTCATCATTATCGTCGGCGGTTTGCACCGCGATTTTATCCCGTCAGCGTGGGGCTTGTTCATTCCGACTTGGGTCGACATTTGGACGTTCATCGGGACGCTCGGAATTTTCACGTCGCTGTTCCTGGTGTTCGTTCGGTTCTTGCCGATGATCGCGATGTCGGAAGTAAAAATCGTCTTGCCAGAAGCGGACGTGCACGCGCATTTGCCCAACGGGGAGCATCCAGTTCAACCCGGAGGGGTGGAGCGGATATGAGAACGCCCTACGGTCATGAAGTTTACGGAATCGGAGCGGAATATCCGAGCGCCGCGGCGCTGTATGAAGCCGCGAAAATGGTGCGTGACGCCGGATTCAAACGCTGGGACGTGCATTCCCCGTTTCCGATTCACGGAATGGATGAAGCGATGGGGCTCACGAAATCGTGGCTCAGTGGTTGGGTCTTGTTCGGCGGCGTTTCTGGTTTACTCACGGCGATTCTGGTCGAATTCGGACCGTCGTGGGGTTTGTATCGCCTCGTCGTTCATGGGAAACCTTGGGACTGGAAAACCGTGCCGGCCTTTTTCCCGATCATGTTCGAGCTCACCGTGCTTTTCTCCGCCTTCGCGGCGTTTTTCGCTTGGCAAATCATGAACGGATTGCCCCGGCCGCATCATCCAATTTTTAACTGGGAGCGATTCAAGCGCGCGACAAATGACGGATTCTTCCTCGTGATTGAAGCGCGCGATCCGCGCTTCACAGAAGTCGAAGCGCGCGAGCTGCTTGAGCGCACCGGCGCCGAACACATCACCATCGTGCACGAGGACTAAAGCGATGTTTCTGCGCGGCTTTCTTCTAATCTCTCTGTTGATCACGATCGCGGCCGTGGCTGTGCTCGGGTTTCGGGGAGCGAAGACGACGAACGAGCCGTGGGAAATTTTTCCGGACATGGTGCGGCAGGTGAAAGTGCGCGCGCAAGCACCGCTGAACTTTTTTGCGGACGGCCGCGGACCACGGGTGCCAATGAATGGAACTGTGCCGATCGGTTACGAAATGCCGAAGTCTCAAGTGGCGGCCGCAACTGAACCAATGCCGAGCGCCTTTAGTCTTGGCACCGATTACATCAATACTGGAAAGATGAGTGACAAATGGGGAACTGGAATTCCAATTCCGGTAACGCCGCAATTGCTTGAGCGCGGGCGCGAACGTTTCAGCATCACCTGCGCCATGTGCCACGGCGCGACCGCATCGGGCAATGGCATCACCAAACAGTACGGCCTCAACACCGTCGTCACTTTGCAGGATGACCGGATCCGGAAAATGGCCGACGGCGAAATTTTCAACACCATCACCAATGGCAAGAACACGATGATGGCCTACGGACCGAACATCATGGTGGCCGACCGTTGGGCGATCATCGCTTATCTGCGAGCGCTGCAACGGAGCCAGAACGGCACGGTTGTCGATGTCCCGCCGGAACATCGCGCTGATTTGGAAAAGCCAGCCGAGAACAAACCGGCCGAAGCAAAACCAGGCGAAGCGAAACCCCAACCTAAACCGGAGGCGACAAAGAAATGAGCGAGCGCCTGCCCAACACGCCAACGCCTGAAGGCGAATATTTCGAGACGGAGCGGTTTGCCGGCCTATCCGTGTTGCTGGGCGTGATCGCTCTTGTTGCGCTCGCACTCTGCGGCGCCGGCGCGGCGATCGACCCGAAGCAGCTGAGTTTCTCCTGGTTATTCGCGTTCGGATTTTTCTTCACGCTTTGCGCCGGCTGTTTCTTCTGGACGATCGTGCATTACGCGACCGACGCGGAATGGACGGTGGTTGTTCGGCGGCAGCTCGAAAACATCGCGGTGCTCGTCGCTGTCCTCGCGGTCTTCTTCATCCCGATCCTGCTTTTGCGGCAACATCTTTACGACTGGATGAACATTCCGCCGGGGAAAGAAGCGAACCTCGATTCCAAGCGTGCTTATTTGAATCTGCAGTTCTACATGCTGCGCGCTGTTTTGTTTCTCGGCTTTTTCATTGTCGCCTCGCACCTGTTGCGCCGTTTTTCGGTACGGCAGGACATGGATGGCAATCCGCAATTCACGATTTGGTTGCGCAGGGTTTCATTCGCGAGTCTGCCACTGTTCGCATATTGCCTGACGTTTAGCGCCTTCGATTGGCTGATGAGCCTGAACTACCGCTGGTTCTCGACTATGTTCGGCGTTTACATTTTTGCCGGCGCGGCCGGCAGTTCGATGTCGCTCCTCGTGCTAGTGATTACGGCCCTGCGCAACGCCGGTTACCTCAAGAACGTCGTCACGCTGGAACATTATCACATCATGGGGAAGTGGATGTTCGCCTTCTGCGTTTTCTGGGCCTACATCGGTTTTGGCCAATACATGTTGATTTGGTACGCGAACATTCCGGAAGAGATCCAATATTTTCTGACGCGAAACACCGAATCGTGGTGGGGGTTGAGCATGCTGCTCGTGATCGGCCGCTTCTTCGGGCCGTTCGCGATTTTGCTGCTGCGCTCGATCAAGAAAAACCCGCGCCAGCTTTGTTATGTCGCCGGCTGGATTTTGTTGATGCAGTTGCTCGACATCTATCTGGTCGTTCTTCCCGCGTTGCACGGGACCGGCGTCCACCTGAGCCTGTGGGATTTTGTCGCGCTCATCGCGATCGGCGCCACGCTCGGCTTCTTTTATCTCCGAATCGTCGGAAAAACCTCGCTCTTCCCGGTGCGGGATCCGCGTCTCGTCGAATCTTTGAAACTGGTGAACTGAAATGGCCGATACCGATCCCGTTCAATCACCCGCGTCTTTCTCGACCTGGCTTGGTGTCGTGCTCTTGTTTGTGCTCTTTGGCGTAATTGTTGTTGCGATCGTTGGCCCTGCGCCGCGCGGCGACAGTTACGAAAAAATGCGGGCTGAAAATCGCGCTAAGAAACTCAAAGACGCGCGGGATGAAGATGCAAAGGCGCTGACTACCTATTCGTGGGTCGACAAGAACAAAGGCACGGTTCGGTTGCCGATCGAGCGCGCGATGCAATTGACCCTGGCCGATCTCGCTAACAAGAAACCCGTGGCGGCGTACCCGATCGCGGTGCCAGAATCTGCGGCCGCGCCCGGCGGACAGGCCGCACCGTCGCCTGCGCCGTCGCCCACGCCTTCACCGAGCGGAACGCCGAAACCAATTTCGCTTGCTGGACAAAATTCGAATGCGGGCGGTCAACCGGCGGCCGCCGTCAATCCGCCGGCCGTCGAAGCGAAAACGCAGCCCGGCGCCAGCGCATCTCCGGCGGGTTCACCGAAATCGTCGGCCGCAGTCCCCGCCGCGCCGCCAAAATCACCAGCCGCCTCGCCTTCTGGAACACCACATCAATGAAGATTTTGCCTAACGAATGACTCCAGCCGCTGACATTCCATTGAAAGAACCAGCCATTTCGGCGGCGGCGAGCGACGCCGAACAACTCGAACGCGCGCGGATCGATGCCTCCACGCGCGTGCCGGTGCTGATGTTTTACGCGTCGGCGATGGTCTGGTTGTTAATCGGAACGTTGCTGACGGTTTTCGTTTCCTTCAAAACACATTCACCGGATTGGTTCTCCGATATCAGTTTCCTGACCTGGGGGCGGCTTCGCCCGGTGCTGGTAAACGTGATGGTTTATGGCTGGGCGTCCATGGTCGCGATGGGAACGGCAACTTGGCTGATGGCGCGCTTGTGCCGGACCACGTTGCGCCATCCGTTGCTCATCGTTGCCGGAACCTGGTTCTGGAACATTGGCGTAATGATGGGCATCACTGCGATCCTGATGGGTTACAGCACCGGCTACGAATGGCTTGAATTTCCCCCCTATGCGGCGGTCGTTCTTTTGGTCGCCTACACATTGATCATGTCATGGGCGGTATTGATGTTCCGCTTTCGCCGCGGCGACCAGATTTACATCACGCAATGGTATTTGTTAGGGGCGTTTTTGTGGTTCCCATGGCTCTACGCCGCCGCCCAAGCGATGTTGTTCGTGGTGCCGGTGCAAGGCGTGATGCAAGCCGCGGTCGGTTGGTGGTATTCAAATAATCTGCTCTTTCTTTGGTTGGGTGCGATCGCACTCGGCACCGCCTATTACATGATTCCGAAAGTGATCGGGCGGCCGGTCTACAGCTATCATCTGGCGACGATTGGTTTTTGGACCTACGTCCTTTTCTCCAGTTGGACTGGCATGCAACGAGGCATCGATGGGCCGTTCCCGGCTTGGATGATCACGGCCAGCATCGCGGCGACGATTCTGACAATCATTCCGGTCGCAACTGTTGGGCTGAATCATCACATGACAATGCAGGGATATTTTTCGGTGATGCGTTACAGCCCGACGCTGCGTTTTACGGTTTTCGGAGCGATGGCATACACCGTTTTTAGCGTGGTCGGGATTCTAATCTCACTTCGCTCGACCGCGCGGTTTCTCCACTTCACTCAGGCGACGGTCGCGTATTCGCAGATTGGGCTCTACGCCTTCTTCACCATGATCATGTTTGGATCGATGTACTACATCGTTCCGCGACTGGTTGGCCGCGAATGGCGTTACGCCACGTTGATCAAGCTTCACTTCTGGGCTTCGACCTACGGTATCGGATTGATGTCGTTAATGTTCCTCGCCGGCGGCCTTGTTCAGGGCTCGAATGAGCAGAACCCGGCGATGCCATTCATCGAAAGCGCGTCCAGTGTCCTGCCGTATTTGCGCGGAGCGACACTCGCAGCGCTTTTGCTGATGATTTCGCATTTTGTCTTCGCGTTTCATTTTGGGTTGATGTTATTCGGCCTCGGTCGCACTTCCACTGTGCCGACGTTCTTGAATCCGGTTGAAGCCGAAGGATCGGAGGCGCACTTGTGAAAGGACTCGCGCCACTTTTCCTCGGACTTTTTGGAACGTTCGCGTTTTCGTGGGTCGGTTTGACCGTGATTCCGAATATCCAGATCGGCGCGCTCAATCCGCAAATGGACGAAGAGGGCACCGACATTTACCCGATGCCAAAATCGGGAACGGCTGAGCGCGGCCGCCGAGTTTACGCTGCCAATGGCTGCGTCTACTGTCACAGCCAGCAGATTCGGCCCGATTACATTTCGGCAGACATCGATCGCAAATGGGGCGAGCGCCGGAGCGCGCCGCGCGATTATCTTTTCGACAACCCGGTGCAACTCGGACAGGAACGAATGGGGCCTGATCTTTCCAACGTCGGCAAACGCGGACCGGCGGAAGAAGAGAAGCCTACGGCAGCGCTAGGAGGCGGCCCACCGGCAGCGCCAGGAGGGAACGCGCCGGCAGCTTCTCCCGCGCCAGCACAATCGTCGCCGTCCGCAAACGCAGGTGCGGCAAAGCCTCCGGCAGGAGCACCACCGCCCGCGACCCAATCGCCGGCGGCGAATGCCTCGCCTTCGCCGTCAGCCTCTCCGAATCCAAATGGAATGCCGCCGATTTATTCCGAAGCGTGGCATTATCGACATCTTTATTCGCCGCGCAGCATTAGCCCGGACAACATCGACTCCACGATGCCGGCATACAAATTCCTGTTCGAGAAGCATCCGATCAGCGGCGAACGTTCGGCCGACGCATTGCAATTGACCGGAGCCGACGCGCCACCGCCGGGTTGGGAAGTAGTTCCGAGTTACGACGCGAAATGTCTGGTCGCGTATTTGATGTCGCTCGACCAATCGCATCCGTTGAAAGAAGTTAAGGGCGCGGGAGGAGCTGCGCCGGCGGCAGCGGCTTCTCCAGCGGCAGCACAGCCGGCCGGATCACCTGCCGCGCCCGCTGGTTCGCCGCCGCCTGCGCCACCGAAAAAATGAACGACCAAACTCCAAGGCCAGCAGCGCTCACTCGCCAGGGGATGGATTATGGCGAAACTGCCGACGTCCATGAAGTGCACGCCGCGATCCAACGCGAGAAACGCGAACCGCGCGTCGGACTTGAACCGCTCTCGATTTGGCTGATCGCGGTTTATGGTCTCGCGATTTTTGCCGGCGGCGCTTATCTCGGCCGCTATTCGGGAAATTTTTCCGGCGACAGCCTCGATCCGATGCAGGGACTGCCAACGGCAAAAAAAACTGGCGGTCCCGCGGGACAAGAACAACAAGTCGAACTTTCCCCGCGGGATCGCGGGAAAAAAGTTTTTGCAGCCAATTGCCAGACCTGTCATCAGGCAAACGGGCAGGGGATTCCCGGTCAATATCCGCCGCTCGCCGGTTCGGAATTCACTACCGGCGGTTCGAAGCGACCGGCAATGATCGTTCTCAAAGGGCTGCAAGGGCCAGTCAAAGTGAAAGGTCAGCAGTACGGCACGGCTGTGATGCAGCCTTGGGAAAGTTTGGGCGACCAAAAAGTGGCCGACGTGCTGACTTACGAGCGCAGTGAATGGGGAAACAGTGCCAGCCCGGTGACAAAGGAACAAATCGCCGCTCTACGTAAAGACCTTGCAAGCCATCCTGCCTCGTTCACTGAGCCGGACATTTTGGGTGTGCCTGCGGAGACCGAGTTGCCAGGTGGTGAGGGCGCCGGCGCACCGCCTGGTGGAGCGCAGCCTCCAAAACCGGGCGAGGCCGCAAAACCGCCGCCTCCAAAACCCGGTGGCTGATCACTTGATCGCGTCGGCGAGCAGCTCGGCCATGTGCTTTGGCCGGACATTGCTAAGGTCGACAATCTGGTGACGGCAACTTGTGCCCGACGCAATCACGACGTCGGCCTGTTGATTGTCGATCTTGCGAAGTAAATCGGCGGCGACTTGAACTGAGAGCTCATATTTTTCGGCGAGCGCGCCAAACGCGCCGGCCATTCCGCAGCAAGCGGTATCTAACAAAGTCGCACGATGTCCAGGCAATCGTTCGACCAATCGCGCCATGAATGCCGGATTGACGATCGACTTAGCGTGACAATGCGGATGAATCGCAACGCTCGCTTTACGCTCTTTGAACCGGATCGCGTCCGGTTCGCGTTCCAGTAAATCATCCACAAATTGTTCGAACAGGAAGCAGCGCTGGGTGACTTTCTCCGCGTTCGGAATCTTCAGTTCGCGATAATCTTCTACAAACATCGACCAGCACGACGGCTCGAGAAAAACGATCGCGGTGTTGTTATTGCTTGCGTTCGCAAGAGCGACATTGTGCCGACCAACTCCGGCTGCGGCATCAAGATTTCCCTGACTAAATGCTGGCCGTCCGCAACATTTTCGATTTTTCAGCAACTGAACTTCGAATCCGAACGCTTCGAGCACTTTCACCGCCGCGACTCCAATGTTCGGTTCGTGATAGCGGACGAAAGTGTCATCCCATAGAATTACTTTGCCTCTGGAGGGACGCGCTCTGTCGCGTCCTGACCCGGACGTAGCCGGGCCCTTCAAGTGTTTCGCAAACCATCGGTCGAACCGCTGTCGCGCGTAATGCGGCAACGATCGCTTCGCGGAGATGCCGAGCGTTTTCTCCGTCAGGCTGCGTACCCGCGGAAGATCGACAATCGCGTTTGCCAATCGTGGAAGCGTGCAGGCAATCCGTCCGAATAAATCGACATTGCTGAAAAATCGCTCGCGCAGCGGCAAGCCGTCGCGTTTCCAGCGCGCGTACAGCATTTCGGCCTTGAGCAGCGCGAGGTTGACATTCGATGGGCATTCCGGCGTGCAACCTTTGCATGACAGACAGTTGCTGAGAGCGGCGTCGAGCTCGGCCGATTTCAACGGATCGTGCCCGTTTCCTTGCAATTCGAGCGATCGCCGAATGATATTGGCGCGACCGCGCGTGGACATCACTTCGTCGCCCGTCGCCATGAACGTCGGGCACATGATGCCCGCTTCTTTCCGGCACCCACCGCAGCCATTGCATTGCTCGAGGTTGCCAATGAACGATTGGTCCTTGAACGCGAAAGCGAGTCGCGGTTCGAACGACAGCTCGAGTGGTTTGGTGAAGTTGTTCCGCAGGTGATTGTCGATCCTGTAGGCAAAACCGAAAATTTTTCCGGGATTGAAAATGTTTTTCGGATCAAAGGTGCGCTTGATTTCGCGCATGACGTTCAGGAGTGCGTCGCCGAGCTGGTCGCGCATGTATTCGGCCCGCGCGATTCCGACTCCGTGTTCGGCTGAGAGCGATCCTTTGAATTGCCGGACGAGCGCCGAGGTTTGGTCGGCCACGAGCCGGAATTTTCTCAGGTCAGCCGCGCTGTGCAGATCGAGAACCGGTCGAACGTGAAGCAGTCCGCTTGCGGCGTGTCCGTAATAGCTGGCTTCCAGTCCGAGCGATTTCATGATCGATTGCAAACCGCGCACGTAATCCGGCAGTTGCGGCGGGCGCACCGCCGCGTCTTCGATGAATGCGACCGGCTTGGTCGCGCCGATGCGCCCGGTCAAAAGCGACAACCCGGCTTTACGGACTGACCAAACGAGATTCATCTCGTTGGCATCGCGGCAAATTCTTGTGCGCAGCCCAAGTCTGCGCGATTCCAGGATCGACAGCTTCTCGTCGACGTCGTCGTAAAACTCGACGAAGAGGATCGCTTCGCACGGTTTCATGTCGAGTTGCAGCAAATCGCGCGCAGGCTGAAAATGGAGTTGGTCCTTTGTTTGATCGAGCAGGGGACGATCGATGTGCTCAATTGCGGCCGGTTTGAGATCGAGGAGCGCGACGGTCGCCTGCATTGCCTCTGCGACCGAGGCGAAAAAAATTAATCCGAGTCCTTTCTCGCCCGGCAGCGGTGAGATTTTTAGCTCGGCCGAAAAAATCGCAGCCAGCGTTCCTTCGCTGCCGGCGAGGATCTCGTTGAGATTAGTTGGAGCGCGGGCGAAGCGCTCGATTCCGTAGCCGGGCCAGCGTTTGAGTAAACCGGGCGGCCAACGCTCTGCCATTTCGGTTGCATGTGCGCGAACCAGTTTGTCGATCTTGCTCTGTTCCTCGCGAAGCGATTCCTCCTTCGGCCCGACTTTGACAATTCGGCCATCGGCAAAAACAATTTCCGTCGAGAGAACATGATCGGCCGTCGTGCCGTAAACTGGAACGTGCGCGCCAGAAGAATTGTTGGCGATCATCCCCCCGATCGTCGCGCGTGAGCTGGTCGCGACGTCCGGACCGAAACAAAAACCGTGCGGCTTGAGAAAGCTGTTCAGTTGATCGAGCACGACGCCCGCACCGACGTGAACGCTGCGATTGTCGATGTTGAGATCGTCGATCTCTCGATTGTGGCGCGAGAAATCGACGATCAATCCTTCTCCGACGGCGTTGCCGACGAGACTCGTCCCGGCCCCGCGTGGTGTGATCGAAACATTTTCATCAGCTGCAGCTTTGATGACTGCGCTCGCTTCCTGGGCGCTGGTCGGAAACGTAACGCCGAGCGGCTCGATTTGATAAATCGACGCGTCCGTCGCGTAAAGCTGGCGCGTGAGATCATCGAACCGCACATCGCAGCCCGAAGCGCAGATTCTTTCTTGAACGGCAGGGCTGATCACTTCGCGGCTAATTTAACACAAGAATAGGCCGCGATGCTCGCCGAAGACATTTAGGGAGATCTTGATCGTGAAGGGAAAAAGTTCGTCAAGAGCGTTTAGGCGACGGCCATGGCAGACGAAATGCTCTCATTTCCGTTCGGCAGTGAGTGTTACGATCAAGACCAAGATTCGTTACAACGGGAAGGAATATTCCAGCCTTGCCGAATTGCCGCCCGAAGTCCGGGCGGCTTACGAGAAAGCGCTCAATAGCGGTGCGGCGAAGACGCCATTCGCGATCAACGGTAAGCAGTTTGCGAGTGAAGAGGCGATGCCGGCGGATGTCCGCAAACTTTGCGACGATGTGATGAGCGTGATCGATAACAATGGCGAGGTCACGATTCCAAACGGCGAAAAAGCTGAACCGCTTCTGACGAAAAAGCAGAAGACGATCGCAGCGCTCTTTGCTGGGGGCATTGTCGCGCTAATCGTGGCGCGATTGTTGGCCGGTTAGGTTGGAAGTCAATCGTCCCGATTGACCCGGCCGTCGGGCTGTTAGTCTGCCGAGTCAGGCTGGAAGCCTGACTTCCGAAAAGAGAGGCATCTGCAATTCTTCCGGCGCGCTTTCAGCGAAACGAACGCCGAGTCCGATGAGGCGCACGTTCTTGCCGGTCCGGGCAAAAGCTTCGACGAGCAGTGATCGAAACGCATCGAGTGCGGGCTCGAGTCCAGCACGTTCCGCCGTTGTTCGAGTGAAATCGGCGAACCTAAGTTTGACGAAGATTTTCGTGATCCGGCGGTTCGTTTCTTTCTGCGCCAACTCGGCCATCAAGTCCTGAAACAATTCGCCGAGCCGTTCTTCGCATTGCTCGAGTGTCTCGAGATCGCTCACAAAAGTTTCTTCGGTGCTGAGCGATTTCCTGGGCCGGTCGGGTTCAACCGGGCGGTCGTCTATTCCGCGGCACAAGTCGTAGAGTTCGCTCCCGAATTTGCCGAAAAGATCGACCAGCTCAGGGCGCGAGAAACGCTGAAGCTCGCCGCACGTTTTGACGCCAAGGTCTCGCAATCGCCCTTCAGTTTTTTCGCCGATGCCCCAAATCTCGCGAACGGATAAGTTTTGCATGAAAGCGGGAACTTCGACGGCGGTGACTTCGAGTTGCCCATTCGGCTTTCGGATCGAGCTGGCGATCTTGGCGATCAACTTGTTCGGTCCGATCCCGGCGGAGGAGGTCAGTTTCGTTTTTTGAAAAATTAAATCGCGAATGACTTGGGCGAGCGGTCCCGGCGCGCCGGGATGCGCGGTGACATCGAGATAAGCTTCATCCAGTGAAAGCGGTTCCACTAATGGACTGAAACGGTGCAGAATCTCACGAACAACGGCGGCTTCGCGTCGGTAAACGTCAAATCGCGGCGGTATGACTATCAGGTTTGGACAACGCTGCAGCGCCATGAATGTCGGCATGGCCGAGTGCACGCCGAACGCGCGCGCCTCGTAATTACAAGTGGTCAGGACGCCGCGGCGGTCCCGCGCGCCGCCGACACCGACCGGTTTTCCGCGCAGTGCCGGGCGGTCGCGGACTTCGATCGCCGCGTAAAAACAATCCATGTCGAGGTGGATGATTGCCCGCGGAGTGGCGTTGCCTGCCATGTTGAAATGTAGCTTTGAAACAAAGGCTTCTCATCTCTGGCGCGTTGATGTTTGGATTGACTTGGGGAATCGGAATTTGGTAAACGCTTTGGTTTCCTACCCGCCGGTTATGTCTCTGATTCCGAGCGAATCCTACAGCTTCCCCGATGATTTTATGGCTACGGTGGTTCCGGTGCGCAGATCGACGAAGCAGGAGCCTGAGCCGGCAACGGTTGAGCAGCGGCAAAAGAAACCGGCAATTGTGCCGTTGCCAGATCCCAAGCCCGAGACGCCGCCAATAATTTCGCCGCAAAAAATCGAACCGAATCGGAACAGGCCCGTTGCCCCCACTGCCTTTCCAAATCCACCCCTGCGCCGGGCGAGCGCTCCCCCGCCGCGGATTCCGAACGCGCCCGTGAGCAAAATTCCGCTGGCAACGACATTGAAACCAAGAATCCGCTGGAACGCACGCGGGCCGGTGCTGGATTCGGCGGTGAAGACGGAGAGCCGTCCAACACAATCGGTGCCCGGAGCAGGTCCGGCGCAGAATGTAATTCAAATGCAGGCTGCTCAAGCAATGCGCCCGTCGCTGCGGGCGGTGCCGCCGGCGCAGAGTGGCGTGCCTCACAATCGTGCGCCAACTTCGCCGTCAAAACCAGTTTCGAGTCCAAGAGCAACACAAATACCAAGCGCCAACGCGGCGCGGCACGCGGTCAGAGCTTTTAACCCGCAGGCAGAATTCTTTGAGCTGTTAGCGCAAAGCGACCAAATCAGCCTAGCCAAGCGGCGTCACAAAATCAGAATGCGCCGATTCTTCGTCTGCGAAGGCGCGGCACTGTTCGTTTTTCTCCCGCTCGTAACTTTCGGACTCTCGCGCCCCCCGGATAACGACGCGCTGGTTTGGATCATGAACATGCTGACGATTGCGTCGGCGGTTGCCTCTGGTCTCATTCCGATCCTCTTCTTCGCTTTCACGCCGACCTCGCCGCAGACCGAACGCTAGAATCAATTCGACCGCGCGAGCGAATCGTTGCCTTTTCGCGAAATTTGCGCGATGACGAGTCACAACAATGAAGGCGACGGTGACGCGAGTCTTTTTGGTGCGGCATGGCGCCACGGTGCTCAGCGCCGAAGATCGCTTCGCCGGCGCCACTGACGTTGCCCTTTCTGATGAAGGCCGCGAGCAAACGCGGCGGTTGGCCGATCGTTTGAGTCAGGAAAAAATCATGGCCGTTTATGCGTCGCCAATGGGTCGGACCGTGGAAACGGCGCAAATTCTGGCCGGACCGCACAAACTGGAAGTCCAGACTCGCGACGGATTTCGTGAAATTAACCACGGCCGCTGGGAGCAAATGACGCGGCGCGAAGTCGAACAAAAATTCCCGGAGGAAGCGGCGGAATGGGAGAAAGACCCATACACCTTTGCCCCACTCGGCGGCGAAAGCGGCCTCGCCGTGACCGCGCGTGCCCTGCCGGCATTAATCGAACTGGTTCGCGCCCATCCGGGCAAAAATATTCTGATCGTCTCGCACAAGGCGACGATCCGGCTGCTGCTGAGCTCACTGCTCGGATTCGACCCGCGGCGTTATCGTGACAATCTCGATCAAAAACCCGCGGCTTTGAACATTGTCGATTTTCGCGACCCAACGCGAGCGCGCTTGAGCTTATTCAACGACACGTCGCATTACGACCAGGCCGGCGTCGCAATTCCACAGATTCCAGAATCGCAACTATCGAGGTGGTGGAACGAACCGATGGGCGGTTGACCCAGCGCCCTTACGCATCCGTCTGTTTTCTCCAGTCGAGCAACTTTTGTCTTAGCTCGGCGATCAAACCTGCGTGTTCCTTCTTTCCGACAAGGTCATGTTGCTCGGCCGGATCGTTTTTGAGATCGAACAAACGATATGCCGCGCCATCTCGGTTCAGCATTAGTTTCCAATCATGATCGAGATACATGGTCTCCTGAGCGAATTCTGAAACCGCAAATGCTCGGTGCTCAAGATTCGGATCCTGAAGTACTGGCCGCAATGATCTCGCCACCTGAGGATGCTCGATTTTCGCGTCGGCGAGATCGGCGAGGGTTGGACCGGCATCGAACAGTTCAACCGAGGTGTCGAAAATCCTTCCGGCGAGCGACGAGGTTCTAATCTCCTGCGTCATCACAATTAACGGAATCCGGACCGCTGGGTTCAGAAAATTAGACTTGTGAATGAGATCATAGTCGCCGTTCATCTCCCCGTGGTCCGACGTGAAAAGGATTGTGGTTCGCTCCAAGTCTCCACGCGTTTCTATTGCCTTAATGATCTCTCCGACTTGATCGTCGATCAGGGTGACTTTTCCGGCGTAGCTCGCCCGCAACTCGCGCGCGTTGTCGATCTTGCCGGGAGCCTCGACAAACCTCTGATCTAAAACACCGGTCGGGCCCCGCTTTCTGAGCGAGGGCCGCTTCAACGGCTCCGGCATTGCCTGCTTGCGATACATACTCGCGTACGGCTCCGGCGTGTCCCACGGTTCGTGCGGACCGGCGAAGCTGACCCAGCAAAACCACGGTTCCTTGCGATCGTAATTGTGAAGATACTTTTTGGCTTGTTGCCCAACATAAACGTCGTAGTACTCCGCCAACGGCAACGGCGAGGGCCGAACGAGCGTTATACTTTTTCCTGCACGCTCCTTAATGTCTTTCTTGAACGCCTCGAATAGGCCTAACGCGTCCCAACGCGCGGTCATGTGGGAAATGGTGTCGGCGCTGGCGCGTGGTCCTCTGATTTCATCAACATCGTCGAGACCGTAAGAATTCAAAACGTGTTCGAATTTGCGAATGTCCGGCCCGCGTCGATGGAGCGCAGTTTTTCCGAAAACGCTTGTCCGATAGCCGACGTCGCGAATTGCGGCCATCCAAGTCGGCGTGCTTTCCGGCAATTCGAACGGGCAATTCTCCCACACTCCGGTGTTGTGTGGATAATGCCCGGTCGCGAGCGAAATGCGGGCCGGAAGGCAGACCGGAGAATTTGTCACGCAGTTTGAAAATCGAACTCCCTCACGTGCGATCCAATCTATATTCGGAGTTCTGACCCAGTTTCCGGTGCAACCAAGCGCGTCGGCGCGGAGTTGGTCGCACATGATGAACAAAATGTTGGGCCTGGGTTTCATTGACCGAGTGCGCGTCGAAACATGGATCGGAAACGTTCGCGGCGATTGCGCCGTCCGTAAATGGCGTCCGCCAATTTTCGATAACGAGCGTACGACTTCGATCCATACAGCTCCGCTAAATCGAAGTACCGCGCTGGATCACGCTTCTGATCCAGTTCCAGCGGGGATCGATCTTCATTGCGCCCTAGAGCGGCGAGCAGCCGTTGGTTTGACGTTTCAAATCGATCGCGCAGTCGCGCAAGATCGGCGTTGCTGAGCAGACTGCGCGTTTCATGATGGCCTAGGCGCCGTGACGCCTTTTCGCTGGCAGCTTTGCGACGCAGAAAGTCCGGGTAATCAATCGGCGGTTTCAAGTCCAGCAGATAAGCGAGCTCGTAGACGTTGAGCGAAACCTGCGTCGGGTCGATGTCGATCAAATCGGGTACTGGCTCGAAACCTGCCGCCATGATGAACGCTCCAAAAACATCCGACGCCACTTCGTCGTAGAACACGATCTTGCAGCTGCCGAAAGCGTCGCGCCACGCCTGGTAATGAACGAACCAGTCAGGGCAGCACAATCGTCCGTCGGGGTTATCGCAAAGACGTGCAATGAAAGTGCTGATGTCCTCGTGGAGTTCATTCGTCTTGATCATTTGGTTGAAGTAGGAATCGATCCAACGGTCTTGTCGCCGCACAAAAAGGATGACAACGCAGGGCGCGATGGTCGGAAGCAGTTCGCGCAACCGTCGCGCGTGATTTGGTCTCAGATTCTCGGCCGAGAGTACCACCGACTCTGACTCCGGTCGCCAGCCCTGAAGAAGGTCAGCAAGGATCTGGGCCGGATCGAGCGCGCGGACATCGATTTGTGGTAAAGCGCGCTGAAACGTCAAGGACGGTCGCTGGCCGAGCGCGGCCGGCAGAAGCTTGGCATTTCCCGCTACCTCAACGACCGCGGGCAGGACGGGAACGTAAATTCCATGTTTCCGCAAATGTTCCGGGTCCGCACGGAGCCGGCGTTGCAGGTAAGTGGACGCGGTTTTTGGCGCGCCAACGTGAAGAACAATGCGCGGGCTGGCGGCCGACATTACAACGGGACTTTGACCGCTTTGACCAGTTTTCCTTTTTCGTAGCGGTGCAGGTATCCTTTTTCGAGCGACGCCGCGTTCCTAGGCAACGGTTCGTAGGAATGCCAAATGCGAATTGAGCCGCTGATTAATTCCCCAAACGCTCGATAGTTGAAGCTCGGCGAGAGCGTGTGTGGATTGAAATTCAGCAACTCCATCGCCAGGCTCAAATAGGTTTGGTCACTCCATGGTTTGTCCGAGTATTTCTGCGCAAGTTTCAAAGCGAGATCGAACACGGCGCAAACGTCCGGGCGACGTCGTGCGCAAAAAACGATGCCCGAATTGTAAATGATCTGACCGCGCGGTGTGACTCCTTCGTTCAACATCACCTGGCGGAAATCGCGAAAATCAGCCAGCGAGTAATGAGGCGCGGGCACGATCGCCATGCCGTACCTCTCTGCTTTTTCGAAACCGAGCGAGATGTCGTCGATCACTCGGGTATCGGCATCGAGCACCAGCGCTGTATCAATTTGCTCTGGCAAATGAGGAAAGAGTTCGGTCTTTCGCGCCTTTCCCAAAAGATAGCAGTCGCGTTTCAAGACCACAACCGTCGCCGGCAGACCCCGGACTTCCGTTGTCGTGTCAGTCATTAGAAACAGCGGGTGATCGGGAAGCCGGCTTTCGCGAAGACAGTCGGCGACCAGCTCGATATGCTTTGCGCCCCAAGCAAAAAAAACGATCGCGCGTTTGTTCTTCATCGACATTTGGAAATTCGTGCCAGGGGAGGATATTGCTCAGCCGCCCGCATCGTGGCAAGTGTCGGGGTGGCCAATTCCGCTCCAGTAGTCATTGGCGCGACCGGCGGTTCTGGGACGCGGGTGGTTGCGCGGATTGCGAAGCTTGCGGGTTACAATCTCGGGACCAACCTCAATTCCTCCGGGGACGCGCTGGAGTTCTACTCGTTCCACGACAAGTGGGTTGATCCGTTTTTTTTCGCGCAGTGCCGAGGTGGAACGCTGACGACATGGCAATCGACCCAGATGAAAGAGGATTTTTACGCTGCTCTAGCGCGGCACATTCCGGAACCGGAGCGGCGCGGAACCACCCGCTGGGGTTGGAAAGCGCCGCGTAGCATCTATTTGCTGCCGTTTCTGTATGCTCAATTCGAGCAACTCAAATTCATCCATATTCTGCGCGACGCCCGCGACATGGCTCTTTCTCAAAATCAAAATCAGCTCCGCAAACATGGACGTGCCGTCCTGCAATGGCGCAACCGGCTGTTCCGTTCGATGCCGGAGCGCTCGGCTTTGGTGTGGGAGAAGGTGAATTTGCGCGCTGCCGATTTCGCCGAGTCCAACCTTCGTGAAAATTATCTGCGAGTTCGTTTTGAGGACCTCTGCGCCAAACCCCTCGAAACAACGGTCCAAGTTCTGAATTTTCTGCAAGCGGCGGTCGATCCCGAACCCATCTCGCGGGCGGAGATCTCGCCACCGGAAAGCCTTGGCCGCTGGCGGAAATATTCTCAAGGAATCATTTCAAAGGTCGAGGCTCGGGCCGCAACTTCACTTCGCAGATTCGGTTATTTGGATTGAACTAGCCTTGAGCCAGCGGCGGCTTCGGCGGGATGTGCAACCGATCAAATTCGGACTTTGCAATGAGCCTTTCCCTTTTGATATTGAGTGGCTAACTTTTTCCCGCATGGACGCAGCCACTTCCGTCGAAGATCGACATCAACACGCCGAACACGACCACGACGAACACCACGAGCTCGGTTTCTGGCGCAAATACATTTTCTCGACCGATCACAAAGTGATCGGAATCCAGTACGGACTTTGTGGCCTAGTCTTCCTCTTTTTCGGGTTTTCGTTGATGATGATCATGCGCTGGCAACTGGCGTATCCAGGCCAGGCGCTGCCGGTCATTGGGAAATGGCTGCCATATTTCTTCGGTGCGAACACCATGCCCGACGGGAAGATGACGCCGGAGTTTTACAACTCCTTAGGCGCGATGCACGGCACGATCATGATCTTCATGGGCGTTGTGCCCGTGGCCTTCGCTGCGTTCGGTAACTTCGTCGTCCCGCTGCAAATCGGCGCGCCGGATATGACGTTCCCGAAAGTAAACGCAGCCAGTTTCTGGGCCTTCGCGGTTGGAGGCGCGGTCATGTTCATCAGCTTCTTTGTGCCGGGCGGCGCCGCGAAAAGTGGCTGGACTTCCTACGTGCCGTTGGCGGGGATCGCCGACAAGGGGCCGGGCTACAATATCATTTTCAACGGCCAATCACTTTGGCTCCTCGGCTTCATCTTTTTGATTAGCTCGTCTCTGCTTGGCGCGATCAATTTTATTACCACCATCATTCAGTTGCGCGCCAAAGGGCTGACCTGGATGCGGCTGCCGTTCTTCGTGTGGTCGCAATTTGTCACTGCATTTTTATTGTTGCTGGCGTTTCCGCCACTGGAGGCCGCCATCGTGATGCAATTGATGGATCGCACCGCGGCCACAAGTTTCTTTTTGCCTGCTGGAATGATCGTCAACGGCGCGCCCCTGCACATCAGTGGCGGAGGCAGTCCGATTTTATGGCAACACTTGTTTTGGTTTCTCGGACACCCGGAGGTTTACGTTTTGATCCTGCCGGCGTTCGGAATTGTCGCCGAAATTCTGGCCAACAATTCGCGGAAACCGCTTTGGGGTTACAAATCGCTCGTCTTCTCCGTTCTCGTAATTGGATTTTTGTCGTTCGTCGTCTGGGCGCACCACATGTGGCTCACGGGAATGGGTTCTACCGTGAGCGCGTTTTTCCAAACCACCACGCTGCTCATTTCGATTCCGTCCGTGATTATTCTGAGCGCGTTTTTCATTTCGCTCTGGGGCGGCTCGATCCGCTTTAACGTGCCGATGCTTTGGGTTACCGCGTTCTTGCCGATGTTCGGAATCGGCGGACTCACCGGCATCCCGCTCGCCTTTAACTCGGCCGATCTCTACTTGCACGACACCTACTACGTCATCGCCCATTTCCATTACATTGTCGCGCCGGGCACGATCTTCGCCCTCTTCGCCGGGATTTATTATTGGTTCCCGAAAGCGACCGGCCGCACCATGAACGAGTTCTGGGGCAAAGTGCATTTTTGGCCGTCGCTGATTTGCATGAACATGATTTTCCTCCCGATGTTTTTACAGGGAATGCTCGGCATGCATCGACGTTGGTACGACGGCGGGCAGGGCTGGACACTGGCCGGCGAACACATTTGGGGCCTGACCGGTTTTCAATGGAACACGCCGATCTCCTGGGCGG
>DATFXN010000062.1:0-21509 GCA_035315805.1 Chthoniobacterales bacterium
CGCGTGGGAGGCATATCTCGCGGTCATTCCATTCGCGATCGCCGGCGTGGGCGTGGTCGCGCTGAAGATTCCGACCGTTCTCTTGTCGCTTGTTTGTCTCGCATTCTTCTACGCGATGACACTGCGCTTGTATTCAATTCGCACCGCGACGCTGGCCACATTCGTGTTTGCACTTTGGCCGGGTTTGTTGAAATGGCATTTCCAGCCGCGCGGCTATGCTTTCTATTTTTTGTTCATACCGGTGCTGGTCATTTCGTTTTTGATCGTCGAAAATGAAAAACATCCGCGCGTCCGCAATGTTTTTCTCTTCGGACTAATCTGCGGTGTCGCGTTCTGGAGCATGGAACTGCTCCTCTTCACGATTGTGGCGCTGTGGGTCCTGCTTCTGTTGCGCCGAAAGTTTTCCATCGGGGCTTTCGGTGCGAGTGTTGGCGGTCTCCTGATTGGTTACGGCCCGGCGATTTTGTGGAACTTCACTCATTCGTTTCGAAACTGGTATTTTGTCTTTTTCCAAAAACCGGAGGCCGGTGGATTGGCGGCGCGATTCGGTCTATGGGCATGGCGCGAACTCTTTATAGTCGAGATGCCGAAGTTTTTCAGCGCCGACACCGTTCTTTGGTATTACCAGGAAACGCACTGGACGGGTTACGTTCTATATTTGGTCACTGCGATAGCTGTGCTGGCCGCGGCGTGGCGCGCGCTGCCAAGTATTCGCGGCGCGTTCAGTTCCGGATTTTCGGCGAACGAAACAAACAGCGATTTGCTGGTGCTGCTCCTGATCGGCGTGAGCTTCGTTCCCTATGTCATCGCGCCGCTCCGCGTGCCGGGTTATTTTTTGGGCGCGACCTCCTTCATGTCGATCCTGATCGCGCGCCGCGTGGATAGGTTTCTAACTCAAGGCCAACCGCTCGCTCGCGTCGTGGCCGCCACGATTTTGCTAGCGACAATTGTGTGTGGCGTTGACGCATTGATCGATGTTGCCACTCACAATCAGATCGAAACGCTCACACTCTCGCCTAATCGACAGGATCATTCGATGATGCGCGTGCCCGGCGCGGACATCGACGCTGTGAAACAAGATCTGGAGCAAAACCAAATCAAGGCGGTCTGGACCACGATCTCATTTGTTTATCCGCTGATCTTCGAGACCCGAGAAAAACTGGCCGCGTCTGAATCGATCTTTGGCGTTGACCGACCGGTTTATCCTCCGTCGATTCCAAAGCCGGAACCGAGCGAGCAGGATCCGGCGGTGTTCGTCGTCGAAACCAATTCGCCGTATCGGCCTGAGATCGAGGCGACTTTGCGGCAAAAGAGCGGTATGCCGCCCCGAATCACCGAACACGGCACGCTAACGGTCGTCGAGCAACGCCTAGCTTCAGTTGCGCCGTGAAATTGTCCGAACAAAAACTGCGCTGGATCGTAATTGGGCTTTGCGCTATCGCTGCGCTGCGCGTTTTTGTTTTTGCGGCGGCGTTTCCATTTTTCAACAACGTGGACGAACAGGCGCATGTCGATCTTGTGGTCAAGTATTCCCAAGCCAAACCGCCGCGGGGCATCGAACCGTTCGCCTCTGAAGCGGCGCTATTTTTTGCCATTTACAGTACGCCGGAATATTTCGTTCAGCCCGAGCAATACGGCGGACAGTATCCGCCTCCGAACTGGCTCTTGCCGCGCGAGCAACTTCAGAAGGTCTTCGAAGATGAAATTCCGTTTTGGGAATCGCGATACAACCATGAATCGGGCGAGCCGCCGCTCTACTACGCCATCGCCGGAGGATGGTTCGATCTTGGAAAGGTTTTCGGTTTGGGCGGTCTCCGCTTGCTTTATTGGGTGCGGTTTTTAAACATCGGTTTGGCCGCGCTTCTGGTCTGGGTAGGCTTCGCCGCCGCAAGATCGACATTGCCCAACAATCAATTTCTCCAGCTTGGTGTTCCGATGTTGCTGGCGCTCTGGCCACAGGGCGCATTTTATTCGGTCCAGGGCGACGCTCTTTCACCGCTTCTTTTTGGGATTGCGTTCCTCGGATTGATTAAAATCCTGCGGCCCGAGCCGATCGGAATTCTCGTCCCGATTTGGACCGGCCTAGCCGTGGCCGCGACTTGCCTTGTCAAAACGAGCAATCTCCCTCTGCCAGTAATCGCGATCGCCGTCATCGCGTTGAAGATTATTCTCAACCCTAAGAATGGAAATCTTCGGCCGGATCTTCTGTCACTTGGCACTTTCGTTTTGGCTTGCGCCGTGCCGATTGGAATCTGGTTTGCCTGGAACCAGCATTATTACGGCGACCTGACCGCAACGAAATCCAAAATCGAATTGCTCGGCTGGACACAAAAACCATTCAAGGAATGGTGGCTCCATCCGATCTTCACCCCGTACGGCCTCAAAGAGTTTTGGCCAGATCTGAGCGCGAGTTTCTGGCGAGGCGAGAGTATCTGGCATCTGGAACGGATGTCGTCACCGTTCGCGGATCGGTTTTACGCGATCTCAACGGCAGTTGTTCTTCTGGGGACGTTCGTGTTCCTGTTGCGAAGATGGGAGAAGCCTGAGAACCAACGATTCATTTTCTGGCTCGCGCTTCTCAGCTTCCTCTCGATCGTCGCGTTCCTGGTGGTTCTGTCGATCAGCTTTGATTTCGGAAAATGTCCGTATCCATCTCGCGAGCATCCTTTTTTCGTTTCCGGACGCCTGTTGAACGCCGTCGCGGTTCCTTTCTTTCTCCTGTTTGTTTACACGATTGATCGCTTCGCTAATTGGACGAAACAAGAATGGGCCCGCTGGTTGTTAATCAACATGACTGTGTTGGTCCTGGCTGTTTCGCAAATAGCAGTCAACGCCCCGGTTTTTTCCAGCCAGTACAATTTCTTTCACCGCAAACCGCTTTAGTCGTTATTTGCGTTTCCGTCTGAGCGGCAGACTCTTGCGCCTGCTCTTGGCTACTCTGCGCAGTTCTTTTCGGCTCATCGATCTGTACATGCCTCTCGATGCTCCTCGAAGCGACGCGACCGAACGCTCTCCGCGCTTGGCCGCGAGCGCCGCGCCGGCCGCCATTTGTTGTTTCTTTGATCTCGCTGGCATGACAAAATTGTTTGGCAGCGCGGACCCGAAGCGGATTTGCTAAACGAGCGCCGCTTTGCGCCACCAAAAATAAACCGGGACACCGCTGAGCACGATCAAAACTCCGATTCCCGAAGTCGCCGGCGCGAGAAAAGCAAGATCGACGATCAACAGTGCGGCCAGCAACATCGACACGATCGGCACAACCGGGTAGCCCCAGGTTCGATACGGTCGCGCGGCCGCCGGTGCCTTTCGGCGCAGCACAATCACCGCCGCGGCGAGCAACAGATAAAAAACCAGGTCAGCCGAAATGATGTACTCGAGTAACTGGGTGTAGACGTTGCCGTAATGAACCGTGCCTGTGACCAAATCAATCGTGGCGGTCCGCGGCAGAGTGAGCAACGAAGTCCAGATTGCCTGTGCGACTAGGGCAGCTGCCGGAACCTGTTGCGAGTTAACCGTGCCGATGCGCCGGAAAAACAAACGGTCGCACGCCATCGCGTAATAGACGCGCGCGCCGGAAAGGATCAGACCGTTGTTCGCACCGAACGTCGAGACGATGATCGCCGCGGCCATGCAGATCGCGCCAGGCGGACCAAAAAGCGTGCTCATCGCCGCGACCCCGACGCGGTTTTCCGGCGCGTGCTCGATTCCGGAAAACGGCAGGACGGCCACGTAAGAAAGGTTTGTGAGCACGTATAAAACAACGACGATGCCGCAGCCTGCGAGCAGCGCGCGCACGAGATTGCGCGAGGGATTGCGCACTTCGCTGCCGACAAACGTCACATTGGTCCAGGCGGTCTGCGCGAAGATCGGACCGACCATTGATTTGCCAAACAAAACCGCCAGAGCCACGCCGCCAACCAGGAAGAGGCCGGGCTGCGCGATTTGCGGGTTCCAACCGTTCGCCCACGAGTTCCACCAAGATGCCGAGCGCGCAGCACTCATAGGATTCCAACCAAGGGACAAACCGAGAAGCACAACGGCGGCAAGCGCCGCCGTTTTGGCGAACGTGAAAGTATTTTGCAACAGCTTGCCGATGTTAAGGCCGCGTGTGTTTGTCCAAGTGAGCAGTACAATGAGCGCAATTGCGGCCAGTTGCTCAGTCGAGAAACTGATTGCG
The DNA here is from genome assembly GCA_035315805.1 of Chthoniobacterales bacterium. Taxonomy (GTDB): domain Bacteria; phylum Verrucomicrobiota; class Verrucomicrobiia; order Chthoniobacterales; family UBA10450; genus AV40. The sequence continues at coordinate 4,178 of DATFXN010000062.1, forward strand.
TAATGCCGGCGTAACGCAATCGGCTTGACTAGATAATTCTCCGGCCCCACCCCCGTAACAAACACGCCGAGAAACTTCGCAAACGCGATTGCGACGGCGGCGATCGTTCCGGTTTGAATTACAAGAAACAAGCTCCAGCCGAACAAGAATCCGATCGGCGCTCCGTAGGCTTCGCGAAGAAAAACGTAAATGCCGCCAGCGCGTGGCATCATCGTCGCCAGCTCGGAACAACAGATCGCGCCCGTAATCGTGAGGAAGCCGGCAACCGCCCAGGCCAATAGTAACCAGCCGGGAGCGCCACTCAGCCGCGCCGATTCCGCCGACGTGATAAAAATGCCTGAGCCGATCATCGACCCGATCACGATCATGGTAGCATCAACCGGCCCGAGCCCGCGGACCAAGCCTGTAGGGGAAGCGGTTGGCTGCCCAGGGACGCTAACAGCGTCTCCTACGGGAAATTCGTTCTCGCTCATTTCGAGCGCTGCGGCGCGCGAATGGTGACGCCCTCTTTCTCGAGATTGGATCGCAACGCGCGCGCGAACTCGACCGCCTCCGGATTATCGCCGTGGAGACAAATTGTTTCCGCACGAACATCGACATCGACACCGTCGATCGAACGAACTTTCCCTTCCCTCAACATTCGCAAAACCCGCGGCGCGGCTTGCGCCGGATCGTGCAACAACGCGTCCGGGCGCGAACGTGAGACCAGCGCGCCGGTGTTCAAATAGTTCCGGTCCGCGAACACTTCGTGCGCGATTTGCAAGCCGTTCGCTTCGCCGGCTCGCGCGAGCGCGCTGTTTTGCGGCGCAAAAAGAATCAGGCGGATGTCGATGTTAGCAACTGCTCGCCCCACTGCCCCGGCCAGTTCTGCGTCGCGCACCGCCATATTATATAGGGCGCCGTGCGGCTTAACGTGATTTGGGCGAACGCCCGCCGCCTCAGCGATCGCCTGAAAGATACCGAGCTGATACGAGACGGCCTCGAAAACGTCGTCCGATTTCACCGGCAATTCTTTACGTCCGAAATTTTCTCGATCGAACAGGCTCGGATGCGCGCCGACGGCGACTTTGCGGTCGCGCGCCGCTTCAATCGTGGCGCGCATCGTGTCGGCATCGCCCGCATGAAAACCACAGGCAATGTTGGCAGAGGTCACAAGCGCGAGCAGTTCTTCGTCGTGTCCGGCCCCTTCGCCGAGATCCACATTAAGATCCACCACGATGTTCATCGGAAATGGGCCGCAAGTCCGAGGCGAAATTGTTCGAGGTTTCGCTCACGCTCGAACAAGAGCGTGTGCGCGTCTCCGATTGGGATTTCAGCAAACCGAATCCGATTACCCGGACACAACTGGGCCGCAACTGAAAGATCAACCGTGATCACCTGCGCGATTTTTGGATAACCTCCGATCGTTTGGCAATCGTTGAGAAGCAAAATCGGTTTACCGCTTGGCGGGACCTGAACTGTGCCGGGCGCGACAGCTTCCGAAAGAAGATCAACATCGTTACGTCGTTTGAGGACCGGACCGTTTAAGCGAATTCCCATTCGATCGGAATCCGGAGATACGGCGAACTCGTAATCGGTGAATTGTTGAATCGTTACATCGCTAAATCGATTCCGGTCCGCGCCCCGGATGAAACGCAGCGTCGGAGTCCCCCGCGCCGGGCTCGACCAATCGTGCGGCGGTTTCCAGCGCGCGATTTTTTCTCCGCGCAATTTATCGATCAGAACTTTTGCGTGCCCTGAGTTTTCGCCGAGTCGGAGATCTTCGCCATCGCGGAGTGGCCGGCCATTGACGCCGCCAAATCCAGCTCTCAACTCAGCTGAGCGACTGCCAAGCACTACCGGCACATCGATTCCGCCGGAGATCGCGAGCCACGCGCGGCAGCCTAGGCCTGGCGATCCGATTGAAAATTCTTCGCCCGCCAGCACAAGCGCGGCATGCCCCGCCGGAACAGATCTCGACGCGATCCGGGCGTCAAACTCACCGCCGCACCAAGCGACGATTCGTTCGTCGGCAAATCGCAGGCGCAAACCGCCGAAAGTAATTTCGAGGCCAGCGGCCGATTCATCGTTACCGGCGAGCAAATTCGCCACTCGCAACGCGTGCCCGTCGAGCGCGCCGCCCAGCGAGACGCCGAACTGACGGAAACCGGTGCGGCCCAAATCCTGGATACTGGTTACAAAACCTGCGCGAATCGCTCTGGCGTTCACGATGTCGATCTTTCAAATTCTTCGCGCGTGATGGAGCGGAAGCGGACTCGGTCGCCGGCCTGCAAAAGTGCGGGTGGATTCTTCTTCGAATCGAACAAGCGCAGCGGCGTGCGGCCGATGATGTTCCATCCTCCGGGCGACTTGATTGGATAGATTCCCGTTTGCTTTCCACCGATCCCGACCGAGCCGGCCGGAATTTCCTTCCGCGGAACATCCCGACGCGAGGTGGCAATCTTTCGCGGCAAACCGCCGAGGAACGGAAAGCCGGGCGTGAATCCGATGCAATGAACGCGGTACTCGGCGCTGCAATGAAGATCGACAACTTCCTTCCAATGAATACCGGCGCGTTGCGCGACTTCTTCGAGATCGGGTGCAAACTCGCCTTCATAACAAACCGGGATCTCTACGATCGTTCTTGCGACCCGATTGGCAGCAAGCTCGCGGTCGTCCGATAACGCTTCGAGAATTTGCTGCTCGATCCATCCAAAAACATTTTTGGCGCCGGCGGCGGCATCGAGCGCGCCCATTGGATCATAGAAAAGCGCAACCGTCGTATAAGCGGGTGTGACTTCAACAACGCCCGGAATTCGCGCAGCTTCGAGGCCTTGCTTGGCCGCGAGCACTTTGTGCAAGGCGTCTTCCGGCGCGTCATCGAAATTTTCCGCGACGCGAACGAGAACCGCGGAATCTCCGAGTGGAACGATTTCCATGGCGGTAATGTAGCGGCGCTGTATAAGAGCCGAAAAGTAAATCCAGCAAAAGAACGATCCGTCCTCGCCCGGCGACGGCGCGACAGGTAGAGAGCCGCTACAGCTTCATTTTACTGCGCCTGCGTCGCTTCGACCTCGATGTTGATCGCGACCGTCTGGCTGATCCCCGAAACCGACTCGGCGGCCTGGGCAAACATCAAATTAAAGTCGCGGCGCTTGAGCGGCTCAGTCGTCACTGACCAACGCGTCCGCTTCGTTTCCTTTAGCGGCGTTAGCAATTTCACATGCAGCGTGATCGGTTTGGTCACGCCGTGGATGGTCAGATCGCCCAGGATATCGCCGGCCTGCGGCCCGGTTTGTTTCACGCTCCGGCTTTTGAATGTGATCTCGGGATATTTTTCGACCGCGAAAAATTCCTCGCTCCGCAGATGATTATCGCGTTTCACAATCCCTGTATCGATACTGCGAACATCAATCCGCGCTGTGACCGACGAATTTTCCGGATGCTGGCGGTCGATGTCGATCTTGCCATCGAATTTGCTGAACTTTCCGTGCGTCGTGCCAAGAAACTGGTGTACTGAAAACCCGATTGTCGAACGCGCCGAATCGAATTTGTAGGTTTCATTCGCCAGCGCCGTTGAATTCAAAAGTGCGACGACACCGACAAAAACGATTCGCAATTTCATGAGGTCCCCTTCGTTTTGCCTTTCGCCTCGGACGCGAGCGTTTTCAACAGCGGCGTGCGCGAGAGCGGCAACCGCCCAAACAAATTACCAAGCGCGAACGCGGGGTCGGCATTGAGCTTCTTTTGTCCCGCGGCCGCGGGATGCACGCCGGCAATGCGCGCCAATTCGGTCTCGAAATGTGAGACCGCACGCAAATCTGGATCGTTCGCGTCGAGATAACCGAAGGCACGTCGCAGGAGTGCGAACAACTCCGGTTCATGATGATCCCGCTCGGTGCAAATCTCGATCAACTCAACGAAATAAGCGGCGGCTTGGGTGCGAAGATAGTTTTGTCGAATGCCGGCAAACGGATTTTTGAGCACAACCTCGACGAGAGTATGCAATGTCGATCTCCTGCTCGGGACGATCGAGATTTCGGCTTCGAAAAAGAGATCGAGTTTTCCCGCAAATGGAGTCTTGGTGCGGCACGCGCCCTTGGCGACCGTTTGGATACAGCCCACCGACTCGGTGCACCAGGAAACGATCAGACTGCTGTCGCTAAACTTGCGTTTGCGCAACAGGATCGCGGCCGTGCTTAGCACGCACGAAACTTAGCACGCGATCAGCTAATTTTCGCTTTCGATCGGCCAATCAGCGATTGAGGATGTGGAGCGCGCGTTTCTCCACATTCATCGCCGCTTCTTTGACGGCTTCGCTCAAGGTCGGATGCGAATGAACCGTCCGGGCGAGATCTTCGGAGCTGCCACCAAATTCGATAACCGAAACCGCTTCGGCGATCAATTCCGACGCTGCATGCTGTAAAATGTGCGCGCCGAGAATGCGGTCGGTCCTCGCATCCGCGACGAATTTCACCATTCCATCGAGTTCTTCGTTAGCGACCGCGCGGCTGTTGGCGCGAAACGGAAATTTCCCGACCCGATAATCGATCCCCTTCTCCTTCGCCTGGTCTTCGCTCAAACCAACCCCAGCGAGTTCCGGATTCGTGTAAATGATTCCGGCGACGGCGTTATAATTAATATGGCCGTCCTTGCCGGCGATGCCTTCGACGCAGGCGATCCCTTCATCTTCGGCTTTGTGCGCCAGCATCGGACCGGCGATCACGTCGCCGATCGCGTAAATCCCGTCGACGTTCGTCTTGAAATGTTTGTCGATCTTGATCCGCTTCTTTTCATCGAACTCGACACCGACTTTTTCCGCGCCGAGACCTTCGCTGAACGGCTTTCTTCCGACGGAAACGAGAACTTTATCGGCCTCGAATTTTAATTCTTCATTTCCTTTCGTCGCCGTCGCAGTCGCGCGGCCATTGTCGATCTTGACTGCGCTGACTTTAGTTTCGAGATGAAACGTTATGCCTTGGGCGGTGAGCGAGCGTTGCAAGAGATTCGAGAGCTCAAGGTCGAAGCCAATCGCGATCCGCGGCAAAAATTCGAGGAATGTTACTTCGGAGCCGAGCCGGCTCCAAACCGAGCCAATCTCTAGCCCGACCGCGCCCGCGCCGATGACCAGAAATTTTTTTGGCGCTTCGGTGAACTCGAGCGCTTCCGTGCTGCTGACGATTGTCTTGCCATCGAACTTCGCGAACGGCAATTCGATCGGCACGCTTCCGGTCGCGATGATAATGTTCTTGGTTTCAATCTCCTGCGTTTGTCCATCTGATGATTTGATCGACACTTTTCCCGGCGCGGTAATGGTGCCGAGCCCTTCGAAGGTCGTGACCTTGTTCGTCTTCATCAGCGCGCGCACACCGCTAGTCATTGTCCGGACGACCTTGTCTTTGCGCTGCTGCATCTTATTGAGATCGACAGTCGCGTTCTCAATGATGATGCCGTGCTTCACGGCTTCCTTTTTCGTCCACATGAAATGATCGCTCGAAGTGAGCAGCGCCTTGCTCGGGATGCAGCCGACATTCAAACAAGTCCCACCGAGTTCTTTGTCCTTCTCGACGAGCGCGGTCTTCAACCCAAGCTGACCTGCGCGAATCGCGGCGACGTATCCGCCGGGACCTGAACCGATGATCACAACATTAAATTTTTCCATTTCTCAAAAATCGAGCGGTAACTTTTTCGGGTCCTCGATGCACTCTTTCACTTTAATCAGGAAGGTGACCGCCTCTTTCCCATCAATCAGGCGATGATCGTAGCTGAGCGCGAGATACATCATCGGGCGGACGTCGACCTTGCCGTCCACCGCCACCGGTCGCGGCATGATTTTGTGCATCCCGAGAATTCCGCTTTGCGGCGGATTCAAAATGGGTGTGGCCAAGAGCGAACCATAAACGCCACCGTTTGAAATCGTAAACGTTCCGCCGGTTAAATCCTCGATCTTCAATTTGCCCTCGCGCGCTCTCGTCGCGTAATCGGCGATGTCGCGCTCGAGCTCCGCAAAAGATTTCTTATCGGCATCGCGCACAATCGGAACAACGAGGCCGCGGTCGGTGCCGACAGCAACGCCGATGTCGTAGAAGTTATTTTGAATGAAATCCTCATCTTCGATCCGGCCGTTAACGACCGGAACAGCTTTGAGCGCTTCAACACAGGCTTTGATGAAGAATGACATCAAACCCAATCTGACACCGTTTTTCTTATTGAACGCGTCTTGGGACCTTGCGCGCAATTCTTGAACCGCGCTCATGTCGCATTCGTTGAACGTCGTCAGGGTCGCGGCGGTATGCTGCGCCATCACGAGTTGCGCCGCAATCTTCCGTCGTAACGGCGACATTTTTTTGCGAACAAATCGGTCATCAGCTGACTGCCGATTTTCTCCAGGAGACGCAGCCTGCTTCTCCGGGAAGCTAATAGCTTCCGCTACAGTTCCCCAATCTTGAGCCGCGGCAAGAACGTCGGCTTTTGTTAGCCGACCGCCTTTGCCTGTTCCCGAAATTTTTTCGGGCTCGAGATGTTCCTCCTCGACAATGCGCCGAACTGCCGGCGAGAGAGTCTTAGCTTCGGCTCGTTCTTCTTTTTCCTTTGTCGGCGAGGCCGTAGGCTTCCCAGGGGCGCTAGCACCGTCCGCCACAGGTTTCCTTTCGGCCGGCTTTGCCTCGGGCGCTTTCTTAGAGTCGTCGATCGTGGCGACGATCTCACCGATTTTCACTTCCTGACCTTCGGGAACAAGCGCGTCGAGGACACCGGAGATTTCGGCTGCAATCTCGGTTGAAACTTTGTCAGTATCGAGGGTGAAGAGCGCGTCCCCGGTGTTGACGAAATCACCCGATTTCTTATGCCAGACGGAAACGACTCCGCTCGAAATCGATTCACCGACCGCAGGAATTTTTACTTCGACAGCCATCTGCGCCTAACTAAGCGCAGAAAAAACGCGCGGTCGAATCAAACATTGAATGCGTCGCGGACGAGGGCAGTTTGCTCGCGTTTATGACGCGCGAGCGAGCCGGCGGCTGGGCTGGCGCTGGCGTTACGGCCGGCGTAGGCGACTTCGCGGCTGAACATTCTGCGCAACCGCGGTTCAATGAAAGTCCACGCGCCCATGTTCTTCGGTTCTTCCTGACACCAAACAAGCGTTGCGGTCTTCGGAAACGCGTTTAGCATCGATTTCAGTTTCTTTTCGTGGAGTGGATAGAACAGCTCGATCCGAATAATACCCGCGTTGTCGATCTTTTTCTCGGTCCGGTAATTCAGAAGGTCATAATAAACTTTGCCCGAGCAAAGGATCACGCGCTTCATTTTTTCGGCCGGGCCAACTTCGGGCGAGCCGAGGATTTCTTCGAACCGGCCACTGGTGAATTCTTCCGCGCGCGCTGACGCGAACTCGGCGCGGAGCAAACTTTTCGGCGTCATGATGACGAGCGGCTTAATGAAGTCGCGTTTCATCTGTCGCCGCAGGACATGAAAGTACTGCGCGGCGGTAGTGAGATTGCAGACTTGAATATTGTCCTCGGCGCAAAGTTGGAGAAAGCGCTCGAGCCGGCCGCTTGAATGTTCGGGACCTTGCCCTTCGTACCCGTGCGGCAAGAGCAGCACGATCCCGCTCGGCCGCTGCCATTTCGACTCCGCAGAAACGATAAACTGGTCGATGATCGTTTGCGCGCCGTTCGAAAAATCGCCGAATTGTGCTTCCCACAGACAGAGCATGTTTGGATAATCGAGCGAATAACCGTAATCGAATCCGAGCACAGCTACTTCGGAGAGCAGACTGTTGTAAATACAAATGCGTGCCTGCTTTTCGCCGAGATGCATCAACTGCACATAGGGCGCGCCGGTTTTCGCATCGTAAAGAATCGCGTGCCGTGTGCTGAAAGTTCCGCGCGCGCTGTCCTGGCCAGACAACCGCACCGGTGTTCCTTCGAGCAGCAGCGAGCCGAACGCGAGCAGCTCGGCGTAATGCCATTCGTACGGGCCGCCGTTTTCAAAAACTTTCCGGCGATGCTCGAGCACGATGCGTTTGATTTTCGGCTGCACATTGAAATCATCCGGCACGCGAGTGAGCGCATCGACGATTATCTTCAGCGTTTCCTCATCGATCGCCGTTTTAACTGGAGAACTGCTGTATTCCGGTTGAAAAACCGCGGCCGCTTCTTTGAATTGCGCTTGCTTGCCCGCTTTCTCTTTCTCGATCGACTTGACCGTGTCGAGCGCAATTTCGAGGCGAAGGTCCATCTCCGTTTCGAGCGAAGCGGCATCGTCATCGCTTAACGTTCGGGTTTCGAGAAGTTCTTGTTTGTAGGATCGCGCGGCCGAGAGGTGTTTGTCGATCTTCGCATAGAGATCCGGCTGGGTGAACGCGGGCTCGTCGCCTTCGTTATGGCCGTAGCGCCGGTAACAATACATGTCGATCACGACGTCGCGCCCGAATTCCTGGCGAAAATCGAGGGCAAGCTGACTCACCTGTAGGCACGCCAGCGGATCGTCACCGTTCACGTGAAAAATCGGGGCCTCGATCATTTTCGCGACATCGGTGGCATACATCGACGACCGCGCGTCTTCTGGCAGCGTAGTGAAACCGATTTGGTTGTTCACGACTACGTGAACCGTACCGCCGGTGCCGTAGCCGTGCAGCTGCGACATGTTTAGCGTTTCAGCAACGATCCCCTGCCCAGCGAACGCCGCGTCGCCGTGAATAAGCAGCGGCAAGACTTTTTTGCGGTGCTCGGTGTCGCCGCGAATGCGCTGTCGCGCACGCGCTGTTCCTTCAACAATTGGATCGACTGCTTCGAGGTGGCTCGGATTTGCCGCCAGACGGATCTCAATCTGCGCGCCGGATCCAAGTTTTCGGACCGTGCGATAACCGAGGTGATATTTCACATCGCCATCGCCGGCGACTGATTCAGGAACATAATTTTCGTTGAACTCAGTGAAAACAACGCGGAGCGATTTCTTCAGAAAGTTCGCGAGTACATTGAGCCGGCCTCGGTGCGCCATGCCCATGCAAATTTCCTCGACACCGTCAGACGCACATTTGTGAAGAATGCTGTCGAGAATAACCATTAACGATTCCGCGCCCTGGAGCGAAAAGCGTTTCTGCCCGACGTAGCGCGAGTGGAGAAAACCTTCGAACGATTCGGCCTCCATCAACGCGCGCAGAATCCCGATCTTTACCTGGCGTGGGGTCGAATGTTTGTCCGGACGCGATTCGAGCCGATGGAGCACCCAGTTACGGATCCGCGTGTTTTGGATGTGCATGAACTCGGCACCGATCGAGTCCGCATAAATTTTCGTCAGGCGCGCGAACATTTCGCGCAAAGTCATTTCTTCGTTGTTAGCGAAGAATTTTGAGGAAACACGAAGATCGAGATCTTTCTCACTAAATCCAAGTTCGCGAAGCGATAGCATCGAATTCTCCGCTCGTTTTTCTGCCAGCGGATTTACGCGCGCGATGGTGTGGCCGAGCGTGCGATACGCGTAAACGAGCCCGTCGATCCGCGTTTGGAGCGGACTTTCGCCTGTAACAGGCCGAGCTGCCGCCACCGCGGCGCCGTTTCTCTGCGGCAAATTGCCCAGCTCAAATCCCTCGAAAAACGCCGCCCAACTCGGATCGACGGACGCTGGATCTTCCTGCCAGCGCTGGTAGTTTCGGTCGATCAGTCCCAGATTTGCTCGAGTCGCGATTGTCGTACGCATTGCACATCAATTTCGGACGATTAGATCGACCGGCAAGTACTACAGCCACGCGCCTGTGGCCTCGTCTTTGACACGCCGCATGGCGACGTGGCTTCACTAAGTTGACAGTGCCGAAGCAGCCTCGTTATTTGCACGGCACAAATGGGAATTCGTGGAAAAATTGGGGCGGCAATGATCGCACTGGGCGCGTTTGCCCAGGTAAGATCGACATCGTGCTTTGCGCAGGCGGATCCCGCGGCGGAGCCCGCTGTTTTGGCTGTGGCGAAGGTTTTGCCGGCGGTGGTCAACATCAATAGCGAGCGAGTAGTTCGTCGCACGGTGCGCGATCCGGTTGAAGATTTTTACTCGCAATTTTTTGGCTACTACCGAGGCCGGCCGCGCGAGGTGCGCCAAACGCTGCAAAGCCTCGGCTCTGGATTCATAGTCGATCCGGCGGGCTACATTGTGACCAATCAGCACGTGGTCCAGCGCGCCGCGGATCTCAAAATCAAAGTCACCGCAAACGACGGCAAAACTTACAGTGCGCATTACATCACCGGCGACGACAAGAACGATCTCGCGTTCATCAAGATCGATTCGAAGGAGTCATTTCCGTTCATCAATCTCGATAACATTTCGCCGAACCTCTTAGGAGAAACCGTCCTCGTGGTCGGCAACGCCGTTGGTTACGGGAGCTCGATCAGCCGCGGCGTGCTGAGCGCGACGAAGCGCGACATCAGCGTCGACAACATCGATTACAAAAATCTCGTGCAGACCGACGCCGCGATTAATCCCGGCAACAGCGGCGGCCCGGTGATCGACATTTCCGGGCGATTGGTCGGAATCAGCTCCGCAAAAATGGCGTTCACGCCGCAGGGCATTCCGACCCAAGGACTCGGATTTGCCATACCGGCTGACGTTGTGCGCGACAGCGTGAAGCAGTTCAAAGCGTTTGCCGAAAAACATCCCGGCGGAAAAACTTCGGCAGCGGCAGAGGAAACCAATAACGCCGAGCGATTGTTTGGAATGCAGTTGCAGGACCTGACTGAGGAGCTGACCGGCGCGCTCGGCTATAAAGCTGGGCGCGGCGTATTGATCAGCGCGGTCGAACCGAATAGTCCCGCCGATGAAGCGGGAATCGAGCGCGGTCTCGTAGTCTATCGCGTCGGGAGACATGACGTTAATTCCGTGAAAGATATCGAGAACCTCTTGGGACGTGCCAAAAGCGGGACCAACGTCGATTTTACAGTCGGCGTCGTGCGCGCCAGCGGCGGAGAACGGGTCGAAACGATCAGCCTGGCTGCCCGTTGACAACCGAAAAATTTTCGGCAACGCAATAGCCCTTCGGTTGTCTCATCAAATAACTTGGGAATGATTAAGGTCGAAAATTTGACGAAACGTTACGCCGGTCAGACCGCGATCCGCGATTTGAACTTCGAGGTCGGCCAGGGCGAGATCATGGGTTTTCTCGGGCCGAACGGCGCTGGTAAGACCACGACAATGCGGATTCTGGCCGGTTTTATGCCGGCGACCTCGGGCAGGGCGTTGATTGCGGGCTTCGACGTTTTCGAGCAATCACTCCAGGCACGCTCGCGTCTCGGCTACATGCCGGAAAATGTTCCCCTCTACAATGATATGCGCGTCACCGAGTATCTTGATTACCGCGCGGCGCTCAAAGGCGTGCCGCATCGCCGCATCGCGGAGCGCATGGGCGATGTGAAGGAGCTGTGCGGTTTGCGCGAGGTAGAACGAAAGATAATCGCTACCCTGTCTAAAGGTTATCGGCAGCGCGTCGGTCTGGCCGATGCGCTCATCAGCGAGCCCGATCTCCTCATTCTCGACGAGCCAACAATCGGACTCGATCCGAACCAAATCCGGCAAGTGCGCGAGCTAATCAAAAATCTCGGCAAACAACACACGATCTTGCTTTCGACTCACATTTTGCCCGAAGTGGAGATGACCTGCAGCCGCGTCATCATCATTCACAAAGGACGCATCGAAGCGTGCGACACGCCGGAAAATCTTCTTGGCCAAATTCGTCAGGCTGGCGGAGTTGTGGTCGAAGCGAAGACTGGTAGCGATGATGGCGCAACGGAGTTAAAAAAAATCTCCGGCGTCCGCGAAGTCACAACCGATCAGGACGACGGCTGGCAGATTTTTTCGTTGCGGGTCGAATCCGGTCTCGACGTCCGCGAGGAGATTTTCAAGCTCGCAACCGCGCGCAAATGGACGTTGCGCGAACTGTCTCAGCGTCGCGCTACCCTCGAAGACGTGTTCGTCGAGATCACGCACTCGGATCAGATAGGCCTAGACTGATAGCTCATGCGTAAGTTCTACACACTCCTGGTCCGCGAAGTCCGCAGTTATTTTCATTCCCCGATCGCTTACATCGTTTTGGTGTTCTTCTTGCTGGTCAGCGGCGTCGATTTCTATTTCCAGGTTTCATTCATGAACCAGCGACCGGCGTCGTACTCGGTGCAAGAAGCGTTTTTCAATTCCGTCTTCTTCTGGTTCGCGTTCGTTTTGATTTTTCCGCTGATTACGATGCGCCTTTTCGCCGAGGAATTTAAACTCGGGACAATCGAACCGCTGATGACGGCGCCAGTGCGCGACTTACAGGTCGTGCTCGCCAAATTTTTCGGCGCGCTCGTTTTCTACATTGTGCTTTGGCTTCCAACGCTGCTCTACTTCGCGATTTTTCAAGAAATTACTGGTCAACTCGCAGCGAATTCAACCGGTGCCTACTTGGGCTCATACCTGATGCTTTTGCTGCTCGGAATGTTTTATCTTTCCGTCGGTTGCTTCGCTTCGGTCGTAACCAGGAATCAAATCGTCGCCGCCATCATTTCTTTCTGCGCGATCACACTTCTTTTCTTTCTCGGACTGATTCAATTCATTCTGCTCGATGTCAGCTCGGGAACGCGCGACGCGCTCGGATATTTTTCCGCGATCGAGCACATGGGCACCTACTCGCGCGGCATTATCGATACGCGGCCGATCGTTCTTTATCTCAGCATGACCGCGCTAATCCTGACGCTCACTTATCAAGCGTTTCAATCGCGTAAATGGAGGTTGTGACAAATGGCTGAAGCTGCGACGACAAGGAAAACAAAAGGAATCCGGCGCCTCCAAATCGGACTGAACGTCTTGGTTCAGCTCATGCTGATTTTCTTCTTAATCAGTGCGGTCAACTGGATCGGCTTCCGGCGTTACAAACGTTGGGACGTTTCGCGTGACCAGAAATATGCGCTCTCGGACAAAACGAAGCGCTTCTTGAACACGATTAAGGGCAAAATGCGGATCACGATTTTCTTTTCTCCGAACACCTCTATCAGCGGCGACGTCGCAAGTCTGCTCACTGAATATCAATACGCGGCCAAGGGTAAGATCGACATCGAGAACATAGACCCGCAGCGAAATCTCTCCCGGGCGAAGGAATTGTTCGACAAGTACAAAGTAGTCAGCGACGAAAGCCTTCTTGTGCTCGATTACGAGGGCCGGAACAAAACCGTCAAAGCGTCGGAGATGGCGGAAATCGATCAAAGCGGAATGTCGTTCGGCGAAGGTCCGCGCGTGACGGCGTTCAAGGGCGAACAAGCGATCACGAGCGCGATGATCGATCTGGTCGAAGGCAAAAAGAATACAATCGGTTACGTTACAGGACACAAAGAGCCTTCAATCACCGAGCCGTCGTCGCTGGGAATGCTTCAGCAGCAGCAAGAACAAAGCGGCAGTCCAATTTCGATTATGAAAACGTTTATCGAGAACGAAAACATCAAGTTTCAGGAGCTCAATTTGTTCAACGAGCCACAAATTCCGGCCGAGATCAAAATGGTGATGATCGCCGGCCCGCAGTACGACCTGTCCGACCGCGAAATAAAATTGCTGCGCGATTTCTGGGAGAAACAGGGGCGAATTTTGGTTCTGCTTGATCCATCAGCGAAAACACCAAAGCTGAACGCGTTTCTCAACGACCTCGGCTTAAAAGTGAACGACGACCGGTTGATGGCGTTTGTTCGCACCGGAATTGAAGAGCTGGCCTTGATCCGCGATGTACAGGCGCGTTTTCTGGGCAACAGTCCAGTGACGACGCGGCTGGCCGACGTCCGTGCGCTGTTTTTTGGCGGAACCTCGTCGATCAGACTCGAACTGGAGCGAGTTCGGACGGCGAACATTCGGCTCCAACCGTTGATTGAAGCCGAGAAAGGTTATTTCGCGGAGACCGATTACAACACGACCGATCAAAACAAACTTCAGGCCGACGCCAAGAAAGCTAGCAACGGGCCGCTGACGATTGGAGCTTCGGCCGAAAAAGGCGGAAGCGCGGACGAGCGCGTACAGATGAACTCGTCGCGCATGGTCGTCGTGACCAACGCCACCTTCATTCAGAACAACGCGCTGACCCAGGACCAGCAGGCGCTCGATTTCATTTCAGGTTGCGCGAACTGGCTGCTGAGCCGCGAACAGCTGATCGGCATCGCGCCGAAAATTTCGAAAACGCTCACGTTTAGTTTGAATGAAGATGCACTGCGAACTTTGCGCTGGATGGTTTTGGTCTTGATACCGCTCATTTTTGTCGTTCTAGGTGGCGCTGTTTGGTGGAAACGGCGCGCCTGACAAATTCGCCGAAAGCGCCATGAAGTGGAAAACGACGCTGGTTCTATTCGTCATCGCGGCGGGCGTCTACGCTTATCTTTATTTCATCGAGCGGCATCGGCCTGACACCGAAGAAGCTGCGCGCCAATCGCAGAACGTCGTCAATTTTAGCCGCGATAAAATCGACGGTGTCGTGATCCAAAACGGCGACGACAAGATCGACATCCGGCGTCACGACAACAAATGGCGTCTGGAAACTCCGATCAAAGATCAGGCTGACGCTTCGTTAGTTACCAACTTGCTCTTCGACCTTGAGAACTGGCAGAAGGACGCCGCCATTTCGGCCAAGGAAATGGAGGCGGACAAGACCAAACTGGCCGATTACGGGCTCGCCAACCCGAAGCTGCGTCTGAAGCTGCTCGGGCCCGGCGCGCCTCCGGAAATCTTCTTTGGCAAGGACGCGGCGCTCGAAGGCAAGATCTATGTCCGGTTCGAAAATTCGAAAGAGACCTTCCTCGCCAACCAGTCGGTAAAAAAGGCGATCGATAAGAAGCCGGAAGACTTCCGAGACCGCAAACTGACCGACTTGATCTTGGCGCAGGTAGTTCGCGCTGTCCTCAAGACTCCCGCCGGCGAAATGGAGCTGCAGAAAAAAGGCGACCATTGGGAAATTACGAAACCGCTGCACGCGCGCGGGGACGACCCGAAGGTCAACGATTTGATCGCACAGGTGACGACGGCGCGCATTCAGCAATTTGTGACGGACGATCGTGGCGATCTTCGTCCCTTTGGGCTGGCGGACCCGCGTGGGTCGCTGACGCTTTTTGCACAGGACGATAAGCAAGGACAAACGCTGCAAATCGGAGGCATCCCCGAGAAGGAAAAAGGACAGATCTATGTCCGCTTTTCACCGCGCGGGTTCGTTTACACGCTGCCGAAAAAAATTGAGGAAATCCTGAACAGCAAGCCGGACGATTTGCGCGACCGCCACCTCGCCCGCATCGACACCGAAATCCTCGACCGCTTGACCATCGACGCATCAGGCAAAGGCAAGACAGTTCTCGCGCGCAAGGGGGAAAACTGGACGATTGCCAGCCGCAACAACGCACCGGCAAATTCAAGCGAAGTCCGCCGGCTCGTCGAGACATTGCAAAACGAGCAAGTCACGAAATTTGTCGAAGACGTGGCGTCGAATCTCCCAAAGTACGGCCTCGACAAGCCGCAATTGACGGTCACATTCAGTTCCTTCGCTTCAGAAAACACGGCCGAAACTAAAGCCGGCGAACAACCGTTTAGCTCAGTCGCGTTCGGAAAAGTAGACGGTGACAACGTTTACGCGAGAGTTGGGGACGAGCCTTTCGTGGTTGCTGTGCGCAGCGGTTTGCTCAACCAAATCTCCAGCGACCCGGTGCAATGGCAGGAGTTGGCGATCTTCAACTTCAAACCGGAACAAATTCACCGCTTCAGCGTCACAACGGAAAAGGAAAGCGCATTGGTTCGCGACGCGAAGAATCAATGGAACTGGGCCAAAGGAGCTGGCCGAATGGATCAGGCGAACGTCCAATCGCTTTTGAATACGCTCTCGACTCTGCGCGCCGTGCGCTGGCTTGGATCGACAACTCGGCCGCACCTGTTCGACAAACCGCAGCTCGTGTTAACATTCACCACCTCGCCTGATGATAAGGCGACGCACAAGCTTACGATCGCTTCGCCGGCGCCCGACGGAGCTGTGCCTGCGAAAGTGGACGAGCGCGAAGGAAGTTTTGTAATCAGCAATCCGGATCTGAACGCGCTCAAACTGCCGCTGGTTGCTTCCGAATCGCCCACACCAATTCCTCCCGCAACGCCAACCGCGACGCCGTAGGCCAAGCGAGTTCGGCGGTCATAGACCGCCGCTACAATTTTGTCGCGGTGTAGATCGTGACGATTCCGGCGGTGAGCGGCTCGGCATTCGCCTCCCGAAATCCGTTCACCTCGATCAAGCGCAGCAATTCCGCACCGCCAGGAAACTTCTCTATTGAATCGCCCAAATAATCGTAGGCGTTCTTCTTTCGAGTTAGAAAAGCACCGAAAGTTGGAAGGATGCGGTGAAGGTAAAAACGGTAAACCAAGCGCAAGATCGACTTCGACGGGAGCGAAAATTCCATGATCAACAAATGGCCGTTCGCGGTAAGAACGCGCGCCATCTCGCGCAGCGCCGCGCTCCAATCTTTGATGTTCCTCAAACCAAACGCGATCGTCAGGCAATCGAACGAGCGATCAGCGAACGGAAGTGCGAGCGCGTCCGCCGCGATAGCCCGGCGAACTCCTTTTCTTTTCGCGACTGCGAGCATTTCCTCGGAGAAATCAGCACCGATAATTTCCGAGTTCGGCAACACCTTCTCTAACGCGAGCGTCAGGTCACCTGTTCCAGCGGCAAGATCGACAATCGCGTTTGGACCCCAGCCCGCGACGATTTGCGCGGCGCGTTTGCGCCAGAGAAAATCGCAGCCGCAACTCAGAAGATGATTTGCCAGATCGTAACGTCGGGCAATAGCGCCAAACATCTCGCGCACGGCTTCGGGGTCACGCGCGTCAGGACTGATTTCAAAGAAATTCAGAGCGTTCCAGTTTCGCCTTTTAGCTGACTTAAAGCCAATCCAATTGCCAGCCAGCCGGTCGGCATGACTTGCAAGACGAGACGTGGGAACGACGAAGTCATGTGCGCGGAATAACTTGGCCAGGTGCTGAAAAGATAAATTAGCGCGTAAAGAAGGGCCGGAACAATGACCGCGCTGGCCAAAGCGAGCTTCTCCAGTTTACGAGATGCAGACAAATAAACGAGAGCGACGGCTGTCAATAACCAAAAGATGCTCCAGTGCTCAGTTTCAGACATTTCCGCTAACAGAATGGCCAAGATCTCGCCCATTCTGCCGGCGTTTTCGCGGAGCAAGCTTAAACTCGGCCGGGCGAAATCCGACGGCAACGAGATATGAACCAGCTTGAGATAAAGTCGCCAGCCAAAAATAACGAGTAATCCCGGCGCAACCGCGATTAGAAACTGCGCCAGTCGATTTTTCGCAAAGCTAAGCCCCAGTCC
>DATFXN010000063.1:0-3747 GCA_035315805.1 Chthoniobacterales bacterium
CCCACCTTCGATGCAAAATGTGTTGTGGCCTACTTGATGGGGCTTAATCAATCTCATCCGTTGAAAGAAGTCAGATTAGTGGGAGGCGCACCTGCAACTGGAGGAGCTCCCCCACCAGCAGCCCCGGGTGCTTCCCCCGCTCCTGCAGCCGGAGCATCGCCTGCTGCTCCTAAATGACAAAGCAATGAACGACGAACCGAAAACGCCGCTGCGGACAGGGCAGGGAATGGATTACGGCGAACAGGCTGACGTGCAACAGGTGCACGCGGCTGTGCAGCGCGAGAAACGCGAACCGCGTGTCGGGGCTGAGCCGCTTTCAATATGGCTGATTGCCGTCTACGGACTGGCGATTTTCTTCGGCGGCGCGTACCTCGGCCGTTTCTCTGGAAATTTCACCAGCGGCGGACTCGATCCGATGGGTTTGCCGCCCGCGCCGAAGAAAGCAGTGGCAGGCGGACCCGCCGGCGGCGAGCAAGCTGAACTTTCGCCGCGTGATCGCGGGAAAAAGATTTTTGCGGCCAATTGTCAGACCTGTCATCAGGCCACCGGTCTTGGCGTGGCCGGCCAATATCCGCCGCTGGCTGGTTCAGAATTTACGAACGGTGGCTCGCGTCGAATGGGAATGATCGTGCTCAAGGGCTTGCAAGGCCCGGTCAAGGTCAAGGGCCAGGAATATGGCTCGGCCGTGATGCAACCGTGGGACAAAACACTGACTGACCAAAAGATTGCAGACGTGATGACCTACGAGAGAAGCGATTGGGGCAACAACGCCAGTCCGGTGACTGCCGAGCAAATCGCGGCATTACGGAAAGAACTGTCTAATCATCCCGAATCATTCACTGAGCACGATATTCTCGCAGCGCCTGATGAAGATATTCCCGGCGCCGCGGCTCCTGCTGGCGGCGCACCGCCGAAACCCGGCGAAGCCGCAAAACCCGCGCCGCCACCAAAACCCTAGCCAGCTTTCCGTTACAACGCTTCTGCGAGAAGCTCGGCCATGTGTTTTGGTCGAAGACTGGTTAGGTCAGTAATTTGATGGCGGCAACTTGTGCCTGAAGCGATTACTTCTGTCCCGGCGGGCTGATTGTCGATTTGATCGAGCAAGCGTTGCGCGACTTGGAGCGATAGATCGTATTTTTCTGCGAGCGCGCCGAATGCGCCGGCCATTCCGCAGCATGCTGTGTCCAGTATCGTTGCTTTTCTTCCAGGCAAACGTTCGGCCAGTTTTCCCATGAACGCCGGATTGATGATCGATTTCGCGTGGCAATGCGGGTGGATAAGAACGTTTGCCGTCCGCTCCTTAAACCGAAGTGCCTCCGGTTCTCGCGCGAGCAAATCGTCGACGAATTTCTCGAACAGGAAACAGCGTTCCGCGATGTTTTCGGCGTTCTCGAGTTTTAGCTCGCGATAATCTTCTACAAACATCGACCAGCAGGAGGGCTCGAGAAACAGGATTGGAGCTGTTGAAAGTCGAGAGTTGAGAGCTGAGAGATGAGAGATGTTGTGTTTCGCAAGTTGTGCTGCGGCATCGAGATTTCCCTGGCTGAACGCTGGACGTCCGCAACAGCGCCGGTTTTTTACTAGCGAAACTTCGAATCCGAGCGCTTCGAGCACTTTCACAGCGGCGACGCCGATATGCGGCTCGTGATAGCGCACAAAGGTGTCGTCCCAAAGAATGACCTTGCCGCGGTTTTTTCGTAGAAGCGGCGCCTCGCCGCTTTGCTTTTCAAAAACGCGACGAGGCGTCGCGTCCACCCTTCGCGCGAACCACTTGTCGAACCGTTCATTGGCGTAATGCGGCAGTGAGCGTCGTCTCGAGATCCCGATTGATTCCTCCATTGCGACGCGTGCTGCATTGAAACCGAGAAGCCGATTCGTCAGCTTCGGCATGAGGCAGCCGAGTTTGCCTAACAAATCGACATTGCTCAAAATACGCTCGCGCAGCGGGAGGCCGTCCCGGCGCCATCGCGCGTGAAGCAGTTCTGCCTTAAGCAGCGCCAGGTTCACGTTCGACGGACATTCCGGCGTGCAACCCTTGCAGGAGAGACAGTTGCTCAGCGCGGCGTCGAGCTCAGCGGATTTCAATGGGTCGTGTCCATTTGTTCGCAGTTCGAGCGCGGCCCGAATAATGTTGGCGCGACCGCGTGTGGACATCACTTCATCGTGTGTCGCGATGAACGTCGGGCACATGATGCCGCTCTGTTTAAGGCAGCCCCCGCAGCCGTTGCATTGTTCGAGGTTGCCCGTGAACGAACGGTCTTTGAATGCAAACACGAGCACTGGCTGAAATGGAAGCTCGAGCGGACGAGTGAAATTCTCGCGCAAATGACTGTCGATAAGATGGCGGACGGTTCGCCTGTCCGGCCCTACCTCAAAAATTTTGCCAGGATTGAAAACATTCTTGGGATCGAACGCTCGTTTGATTTCGCGCATCACTTCCAGTAACTGGGTGCCAAGTTGGTCGCGCATATATTCGGTGCGCGCGATGCCTACGCCGTGCTCGGCGGAGAGCGAACCTTTGAACTGACGCACCAGCGCGGATGTTTCATCTGCTACTTGCCGGAATTTTTTCAGATCGGCGGCGCTGTGCATATCGAGCACCGGTCGCACATGCAAAAGTCCACTGGCCGCGTGGCCGTAATAGCTCGCCGTCAATCCCAGCGGTTTCATGATCGATCGCAGACCGCCAACGTAATCGGGCAATTGCGCGGGACGAACAGCGGCGTCTTCAATGAACGCGACCGGCTTCGCCGGTCCGATGCATCCTGTCAAAAGCGACAGACCAGATTTGCGCACCGACCAGACCATGTTCATTTGCGCCGGCTCGGTGACGATCTTTGTGCGCAGCCCGATTCTTCTGGATTGTAGAATCGATAGCCGTTCCGCGACATCTTCGTAGAACTCGACGATCAAGATCGATTCACACGGTTTCGATTCCAATTCGAGCAGATCGCGCGCCGCCTGAAACTGAAGTTGACCTTTGGTTCCATCGAATAACGGCCGATCGATGTGTTCGATCGCAGCGGGCTTAAGATCGAGAAGCTCAACCGTCGCCTGCATTGCTTCCGCTACCGATGCGAAAAAGATCAGACCCAAACCTTTCTCGCGAGGCAGGGGAGAAATCTTGAGCTCAGCGGAGAAAATGGCCGCGAGCGTTCCTTCGCTGCCGGCGAGAATATTGGTCAGATCATTTGGCAGGCGCAGGAATCGTTCGATGCCGTAGCCGGGCCACCGTTTGATCAAGCCTGGCGGCCAGCGCTCGGCCATTTCGGTGCGCGCCGCGCCAACGAGCTTCTCAATCTCTGCCCGCTCGCGGCCTAACGAGTCATGGCTGACTCCGATTTTTTCAACGCGACCATCCGCCAGCACGATTTCCAGTGAAATCACGTGATCGGCTGTTGTGCCGTAAATTGGGCAACGCGCGCCGGACGAATTGTTCGCGATCATGCCGCCGAGCGTGGCTCGCGAACTGGTTGCGACGTCTGGGCCGAAACAAAAACCGTGCGGCTTTAGAAAGTCGTTGACTTGGTCCAACACAACGCCCGCCCCGACGCGGACGCTGCGTTTCTCAAGATCCAAATCAGTGATCTGTCGGTTATGCCGCGAAAAATCGACGATTAATCCATCGCCAATCGCATTGCCCACCAGACTGGTGCCGGCGCCGCGAGGCGTGATGGAAAGACCTGCATCCGCTGTTGCATGAATGACAAGGCTCGCCTGCTCTGCGCTTTTCGGAAAAGCCGCGCC
>DATFXN010000064.1:0-15113 GCA_035315805.1 Chthoniobacterales bacterium
CGTTGCGCACGAGTCCTCTTTCGCTTTATCAGCGCGAGAATTTGGAAGACTGGCTTTGCCTCACGACGACAAGATCGATCCACCTTCCCCAAGGCTACGGCGGACAGGCAATCGAACTTTCAACTCCGGCACAAACGGTTCGCGATACGCTTGCGACCGGCGGCGCGCTCTTCTTCGCTGAAATCGTGCGCGGAACCGGATTGCTTCCATCACAAGTCGAAGAAGCGCTGTCTGAACTCGCCGCACTCGGCTTTGTTACGTCTGACAGCTTCGACGGTTTGCGCGCGTTGCTCGTTCCCTCAAACAAACGGCCGACCTTTGGTCGCAACGAAGGAAAACGTCGCCGCAGAACACCTTTGGCGAGCATCGAATTCGCCGGGCGTTGGTCGCTTATGAGAAAAGAATCGGTCGCGCGATCGAACGGCGCGGATTCCACTCGACGCGACGCTGCCATCGAGAAATTCGCGCGCGTTCTACTGCGACGTTACGGAGTGGTCTTTCGCCGATTGCTGGAGCGTGAGAGTTTAAATGTCACCTGGTACGAGCTCGGGCGCGCGTATCGGCGCTTGGAAGCGCGCGGCGAAATTCGCGGCGGTTATTTCATCGCCGGCGTCAGCGGCGAACAATTCGCCTTGCCCGAAGCGATCGGCTTGTTGCGATCGATTCGCAAAGCTGCGCCGAGTTACGAACTGATTACGCTGAGCGCCGCTGACCCGTTGAACTTGGAGGGAATTCTGACGCCCGGATCGAGAATCGCGGCGTTCACCGCAAATCGCGTTTCGTTTCGCAATGGACTGCCGCTGGCAGCCTTGGAGGGCGGCGAAGTCCGCAGACTTTCGGACGATGCAGGTCCCGATTCTGAAATCGAAACCGCGCTTAAAGTCGGCAAGCTACGACCATCGCTCCGGCCGTACTATAGGTGACACGCGCGAGGCACTCGTCACTTCTTAACAATCTCGGCGTTCTCGAGCATCGCAATCCCGCCGCGCTCGGCAAGTTTGCCTTTGAGCGTGATTGTTTTGCCGCACGAGTCCGCCAGCTGATCGTTCATCGGTTTGTGTTCGCCGACTACCAGATAGGCTTTGCCGTTTTCGACGATTCCAACCGGGCCACCGTTCTTGATGCACTTCGCGCCACAACCTTTTCCGTGCTCTCCACCGACGGCGTTGTGATCGAGATAGCACATCATGTCGACGATCTCGCCGGTGACCGTTTTTTCCGAAGCGGCGTCGGCCTTACCGTGCTCGTGTTCGGCCGCGAGCGCGAGTGGCGCGGTGGCAAAAGAAGCGATGACAACTACAGAGAAAACAGTTCTGAAAGTTTTGAAACGTTTTGAATCAAACATGGCTTATTTTCGGCTCTTCTTTCCTTCAATCAAATCCGCAAATTGCGAAAAGAAATAAGATGCGTCGTGCGGGCCAGGCGCGGCTTCGGGATGATATTGCACGCTGAAAATGGGCAATTCGTTGTGCCGCATTCCTTCGACAGTGTTGTCATTTAAGTTGATGTGGCTGATCTCGACATTTTTCGGGAGTGATTCAGGATCGACAGCAAACCCGTGGTTTTGCGCAGTGATCGCAACCTTGCCGCTCTTCAAATCTTTTACCGGCTGGTTCGCACCGCGATGACCGAACTTCAGTTTGAATGTAGATCCCCCGAAGGCGAAGCCGAGGATTTGATGGCCGAGACAAATTCCAAAGATCGGTTTTTTTCCCATCAAGTCGGCGACGGTTTTGTGCGCGTACGGCAACGCTGCCGGGTCACCCGGGCCGTTGGACAGAAAAATTCCGTCAGGATTGAGTTTCAGTGCTTCTTCAGCAGATGTTGTTGCGGGCAGAACCGTGACGCTGAAACCCTTCTGGCGCAGCAGGCGCAAAATGTTTTGTTTGATCCCGTAATCGTAAGCCACGATCCGGTTCCGGATCGGCGGCAACTTCGGTTTGCTGTCGCTGTTGCCGTTCACGATCGACCACGGTTGACTCAATTTGTCGTCCGGGTCCCATTGATAAATCTCCGGCGTCGAAACTTCCTTCACATAATCCATTCCGATGACGCCTTCTCCGTCGACCGCGCGTTGGACCGCTTGTTTGATCGACATCTTCTCTGTCGTCAGGCACGCCTTCATCGCGCCGCGGGTTCGCAGATGTCGCGTCAGTGCGCGTGTATCGATCCCCTGGACGCCGGGGATGTCATATTTTTTTAGATATTCCTCGAGCGACATTTCCGAGCGCCAGTTGCTCGGCGCTTCGCTCAATTCCTCGATAACAAAGCCGCGCACGTGCGGCTCCCGGCTCTCCCCATCGAGCGAGTTGATCCCGTAGTTTCCGATCAGCGGATACGTCATGGCTACAATCTGCCCGCGATACGACGGATCGGTCAGCACCTCCTGATAACCGGTCATCGCGGTGTTGAAACAGATCTCGCCAACCCGCGTCCCGGTTGCGCCAAATGCTTCGCCCTCGAAATATTTGCCGTCTTCGAGAGTTAAAATGGCGCGCATGTCACTGCGCACTGTCGATCTTAACGCGCGAATTTCAATTACCGTGTACAAAAAATGCCCGAACCGAAGCTTCGATCCGGGCATTCCCCAAAATTTTGCCCCGCTGGTGCCGTTTAGGTGATTCTCCCGTTCCCTTTTGGTAAAGGGTGGATGACCGTCGCTGCGGAAGCTGACTTCCAATCAAGGCGTGCCATTTTCCGCACCAACCAAGCCTCCTTTGTTTATCAACTATCGGTTCGGGGACGTCACCTTAATCGCGAACATCGCAGGGCAAATTCGAAAGCCGCTGGCCGAGAGTTGAGCGGAAAGCACTGGTTTCCTGCCCAACCCTCAACGAGCGGCTCTCGCGTCAAAGAACTATTCGCGCAATTCCGCGCCGAGGTCGCGCCGCAATCGCTCGCGAATTTTCGCGTGCGCCGCGCTCACTTCCTCACTTGTCAGTGTGCGACTTTGGTCCCGATATGTCAATCGATATGCGAGCGACTTTTTTCCAGCTCCAAATAATTTTTCAGCTTCTTTTCCAACGACACGATCAAAAAACGCAACCCGTTCAAGAAACGATGGCGGCTCGGTCCAAATCGCTTCTAAAACTTTTTCGTGAGTTAGATCGTCTGGTACGAGCATTGCAATGTCGCGAACTACAGCGGGAAATTTCCCTAGTTCACGGAAAGTTGCGCGCGAGTCCAAACCGATCGTCGGAAAATCTACCGATACTTCGCCTGCAAAAACCGCACCAGGAGCATCGATATTTGCGAGTACTGAATTCGAGAGTTGACCCGCAAGACCAATCAATCGATTGGCCGCGTAAATTTCCACTGCGAGCGCAAAGTTGTTGTGTCGCCCACGGCTAAAAGTCAGATCGCTCCTTATTAATTGAAGCGCGCTTTTGAGGTCGAAAAAGTCCAGCGACCGCTTTTCACCCCTCCAGTTGGCATGGCTGCTAGCGTTACCCCAAAGAAGAACAGCAACTCGTTTCTTTTCTGTCGCCTGTGCACCTTCAAACACGCGCCCTATCTCAAAGATTGAAACACGTTCTGCTCCTGCCCGGATGTTGCGATCGAGTACTCCTATCAATCCTGTGAGCAAACTTGCCCGAAGCGCGACATGATCTTCGCTGAGTGGGTTCCGTAGCTCAATCGCGCTTTCTCCGAACGCGAATCGCTCCCGTGCCAACAACTTTGAAGTGCGCACTTCATAAAGACCGCTCGCTGCTAGCTTCTCGCGCAACGCTGACTCGAGATCGTGCGCATGATCCGCCTCACTCGAAGGTGTGAATCGACTGCGATCCGTGCCTGGAATTTGGTCTGCGCCATAAACACGGACGACTTCCTCGATCAGATCGACATCGCGCTGCAAATCGGGGCGGTAACTCGGGATCTTCCACATCATGATTTTGGCGGCACTGATTTTTTTCAGACCGAATCCTTCCAGAATTTCGTCGACCGTTCTCGGTTTGATCGCGATGCCGACAACCTGATTGCATTTCTCGTAACTCAGCGAAACGTCGGCCGGATTCGCAGGAACCTTACCAGCGGTGTTGATTTCCTTTGCCGGAGTGCCGCCCGCGATCTCCTGAATCAGCTCAGTCGCGCGTTGCGACGCGCGCAGAATCATTTCCGGATCGGCGCCGCGCTCGAACCGGTAACTCGCGTCGCTCGGAAGATTTAATTCGCGCGCTGTGTGACGAATGCTCGCTGGCAAAAAGTAAGCGGCTTCGAGCAAAATATTCCTGGTCGACTCGGTGACGCCGGTTTCTTCCCCACCCATGACGCCGCCGATTCCAACCGCCCGTTCTTGATCGGCGACGACGCAATTATCCGGCTTCAGCGAATAAGTTTTCCCATCGAGCGCGAGAAATTTTTCGCCGTCGCGTGCGAGTCGCACATTAATGTTATCTTTTAACTCATCGGCATCGAACGCGTGCGTCGGCTGGCCGAGCTCGAGCATCACGAAATTCGAGATGTCGACGATATTGTTGATGGAACGGATTCCGACGCTCTCGATTTTCGCCCGCAACCATTCGGGACTGGGGCCGACCCTCACGTTCTCGATCCTGCGCGCGCTGAAGAAGGGGCATTCACGGGTTGAAGTAATTTCCACTCCGGTCTTCCTAACGGGTATTTTCGCTTCGCGCGGCATCGATCTGAGTTTCGTGCCGGTGAGTGCGGCGATTTCCCGCGCGAGACCGAAATGGCTGAGCAAATCGCCGCGGTTGGGCGTGATCTCGACGTCCAGAATTGCGTCGCTTGGGAAAAGATTGCTGATTGGCGCGCCGACTTTCGCCTGGGGCGACAAAATCAAAAGACCGGCGGCGTCCGAGCCCAGGCCGAGCTCGATGGCGCTGCAAAGCATTCCTTCGCTGTCGACGCCGCGCAGTTTGCTTTTCCGAATCTCGGTCCCATTTGGCAGCTTCGCGCCCGGCAACGCCAGCGGCACTTTGTCGCCGACTTTGTAGTTGGTCGCGCCGCAAACGATCTGGCGTTTGGTTCCACTTCCGTCCTCAACTTCGCAAACAGTGAGTCGATCAGCGTTTGGATGACGCGACGACGCGCTGATTTGCGAAACGATCACATCGTCAATCCTCGCGCCGCGTGTTTCGATGTTTTTGGTCTCGACACCAGCGCGCGTGAGCAAATCCGCGATATCTTCGGGATCTTCTGGAAGATCGACAAATTCGCGGAGCCAATTAACAGAGAATTTCATGTTCTTTTTGATGTCATGTCGAGCGAAGTCGAGACATCTCTAGACTTTTCCGGGCAACGCGAGCACAGAAATAGTAAGAGATTCCTCCACTTCGGTCGGAATGACATAAAAGGGTGTTCACGCGAATTGCCTTAAGAACCTCAAATCGTTTTGCGCGAAGAGACGAATGTCGGGGATATCGAACAGAATCATGGCGAGGCGATCCATCCCGAGACCGAACGCGTAGCCGGTCCATTTGTCAGGATCGTAGGCCTTGTCACCGCGTGCTTTGTTAACCTGCTCGAAAACAGCGGGATGCACCACGCCTGAGCCAGCGACTTCAATCCAGCTCTCGCCCCCTTTGAGTGCTTTCGATTTCACATAAACCTCGAGACTCGGCTCGGTGAACGGAAAGAAATGCGGACGAAATTGCACTTCAGTTCCTAAACCGAAAAGCTCGCGCATGAAAAACTCGAGTGCGCCCTTAAGATCCGCGACGCTGACGTGTTGGTCGACGTAGAGCCCTTCGATTTGGTGAAACTGCGGACTGTGTGTCGCGTCCAATTCGTCGCGACGATAGGCAGCACCGGGCGCGATTACCCGGATCGGCGGAGGCGCAGCTTGCATCGCGCGGATTTGCACGGTCGACGTGTGCGTGCGGAGCAAGCGACCATTCGGCAGATAAAATGTGTCCTGTTCGTTCCGCGCCGGATGTTCGGGTGGCGTGTTGAGCGCGTCGAAACAATGCCACTCGTCTTCAATGTCCGGTCCGTCCGCCAGCGCGAATCCCATTCGCCGGAGAATTTCGATCGAGCGTTCCCACATCTGAGTAAGGGGATGAAGCGCGCCGACCTCCCGCGGCGTGCCCGGAAGGGAGATGTCGATCTTCGCAAGTGCGCCTGATTCTTTTCGGGAACGAAATTGTTGTGCGCGTGTCTCGATCGCAGCGGTGACGGCGGTGCGAACTTCGTTGAGCAATTTGCCGACGACCGGTTTCTCCTTTTTGGCGAGCGTTTTCATTCGTTCGCCCCACGTTGAAACGCTGCCGCTCCGCCCGAGATACTTTACCCGCACTGCTTCGAGCGCCTGCTCGTCGCCAGCGGAGTCGATCTCGCGGAGCGCGTCGTCGCGGAGTTTTTCCAGCGGATGAGGCATGACGAACGAACGTTGAACGCACTATGCGCAACGCTCAATCAATAAGTGCGACGGTCATAGACCGCCGCTACAGTAGAAAAGATTAGGTCGCTTTCTTTTTCTTCGCTTTGTCTTCGAGCGCGCTCTTCGCCTGATCGACAATCGACTTGAATGCGTTCTCGTCGGTGACTGCGATGTCAGCGAGAACTTTCCGATCGAGGCCGATGCCGGCGGCTTTCAATCCTTCAGCGAAGCGGCTGTAAGCTAATCCGTTCGCGCGCGCGGCGGCGTTGAGTCGTTGGATCCAAAGATAGCGGAACGTGCGCTTGCGAGTTTTGCGGTCGCGATAGGCCCAATACTGGGCCTTCATGGTCGCGTCTTTAGCGTAGCGGAAAAGTTTGGATCGGCGCCCGCGATAACCTTTGGCTTTTTTCAGGACGCGTTTGCGGCGGGTACGGCTGGCCGGCGCATTACTGGCTCTTGGCATTTCTTGTTATGCCCCGAATTACTCCGAGGCTCCTCGTTCAGCGGGCTGTTGGTTCATTGTCGATCTTTCCGACCTCGCTCGCTGATGAGTCCTGCGGCGCAGGACAGGTGGAAAGACGAACCGATTTGTTCGGAGCGCGAAAGGTAGAGCAGTTCGTGAAAATCACAACCATCTTCTGCCGCAAGTGACGGCGGCAACTATTCGTTATTCGGATTTCGTCAGTCTTTTGATATAATTCGCCGTGCATTGGCTCCATCGGCATCGGTTAGTGATCCTTGCTGGCATTTGCGTTTTCGTCACTCTTGTAGTGGTAATGGCGCATTTTTTGCCCGACGTGCCGTTTTTGTCGGATATCTGGCGCACTGATCAAAGTGTCCAAGACTTGTTGCGGCGCGAGGGTCGAAAGACCGTGACTCGTCCGGATTTTGTTTTCATTGGAATCGATCAGGAATCGTTGGAGTTTCAGCCATTCAATGCCGAACAGGTCGCGAATAATCGTGCGCTGCAATTGATGGCGGCGAAGCCATTCCCCTGGTCGCGTGAAGTATGGGCACTGGTGCTCGATCGATTGTTCAATGCCGGCGCGCGCCTGGTGATGTTCGACCTCATTTTCAGTTCGCAAAATGAGGGCGACCCCGCCTTTCGAGCAGCGCTCGATCGTTATCGCGACAAAGTTGTGCTTGGGGCCAACGTCGAATTTTCAAAACTGGGAGAACAAGGCGAAGGCCCGAAGATTGTGCCGCCGAGCGCTTCCCTGATTGACGAGCCGCGGATGCTGGACGGGCGTGTCGGTTACGTTGTTTTCTTCCCGGACGCGTTGGATGAGAAGATTCGGTCATTGCGATATACGATAACCGAGCTCCAACTTTCACTTCAGCCGCCCTTTCCGGGCGAGCCTGCATTTGAAGCGCTGAGCGCACGAGCGGCGGAAAAACTCGGGCACTCAAACGATGTGCCGCGCGATTTGAACCCTCACATGCTGCGATTCAGCGACCCGGAAGCGTATCAGCCGAAAAAATTATGGGAGATCCTTGACGACAAGATTTGGCATTTCAATTTCCACGACGGGCAAGTTTTCAAAGACAAGGTCATTGTCATTGGATCGTCGGCTCAAGTGCAGCACGATGTCTTCAACACACCGATGAGTCCGGAGACGCCGGGACCGGTGCTCCATTTGTACGCGCTCGCGGCCGCTCTTGCGCACGAGTTTGTTTATATCGCGCCACTGTCGGTCGGGTTCGCAACGATTATTGGCGGAGGTATTCTGTCATGGGTCGTGGTCGCATTCATTCGTCGTCCACTTCTTTGCTTTGTAACATTGCTCGCGCTGACCGGCGCCTACCTTGGCGCGGTTCGAATTATTTACGACCAGCTCGGCTATCTGGTGTTGGTGATCCCGCCGCTTAGCGTTTTTTTAGTGAGCGGGCTTTCCGGACTGGGGTATGAGTACACTCTCGAACGAATTGAGAAAATTCGCACGCGGCGAACGCTCGAGCGTTACGTCTCGAAAAATATCGTCAAAGAAATTCTCGACAACCCGGGCGGTTTTTACAGTTCGATGCTCGGTTCGCGCAAAGCGGTCACGGTTTTGTTTTCCGATTTAGTCGGGTTCACTAGTTTGTCGGAGAAGGCCGATCCGGCGGCGCTCGTGTCGCAATTAAACCGTTACTTGAGCGCGATGGTGCCGATGGTTTTCGATAACGGCGGCACGCTCGATAAATTCATCGGCGACGCGATCATGGCGGTCTGGGGGAACGTGAGTAGTCACGGCGTGGCCGAAGATGCGAAGGCGGCCGTGCGCGCGGCGCATGGAATGCGGCAGGTTATGGCGAAATTGAATGAGGAGTGGCGCGCGGAGGGAATCGATCCGCTCGCGTTCGGCGTCGGAATCAATCACGGCGAGGCGGTTGTCGGCAACATCGGCTCCTACGAACCGCACGAGCGCCTCGACCCAACCGTGATCGGTGATGCGGTAAATCTCGCTTCCAGATTGGAAGCGCTGACTCGCACTTACCGCGTCGATATTTTGATCGGCCAAAGCGCGGCTGAACTGGTGCGCGACGAGTTTCATTTGCGCTCGGTCGCGCGCGTGCAGGTGAAAGGAAAAAGCCAGCCAGTCGATGTCTTCACGCTGGTCGGTGCGCGCACGGACGCGGTCGATCCAGAGTTCTTGAAGTGGCTGGAGACCTACGAAGAAGCGATCGTTAAATTTCGGAAGCGCGATTTCAAAGACGCAAAGATTTTGTTTTCGCACTTTCTCGAATTCTATCCGGACGATGCGCTCGGCAAAATGTATCTGGCGACGGCGCTCGAATACGAACAATCGCCGCCGGACGAAGCCTGGAACGCGGTCGAAGTGTTCAAGAAAAAATAATCCGCGAAACACGCGAATGGATTTTGGTTCGGCGAGGATTTTCGCCTGAAGCTTTCGCGTTATTCGCGTGATTAGCAGGCTTAAATCTGTAGCGCCGTCCCAGCTCTCGGCGTAAAGAAGGCGCGTGACCAGAACCGCGCCGCAGAAGTTTCATTTCATCGGGATTTGCGGCACAGCCATGGGTTCGGTGGCGGCGGCTCTGCGCGAGCGCGGATTCAAGGTCAGCGGTTCGGACGAAAACGTTTATCCGCCGATGTCGATCTTTCTCGAAGAGCGCGGAATAAAGCTTCATCGAGGCTACGCTAAAGAAAATCTTCCCTCCGATGCCGACGTCGTCGTGATCGGTAACGCGATGAAGCGCGGCAATCCGGAGATCGAGGCGGTCCTCAATCGGAAGCTTTTCTATCTCTCGCTGCCCGAAGTTCTGCGAAATTATTTCCTGCGCGGCAAACACAACCTCGTCGTCACCGGCACGCATGGAAAGACGACGACGACTTCCCTGCTCACCTGGATCATGGAAAAGGCCGGACGCAACCCCGGCTATTTAATCGGCGGCATTCCAAAAAACCTCGTTCAGGGCGCGCGACTGAACGATTCCAAATATTTCGTGATCGAGGGCGACGAATACGACAGCGCGTTTTTCGACAAGCGCTCGAAGTTTGTTCATTACCTGCCGGAGCTTGTGATCGTGAACAACATCGAGTTCGATCACGCCGATATCTTCAACAATCTCGATGAGGTCAAGCTGAGCTTTTCGCGCCTGCTTAGAATCGTTCCGCAAAATGGTATGGTGGTGCTCAACGGTGACGATCACAATTGCGTTGAAGTCGCGAAAGATTGCTTCGCACAAATGGTTGAGGTCGGTTTCTCGAAAAACTGCGCGCAACGGATTCGCGATGCCGCCTATTCGCCCGATGGTTCGCGGTTCAAACTGGGCGAGGACGTTTACGAAATCCCGCTCGTGGGCGAATTCAATGTGCGCAACGCGGCGATGGCGGCGACCGCGGCACGATTTTACGACGTGCCGAAAGCGAAGATCGACAATGCGTTGAAAACTTTCACCGGCGTCGCGCGGCGTCAGGAAATTCGCGGCGAAGCGCGCGGCGTAAAAGTAATCGACGATTTTGGTCATCATCCGACGGCAATCGCGCAAACGCTGGATGGGCTGCGACATCGTTTTCACGGGCAGCGCATCTGGGCGATCTTTGAGCCGCGCTCGAACACGACGCGGCGAGCAGTTTTTCAGCGTGAGTTGCCGGAAGCGCTCAAGCAGGCAGACGGCGTTTTCATTTCGGAGGTTGCGCGATTGGAACAGATCCCTGAGGACGAGCGTTTACATCCAGAACAAGTCGTGAAAGAAATTTCCAAAGACGGCCGTCCGGCGTTTTATGAAAGAAACGCGGACGCGATTGTCGATCGAATCGTCCCGCTAGTGAAAAAGAAAGATGTCATCGTTGTTTTCAGCAACGGCGGATTCGACAACATCCACGAGAAGCTGCTGCGCAGACTCAGAAATCGGTAAGGAACACAGGGAAGCAGAAAGTAATTTAAGTCACATTCCTGCGTTCTTGCTTCCTGAGCTATGCCTTCTCAGCCGAGCTGGTGTGATCGTGGACGATTTTCCAGCCATCGGGAAAGCGGCGGAAGATTAGAGTGAAGCGGCCGTGCGGTTGATCGTTGGCGCGTTTCAAGTGCCAACTACCAAGCACGAGGGCTGAGTCGTTGCTCAATGGTGTAATTTCCAGATCCGAAAAGATGAGCGTTCCCATTTTCGCGCGATCCGAATATTTCCTTTTGTAACGATCGAGCACTTTCTGCCAGCCGCGCGCGACCTCGTCGTCGGAAATGAAGACGGTTTGATCGGATCGCCAGTAACCGCTCATGAATTGTTCGACGTCACCGCGATTCCAGGCGTCCTGTTGCGCGCTCAGCACGTTTTGGATTTCGGAAGCAACTTTTTGTGGTGCGGCAGACGTCGCTGTCGATCGAAAGATCGCTGTGACAACAAACGCGACTGCGAAAACGGTTGGGCGCATTCGCGTTTAAATTGTCGGTGTTGGTGTGGGCGTCGCAGTGGCTGTTGGTGCAACGCTACTGGGAGTAGGAGTTGGTGTCGGCTCGAAAATTTTCTGGTAGGTCAAAACAAGCGTGGCCTCGGAAACAGGTTCGACAGTGATGTGGGCCGGACCAGGAACCGTTATTGGCTTGATGAATTCTGGCGGGGACGACGGATCGATAATTGATGCGGTGAGCACAGCTCGTGGAGGCGGCGTCGGTGTTGGGGTGGGAGTGGCCGTCGGCGTTGCTGTCGAAGTTGGAGTTGGAGTCGGGGTGGCTGTTGAAGTTCCGGTAGCAGCAATCACGACGCCGCGAGTAATCCCACCCTCCTGCGTAAAATTGTAAATGCGCAGAAAATGGTGATCAGGAATATCGAGATTGAAGGTGGAGTTCGTGATTACGACCGTTTTGATGTCACCGGCGACGATAAGTGCGGCAGTCGCGCAAAGAAAAATCAACAACGGCGCCGCCTTCTTCATTGATTAGCCGTCTTCAACGCGCGGACTGCTTGCGAGGTTTAGTTGCTGTCTTTTCGGTAACTGATGAAACAATTTCCAGATGTAGTTCCACAGGTAACGGAGACATCCGCAGGACCAGCGATGATTACATTATTAATCACATCTGGCGGGTCAGCGTCCAGAACGGCTGCGGCCAGAACCTTGACTGATGTGCCACCATTAGGAGGCTTGGTGACTGTTACAAACCCGCGCGGACTGCCATCGTCTTGGGTGAAATTCCGAATCACCATGAACTGGTCGCCGTGGACGCGGGGG
Source organism: Chthoniobacterales bacterium (assembly GCA_035315805.1). Lineage (GTDB taxonomy): Bacteria > Verrucomicrobiota > Verrucomicrobiia > Chthoniobacterales > UBA10450 > AV40. The sequence continues at coordinate 12,009 of DATFXN010000064.1, forward strand.
AGATCTGCCGTTGCCCCGCTCGCCACGACCATACTCTTAAAGTCGTCGGCGCGCGCGACGCCGGCGGAAGCGAAAACAAAAAGGACGGCGAGAGATCGACGAAATGCTCGGTTCATGATGGCAAGCCCAGAGCAGCAAAGCGAATTGAAGTTCATGCGTCAAGTTCGGATGGGGGTTGCAGGGCAAGCCCTCCACTTGGGATGAATCGATTGCCAGGCGTCGAAGCAAATTGACCGGCTCTCTCACATCTGGTAGCATCGCTCCTCAACCTTCACGCCGTGCGTCGATTTCTGGGGCTTCTGTTGCTGGCCGTCTTCGCGGCAAGCTCACCATTCGCCCAAGTTGCGCCTGTAGCACAGCCGGCCAAGACGCCGCTGGTGATGACTCAGCCCCCGGGTCAGGCGATGTCGATGCCCGATTACGAGGAAGATATAGACAGCCCGACGCTGGCGCCTCGCCAGATAGCTTCGAGGACCGCGCAATCTACCGAAACATCTGCGGCGGGCGCTCGACCTGCACGTCCGGCGCCGTCAGTTCCGCAAGTTGTTGCTACTACGCCCGCAGATCCTGCGCCGACTCGAGCGTCGGCCGCTCCGGCGAATCCTCCGCCCGGTGCACCCCAAATGGTCCGTCTCCAATTTCCCAACAGTGACGTCGCCGACGTGCTCCACCTCTATGAACAACTCACTGGCAAGAAATTGGTGATGGACAATTTCGTCCAGGGCAAAGTCAACATTTTCATCGGCAAGGACGTTCCGCGCGACGAAGCGATCAAAATCATCGAGATGAATTTGTTGCTCAATGGCTATTCGCTCATCCCGTCGGAAGACAGCGACATCGTCAAAGTCATCGGCACCGGCAAAAACCCGCGCACCACTGGCGTGCCGATCATTTCCGAGGAAAGCGAGATTCCGAGTGGCGATCACGTCGTTAGTTATTTGTTCAAACTGCGCTATGCCGACCCGCAGGAATTGCAGCAGGCGCTCGGGCAATATCTTTCGCCGCCCCAGCCCTATACGTCCTTCCTAGCGTTGCCAAAAGCCGGCGCAATTCTGGTGACCGAGAATTCGAGCGTTATTCGGACACTGGCCCGGATCATCAATCAGGTGGATGTGCCGCCAGCGGAAGTGGTGAGCGAATTCATTAAATTAGAGCGCGCCGATGCGAGCAAAGTGTGCGATATGCTCAGAGATATTTTTGAGAAGGGTGAAAAAACCGGCGCTACCGGCACGGGCGGCGTGCGTGGTGTTCGAGTTGTCGCGCCAAATGTGCCGGCTCAGCCGACTGCGGAAGGCGCCGAGTTAACCGGGCTGACCGGGCTAACAGAGGAATCGGTGGTGGTGGGGAAAATAAAACTGTCGCCCGATGTGCGCACCAACCGGATCCACGTGATCACGCGTCCGGTCAACATGCCCTTTATTCGGAAACTCATTTCTGAATTCGATGCTAACGTGGAGTTCGCGAAACCGGTCACGCGGGCGCTCAATTATATTTCCGCGGCGGACGTTTTGCCGGTCATTGTCCAAGCGTTGACCGAGCCGGGAGCTGCTGCCCAACCTGGCGCGGAGGGGGCGTCGCCGGCGCCCGGAGCGAGTCCGACGCCAGCGCGCCGCACAACCACCGCCACTGCGGCCGGCGCCGGCGTCGCGGCCACAACATCGACCTCCACCACCGGATACGGCGCAGCCGGCGGCGGCGGAACACTCAACATCTCCGAAGAACTGCAAACCCAAGCCGTCGATACCACGCCGAAAGCGGTTGTGATCGGCAATGCCAAGATCATCGCCGACCAGCGCGCGAACACGATCATCATGCTGGGCAACCAGGAAATCGTGGTCAAAGTGCAAAAGATTTTGGACGAGATGGACGTGAGAGCGCCGCAAGTCGCGCTCAGCACCGTGATCGGTGAATTGACGCTGAACGACAACGAAGAATTTGGGCCCGATTATTTCGTGAAGAGCAAACGGTTCGTGGCGACGTCACGGAACACCACCGTTCCGATTCCGGGAGTTGCCGCGAGCGCATCGCCGGCCGCAAGCGTGGCGCCGATTATCGATCCTGCGAATCTGGTGAACTTCTCCAAGGTCATTACTAACGTTGGCGCAGGCACAAATCTTTATGTCGCGGCCGGCACCGCGTTCGCCTCAATCGTCCATTTCCTCGAGTCGACCGGGAATTTTCGCGTCCTCAATCGCCCGGTTGTTTTTACGAGCAACAACAAGAAAGCGATTATCGCATCCGGTCAGGAGGTTCCGGTGCCGGTGAACACGCTGACAAATGCGCAAACCAACGTCACTGGAGTGGCCGCAGTCTCGGCAAGCGTCGAATTCAAGAGAGTCGCGCTTCAAATGGAAGTTGTGCCGCTGATAAATTCCGAGCGCGAAGTTTCGCTCGATATTTTGACGAAGCTTGACAGCTTAACAGGCCAGACCACGAACATTGGTGGCAATGAAGTTCCGACGATTGCCACGCGCTATGTTCGCACCAACGTGGCGGCGGCCAGCGGATCGACAATTATTCTGGGCGGCCTGGTCACGGACGACAAAAGAAAAAGCACGACGGGCATGCCTTATCTTAGCAAAATTCCTTATCTCGGCGCGCTCTTCCGGCACACAACGAGTAACAAGTCGCGGGCTGAGTTGATCGTCTTAATGTGTCCAGAGGTGACGATGACGAAGCTTGAGATGCAAAAATTGCGCGAGAAGATCGAGGACCATACGCATTTCGGACCGGACATCGATCAGGGCTATTGCTCGGATTGCCCACCGAAAGCAATCGAAGAAAAACAACTCCCGGAAAAACAATTGCCACCGCCCGATTTGCCGTTTGGAAACAAGCCAATCAAATCCAACTAAATATGAAAAAGACCACTCTGATTTTGCTTGGAATCGCTTTGGGTGCATTTACTGGCCGAGCTGATCTCAAAGACATATTTTTCGATCGTCCATTTTTTCACCACGTTGACACGTTGGCGCCGCGGAACGAATGGGGATTGCTACATCAAAGCCGGACGACGGTTTACGACGTTGATTTTGCGCCGCGACACTCGATACGTGAACTTTATTATTTCGAAGGTGGCCGACAATTGGTCGCGGATCCTGCCTA
>DATFXN010000065.1:0-48519 GCA_035315805.1 Chthoniobacterales bacterium
CCAGCCCAGGCGTCACCGTCGCATTCATCGAGGACAATGGGGCACCGGTTGAGTTTCTACAGATCGACAAGACTCAAGTGGAGGACGCCTAACCAAGCGCTCCAGCCAGCCGCTCTTTAGCGTTGCGCGTCGATCTCGATCTTGATTAGTCTATTTTCAACTGTTGCGCAGCCTCGCTCCCACAGCGGTGGCTGAGCTTTTTTTAGGCTGTGAGAAACCGCGTCGCAGATGCCGGCATTACTCTGTTGCTCTTCGGCTGCGGCATTATCGTCGCGTGGAATTTCTACGCTGTTCTGAAAATGTTGCCCTTCCCCGCCGGTACTTCGCCATCATGGCGGACTTGGTTGCCTCTGGCGCTCGGTTGCGTCGCCGCATTTTCCGCGGGCGCTCTTTATTTCACCAGGAGATTGGCGGGCATCATTGGTTCGATCGCGCTGCTGATGTTGGCGATCTTATTCATTCCCAGGACAATCAACGAACGTCTTACACTGCTTTGGTGGGACCACAAGTCCATTGAATTTCCTGGATACATCGCGCCTGCGGTGCTATCGGCCACTGCCATTCTTGTCTGTTGGCGATTCGTGTTCACGTCGCGTGCTACGGAGCACACGATGTAACCAAGCGCTGGATCCAACCGCCACCCGGTACGGCTAGAGCGCGCGCGCTATTGGTTTTGCGCTTCTGACTTCGCCTTTTTTTGCTTTTCGATATCGGCCGAAATGAGAGCAGACTCCGGCAGCTTCTGCCTGAACCCGTTGACCAGTCTTCCGTTCATCACCTTGGAAATATCGACGTTGCACACGTGTGGCGGTCTCGTCGGATCGGGCGGGGAAATCACCGCCTGGCCAAAATGTAAACGGCAAGGATCATGTGGGAATTTTTTCAAGGTGTAGACGGCGTCGCCGTGGAGCACGATGAATTTGTTCTGCGCATTCGTGCGGCGCTCCACAATCGCGGTAAACCCGCGCACCGCGCACGTGGCAATGGCAGTCTTAACCCGGACGGTACCGGCTTCTTTCGGAGCCGAAATCAGGATAGCACCACTGCCAAGATCGTAGGTGCGAGTGGCAGCGTCAAAGCTGAACACTGTGTTCGCGCCGAGGCGAGTGATACTCAGATCGGTGAAAGTCAGCTCCGCACGTGATTCCGTGCCAGTATGCACGGCTGACCCTTTGCGAACGGTCTCGTTGATCTTCGCCGGACGCGGCTCGGCCTGGGCCTCAAGCAGGCGCACATCGCGAACCATTTCGGTGACACGGGCCTCTTTGTCGTCTGCCGCCAGCGCGAATTGGGACAGAGCAAAGAGAAAGGCTGATGCGACGCCGTAGTATTTAGTGTAAGCGCACAGACTCATAGTCACGGGGGCCGATCCTACCGATCCCGAACGCGCCTGTCAAGCCGACCGCTACTTTCTAACATCTGAATATCTAGAGATTTGTGTTGCCACGATCCGGCCGAAAGAATACCATCCAGTTTTTGTAGCTATGAAAATTATGAGCGCATACCTGTCCCGGTCTGCCCGCGTCTGGACTTTGAGTTACTCCATTTTTCTCAGTCAGGCCGTAGGATTGCTCGCAGCGGACCTCGTTTCGCAAGAAGTCCCCGATCCTACATCCGCCGCCAATCCGGAAAACGCCCGCCGTTGTCTCGTCACCCAAGTTGAAGCCGTGCCTCAGAGCAATCCGATCGAAGGTTTGCCGGTAAGCTCGAAATCGAAGGACGACAACGTCGCCGCAGCACCGCCGCTTGGCGGTGATCCAAAAGCCGGCTACGTCCTGTCCAATGGCAGCACAACCTTGCTCGTCTCGCTTTCGAAAATCGAAATCATCGACAGCATCGCCTTTCGCAACAATGGTGCGAAAGGGAATGTCTTAATCGCAACCGCTGATGCCAAACTCCCCGCCGATGGCCCGCAGTGGCATAAAGTGATTCAGCACGATCTGACTCCGGACGCGGTCAAAATAAAGATCGGCCCGAGTGAAGCGAAATATGTGAAACTTACTTTTCACGTCATCGAGACGGGCCGCATTGCGGGCTTGGGTGTTTATTCCGCCCTTGGCGGCAATGACCTTGCGTCAACCAACCTAACAATGGCCAATACCAGCCTCGCTCGCGCTGAGGGGCAAACGGTTCCCGATCCCAAGGATGCCAAGGATGGTAAGGACGCTAAGGACGTGGTCATGGACGTTAAGGATTTTAAGGCGTGCTGCAACGAACCCGAGCCCCCTGCGGAAGGTCCACCGCCCCCGGCCGAACCACCGGGGTCCTTTGTTTCGATACCTGTAGTCAGTCCATAACAAGACGCGGTTGTCACACGATTGTAACTTGTCGGAACGGGCGCCCGCGCTCTAGCCTGAAGTCAGACTCCGTACCGCGACCGTGGATCCCGCACAACTCTTTCGTCAAGATTCCGGCACACTGAGCATTGCGCCCGGCGATTTTCTTTTTCGCGAGGGAGACAGCGGTGACAAGATGTACGTGTTACTGGAGGGGAATGCGCACATTATGGTGGGCGACCTCGTCGTGGAGCCGGCGGTTCCCGGGGCACTAATCGGCGAGATGGCGTTAATCGATGACCGCCCGCGCACAGCAAGCGTAGTCGCAAAGACGCCTTGCCGTTTCGCACAAATAGATCGGCGAAGGTTCCATTTCCTCGTGCAGCAGACGCCACATTTCGCGACGCACGTTATGAAAACGCTGGCTGATCGCCTGCGTCGTATGAACACGGCCGCTGCGGCGAGCCAACGAAGTTTTAGCCGAAGTTAGAGCAGCTTTCGATCGGCACAGGCGCTGAAAGGCGACCGGACTCGGCGCTGGTGAAAGTTAAGCCGAGAATCGGAGCTGGTCCCTGACGGCTGCACGCTCGCCGGTGATTCGCGCGTATTCTTCCATCAAATAGCGGTCGGTCATTCCGGCGACGTAATCGCAGACGGTGCGGTATAATCCTTCCTGCTCCAAGCGTTTCGTCGCAACTTCGCCGAGCTGCCGCGGATCCGCCAAATAACGTTCGAAAACTTTTTTCAGCATCTCACACGCGCGCCGGTTCACTTTCGTGACGCGCGGATGATAATAAACATTGGCGTAAAGAAATTTTCGAAGCGCGGCATTCGCCTGGCGCAATTCTTCGCTGTAACGAATCAACCGCGCCGGCTGTTTGCGCACCTCATCCGAACTTTTTGGGTTGGCCCTCGCGATCGAGCGCGCGCTGGTCGCGACCACGTCCTGCACTTGCACGTCGATGATGTCGCGAATAATCAGTTTGTGCAGCTCGGGCTCGCGCGCATCGGGATAACGAGAGAACACTTCGCGCTGACTGCGCTGCCAGACCGCGTTCTCTGCCAATTGCGCCGCGCTCAAAATTTCAAAATCCACCGCGTCGTCGAGATCGTGACTGTAGTAAGTGATCTCGTCCGCCAGGTCCGCGATTTGCGCCTCGAGCGATGGAAATCGATCTGAGCGTTCGTGCTTTTGCAAACCTTCACGGACTTCGAAAGTCAGATTCAGTCCCGGAAAATCCGGATACGCATTCTCGAGCAACTCGACCACCCGCAAGCTTTGCCGGTTGTGCTCGAAGCCGCCGTGATCGCGCATGCAGTCGGCGAGCACTTCTTCGCCGGAATGTCCGAACGGCGTGTGACCGAGATCGTGCGCGAGCGCGATCGCTTCCGCGAGATCTTCGTTGAGCGCGAGCGCGCGCGAAATTGTCCGGCTGATCGACGCGACTTCGATTGAATGCGTCAGCCGCGTCCGCAAATGATCGCCCGTGCCGTTGAGAAAAACTTGCGTCTTGTATTCGAGCCGGCGAAAAGCGCGCGAATGAATGATGCGGGCGCGGTCGCGTTGAAACTCGGTGCGATACGCATGACTTTGCTCCGGAAACTTTCGGCCGCGCGAATCACCGGACTTCTGGGCACAGGGCGCGAGCGTTGCGCGCTCCGTCGCTTCCATTTCTTCGCGCGTTTTCCAACCGTTCTTCATCGCGTCACTTGGTTCGATGTTCATCTTGGAGGTTCCAATTTCTCGCGCAGTGCGCGCTGAGCGCGGCGCACTTCCAAGCGCAACACGAGCAAATCGAAAAGGGCGAGAAGCAGCGCGGTGAAAGTGAACCAGATGCATACGAACCAAAAGAAAATCACGCGCCAGGGATGTTCGTGCGGATTCAAGGCCGGCTGCAAAAATGTGAATCCCGAAATCAGCAGCAGCAGCGCCAACATGATCAGGAGAAGCATCGCTTTGCGGCGCGTATTCCGATCGCGAATGACGCCGCGCGTCGCATGCACGACAAAGGAAGTTGTCTGTAAACGTTTTTCCTCAGGCGAATCTTCCATCAATTTGCCAGCATCCGCGCGTTGGTTACTTGTCGATCTTACGATTTCAAATAATCGAAGACAAACGGCTTCTCAGAAACAATTCGTGGTGCTTTGATAACGCTCGATGAGAAAGAAGAAGACAAAGGCGACGCCGCGCAGAAAGAGTCCCGCCGCCAAAAGGAAGCTGGAGCAGACGGCGGCCCTGAAGGAGCGCTTTGATGCTGAGTTCACGCAGGCCGTCAAAAGCGCGCGGGCGTACTTGGAAAATCCGCGCCGATTAGAGACGCTCTTCGACGAAGCCGCCCGAGAAGCCGCGACGCTACCGAAAGAACCGTTCGGAGAGACTTGGCCCTATTTTCAAGCGATGCTGCGTTTGATTCGCGCCTATTCGCGCGGCCAATACCGCAACGTTCCCAACGACACGCTGGTCGTCATCATCGCCGCCATCATTTACGTCGTGAATCCGCTCGACGTCATTCCCGACGCGTTGCCCGCGATCGGTTATCTCGACGACGCAACCATCCTTGCGCTCGCGGTCCGCAGAAGCCGCCAGGCGCTCGACGATTTCATGACCTGGGAAACGACACGCCCGTGAAAATAATTTTTGCCGGCTGAGCAATTGCTTCCGCATATTGTTCCGATTAAACCAGAAGCAGCGCTGGATTTTCCAGAAAGTGGCGGAGTTCTTTCAAATATTCCGCGCCAAGCGCGCCATCGATCACGCGATGGTCGCAGCTCATGGTGATTGACATCCGCTGACCGACGACGATCTGGTCGCAATCGTCAATCACTGGAACCTTATTCACTTTGCCGACCGCGAGGATGAATCCTTGTGGCGGATTGATCACCGCGCTGAAGGAATCGATTCCCATTCCACCGAGGTTCGAAACGGTGAAGGTGCCGCCGTGAAACTCTTCCGGCTTCATCCGTTTATTGCGCGCGCGGTGAGCCAAATCTTTCGCCATCGCGCTGATCTCGCGGAGCGATTTGTCTTGCGCGGCGTGAATCACCGGCGTGAGCAACCCGTCTTCGATCGCGACCGCGATTCCAAGATCGACATCCGCATATTGCACAAACGCGTCGCGGTCGAATGAAGCGTTCACGCGCGGCACTTTAACCGCCGCCATCACCGCCGCCTTCAAAACAAAATCGTTCACTGTGATTTTGGCGGCATCGCTTTGTTCGCCGGCCGATTTCAATTCCTCGCGCGCCTCCATCAAGGGAGCGGCGTTGATCTCGATAGTGAGATAAAAATGCGGTACCGGCCCGAGACTTTGGACAAGACGCTCGGCAATTCCTTTACGCATTCCAGAAAGCTGAATCCGTGTTTCGCCTTCGCCTGCTTTGATCGAGGGAGCTGCCGGTTTTGCCGCGGGCGGAGGTTTTTGTGGCGCGGCGATTTTCGATTTCGCCGCGGCACGAACATCCGATTCAGTCACGCGACCGTCGGGACCAGTTCCTTTGACGCTCGAAAGATCGATACCGAGCTCAGCCGCGACCCGTCGCGCGACCGGCGATGCTTTGACGCGCGCTTCGCCTTCTGTCGGTGGTGGCGGCCGTCCCGGCTGCTCTTTCTTTGCAGGCGAGACGCTCGCGGCCGCAGCTTTCTCTTTTTTCTCAGCTGGCGCAGGTTTCTCAGTTTCCGCCTTGGATTTCTCTTCCTTTTTCTCTTCGGCTTTCGCTTCCTCTTTCGGCTTTTCTTCTTTTTTGTCTTCTTTCGCTTCGGCTTTTTCGGACTTTTCTTCCTCGGCCTTCGCCTTCTCTTCTTTTTTTGGCGCTTCTTCCTTTTTCTTTGAAGCCTCTTCGCCTTCTCCGCCGATGAACGCGATTTTGTCGCCGACGTTCACCTTGCCGCCTTCCTCAACATAAATCTCGGCGAGCGTTCCATCCTCGGGCGATTCCCATTCCATCGTCGCCTTGTCGGTCTCGATCTCCGCGATGACTTCACCAGCCGAAACTCTTTCTCCCTTTTTCTTCTTCCACGCGACCAGAGTCCCCTCGGTCATCGTGTCGCTCAGCTTCGGCATTTGGATTTCAGGCATCGCAGAAGTTGATGGTTGAGAGTTGAGCGTTGAGAGAAAAACCGACGTTCATGCGTAACAGACTTTCTTTACCGCACTCATCAGTTTGTCGGCGTTCGGAAGGACGAACTTCTCGAGCTTCTCGTTGTACGGCATCGGGACGTCCTCTTGAGAAACGCGCATGATCGGCGCGTCGAGCTCATCAAAAATATTTTTCTGGATGCGGTAGCAGACTTCCGCGCCGACGCCGCAGAATGGCCGGTCCTGCTCGACAATCACAACGCGGTGCGTTTTCGATGCGGAGTTGAAGATCGCTCGCTCATCAAGCGGCTTAATCGAGCGAAGGTCGACAATCTCGGCGGAAATATCTTCTGCCTCGAGCTGCGCCGCAACGGCGAGCGCGAGCGGAACAGTTTGCGCGTAGCAAATGATCGAGACATCGCTGCCTTCGCGCTTCACTTCCGCCTGGCCGAGCGGAATCAGAAGTTCTTCGTCCGGCGGCTCGACCATTCCCTTTGAGCTGTAGAGAAGCTCGGCTTCGAGAACGAGCACAGGGTTTTCGTCGCGCACCGCGCTTTTTAACAAACCTTTCGCGTCACGCGGCGTCGCCGGCGTGCAAACCTTCAGACCGGGCACACTCGCGTAAAAATTTTCAGTTGCGTGCGAGTGCGTCGCCGCGAGCTGATGCGCCGGGCCGTTCGGCCCACGAAATGTGATCGGGATATTGAACTGGCCACCCGACATCATGAACATGTTGGGCGCGTTGTTCACGACTTGGTCGAATGCGACGAGCGAAAAACTCCACGTCATGAATTCGATGATTGGCCGCAAGCCAGCCATAGCGGCGCCGACCCCAAGACCGGCGAAGCCGTTTTCGCTGATCGGCGTGTCGATGATGCGTTTCGGTCCGAAGCGTTCGAGTAAACCCTGGCTGACCTTGTAGGCGCCCTGGTATTCAGCCACTTCTTCGCCCATCAGAAAAACGTTCGGGTCGCGCTCCAGCTCTTCGGCGAGCGCTTCGTTCAATGCTTGGCGATAAGTGATCTCCCTCACTGTTTTTCTCCGTTCAAATTGGCGTACTTGTAAACGTCTTCCACTGGTAGCTCCGGGCTTTTCTCGGCAAATTTCACCGCTTCAAGCACGGTTTGCTTCGCCTTTTGGTCGAGCGCGTCGAATTGTTCATTGGTCAATTTGCCCTCGCGGGTGAGCTGCGCACGCAAACGAATAATCGGATCGTCGAGCCGGTATTTTTCCAATTCCTCTTTCGTCCGATAACTGGCCGGGTCGGACATCGAGTGACCACGGTAACGGTAGGTCCGCACTTCCAGGAACGCCGGGTGCGAATCTTTCCGGATCGACACGGCCGCTTCGGCGATCTTGTCACGGACCTCGCGGAAGTTCATTCCGTCGACGATGTCGCCGGGAATGTCGTAGCCTTCGGCGCGATCGATAATTTGCTTCAACGAGGTCGATCTTTTCACCGACGTGCCCATCGCGAAAAGGTTGTTCTCGCAAATCAGGACGACCGGCAGTTTATAAAGCGCGATCAGGTTAAGCGCTTCATGGAATGAGCCTTGATTGATCGCACCGTCGCCAAAGAAGCAAAGTGTGACGCGATCCTCATCGCGATACTTGGAGGCGAAGGCCAGTCCCGCCGCGAGCGGCACATGCGCACCAACGATTGCATGGCCGCCGTACATGTGGCGTTGCTTGTCGAAAAAATGCATCGACCCGCCGAGGCCTTGCGAACAGCCGGTCGCTTTGCCAAAAAGCTCGGCCATGCACGCGTCGGCGCTGGTTCCACGCGCCAGTGCGTGACCATGATCGCGGTAAGCCGTAATGATGTAATCGTCGTCCCGCACGGCTGCGACCGCGCCGACCACGACAGCCTCCTGTCCGATGTAAAGATGACAGAAGCCACCGATCTTCTGCGCCTGATATTGCTGGCTCGCGCGTTCCTCGAAACGCCGAATCAGCAGCATCAGCGCGAGCATCTCGACCTCGTCGCGTTGCTCGGCCCGCTGCATCGAAGTTTACGCGACGCGAGGCAATGCGGCTCCAGCATGCCGGCTGGTTTTTCGCCCAAAGTTCATGCACACTACGAACAACCCGGTGAAAAACAGATCGCTCAGCGCGGTGTTGCGCAAGAACATCCAAGCAGGCGTCGCGCCGCCATAAACCGGCAGCCCAACTGTTTGCGCCTGGACGAAACCGGCGACCGTCTTTGCGTATCCGGGATCAAAAACCCACGAGACCGTGTTTGTGACGCAGTAGAAAATTAGCGACGCCGCGAGTGACGCCGGGAATAACGTCTTGAATCCCGGTCGACCGCGGAGCGACAAACCGAGGCAGCCGACGAGCGCAAATGCGATGTAGTGTGAAAGCACGAAGGGGCTGAACAGCGGGAAGCGGTAGTGCAGGTTCAGGACGAAATCGGAGATCAGGAGCGCGATCATCGGAACACTGAATCGATATCGCGCCGGAAAATACGCGGCGCCGCAGAGCGCAATCGCGGCCATCGGCGCGAAGTTTGACAGCCAGGTTGTGCCCGAAATGATCGCGAGCCCGGTAACAATGCGATAAGCGACGGCACAGATGATTAAGATGAGCGCGGGAATCACTGAGGAGAAATCTAGCCGTCCTGCGACAGATGCAAAGGCGATTTGGAGACCGCGCTCTGGTTAGCGGATCACTTCTGGCAAAGGGCAATTTTTCTACCGGGAACGGGCGAGTCGACGATCTTCACGCTCCGAAATAGCGCGCGATGGTCCTGAAGGATTCGGAACATGGCCGGCGCGGTGAAGACAAAAGTTTGGCCGCCATCTGGCTTTTTCGAAGTTCCCTTTTTCGAGCTGACGCCGATGAGCGGCAAACGGTTGTAGTGTTTCGGGAACCGAATCCTCGTTGTCTTGCGAAACTTCGCGTCCTCGATCGTCGGAAATTCGATGATCAACCTTTCGCGCGTGAGGGCGGCCAATTGGTGGATCGCGCGAATCGGTTCGTCGAGATGATGGATCACGTTGAGCAGACAAACGTAATCGAATTGTTCGTCCAGCGACTGAAGAAGAATGTCGCGCTGGAGGAATTGCACTTCACTGCCGATGATCTTTTTTAGTAAACAGGCTTGGCGAAATCGTTCTGGGTCAAGCTCGGCGCCTAAAACCCGCGTCGCGCCTTTGGCCTCGGCTTCAAAACAAAAATAGCCGAGCGCGGAACCGATATCCAAAACACTCTTGCCGGCGAGCGATTCCGGAAAAATTAAGTCGCGAGTCTGACTGCGGTCTCGACCGCGGGTGTGCAATCCGTATGGCAAATTCACCCGATGATAGCCGAAGTGTTCCTCGTGAAGGATTTTCTCGATTTCTTCTTTGGAATAAGTCGTGTGCATCAGGGATCGCGCGCAATGAGCGCGAAAGCCTCGGCCGCATCCAGGCTTGGATAAGTCGGGTTAGTAGCGTCAACAAATGCAAACGAAATTCGATGTCGATCCAATTCCGAACACCACGCGCGATAAATCTCGGCGAGGTCGAGATTCTCGTAGAGCCGCTGCCAGTGTTCGATCTTGTAATCAGGCCGTGCGCTCGCCCGTTTCAAGATCGCGGCGCGGTTCGCAACCAAAACGATGGCTTGTTTATTACCGCTGCGTTCGGAAAACTCAATCCACCACGAGTCGGCATTAAATCGGATCGAGCGCGCGCGATAGTCTTGCGACGGAGTTGCCGTCCTCGCTTCACGCTTCGCGAAAAGTGAAACAGGCCGGAGAATATTATAATGAACAAAGCAATCGGCGTCGCCCAACAAACGCGCATCCAGCCCCGGCTTGTTTTTCGGTTTGAGCACAACCGTTTCCGGGCGCAATCCGGTGAGCGCAAAACACTGCTCGCTTCGAATGAACGTGCTCTTACCGACCGAGCTGGGACCGCTGATAATCCAGAGCATGCGTCAGAGTTCAATCGGGTCGCCGGCGTTTTCCTGCCACTGATGAATCTCGCCGGCCAACTTGCTCGCTATTTCTTTGTGTTCCGTGCGCCCGAACAGATTATGCAACTCGTACGGGTCGGCGCGCAGATTGTAAAGTTCGTTCAGGTCCTTGTCCCGCAGACACAATTTCCAGCCGTCCGGCGTAATTACCGCGCGAGTCGATTCTTCCAGTGCGCGTTGAATGTCGCGGGGCCGGCCAAGTTTGGTTCGTTTCTGAATCTTCGGCGTTTTGCCGGGCGACCATTGAACGAATACGTTTTGCGCCGGCATCGCTTCGCCGCGAAGCAGTCGCGCGTGGCTCTTGCCAGTGCATTGCTCGTGGGCCGGTTTGCCTAACAAATCGAGAACCGTCGGCGCAAACTCGATGTGGCTGACCGGTTGCGCGACCCGATGCCCGCGGCGTTGTCCCGGCAATCGAACCAAATAAGGCACACGAATCGACTCTTCGAACATTACTTCTTTTCGCATAAGTCCGTGCGCAGTCATCATGTCGCCGTGGTCGCTGGAGTGGACCACGATTGTGTTTTCGGAAAGTCCATGCTGGTCGAGTTGCGCGAGAATGGCCCCGATGCTGCGATCGATTAGCGTCACCAGCCCGTAATAGTTTCGTTTGGCTTCGCGATATTTCTCCGGTGGATTTCCGTAACGCTCGCGGTCCCGTTCCTGGCGCAATCGATAACGCAAAGGCATCTCCTTTCCGAACGTGTGATCGACGGTTGGATCGACGTCTACTTCATCAAGCCGGTGTTCTTCGTTCAACGGACCATTGTATGGAGAGTGCGGCTCGAAAAACGCGACCACCAAGACAAACGGGTCCGCTTTATTGCGTTCCAAAAACTCGCACGCCTTTCGTTCGAGAAATCTCGCTTTCGATAGTTCGAGCGGGAGATGCGTCACAAACCAGTTATCAAAGAAATCTCGATCAGCTCGAGGTTTGAGACCGCGTTCGAACAAGAATTTGCTGTAGTCACTGATGACATTTGGATCTCGTCCCGGGCTGACGAGCTTTTGATATCGCGGATTGTTTTCTACCGAAATCCATTCGGCAAAACCGTGCTGAGCAAAATGCTCATTGCCGAGGTGCCATTTGCCGATGTAACCGCAACGATAGTCGGCGTCATCGATTAGCTCCGGCAAACATCTCCATTTCGCGTCGAGAATCAGGAAGTTTCGGGTGCACCCATTGGCGTGCGGCCACGATCCCGTCATCAGCGAGGACCGCGATGGTGTGCAAATCGGCTGGGTCACATAAGCTTTTTCGAAGACCCACGATTCGGACGCGAACTTGTCCAAATTGGGTGCATGGACGCGGCCACCATAGCAACGGAGTGTGTCCGCCCGCTGTTGGTCGGGCAGAAAGACCAAAAGATTTGGTTTGGAAGCCATGCTCGCAGTTCAAGCTAAACACTTGACCTGCAATTTCGCGAGCGAGGCAAGTAGAAACGCGAATCGCTTAGTAGCTCAACGTTTCAGCAACGCATTCAAGCGCGCTTTGCGGCGATCGGCGGCGTTGCGATGGATGATGCGACGCTTGGCCGCTTTATCGAGGTCGGAAATCAAACCGCGAATCTGTTCGGCGTCGGGTTTGGCCGCGCCACGAAGATTTTTTTGGAGCGAGCGGAGCCGGGTCCGGACGCTACGGTTTTGGCCGGCGCGAGCAAGCGATTGGCGAGAACGTTTCGCAGCGGATTGTGTGTTAGCCATTCTTATTTAAATCGGGCGACGACCGTCGCGCAGGCCGCCGAAAAGTCAAGATGCCGACGAACCCGGCCATGGCGGCATCTATTTCTACAATCAGGTCATCCTCGCACGCCGCGCCGTGAATGTAAGTAGGTGAGTGGCCCAGCTGATTGGTTGCAATCCGGCTGCCGAAGGCTTGAAGCAGGTCGATCTTAGAGGAGCGCTCCTGCGATCAGGCGCGCGGGCCGGAAGAAGCAACCTTCGTTTGTGAAGTATCTTTTCTCAGCGCCGTTTTGGAAGCGGGAGCGTCAAAGCCGTAAACTGCGGGATCGGGCATCTTTGAAGCTTTGGGCAGCGGTTCCTGAACAATCTCAACTGGAGCGCCAAGCGGGAGCTGGCTGTAAAGCGCGGCGATGTCGGTCGATTTCATCCGGATGCAGCCGAAGCTGGCCGGCCGGCCAATCAATTTCTCCTCGTTGGTTCCGTGAATGTAAATGCAGCGGTTGAAGGCGTGCGCATTCGATCCTTCCAATCCGCGCAGCCAAATGATGCGCGTCATTACCGGATCGCGGCCCGGAGTGTTAGGCGGCAAAATTTCGCCTGTCCAACGACGATTGTGAAACACTGCGCCAATTGGAGCGCGGTCGCCGATTTTTTGCGCAACCTGCAAAAGTCCGAGCGGAGTGGCGAGACTACCCAAGGCATCGCCTAAACCGTACTTGGAAGTCGAAACCGGATAAGTCGCCGCCATCGCGCCGTTCTCGATCAGCATCAATTCTTGATCGCGAACGCTGATAATAACGCGGGTCGAAAGGTTTGGAGCGGGAATAGAGCCGGCCCGAAGCGGCAGCGTACCCAAAACCAGGGCAGCGCCAACGATGGAAGAACGAAGCATGTGGCGTCTTTTACTCAGAAAAGGCGTTTTGTCACGCGGGAATTGGCGAGGGTGAACGGGAAGCGCCAAAGCTAAACTTCGGCGACCAGGGCAGCAGAGAGGAAAGAGCCACATAAAAAAATCCACCCTGAAACATGAGCAGAAACGGTACCGAGAAGAACTGACCGTGCGCGGTCGCGAACCAGACGAAGTAGGTGAAGTAGAGGGCAAAAGCCATTTCCGCGATCGGCAGACTCGATTTGAGCGCCCGATACCTGCAACTGCGCCAGGACTGCGCGCGCCGCTCAATTCCATACTTCGGAGTGCGCGCAAAATCGGATTGGTGGTTGAAGATCGCTTCCAGAACGGCGCGCGCGTTGTTGAGAGAGAGGCCGATGCCGAGTGCGAGCAAACAGGGAAGGAGGAGCATCTGTTTTATCCACGTGCGCGGATGAAGTTCGCGCTGCGCGCAAACATAGAAGACCGCAACCGACACGGAGGCGGTGAGAAAAATTGGGACGTCGATCAAAACAGTGCGCAGCCAGCCGCTTTGCGGGCCGCCGGTTGACGGATGCAGCAAGACGCACAAACAAGCTAGCAGCAGATACGCAAAGTTGGAAACAAGATGGCCGGTGGCTTCCGCCTTAATTGCAAATGGCAAATCGCTTCCCCAAATCCGGGGCAAAAGTTTCTTGCAGGTTTGAATGGAACCTTTCGTCCAGCGGTGCTGTTGCGATTTGAAGCCATTCATGTCAACCGGCAATTCGGCCGGCGTAACGACATCAGGGAGAAAAATAAATTTCCAACCCGCCAGCTGCGCGCGATAGCTTAGATCGAGATCTTCGCAAAGCGTGTCGTGTTGCCAGCCGCCTGCCTCCTCGATGCACGACTTTCGCCACAAACCGGCGGTACCGTTGAAATTGAAAAAGCGTCCGCTGCGGCTGCGCGCCGTTTGTTCGAGCAAGAGATGGCCATCCAGAAACATCGCTTGCATGCGCGTGAGCAAAGAATAGCCGCGGTTCAAATGACCCCAACGCGTCTGGATCATGCCGATTTTCGAATCGGTGAAAAAGTGGATCGTGCGCTGGAGCAAATCGCGAGGTGGAACGAAGTCCGCATCGAGAATGCAAACGAATTCGCCGCCGGCGGACTCGAGACCAACCGCAAGAGCGCCCGCTTTAAAACCGGTGCGATCGACCCGATGAATGAGCTGAACATCGTAACCTCGCTCCCGGAGTCGCCCCGCGCACGCACTGGTTACTTCGCGGGTGTCGTCAGTGGAATCGTCCAGGACTTGGATTTGGAGCAAATCTTTTGGGTAATCGAGTTCGCTAACCGAGCGAAGCAGGCGCTCGACCACGTAAATTTCGTTAAAAATCGGGAGCTGAACCGTTACTTTTGGCAACTGCCCGAAACGCGCCGCCGGAAGCACTGCCCGTTTCCGGTTTTTCAGAAAGAGATAAATGATGAAATACCGGTGAACGCCGTAGGCGGAGAGGCCGATGAGCACGGCGAGGTAGCAAGCCGTCCAAATCACGTAGCCGAGACTTCCTTGCATAAGGTTGGCTGCCAGTTATCAAGACAGCAGGTGCGCATGATGGCGCTTCCGTCGCCAGCGTCAAATCAAAAATGGCTGCTCGCGACGGCAAACAAAGCCAAAGCGCACAAAAATTAGCACGATATTGACGTTGATTGCAACGGCCATCATCGCAGTTCGGTCCTCAACGGCAAGCAGTTTGCTGTTATGCTATCTTTGCGACCCGCGGTATGCCATTTCGACATCTGTTAAGAAAAGGCCGGCACGATCGATTGGAACGCTTTAATATCGTTGTCTCGATCCTTCTGGCCGGTTGGGTGCCGTCCATCCTGACAGTTTGGTTTTCCTATACTTTTCTGACCAAAATGCTGGAATCGCGGATTCTGCGCGACCGGCAAACATTCGTCGATCTGATCGGTCGCCTCGTTGGTGACGACCTCAGCGGCACCAGCGGCATTATCGATTACTACCAAACGTTGCCGGACGTCGCGACGATTCTGAATTCGGCAAAACCACAGTTCGCCGCGCAGCAATGGCTCGGCACAACTTCTTATGCCTATCCGCGCATCGACGGCATGTTTGTCGCCGATCGCGAGGGGTGCTTGCTCGCTTCGATTCCTCACGACCCGGGAGCAATTAGGACAGATTTCGACTCCAATATATGGCGCAGCGGCGCGGAGAAGGTTTCCGGCGCTTTCATTTCACCGGTGCACCCGCGTCTTTCCGACAACCGAATGGTGACCGACATCGTAGGCGCGGTTCGCACGCCGGACAAAAGAATCGCCGGCTATCTCGGCGCGTCGGTTTTAGTAGAACGAATCGGACGGCGCCTTTCGACAATTCGCTTCGAAGATCAATCGACTTGCCAGGTCATCGATCAAACCGGAGCACCCCTTTTCGCAAACGACTTTCGCCCAAACCCCGGCGCATCTTCGGCTCGTGAGTCGATCCTGCCCAAGGAAATCAGCGAAACCAGAAGGGGGAATCTCGAACGCGGTGGAATTCTTTATTCGTTCGGCCCGGTGCTATCGACCGGATGGTCGGTAGTAGTCAAACAACCGAAAGCGGTCGCTTACAAGCCGGTCCGCGACTTGGTCAGCCTCATGGCCACGCTCGCCACCTGGTTGATGGCGTTCACCGTTATCTTCGCCTGGTTTGGCGGAATCTTTTACCGTCGCCAAACTGAAGCCGCCCGCAGGATCGAGCGCGAAGTCATTTTTAGCGAGAAAATCCTCGCCAACATGCCCATCGGCATCGCGTTTGTCGATCCAACCTCACGAAGGTTTACCCAAGTCAACGACGCCTTTAGCCAGATGGCCCAGCGTTTTGGCGGCTTGCCCAGCCAGCGGAAAGTTACCGATGCGACGTACGAAGAAGTGAAAATTGCGCCGGCGGACGCGATTGAGCGCGTGCTCTCTTTTGGCACGCCGTTTCGATTGACCGAACAGGCGTTCCAGGACGAAGGCGGCATGACTCATTTCGTAAACGTTACGCTTCTGCGTCTGCAAGCAGCGGACGAGACAATTAAAGGCGTCCTCTACTTCGTTGAAGACAAGACACGCGATGTCGCTTTGCGTCACGAATTGATCAACGCGAACGCGGCTAAGGACCAGTTTCTCGCGCTCCTTTCCCACGAATTGCGCAACCCCCTCTCACCCGTCATCGCCATGGTTGGCGAGTTGGAAGCGATCGCTCCCCGATCACCGAACCTGCACGAAGCTGTGGAAATTATCCGGCGCAATGTCGAACTGGAGGCGCGATTGATCGACGACTTGCTGGATGTGACCCGCATCGCCAAGGGCAAATTGCAACTCAGCTTCGAAATCCTCGACACCCACGAGATCCTGCGGTGCGCCTATGAAATTTGCCGGGAGGAAATGACCAAAAAGTCAATCGAGGCGAAATTTGAACTCACCGCCCAGCACGTTCACGTCGAAGGCGACCCGGCCCGATTACAGCAGGTATTCTGGAACCTCATCAAAAACAGCGTCAAATTCACACCGGCCGGCGGGCGAATCACCATCGCCACGTCGAACAGTTCGCCCGAAGCGATCGAAATTCGCATCAGCGATACCGGAATTGGCATCGAACCGGAAAAGATCGGAAAGATCTTCAACGCCTTCGAACAGGGACAAACTTCCATCACCCGCCGCTTCGGCGGACTCGGTCTCGGTCTCGCCATTTCCAAGGCGATGGTCGATGCGCACCGTGGAAAAATCCGCGTCGAAAGCGAAGGCAAAGAGAAGGGCGCCACTTTCAGGGTCGAGTTAAAAACGGCTCCGGCGCCGGTCCGTCGAAAAAATGGCGCGGACGGCGACCGGCCGTTCGGCGTCCGCGAACAGCCGGTCGTTCCAGAAATGCCAGCGGTTTCGCGCCGGCGTCGTCTCCTGGTTGTTGATGATCATGCCGACACGTGCACAGGGATGAAAATGATGCTCGAGCGACGCGGCTACGACATCACTGTGGCGTATTCTGCCCAACAGGCAGTTGAAAAAACACAAGAGGCGGATTTTGATCTGCTCATCAGCGACATCGGCCTGCCTGACCGCAGCGGCTACGAATTGATGCGCGAATTGCGCGAGAGCAAAGGCCTTCTCGGAATTGCCCTCAGCGGTTTCGGGATGGAAAACGACGTGAAGCAAGCGCGCGATGCCGGATTTGCCGAGCATCTCACAAAGCCGGTCAATTTCGATCGGCTCGAACAAACCATTCGTCACCTCCTCGGACCGACATCGTAAGAAATCGCCGGTGGCGATGGTGTCGATGTTACTGTGTGTCGTTTGCGGTTGACCGCCCTGCCGTCGCTCCCGCTTTCTTGGCAGCGGCTTCCTTCAACTCGCGAGAGAGTTTCTCTACCCGCTGGCGCATTACTTTACCGGCTTTGAATTTCACGGTCGCGCGCGATGCAATGACGAAACTGCTCCCGGGTTGATTTGGGTTTCGTCCCACCCGCGGCTTGGTCAATCGCGGCTGGAAAATCCCGAAATTGCGCAGCTCAACCGGAACATTGTTGGCCAGACTGTCAGTAATTTTATCGAGCGTGCGCTGGACAATGTCGAAGACCTGGTGTTGCACCATTCCGGTCTGGTTGCTTATCGCAACGACTATGTCGCGCTTCGTAAGTTTTGCCATAGCTCCAAACGAGAATCGTATCCCAAAGCACATTCGCGGGCATGATCGGCAAAGAAAAGTAAATTCTTTGGCCTGAGCAGGCTAAACCTGAAACGCGCGGTGGCTCAGTGCGCCGCAGCCGGACGCCGCAAGAGACGGTTCCAGTAATAGTTAAACGGCGCCTGCTCAGCGAAGGCCTTGCGTCTGGCTTTCAGTTGGCCCTGCATCAAACCAAGCTTAGTGAAAACGCCATTCCAATCCGCTTCCAGACGGCGAACTTCGTCGTTCGGAAGGTCGCGTACGCCACGCACGGACACGCCGCGTTGCAAGACACTCATCGCTTTGCTGAAAACTTCCGCCAGCATGTTCAGCTCGCGCAACACGTACTCCATTTCCTGCAACAGGTTGCCGCGGATTTCGGTGAACTGGCGCTCTTGTTCGGTCGAAATGATCGGCTTGGTCTTGTCGAGTCCGTAAGTAATGAGATCGTGGAGTTTCTTCCAATTCTCCAACTGCAACGTGACTAAACGCAGCTTTGTCTCGAGACCTTTGTCGCGCATTGGAAAAAATCTAAACACTGACCAGTTGGAGTGTTTCGTCGAGCTTTTGCAAATTATCGATGAGCAGGTGCGCCCATGGGCGGTTCACTGTCTGCTCCTGGCTGATGATTCCTTCTTCAAAGTAGAACCGCCCTTGCCGCCACCGGAAAATCTCCGCCACGGCTGCCTCCCCTTCGACGGAGCCGAAAACCGCGTGCCGAATCGCGCCCTGCTGGAGATAAATCTCGCTGTTTCCGCGCCCCGACTTGAATGTGAAGCGCCCACTCCGCTGGCTCAGACAGCTCATTTGTAAAATCTCGGCCGCTGAAAACTGATTCAGGTTGCCAATCAGCGAATGACACGGGTCGAATCCTTCCGCAGCTGTGCCGGCGTGCGAATCGAGCGATTGCACAAAACGGGCCAAACTTGCCCGTAATCGGCGCGCGCTGCCGCCGATCGACAGCAATTTGACATCCTGTTCCTTAGCCCGCGAGCTGACCTCCGGGCCGCGGGCGCTATGGAGCAAACATGCGATGGTAAGGGAAGGAAAATGCTGCCGCAGATTTGTCGCCTGCTCGACCGCCAGCTCGGCGTCGCCCTCGATGATCACGCCATCGAAATTCTCTTCGAGCAGCGCCTGCACCCCTTCGGCCAGGGTCCGAACAATCTGGGTCTCGAGCCGCTCGATCCGGTCGAGAATGGCAAGCGCCCGGTCTTGGAAGACAGGGTCTGCGTTCAGGATGAGGACTCTAGTTTCCACAATTGCCAAAGAGGCGGACAAGTTTATAGCAGGAAGTCTGCCGGGCGTTTGCCCGAGCCTGGTCACGCCTTTGAGCCGCGCCAGTCGGCCCGGGGTGGCGGCGCCGCAAAATGCTCAGGCGCAACTGCGTGTGCTGTCCGAAAATGCACTTTGGCCACCTTCCGAAGGACCTCGGGCCCCTTCGCTGCCACCAAATTCTCAGCCCCATTTGCTACCGCAGGCGAGACGCCCCGCTCCAGCCGCATTCCGAGCTTTTTTCCCTCCCGGTCGAGCCAGTTAATAAACGCTTCCCGGGCCAAAATCGATGCCGCCGCTACCGCGATGTCCGATTCGGCCCGTGGCCGTTGCTGGATGTCCAGCTTGCGGCCATGACGTAGCAGCGATTGTTCAATCACTCGGACATCAGCAAATTGATCGGACAATGACCGGGGGCAATCGGGTTTTTTCGCCAACAAATTCTCGATCACCCGCGCATGTCCCCAGGCCAGCAGCTTGTTCAGGTTGCCGAATTTCTCATAGAGCTCGTTGTATTTCGCGGGGCCAATCAAGACGACCTCGGCTAACCCCATTGAGTTTTTTCGAACCTGATTCGCCAGAGCGCGAATGCGCGCGTCCGATCCGATGCGCTTGCTGTCCTGCACTCCAGCGTCGATGAGTTTGCGCGCGATCGCGCGATCGACATAAACGCCCGCGATGACCAGCGGTCCAAAAAAATCGCCCTTGCCGCTCTCGTCCACCCCGAAGTGCGGCTGAAACATTTCTGGTGCATGCACTTCTTCGTAACCGAGTTTCGCCTCCCCCAGAATCTTCGGCTCTAGTTCAAACTGCACGAATTCCTCCACACCTTTCCCTTGCACGAGAATCTTTGGTCCTTTCTCGTAAACCGCCACGCTCAGCTTATTTTTCTGCGCGAAAAACAGCGTGTACTGCTTCGGAAAAAACTCGAAACCGCGCTCGACAAGTAACGCGTGAACTTTCGTCGCCTGCTCTTTGGTTAGTGGGTGAGTGTAGGAATTCAAACGTTCAACGTTCAACTTCCTACGCTCAACGTTCAATCATCTTTCTGAATTCGCTGTTGGACGTTCAGCGTTGGCTGTTCGACGTTTGCGGCAATGTTGCCGGAAAACGTCGGTTCGTTCCGTCGCTCGCTTTTGCGCTGGTATCAATGCCACGGGCGCGATCTGCCCTGGCGCCGAACACGCGACCCGTACCGCGTGTTGGTTTCCGAGGTCATGCTTCAGCAAACCCAGATCGCCACCGTCCTTCCGTATTACAAGGAATGGCTGCGACGATTCCCGACCATCACGGCGCTAGGGCGCGCATCAGATACGGAAGTCCTGCACGCGTGGCAAGGACTTGGCTACTACGCACGGGCGGGAAATCTCCACAGAGCCGCCAGGCTCGTGATGGATCGACATCACGGGCGGTTCCCGAAGAAAATTGTCGATATGCAAAAGCTTCCCGGCGTTGGCAAATACACCGCCCACGCTGTCGCTACTTTTACTTTCAATAAGCCGGTTCCAATTATCGAAACAAACACTTCGCGCGTGGTAGCGCGCCTCTCCAATTTGCGAATCCCGATCGATTCCACCGCTGGAAGGAACCAACTCTGGAATCGCGCAGCCCTGTTGGTTCCAAAAAAATCCGCCGCGAGATTTAATTCGGCTCTCGTTGATCTCGGCGCTCTGATCTGTCTTCCCCGTAAACCAAAATGCGGCGTTTGTCCGGTTCAGAAATTCTGCCGCGCCAAAAATACGAATTCAGTGCCAATCAAGCGGGCCCGCGCCACGACAAAGCGTCTCGTAGAGACACACGCATTCATTTTGCGCGATGATAAACTGTTGCTCACCAAAGCAACCAATCGCTGGCGCGGCATGTGGATCCTGCCGCCCTTCAAACTCGACCGTTTAAATCGGTCAAGTTCGAGGCACCCGCTTCACGCCAGTGTCTTTCCGTTCACAAATCACCGCATCACCTTGCAGGTGTTTCGCCAACGGGCGCGTAAAATCGACAACGCACGCGAAAGTTGGATCACAATGCACAAACTCGCGTCGATTCCCATTCCGTCACCACACCGGCGCGTCATTAATGCGCTCTTGGCTCCTGAATTAAGCGTTGGACGTTGAAGGTCCAGCGTTGGACGTTTTCTGCTCATCATGGCAAACACACAAAGCGTTCCTGACGCGCGCGGCCATTTCGGGCCGTACGGCGGAATGTTTGTGCCCGAGACGCTCATGTCGGCCCTCCAAGAATTGGCCACCGAATACGAGCGCTCGAAAAACGATCCTGCGTTCCAGAATCAACTGTCGATCTTACTCCGCGATTTCGCCGGCCGGCCGACGCCCCTTTATTTCGCTAAACGTCTCACGAACAAACTCGACGGTGCGAAAATTTATCTCAAACGCGAGGACCTTCTTCACACGGGCGCGCACAAAATCAACAACGCGCTCGGACAGATTTTGCTCGCGCAGCGCATGGGCAAGCGTCGCATCATTGCCGAAACCGGCGCCGGCCAACACGGAGTCGCTACCGCCACTGTCGCTGCGAGGTTCGGATGCCAATGCGTCATCTACATGGGTAAGGTCGACATGGAGCGGCAAGCGCTGAACGTCGCCCGTATGACATTTCTCGGCGCGAAAGTAGTTCCGGTCACGGTCGGCCAGGCGACACTCAAGGAAGCGATCAATGAAGCGATGCGCGATTGGGTCACCAACGTGCGGACCACTCATTATATATTAGGCTCGGTTCTCGGCTCGCATCCCTATCCCATGGTGGTGCGCGATTTTCAGAGCGTCATCGGCGTTGAGGCGCGCCGCCAGATTCTCGAGCGCGAAAAACGCCTTCCAGATTTGCTCGTCGCCTGCGTGGGAGGCGGCAGTAATGCTATCGGTTTGTTTCATCCGTTCTTGCAGGATCGAGACGTGCGAATGGTCGGGGTCGAAGCCGGCGGAGGAGGAATTCGCAGTGGCAAACATGCGGCGCGTTTTCAAACCGGACGGCTCGGAGTTCTCCAAGGCACAAAAACGTTTTTGCTCGCGAACGAAGAAGGCCAAATCGAATTGACCCATTCGGTCTCGGCCGGGCTCGATTACGCCGCCGTTGGCCCGGAACATTCGTACTTACGCGATCTCGGCCGGGTAGAATATACTTACGCGACCGATGATGAAGCGCTCAATGCGTTCCGCGTTCTTTCCGAAACTGAAGGGATCATTCCCGCGCTCGAAACAGCGCACGCGATTGCTTACCTCGCCAAGCCCGCAGCAAAAATGAAGCGCGAACAAATCGTCATCGTCAATTGTTCCGGTCGTGGCGACAAAGATGTTGATCAAGCTGCGGCAGCGTTCGGCTTGAAGGAGAAATCGAAATGAGATCGATGACGGGCTACGGCCGGGGCGAGACGGACTACAATGGCACGAAGTTCCATGTCGAGCTCAACTCGGTGAATCGGAAGCAGAGCGACATCGTCATCAATCTGCCCCGAGATCTGGCCGCGCTCGAGCCGCAGATTCGCCAGACCATCAACGAAAATATTTCGCGCGGACGCACCAATGTCGTCGTCGCCTACCAGAACGGTTCCTTCAGACCGCGTAAACTCGCGCTCGATACCGAACTCGCGCGTTCCTATCACGATGCGATGCGCGCGTTGCAAAAGGAGTTGAATGCGCCGGGCGAAATCACGATCGGGACAATTTTGCAGGCCCCGGGCGTGATGCGCGCGCCCGAAGAAGCGATCGACTTCCACTCGGCGTGGCCGGCCATCGAACGCGCCTTACGAGCTGCGCTCGCTGAGTTGATAAAAATGCGCGAGCGCGAAGGGAAACATTTGGCCAAGGATTTGATCCGGCGTCTGAAAGCGATGCGCAAACAAATCAAGGAAATTCGCGGACTGCATCCTGATGTTGTAAAAAAATATCGGGCGGCGCTTTTGGAGCGAATTCAAAAGGCCGGCCTGCCGATTTCAAGCGATGACGAGCGCCTTGCAAAAGAGGTCACGTTCTTTGCCGATCGGGCGGACGTCTCCGAAGAGCTCACCCGGGTGGAAAGTCATCTCGCCCAATTTGCCCATCACCTTCGCCGGCACGAACCGGTTGGTCGCACGCTCGAGTTCATCACCCAGGAGATTTTTCGCGAACTAAACACGCTCGGCGCCAAGGCGAACGACGCTGGAATTTCGCAGCGTGTCGTTCTGTGCAAAGCCGAGCTGGAAAAAATCCGCGAACAAATTCAAAACCTTGAGTAGCCGATTCAGTCGCAACGGAATTCTGTTTGTGCTTTCCGCACCATCGGGTGCCGGAAAAACCACACTTGTCGATGCACTGCGACAAACCTCGGAGTTCATTTACTCGGTTTCGTGCACCACGCGACCCGCGCGCGCGGGCGAAGTGGAAGGCGAAGATTACCGATTCTTATCAGATGCGGAATTTAACGCTCGTGCAAAGGCGGGGGAGTTTTTAGAGCACGCCACTGTTCACGGTCACCGTTACGGCACCCTTTTGAAACCGGTCGTCGAAGATTTGATGAACGGCTGTGACGTTTTAATCGACATCGACACACAGGGCGCGGCCAACATTCGCAAACACAAAGACGAATTCATCCGACGATCTCTTGCCGACGTTTTCATCATGCCACCCGACGTCGATGAATTACGGCGACGCCTCACCAAACGCGGCACCGAAACCTCCGCGCAAATCGAAGCGCGTCTTGCCACGGCAATTCGAGAAATGGAATCGTGGCCGCAATATCGTTACACTATCATCAGCAGCACCACGGAGGAAGATTTGGAGAAATTTCGACACATCATGAATGCCGAGCGATATTTGAGCCGGCGGCTAATCCAAAAATAATTTCACGCGAAACTGTAGGGGACGCTCTTAGCGTTCCATCCGAAAACGGGAAGCTGACAGCTTCCCCTACACAAGATTCGCGCATAAATTGTCCATCTTAGATGAAGCGAAATTCGGCCAAGCGAATTGAGAAACCCGCTCCGCGCAAAGTTGTGCGCTTGCGTGGCGCGGGAAAAACAATCGTGCTCGGCGTCACCGGTTCGATCGCGGCTTACAAATCGGCTGAGCTGGCAAGTTTGCTCGTCAAACAGGGTCACAATGTTTTCGTGGTGATGACGCACGATGCCGCCGAGTTCATCACGCCCCTTACGTTGCAAACGCTTTCCAAGAATCCCGTGATGACGACTTTTTTCGACGAAAAGGAAAACTGGCGACCCGGACATATCGAATTGGCTGATCACGCGAATCTTCTCTTAGTCGCGCCCGCGACGGCAAACATCATTGCCGAGCTCGCGCACGGTTTGGCGAATCATCCCCTGGCCGCGATAGCGCTGGCGACACGCGCGCCGATTCTGATCGCACCGGCGATGAATGGAAAAATGTGGTCGCATCTGGCGACGCAGGCGAATGTCGATCTTTTGAAATTGCGCGGCGTCGAATTCATCGGGCCGGAAGAAGGAATGCTCGCCTGCGGCTATGAAGGACTTGGTCGGCTTTGGAAAGTCGAAGACATCGCGTTTCGCGCAGAATTTCTCCTCGCGCGCCAGGAAAACTTGATCGCGTGAGATTTCTCATCACGGCCGGGCCGACCCGCGAGCCGATCGATCCCGTTCGCTATCTCAGCAATCGCTCATCCGGGAAAATGGGTTACGCGATCGCGGAAGCGGCAATTGAGGCGCAGCATCAAGTTGTTCTGATTTCCGGACCAGTAAGTCTGGATCGCCCGCCCGGCGCAGCTTTGATTTCAGTTTCGACCGGCGACCAAATGTTCGATGCCGTCCACGAGCAGATCGGTAACTGTGACGTGCTCGTAATGTGCGCGGCAGTTGCCGATTACAAGCCGGCAAGAGTTTCCAAGAGCAAACTGAAAAAGCGTGAAACAGGAATTTCTCTCGAATTGACTCCGACGCGCGACATTCTCGCGTCGTTGCCGAAACAAGATCGCCACTATCTCGTCGTCGGCTTTGCCGCCGAAACGGAGAACATCGAAGCCAACGCGCAAAAAAAACTCCGTGAAAAAAATTGCGACATCATCGTTGCAAATGACGCCCGCATCGGAATGGAAAACGACGAAAACGAAGTCACAATTTTTCTGCGCGATGGAGAGATTAAGAAAATATCACGCGCGCCAAAAAAAATTATCTCGCGCGAACTCGTAAAAATTTTAGAAAATTATTTTGAAAAACGTTTGACAAAGAAAATTCGGTGATGAATTCATGCATTAAGTGAAGTCATTCCCAACTCTTCACGAATTTCCGCGAAAGCGGATTGAAAGGGGGGAATAGAAGTCGATGGCCAAAAAAAGAAGGAAAGCAGCAAAACGGAAAGCGAAGAGAAGAAAGAGGCATTAAGGCCCGTCGCTTTATTAACGACTTCGAAAATCTTTTCGGAGTCACAATCCAAACTTAACCCGGGAGGAGAATTTATTTTCCTCCCGGTTTTATTTTCGACGTCGCTCGAGATGACAGAAAGAGCGGATGTTTGTTTCCGTGGTGCACTTTGTGGCGGTTGTGCGAAATAGTCACTTCATCATGAAGCATTATCTCGACGCGGCCGAGAACGCAGCGCGGGCCGCAGGCGAATTGCTTCGCAGGAATTTTCACCGTTCCCAGCGTGTGAACGCCACTGCGGCACACGACATCAAACTCGCGATCGATGTTCAGACCCAGGAATTGATCACCAACAAGTTGCTCAAACAATTTCCCGAGCACGCGCTTTACGGCGAAGAAGGGATCGTCGGCGATCAGTCAAGTGAGCACCAGTGGGTTGTCGATCCACTCGATGGGACAGTGAATTATTTTTATCGAATCCCGCACTTTTGCGTTTCGATCGCGCTCCGTTTGAAAGGCGAAATTATTGTCGGGGTGATTTACGATCCGATGCGCGATGAAATATGGAGCACACAAAAGGGAGAAAAGCCACGCTTGAACGGTCAACATTTTCGCGTCAGCGATCGGACAGAATTGTCAGAAGCCGTGGTTTCAGTCGGACTCGCCAAGACCGACCATACGATCGATTCGAATCTGCCGCTGTTGCAGGCGATGATTCATCGCGTGCGAAAATGCCGCGTGCTCGGTAGCGCCGCGCTCGACATGGCTTACGTCGCGTGTGGACGATTCGACGCTTACATCGAACGCGGAATCAGTTTATGGGACGTCGCGGCCGGATGGATTCTGGTTGAGACTGCCGGCGGGGTGGTGGATTTGCGTCCGCGCCAAGATATGAAAGAAAAATACAGCATCGTTGCCTCCAATGGCGTTCTCGATTTGAAATTGTGAGCACGACTCGTTGCGGAATCGGTTACGACATTCATCGGCTCACCCAGAACCGAAAACTGATCTTGGGCGGCGTCGAAATTCCGTACCTGCTCGGACTCGAAGGTCATTCCGATGCCGACGTTTTGTCACACGCGATCGCCGACGCGCTTCTGGGTGCGATTTGCGCCGGCGACATTGGCCAACATTTTCCAAACACCGACGAATCGATTCGTGGAATCAGCAGCATCGAGATCTTGAAACGCGTTATGCAAATGCTCGCCGAAAAGAAAACGCGAGCAGTCAATATCGATGCGACCGTAATTGTGGAAGCACCCAAACTCGAGCCGCATATTCCAGCGATGCGGGCCAAAATCGCGAACACGATCGGAGTGTCCGATTCGCAGGTGAGCATCAAAGCGACGACGAACGAGCGTCTCGGACCAATCGGACGCGGTGAAGGAATTTCGGCGATGGCAATTGCGATAGTCGAGCAAGAGTAGGAATGGCAATCCGTTTCTTTAATACCTACTCCCGAAAAATCGAAGAGCTTGCACCGCGTGATCTGAAGTCGCGCAAGATCGAAATCTACACCTGCGGGCCGACCGTTTACAGCCGCGCACACGTCGGAAATTTTCGCGCCTATATTTTCGAGGACTTGCTTCAACGCCATCTCGAGGCGCGCGGGTTTAAAATTCATCGCGTCATGAACATCACTGACGTCGACGACAAAACGATCCGCGGCGCGCGCGAAGCAAAAGTTCCACTCCAAAAATTTACCCAGCAATTCAAAGACGCGTTCTTCCAAGATGCCGACAGCCTGCGAATCAAGCGCGCCGATGACTACCCCGCAGCGACCGATCAGCGTTACATCGACACAATGGTCTCGATGATCGACGTGCTGATTTCAAAAGGTCTTGCCTACCAAGCCGATGACAAATCGGTCTATTACCGGATCAATAAATTTCCAAATTACGGCAAACTCGCGCATTTCAATCTTGACGAACTGCGATCGACCGGCCGCGTTAAACACGACGACTATGACAAGGAACACATCGGCGACTTCGCGCTCTGGAAATCGTGGGACGAAGAGGATGGCGACGCGAAATGGGATTCACCGTGGGGACCGGGGCGCCCGGGCTGGCATATCGAGTGCAGCGCGATGGCGACCGCACTTCTGGGCGATCAGATCGACATCCACTGCGGTGGCGTGGATAACATTTTTCCACATCACGAAGCCGAGATCGCACAAACCGAAGGCGTGACTGGAAAACAATTCGTGCGGATGTGGCTGCATTGCGCGCACCTGCTGGTTGATGGCCAGAAGATGGCCAAGTCGCTGGGAAATTTTTACACCGTGCCGGATGTGTTGGAGAAAAGTTACACCGGTCGCGAGCTTCGTTACGCGCTAATTCGTGTGAATTATCGGACGCAGCTCAATTTCACCTGGGACGGAATGAAAGAAGCGCGTGAGTCATTGGGGCGCATCGACGATTGGTTGGAACGCTTGGGCGAAGTTGCGGGAGGCAAGATCGACAGCAGCAAGCTCGACAGCAAGTTCGGGCACGAATTCGACGATGCACTTGATGATGACCTGAACATTTCCGCCGCGCTGGGTTTTCTTTTCGAAACCATCCGCGAAACGAATCGGGCAATGGACGAAAACAAACTCGACGCGAAGGCGGCGGCCGCGTCGCTGAACTGGTGGAGCCGAATCAATCAAGTCCTCGATTTCGAGAGCGACGGCGCTGCGTTGCCCGAAGAGGTGAAGAAATTGGCCAAGGCACGCGCGCAAGCGAGGCTTGCAAAAGATTTTCGGAAAAGCGATGAATTGCGCGACAAATTGAATGCGCTCGGCTGGGAAGCGCGCGACACCAAGAACGGGCAGAAGATAACGCGACGCGCCGGCGCCTAACGGAAATGTTTACGCCCGCACAATTCGTGAGCCTCGAACACACGGCCCACCCAAAGTTGTTCGAAGACGAGAAGTTTGTCTGGAACGCGCTCAAACAAATCGCCAGCTATTTGCAATTTCGTTTGAAACCGGCAGTGCTCGGCGACCTCGTCGGCCGCCCATTCATCAGCGGCAACGTTTTCATCGGCCGTGGGACGATTGTCGAACAAGGCGCGGTTCTCAAAGGACCGGCGTGGATCGGCGAGAACTGCCAGATTCGGAGCGGTTGTTATGTGCGCGAGAATGTGGTGGTCGGCAACGGCGTGGTGATGGGCAACTCATGCGAATTCAAGAACAGCATCATTTTCGATGAAGCGCAGGTGCCGCACTTCAATTACGTCGGCGACTCCATTCTGGGATACAAAGCGCATCTCGGCGCGGGCGTGATCTTGTCGAACGTGAAACTCGATCACGGCGAGATCGCTGTCACCGCTGAATCTGGAGAGATTACGACGGGCTTAAAGAAATTCGGCGCGATTGTTGGTGACCGAACCGAAATTGGCTGCAACGCCGTGATTAACCCCGGTTCTGTGCTTGGCCGCGATTGCCTCGTTTATCCAAACGTAAATTTCCGCGGCGTTTTGCCGGATCGGAGCGTCGTCAAGTTGCGTCAGGAATTACAGGTTTTGGAGCGGCGCTAGAACGCGATACATTGTCGATCTTACAGGATGGGTGACAGAGTGGTCGATTGTGCACGCCTGGAGAGCGTGTGTGCCGAAAGGCACCGAGGGTTCGAATCCCTCCCCATCCGCCAGTTCTATAACACCAAGCGGCGGAACAATTCGTCGAGCGGGAGTTGGATGCCGATGAAAAATTCGCCGAAGGCGGCATACTCCGCGCTCACCGGATCGAATCGCATCTCGTAAACGATCGATTTGATCTGAAAAGTGTCGCGCGCGAATAGCGTCACGCCCCACTCTGCATCGTCGAGACCGGTCGAACCGGTGATGAGTTGTTTCACTTTGCCTGAGTACTGACGCCCGACAGTCGCGTGGCCCTTCATTAACTCGCGCCGCTCACCAAACGGTAGTGCGTACCAGTTTCGCTCCTCGCCGCGGCGCTTGGTCATATTATAGAAACACACCACGGGCCAATCGGGCAACGTCGGATAAACGCGCTCCTGCCGGTAATGTTTCATCCGGTCGCGAAACGTGTTCAGCGCCGTTTCTAACTTTGCCGGATCGCGCTTGGTCGCAGTGTCGAGCGTGGCGGTGTATTCCTCTTCGGTCGTGATGTATTCGCTTTCTTCGGTGAGCGACAAATAACTGTAGACCGGGGTCAGGACGTCGGCGCCTAACGACAGCGAAAGTTGTTTCTCGATTTTGTTCGCGTTCTGCAGGTCCGGAGTGATCAACATGAATCCGAGATCCGCCTTCGGCGTGACGATGCTCAGCGTGAGCAACTGGGTCGAATCCAATGCGCGAACTTCCTGGACGAGCTTGGTCAGATTGGTTTTCGCCGCATTTTGCTCGTCGCGGCTGAGCAATTGCCATTGGCCTTGCTCGACGTGATAGAAAAGATGGAGACAATGCCAGCCCTCCTCGGGAACCAGCATTGTGTTCTTATCAGTCATCGCGCGTTACTCTAAATCGCAACGGCAAGATGTCGATCTTTGGTGGATTGAGCTCTCCGAGCTCGATTAGATCGTCCGCGGAGCGGTCAATCCACCTCACCGCGTCGTGGCTTGCGCGCTCGGCAAATGCTTCATGCAATATTCTTCGCCGTC
This sequence comes from Chthoniobacterales bacterium, assembly GCA_035315805.1. Lineage (GTDB taxonomy): Bacteria > Verrucomicrobiota > Verrucomicrobiia > Chthoniobacterales > UBA10450 > AV40. The sequence continues at coordinate 29,752 of DATFXN010000065.1, forward strand.
GCGCGCGACGCGAAATTCGAGATTGGGATCGCTCAACTCCGTCGCGCCGCAGACGGCGCATCTGTGAAGCGGTTCATCTTCGCCGCGCGCACGATCCTCAAAACGTTTTCGGCGAATGGAGACTTCATGACGATGGCGCGCTCGCGAAAAAAACTCGGGCCCGAAAAAGATCAGGTAATTGGCCAGCGCCGCCACCAGTGACACACGGTACGAGTTTGAGTTAACAAAAAACCCGAGCACCAAAAACGCGCCGGCAATCCAGGCCAGCCATTTAATCCTGACCGGTAGAATGAACAGGATGTAAATGATTTCTTCGGGATAAAAATGCGCGAAGGCGAGAAAGAGCGACATCAACAGCATCGAATTCGAAAAGTTGCTGCCGAAGAAAAATGCGGCGGTGGTTGTGCCGATCATTCCAACCAAAAAATAAAGCGTGAGGCGAAGCGATCCCCAAGCGCGCTCGAGACCTTCACCGATCCACCATAGGAACCAGAGCGCAAAGATCACCCAAAGCGGGCTCAGCGTCTGCGGAATGAAAATGTAAGTGACCAGGCGCCAGACTTCGCCGTGACGGATGCGCACGGGGTCAAGCGTAAGCATCGAGGTGAAACCCGGCAGCAACCACGCCAGGCCAAACACCAGCGCCGCAAAGCCAACGAGAATCCGGGGCAAGCCGGGGATTCCGAGAAAACCGAAACGGCGTTCGAGTTTATCGAGCCAGCTCATCTCGCGGCAGCATTGCGCAGCCGAATCGCGAAGTCTAGGCTTCGCACGTGACGGAGCCCTCGGAGAAAAAGACGCCGCTTTACAACGAGCACGCGAAGCTCGGCGCGAAAATCGTGCCGTTCGCGGGTTGGCTCATGCCGGTGCAATACACCGGCATCGTTGAGGAACATCAGGCCGTGCGAAAGAAGGTCGGCATGTTCGACATCTCCCACATGGGACAATTGATCGTCGAAGGAAAGATCGCGCGTGAATGGCTGAACATGATGCTGACCAACAACCTCGAGAAGCTCGAGGTCGGTGAAGGGCAATACACTTTCCTTCTAAATGAGAAAGGAGGAATCATTGACGATCTGATCGCATACCGGATCGGTTCACAAAATTTTCTACTCGTAGTCAACGCCGCGCGAACCGATGAGGATCTGGCTTGGTTAACGACATTCAATCAGCGTCTGGCCGGCGGCAGGCACTATGATTTCCCATCGATAACAAATCGCAGCACCGATTTCGGCGGTGTCGCGATTCAAGGACCGCGCGTACGCGAGCTGTTCCGCACGCTCGATATCGATCTTCCGGCACGGAATCACATTGTCGATCTTGAGCTGGAAGGAATGCCGATCTCAACGGCGCGGACCGGCTACACCGGCGAAGACGGCGTGGAAGTTTTCTTTCGGTCGCAGGATGCGGCGAAGGTTTGGAACACAGTGCTCGAAAAAGGAAAAGATCTCGGTATCAAACCGTGCGGACTTGGCGCCCGGGACACGTTGCGATTGGAAATGTGTTACCCGCTGAACGGCTCCGATCTGTCGCCGGAACGAAATCCGATCGAGGCCGGCCTCGGATTCTTTGTTGATCTCACGAAACCGAATTTCATCGGGCGCGACGTTTTGCGGCACACTAAGGAAAACGGGCCACGCGAAAAATTGGTGCCGTTCAAAATGAACGACAAAGGTCCGCCGCCGCGGTCGCATTACGCCGTTTTCGAAAATGGCGAGCGAATTGGTGAAGTTACGAGCGGCACGCAATCGCCGAGCTTGAACTTGGGCGTCGGAATGGCGTATGTCTCAGCGCCGCACGCGAAAATCGGCGCGAAGATCGATATCGAGATTCGCGGTAAGCGATTTCCGGCCACGATCGAGAAAAAACCGCTCTACAAAAAATCATGAACGTTCCAGACGATTTGCTTTACACCGAAAGTCACGAATGGATTAAGCGTGAAGGCGACAATGTCCGCGTCGGCATCACCGATCACGCACAATCGGAACTGACCGACGTCGTTTTCGTCGAGCTGCCGAAAATGGATCGACAGGCCAACGCGAAGGAGGCGATCGCAGTGGTCGAATCGGTTAAAGCTGCGAGCGACATTTACGCGCCGGTCAAAGGCACAGTCGTTGAAGTGAACAAAGCGCTCGAATCTGATCCCGGCTTAATCAACCGCGAACCGTACGGACAGGGCTGGATTTTCGCTTTGAAGATCGACAATCCCGACGATCTCAAAAATCTGAAAGACGCCGCCGCTTACAAGAAGCAGATTGGCGGCTAATCAGTCCTTGCCGAAGAGAAGTTCATCGACGCCGCGGAGGACTTCCTCGACCCGGACCGGTGCGGCGAAGAAACTGTAGCCGGACAAGATTCCGCCGGAAACCATCTGGCTTTCGGGACGCAGACTGGTGAGGGATAGAACAGGTGTGTTTTTCAGCGCGGCGTCGCAGTTGATCTCGCGCTCGATGTTGCGGCGCTCCTGACCACCGGTATCGACGAGAATGAGATCAGGTTGGAACCAACGGGCGGCGTTGAGTGCGAGTTTATCGTCGTGTTCTTCACGGATTAAATATTTCCCGGCGCGTTCCAGCGCTCGCCGAATAAGACGAGTCACGCCGGGTTCGTGATCGATTAAGAGGATTTTTTTCGGAAATTTCATGCTGTAAATGGTTGATGCTCTTCTCCCAAGCATTGGATGTGCCATCCGCGTTCGAAGCTACGGCGTGACAAGCGGCTCTCGTCGCGAATGCGGGAGTGAAAATTCCAAACTCCAAAATCCAACGAAGGCGCATTTGCAGCGCCAAGATCGACAATCGCCGAATCCTCCCTTTCATCTTCGCGCCGCTGTGCTTAATTTCGCGTTTGCCGAATGAGCAGTAAAAGCAAACCCCCAGCGGCCGAATTGAATTTCGAGAAGGCGATGGACCGGCTCGAAGCAATCGTCGAGCAAATGGAGAGCGGAAAATTGCCGCTCGAGGATTTGATCGTCCGCTATGAAGAAGGGATGAGCCTGGTGAAGGTGTGCCAGGAACGCTTGACTGGGGCCGAACAAAAGATCGAGATCATTGCCCGCAACAACGCTGGTAAACCGGTGGTTAAAAATTTTGAACCGGCTGCCGAATCGTCGAACGACGATAAAGCTGCAGAGAAGGAATCAAAGAATGACGAAGTCAGACTCTTCTGAGACAACAACGGCGACGGCACCGAAGCGATCGCTTGATGGGATCCGTTCGCCGGCGGACATCAAAGCGCTGCGCGAGCAAGATCTGCCGCAGCTGGCGCAAGAAGTGCGCGACGAGTTGATCCGCGTTTTGTCGCAGACCGGCGGACACCTTGGCCCGAATCTCGGCGTGGTCGAATTAACAATCGCGCTGCATCGCGTGTTCGACACACCGCGCGACCGTTTCGTGATGGACGTGAGCCATCAAGGTTACGTCCACAAAATGTTCACCGGCCGACTCGATCGCTTTTCGACCATGCGTCAGTTCGGTGGATTGAACGGTTTTCTTTTGCGCACGGAGAGCGACCACGATTGCTACGGCGCGGGGCACGCCGGGACCGCGCTTTCGGCCGCCCTCGGCATGGCAGTGGGACGCGATCTCAAAGGCAGCGACGCCCACATCGTGGTCATTGCCGGTGACGCGGCCTTCACTTGCGGAATCAGTTACGAGGCGCTCAACAACGTCCGCGCGCAGACTAAACGTTTAATCGTCGTGCTGAATGACAATGAATGGTCAATCGCGAAAAACGTCGGCGCGATCGCCAATTATTTTAATCGAATCGTCACCAGCCCGATGTACGCACACTTACACGACAAGGCGCGCGATTTCGTGAAATGGATCCTCGGCAAGACCGGTGTGCAGATCGCGCACAAGGTGGAAGAGAGCGTGAAAGGCTTGCTCGTGCCGAGCGTGATCTTTGAGGAATTGGGGCTGCGCTACTACGGGCCCATCGACGGCCACGACATTCCGCTGCTCATTCGCACGTTCGAGTTTTTGAAAACGCAGGAAGAACCGGTGCTGCTGCACATCCTGACCAAGAAAGGCAAAGGCTACGAACCGGCAATCAAGCAGCCGGACAAATTTCACGGCCTGGGCAAATACAAGATCGAGAGTGGTGAGACTGCGCCGACGCCGACGCCGACCTATTCGGAGATCATCGGCAAAACGCTGGCGAAGTTCGCGGACACAAATCAAAAACTCGTAGCGATCACCGCGGCGATGCCGAGCGGAACCGGGCTATCGCATTTCCAAAAGGCGCATCCGGGTCGCTACTTCGACGTCGGGATCGCGGAAGAACACGCGGCCCTTTTTGCGTGCGGTTTGGCGACGCAGGGGCTGACGCCGTTCCTCGCGATTTATTCCACATTTTTCCAACGCGCCTACGACATGTCGATCCACGACATGGCGATTCAAAAACTGAACGTCCGGCTTTGCATGGACCGCGCGGGATTGAGCGGTGACGACGGACCCACACATCACGGTTTGTTCGACATCGGTTACCTGCGACACATCCCGAATTGGGTACACATGCAGCCGAAAAACGAAGATGAATTCGTGGACATGCTTTGGACGATGGCGAATTACAATTCCGGGCCGATCGCCATCCGTTACCCCCGCGGATCGGGACCGGGCGTGCAAATTAAACCAGAACCGAAGCTGCTCGAGATTGGAAAAGCGGAAGTGGTGAAACACGGACGCGATGTCGCGATCTTTGGACTCGGCAACATGTTCGAAGTCGCCGAAGAAGCGGCCAAGAAGCTCGAAGAAAAAGGCGTTTCGGTCGCACTGATCAATCCACGCTGGATTAAACCGATGGACACCGGCACGCTTGAGTTTTTCGCCCGTAGCGTCGAAGTGGTGGCAACGATTGAAGATCACGTGCTGCACAACGGCTTCGGTTGCGCGGTCATGGAGCACCTCCATTCTCAACAGATCAACACGCCAGTCGCGCGAGTCGGTTGGCCGGACGAATTCATTGAGCACGGCGCGGTCCCAATTCTTCGGAAGAAACACGGCATCACTGCCGACGCGCTCGTTGAAAAAGTTCTGCCGCTGCTGAAGAAGACGGCCGCGGTCAAAACGTCCGTCGCGTAGTTGCGCGCGAGATCGGCACATCGATTGTCGATCTTGTGATCGTCGAACACCATGCCTGCGATTGAAGCTCGCGATTTAACCAAGATTTACCGCACTTACCGCAAAGAGAGCGGCCTCTGGGGCGCGATCAAGGGACTCGTTCGGCGGCGCTACGACGAAACACGCGCCGCCGACGCAGTCTCGTTTCAAATCGACGAAGGCGAGTTCGTGGGGTTTCTCGGACCGAACGGCGCCGGCAAAACGACCGTGCTGAAAATGTTGTCCGGTCTGCTCAATCCGACTTCGGGAAACGCGCGCGTGCTCGGATTTGTCCCGTGGGAACGCCGCAACGAAATGAAGCGGCAATTCAGCTTGTTAATGGGGCAAAAGAACGCGCTCTGGTGGGACCTGCCGGCGCAGGAATCGCTCGAGCTCAATCGCGCAATTTACGGAATCGATCGCGATCGTTTTCGCAAAGTGGTTGGCGGCCTGGCTGAGCTACTCGAGGTCACGGACAAAATGAACGTGATGGTGCGCGAGCTTTCGCTCGGCGAGCGGATGAAGATGGAGCTTATCTCCGCGCTCATCCACGAGCCGCGCGTTTTGTTTTTAGACGAACCGACCATTGGCCTCGACGTTGTAAGCCAAAAGCGGGTTCGCGAATTTCTGCGCATTTACAACAAGGAGCATCGCATCGTCACCCTGCTCACGAGCCATTATATGCAGGACATCGAGGAACTGACTCGTCGTGTGCTGGTGATTGATCACGGCAAAATTTTCTTTGATGGACCGCTCGACGAGATCGTTGACCGCTTCTCTGTTTACAAAATTCTGAGCCTGACCTTTGATAAAAATGCTACCTGCGATTTTGCGCGTTTCGGTGAGGTGATTGATCAGACGCCGGTCTCCGTGCAAATAAAAGTGCCGCGTGCGAAGGTGACCGCGACTACGCGTGACGTTCTCCAGTCTTGCGCCGTGAGCGATATCAACGTGCAGGAAGTTCCGGTCGAGGAAGTGATCCGGCAATTGTTCGGCGAACGTCGAGCTCAGCACACGACTGCGGCAACCGCCGCGGCCGCGAATTAAATCAGCTCCGCAATATTGCTCGCTTCAGTTCGTGACTGTAAGCGGGATTTAACTCGAACGCGGTCACCGGCATTTCGGCGAGCTGCACCTGTTCCGTGTAAGGGATGCTTTCGACAAAGCCGGCCGCCATCAGGCTGTTGAGCGCATCGGTCACGTCCTCGGATTCCATGCGAACATTGTCTTGGATTTCAGCGCCAAGCATCGAGTTCGTGAATCCAATCGCCCGCACAATTGTCGCTTCCTTACCAGTGAGCTTGATCTGCCGCATCGAAGCAAAAAACTAGCAGCTTCCATACCGGTGAAATTTACTAAAGCGTTGAAGCGTGAAGCGCCGGCAGCACGCTTTTTTCCATCCCATCGGCGAAGGTCGTATAACGCGGTGTCCATCCGATAGCTGTGAGCTTCGCGTTGCTGACGCGCTTGTTGCTTTCGCCCCGCCTGCGTCTGGGCGCCAATCTTCCAGTCGGCGGAAGCGGACGGTTCAATTTGTTTGCCAGCCAGCGATAACATTCGCTCAACAAGATTGGGTGGTGATCGGCGACGTTGTAAATTTGCCCCGCAACTCCACCCCTCCCTAACAGCAACTGGATCGCGGCCGCCGCGTCATCCCGATGAATTTGATTTACGAAACGGTCACTTTGCGGATCCACGACCGCATCGCCGTCCATGAATTTCTTCAACAACGCCGAACGCCCAGGTCCGTAAATACCACCGAGTCGCGCGACAATTCCGCAACCCGTGAGAATTAGCTCCTCCGCTTCGCGCAAGATTTTTCCGCCCTCATGTTTCGGTGAAGCCAGGCTTTCCTCGGTGACCAGTTCGCCCTTTGTCTGGGCATAAACGCTGGTGCTGCTGACGAACAAGATTCGCGAACCATTAAATCGCTCGAGAAGATTTCGGGCGCCCTCCAAATAAACGCGCCGGTAGAAATCGACATCGCCGCCGCGTGTGCTCGCGCAATGAATCACCGCATCGAAATCGTCTGGCTTTGCGCGAACTTCTTCGCCTTTAGAAATATCGACCGCCCGAAGCGAATACGGTTTTCCTGAAAGTTTCTCGGCTGATTCGAGCGACATTGTCCAGCCTTCGACTTCCCAACTCTGGGCGACGAACAAATCGGCGACCGCCTGGCCGAGATAACCGCATCCGGCGATAAGCAGGCGCGGCATGACGGCAATCTTACGCCGCGGCCGCAGCGATCTCGATTTCGTCGAACATTTTTCGCTGCATCGCGTGCACTTGATTCAAACGAATCAATTCCAGAAGCGCAAGAAAAGTCACAACGATCTCGACGCGCGAAGCGATTTGGCCAAAGAGCTCGGAGAAACGCAGCGGTGTTCCTTTGCTTACGCGCTGCAGGATTTTTTCGATCTTGTCGGAAACGCTGAAACGCTCCGCAAAAATTTCGCCAAGGTCTTCCCTCGCCTCGACGCGCTTGATGACTTCCTGAAATGCATGAATGAGCTGGAAAATTCCGACTTCATGCAATGGCAACGGCCCATCTGAAATCGCAGCGCCGCCATCATCGCGGGTGAAGATTTGCTCCTGCTCGAGAGCGCGATCGTGCAACTGGGCAGCGGCTTCCTTGAATTTTTTGTATTCGATCAGTTGGCGGATCAGGTCCCAGCGCGGGTCGTCTTCCTCGGCGTCTTCCTCCGGCGGCTGTTGATCGAGCGGAAGCAGGCTGCGACTCTTGAGATAAATCAAATTCGCCGCCATGACGACAAACTCGCCGGCGATGTCGATTTTGAGTTCCTTGAAAGCCTGAAGGTATTCCAAATACTGGCGGGTGATTCGCTCGATCGAGATGTCGTAAATGTCGATCTCGTCGCGCTTGATTAGATAAAGAAGGAGATCGAGGGGACCTTCGAAGACCTCGAGTTTAACTTTGTAATCGGTCTCCATGCCTTAGCGAATTGTAAATGGCCTAGGCTCGAAGTAAATCGCCGCGCGCAACGCCGATGTCGATCTTGACCGGCGACAACTAGGCAACTTCGTGGCGGTGCACCCAGACGCTGTTCACCACGCCGAGTGCGAACATGATCATGAGCGCGAAGGAGCCGCTATAACTGATGAGCGGTAACGGCACACCCGTGATCGGCAAAATGGAAATAGTCATGCCGACATTTTGAAAGATATGGGTAAAAATGAGCGTGCTGATCCCAATGACGAGAAGCAAGCCGAACTGGTCGCCGGCAAAAAACGCGACGAACAGGCAGATCAGTAAAAGCAGGGCAAACGCTGCAATAAGAAATATTCCACCGACAAACCCCCATTGCTCGCCGATGGCCGAAAAAATGTAATCGTTGTGCACGGCAGTCGCGGGCAGAAATCCGAGCTCGATTTGAGTGTTGGGCGCTTTGAAACCTTTTCCGGACCAGCCGCCCGAGCCGATGGCGATGAGCGACTGGTTGATGGCCCAAGAGGAGCCTTGCTTGTCGATATCGGGATGGGCGAAAGCGGTGAGACGCGCCTGTTGATACGGTTTCAGCGCCAGGTTCGCTGTGATTGGAATCATGGCGAATAGAATCAGCAAAATGCAAATCAAATAGCGCAGCGGCATTCCTCCGACAAAGAGCAAGGCCAACATGACCGGCACCCAGATGATGACTTCGCCCAAGTCCGGTTGCATCAAGATCAGCAAACAAGGCGCGCCGGCAATGGCGCCGCAGACCAGCAAACGCAACATCGGATGCATTTGTTTAAACTGACTAAGGAATAACGCCAGCACCATGATCCCGGCCACAACTGCGAGCTGGGCGGGCTGGAAATTCAGGGGACCGAGATGGAGCCAGCTGCGGGCGCCGTAAACTTTTTGCCCCATGAACTTGGTAAGGACCAAAAAGATGATCCCGGCGACATACATCGGCAGCGCGCCCCAACGTATCCAGTGATAATTGACCAAACTCGCGACCATGAAGGCGAAGAATCCGATCACGACCCAGTTAGCCTGTTTCCGCCAAAAATCTGCCGCCACCGGATCCTCACGCATATACGTCGCGCTATAGATGGCAACCACGCCAAAGATCCCGAGCGCGAGCATGACAATGAGCAGGATCCAGTTCAATCCAAGCAGCTTCCGAAGAAATGGCGTCATGTCGGATCCACTCGCGCGCGACGGTGAGCCGATCGCGACGAGTAATTTCGAGTATACGCAACCGTGAAAATTCGCAATGCGTTTTCCTTACTGAAACTGGTAAGAAATTGGTGGCCAAGCCGCTCCAGAGGTTTCCCCCACAATTGGCCGGGATGGCGGCAATAGTCGGCTTATTAAGGCCCTGATATTCAGCTCGTTATGAGAAAAAGCAGAAAAAACGGGCGGTTTTCTTGTAGACGGATTCGAACCCACTTAAAATGAGACTCAATCCCACAGAGCTTGCGATTATGGCGAAGAAAACGAAGCGAAAAGTCGCGTATCGCACGCTACCAATCCAGCGACAATTAAACCTTCGACAAGAAGGCGAACATTTCGATCTTGGCGAGATTTTCGACCAGTTAAACAGGCGCTACTTTCGCAGCCGGCTTCGTAATTACAAAGTGGAATGGGGCCGCCGCCGCAAACATCGGCCGAAGGACCATTTTGTCTTTGGAACGATCCAGGAGGAAGACCGCGTGATTCGGATTCATCCCCTGCTCGATCAAGCATTCGTGCCGCGCTGGTTTTTGAAGTACGTGCTTTATCACGAAATGCTGCACTCGGTAGTGCCGGACGAAACTTTACGAAGCGGCAGGCGGCGCGTGCACACCGAAGAATTTACCCGGCGCGAGCGCAAGTTTCGCAATTACCATCGGGCCCGCCGTTGGGAGGAGCAAAATCTCGCGCGCTTTCTGCGTTGACTCCGGCGGTCGAACTCCGAACTCCGTCAGCGTTTCTCGGCCGCGCGCTGGGGCGAAGCCGTTTCAGACGGCGAGGGAGTCGTTACTACGTTCTTCTTGATGAGATACCAAAGGGTTGTCGCGAGCAGGAGCGAGATCAACTTCGCCCGCCAGTTCTTCAGCAGCAGTCTCTTCATATCGTCCGTGCAATAAAATCTCGCCGATCCGTTGGCGAAAGGTTTCCGGGCTAAAATTGCGCTCAATCCGGCGACGATGGCAAATAGAAATCCCGCCAGTCTCTTCGGAAACCACGATCGCGACGGCGTCGGATTCTTCGGTAATTCCGAGCGCCGCACGGTGACGTAAACCAAGACTGCGGTCCAGCGTCTCGCGCTGGCTCACCGGAAAAATGCACGCCGCCGCGGCGATCCGGCCGTTGCGAATGATCACTCCTCCGTCATGCAACGCGGCTTTGGGATGAAAAATGCTCAGGATGAGCTCGACTGAGAAATCAGAATCGAGCGTCACTCCGGTTTCTTCGTAAACTCGAATTGAGGTGTCGCGTTCGATAGCGAGGAGCGCGCCGAATTGTTTGTTCGCCAATTGCGTGACGGCGTCGACGAGATCGTGCACCGTCTCGCGCTTCTCGCTGGTCAGCGAAAAGATTGGATGACCTCCAAGTTCAGCCAAACCGCGGCGCAGTTCGGGTTGAAAGATTACGACGAGCGCAATCGCGAGAAAGACTGAGAAACTCCGCACAATCCAGCCGATGACGACCAGATTCAACAACGTTGAGATGAGCGTGAGAGTGAGAAAAACAATTGCCAGCCCGGTCAGCACTTTGGCGCCGCGCGTCCCGCGAAAGTAGAGGTAGCCGTAGTAAATCCCGACGCTGAGGAGAATGATTTCCAGAATGCTGCGCCAACTTTTGAACCAGAGCTGCAAAAATTGCTGCGTCATGGCAGCACGGCCTCCACCGCTCGCAACGCGGCCACATTTTCCTTCACATCGTGCACGCGCAAAATGTCGGCCCCGCGAGCCCGCAACAGCGCCGTCAGCGCTATAGTGGGAGCAACACGGTCGCTTAATGCATCGGAGCTGACCAGTTTGCCAAGAAAAGATTTTCGGGAAACGCCGACCAGGAGCGGCCGATCGTGCACGCGCAATTGCTCGAGATTTTTGAGGAGCGCTAGATTGTGCTCCAGCGTTTTACCGAAACCGATTCCGGGATCGAACGCCAGCCTCATGGGATCAACGCCGCATTCTAGGGCGCAGGAATATCGTTGTCTAAAAAAATCGGCCACTTCCATGACAACATCGTTGTAAATCGGATTTTGCTGCATCGTCCGCGGCTCGCCCTGGAGGTGCATGAGAACAACCGCCACATTTCGCTTCGCCGCCAGTGGCAACATCTTTTCGTCGCCACGACCGGCCGTCACATCGTTGATAATCGATGCGCCTGCGTCCAGCGCCGCATTTGCGACTTCAGATTTCGAAGTGTCAATCGAGATATCGATGTCGATCCTCGCGCGCAATTTCTGCACCACAGGAATCACGCGATTCAATTCCTCGTTTACCGAAACAGGCTCGGCGCCGGGGCGGGTCGATTCGCCGCCTAGATCGATAATATCCGCGCCTTCGGAGGAAATTTGAACTCCGCGACAAATCGCCGCGTCAACCTCAAGAAACTGCCCGCCGTCCGAAAACGAGTCGGGAGTGACATTGAGCACGCCCATGATCATCCCCCGCCTGGAAAGATCGACGATCTTGTCGCCAATTTTCCAAACGCGCTTAATCATCAAGAATCAGACTAACACGAACGCGCTCTTATTCGAAACGCCGTAGCGGCGCGCGGCGCCTGTCCTGAGCGACGTCGAAGGAAGCGCCGATGGGCGGTCACAGACCGCCGCTACAACTCTATTTCTTCGAGTACTTGCCCGTCAATTCACCCTGTGCGATCACGTGACCTTTCATAGCGGCGTCCAGTTCACGTCTCTTCGCGCCCGCTTTGAGACTGAGCGTCCGGTCGAGGGCGAAGATCTTGAAGTAGTAACGGTGCGTGCCCGAAGGCGGTTGTGGTCCGTCATAACGTTGGTCGGGAAAATCGTTTGTTCCCTGCACCGCGCCCTTTGGCACACTCTTCTCTGCAATCTCGGTCGTTTTTGGATCAATGTTCCAAACCAGCCAATGCGTAAACAAACCGACCGGCGCGTCGGGATCGTCCACAATCAACGCCAGACTCTTTGCCTCTGCCGGCGCCCCTTCAATTCGCAATGACGGATTGGCATTTTGCCCGTTCCGGCTGAACTTCTCGGGAATCGTTCCGCCCTCCTGAAATGCTGGGCTCGTAATTTTCATCTTTCCTCCCTCCGCCGCAAACGTGACGAGCGCTGCGGCCACGATTATCCAAACAGCGTTAATAATTGTTTTCATACTTCAAACTGAAGCCTTAGATCGACATCCTACAAATTCGTTTCGCTGGTATGACTAAAAACGGTCGCACAATTCGGGAAAAGGTCCTCGCCCTGCTGCTTGCGCCAGATTACCGCCCGCGCGACCGGAACGAAATCGCGTACGCACTCGGATGCAAAGGCCGCCAGCGCATCGAAGTGCGCCGAACTTTGCGCGAGCTTGAGCGGGCCGGTGAAATCGTGCGCATTCGCAAGAACCGCTACGTCCTCCCCTCCGACGCTGATTTGGTCACGGGAAAACTGTCGATCCATCAAGCCGGCTACGGGTTTCTGGTGCCGGAAAAACCGGGCGAGTCGGACATTTTTATCGCTGCAGAGAACACCGGCACCGCAATGAACGGGGACCGCGTCGTGGCGCGGATCAGCCGCGACACCCCGGGGCGACGCGCCAAAGCCCGAGGCGGACTGGCAGTTGGACATCGAACCGAGGGCCGCGTCATCCGCATTCTTGAGCGCGCACGCGACACGATTGTCGGAACACTTCAACATTCCCGGAATTTTTATTATGTCGTACCGGACGACCCACGGCTGGTCCACGACGTTTACGTCCAAATCTCGCCCCGCGAGAAACTCCCGAAGGTTCCCGCACGCGGCGACAAGGTCGTCGTTCGGCTTGAGGACTGGCAATCGCGTCACGTAAATCCGGAGGGCGAAATCATTGAAGTACTCGGGGCCGCGGATGCTCCGGGCATTGACATGCTGTCGATCATTCGGAAGTACGATTTGCCGACCGAATTTCCAAAGAGCGTCATCGACGAGGCGAACCGAATTCCACAATCAGTCGAGCAGCGGATGATAGATGGTCGCGAAGATTTGCGGGACAAGTTCATTGTCACTATCGATCCCGACGACGCGCGCGACTTTGACGACGCGGTCGATGTCGAAAAAATGAATAACGATGGTTGGCGGCTCGGTGTTCACATTGCCGACGTTTCGGCATATGTTATTCCCGAGAGCGCGCTTGATCGCGAGGCGCGGCGGCGGGGCAACAGCGTCTATTTGCCGGACCGCGTGATCCCGATGTTGCCGGAGCGATTGAGCAATGGCGTTTGCAGCTTAAATCCGAGCGTCGATCGCCTGACGTTTTCCGTTTTCATCGAGTTCGACAAGAGCGGCCGAGCAAAGAGCGCGCGCTTTGCAAAGAGCATAATCCGCAGCGCGAAGCGGCTTACTTACAAGGAAGCCTACGCAATCCTGCAATCGAAACCGAACGGCGAACTCAGCGGTAAGCTGCATCTTGCCTGGCAGCTCGCCGCAACCCTGCGTCGCAGACGCTTCGTTCACGGCTCCCTCGACCTCGATTTCCCGGAGGTGAAAGTGTATGTCGATCCAAACGGCAAACCGATTCGGCTTGAACGCGTTGAGAACGATGAATCGCATCAATTAATCGAGGAATTCATGCTCGCGGCCAATGAAGCGGTCGCCCGCGAGCTGCGGCAACGCTCGATCCCAACGATTTTCCGGGTTCACGAAGATCCCGATCCGGAGAAACTCGGCGAGTATCGCGAATTCATTTTGAGCTTCGGTTACAAAGTCGGCGACCTTTCCCATCGAAGAGAAGTCCAGCGGTTCCTCGCTTCGATTCGCGGCAAACCGGAAGAACAGGCGCTCAAGATCGGTTTGCTCAAAAGTCTGAAGCGCGCTCGCTACGCCGCGCAGCCGCTTGGTCATTACGGCCTCGCCAAAGCGAATTACTTGCACTTCACCAGCCCGATCCGGCGTTACGCCGATCTGGTGGTGCATCGAACATTGGCTGAACCAAATCTGCCGCGTCGAAGCAAGACCGACATTGGACAAATCGAATCGATCGCCGGTCACATTTCCGATACTGAACGAAATGCGGCCGACGCGGAGATCGAATCGGTTCGGCTAAAGAAGCTGCAATTTTTCCGAGCGCAACTCGAGGAGCGCAACCCGCAAGTTTTTCGCGCCGCGATCATGGAAGTTCGAAATTATGGTTTGGTAGTTGAGCTTCCGGACGCTTTGGTCACCGGCGTCGTTCACGTTTCAACTCTTGGCGACGATTTTTACCGGTTCGACGCTGCGCAGCGGCGGCTCATTGGGCGGCGGACGAACCGACGCTATTCAGTCGGGGACGAGATTCGCGTCTTCGTCGCGCGCGTGGATACCTTTAAGCATCAAATCGATTTCGCCATCGCTCAGCCGAGCCCGAGAAGAAGTTCGCGCAACCGGTAGAGGGGACCACTACACCGGTTCCCCGAGATATTCACAAGGTGCGATTTGGCCAAAAAATCTGCTTCCCTTTTTGCCGCCGAGAGGCATAAACTCCCCGTTTTTTGCAGAGATGGATAATCTCATTGAGGCCAGGGAGCTGCAGATCGAACGAAAGCATTTCCACGTCGAATTCCGCGAGAACGATCGCGGCAAGTTCCTCCGCATCACCGAGGAAGCGCACGGACGCCGCAACACCATCATCGTGCCGAGTACCGGCATTGATGATTTTACTGCAGCGATCGACGACGTGATTGAGCACGCCGAGCGGATCACGCCAGCGTAGGTGGAACGCGCTCTCCGAGCGCGTTGGAATTCCGCCCCCAAAAATCGCGTTCGGAGAACGCGATCCACCTTTGACACACGCAATCACGGAGAATTAGGTTGGCCGGTCTCGCCCATCGGAAATGTTCATGGCCACCAAACGTAAATCGCTTAGTTCACGGAAAACAGTTAAAGCGCACCGAAGATCGATCCGCTCTCGTCCCGCAAATCGCGGGACTACGACGCGACAGGCACCTAAAAGATCGAGATCGTCCAATCGCCGGGATAAATCGAGCAAACCAAAATACGTCTTTTATTTCGGGGACGGTCATGCCGATGGCACCGGTAAGATGAAGCCGTTGCTTGGCGGCAAAGGCGCGAACCTCGCGGAGATGACGCGGATCGGTTTACCGGTGCCGCCCGGGTTCACCATTACCACCGAAGTGTGCAGCTATTTTTACGCGCACAACCGCAGTTATCCGCCGCAACTCAAACCCGAAGTCGAAGCCGAGCTGGCGAAAGTCGAAAAATCGGTCGGCAAAAAACTCGGCGACAAAGAGCGACCGCTGCTCGTTTCCGTTCGTTCCGGCGCGCGCGATTCGATGCCGGGAATGATGGACACGATCCTCAACCTTGGAATGAACGACGAAGTGGTGGAGATCGTGGCCAAGAAAACTGGCAACGCGCGGTTCGCCTGGGATTCATATCGCCGTTTCCTGCAAATGTATGGCGACGTGGTGATGGGCGTGCAGAAACGCGCGGGCGAAGACCACGAACCGTTCGAGAGTGCGATCGAGCATTTGAAGGACGAGCGTTACGGCAAACACGATTTCCCCGACGTCCGGCTGAAGGCGGATGATCTGAAAGAACTCGTGAAACGATTCAAAGGGCTGATCAAGGAGCGAACCGGCAAATCGTTTCCTCAGGACGCGCAGGAACAAATGTGGGGATCGATTGGCGCTGTCTTCGGTTCGTGGATGAACGACCGCGCCATCGTTTACCGGCGCAAATACGGAATTCCGCACGATTGGGGCACGGCCGTCAACGTTCAGACGATGGTTTTTGGCAACATGGGTGACACGAGCGCGACCGGCGTCGCTTTCACGCGCGATCCGGCAAGCGGCGAAAAAGTTTTTTACGGCGAATATTTAATCAACGCCCAAGGCGAAGACGTCGTTGCAGGCGTGCGCACGCCGCACACGATCGCGATGCTGGCGAGAGAGATGCCGGAAGCGCACAAAGGCTTGATGAAGGTGCGAGAAATTCTTGAGCAACATTTCAAGGACATGCAGGACCTTGAGTTCACAGTCGAAGAAAACCGGCTCTACATTTTGCAGACGCGTAATGGTAAACGCACCGGTCACGCCGCGGTTAGGATCGCGGTCGATATGGTCGGCGAAAAGTTGATCACAAAAAAAGAGGCCGTGCGCCGCATTCCCGCCGATTCGCTCGCGCACCTGCTCGCGCCGATCTTTGATCGACAATCAGCGAAGCAGGCCAGGAAAATCGGAAGCGGCCTCGCCGCCGGGCCGGGCGCGGCTTCGGGTCACGTCGTTTTTAGCGCGGAAGAAGCGGTGAGGCGATCATCCAAAGGCGAGAAGGTCGTGCTCGCTCGCATCGAAACTTCACCGGAAGACTTGCGCGGGATGATCGCGGCGGAAGGAATTCTCACATCGCGCGGCGGTGTTTCTTCGCATGCGGCGTTGGTCGCGCGACAAATGGGAAAGGTTTGCGTTTGCGGCGCAAGCGGGATCCAGATCGATTACCAAAAGCGTACACTGAGCGCGGACGGCACAACGCTGACGCAGGGTGATTCCATTTCGATCGATGGAACCGCTGGCGAAGTTTTTGCGGGTGAAGTCACCACGGCGCCGTCGGAAATTATTCAAGTTCTCGTCGATCGATCACTCGACGCGAAAAAAAGCCTGACTTACCGCGAGTACGCGAAGTTAATGAATTGGGCGGACGAATTCCGGACGCTTGGAATTCGGACCAACGCCGATACTCCCGAACAAGTTGCGAATGCGGTCGCGTTCGGGGCCGAAGGAATCGGCCTTTGCCGGACCGAGCACATGTTTTTCGAAGGCAACCGCATCGACGCGATGCGCGAGATGATTTTGGCCGGAACAAAACAGGAACGAGAGAAGGCACTCAAGAAATTGCTCCCATACCAGCGTGACGATTTTGTCGGAATCTTCACCGAGCTCAAAGGATTACCGGCCACGATCCGCTTTCTCGATCCACCGTTGCACGAATTTTTGCCAAGCGATCATGCTCAGCAAAGTGAGCTGGCCAATAAGCTTGGCGTTTCGGCCGATCAAATTTCCAGGCGGGTGCATGAGCTGCACGAGTTCAATCCGATGCTTGGACATCGCGGTTGTCGATTGGGAATTAGTTACCCTGAAATTTCCGAGATGCAGGCGCGCGCGATTTTTGAAGCGGCGGCGGAAGTGCAGGCGAGCGGAATCAAAGTGCGACCGGAAATCATGATCCCGCTGGTTGGATTTCCGCGCGAACTCAAACTTCAGATCGACATCGTCCATCGGGTGGCCGAGGACGTGGCGAAGAAAAGGAAAATGAAATTCGATTATCTGGTCGGCACGATGATCGAGATCCCGCGCGCGGTGCTGCTCGCGGACGAAATTGCCCGGGACGCGCAATTCTTCAGTTTTGGCACCAACGACCTTACTCAAACCACGCTCGGGATGAGCCGCGACGACTCCGGAAGTTTTCTGCCGGCCTACGCCGAGCTCGATATCGTCGATACAAATCCGTTCGCGTCGATCGACCAGAGAGGCGTTGGCAAATTAATGGAAATGACGCGCGATCTCGGCCGTAAAACGCGGCCAGACATCAAGCTTGGAATTTGCGGCGAACACGGCGGGGAACCGAACAGTGTAAAATTCTGCCACCGGCTCGGACTCGATTACGTCAGTTGCAGCCCGTTCCGGATCCCGATCGCCCGTCTCGCCGCAGCCCAAGGCGCTATCGCTGAGTAGGCCCGAGCCGGATTGGCTTTAGCAGAGGCGGCAATTTGGGAGTACCAGAACTATTTCCCCGCGCCCGATTGGGCGGTATGAAATGATTCCCAGGCTTTCCAGGCGCGTTCGTAGTTTTGTTTTTCGGCCCAGAGCTGGGCTTCGAGATATTTCCAGTAGGCGGGCATGTTAGCGCGCTCGCTAAAATGGCGGACGGTCACGAGCGCGTCATCGAGTCGGCCGCTCCGTTTCTGCGCACGACAAAGGGCATACCCAATCGCGTAATTGTCCGGCGCAGCGCGAAACTGGCTTTCGAGGTACTGAAGTGAGGCGCTTAAGTTGATCCGCGGCAACGCGACCGGTTCGCCGTAACGCTCGGTCAGTTCGTAAGCCGCCTTAAAATCGTTTTTGCTGGCGTGATATTTGGCCAGGCCGAACCAGGCATAGGGCAACCAGTCGCGGTGCTGCTCGACATTCCTTGAAAGTTGTTCGGCGTCGCCGCGCTCGGACCAATAGGCAAAGAGCGCGAGCTTTTCCGTTTCGGTGAACGATTTCAGGTCCGGATCGTTCTCCAAGATTTTTCCCAGCGCGCGATCGAACTCGGCGCCCGAAATTCGCGCGAGATAGGGAAGAGCGAGATCGTGATGACTAACACCGAGCTCAGTCAGAATGCGGGTGACTTCGCGATTACGGAGCGACGCCTCCGTGAGCATGCTTGAAAAAACGTCGGGGCGGTCGCGACCGGCGCGCCGCAACGCTTCCTGCCACGCAGTCGCGGCCAAGACCGGTTGCGAGGAAAGCCAGACGTTGCCTTCAGCGAGCGGGAGTTCGAAAGAGATCGGTTCGAGAAAACGCGCGCGG
>DATFXN010000066.1:0-13557 GCA_035315805.1 Chthoniobacterales bacterium
AAAGAATTTCCCGGATTCAAAATGCGCGGACGATTGCAACTTGATCTTCGCGAAGTGCGACACGGAATATTTGCCACCGCTCGGCATTTTCCCCATTTGTTCGAGGATTAGGGCGTTGTAGTTCGTCGCGCTCTCCGCGTGTACCGCGGAGAAAAGCAACGCCAGCGTAATGAGTCTACGCATTGCTTGGAAATAAACGGCAAATTCAATTTTAGGCAATGCTTTGAGCGTTTTGCGGAGGGTGTTCGCTCGTTTAGAAACCGGATGCGCCGTCACGTTGCTTGCGGCTGATGGCGCGCGCCCCTACAGTTTCGGCATGCTGCGCTTTACGAAGATGAACGGTGCCGGAAATGATTTCGTCATGATCGACAATCGGGCCGGCGATGTTCAGCTGAGTCCGGAACAAATCGTCCGGATTTGCGATCGCCATCGCGGTGTAGGCGCGGACGGAATTCTTTTGCTCGAGAAAGGCTCGAACGGCGCCGATTTCCGGATGCGCTATTACAATCGCGACGGCGGGGAAGCGGAAATGTGTGGCAACGGCGCACGTTGTTTCGCGCGGTTTGCGAACAGAGTTGCCAACGCGCCCAAGAAAATTTCGTTTCAAACGCCGGCCGGTTTGATTCGAGGCGAACTCCACGGGGAATTGGTCACGCTGCACATGAGCGAGCCGAAAGATTTACGACTGGATTTCAAATTGGAGGCGAATGGACAGAAGGAACGTGTTCATTTCATCAACAGTGGCGTGCCCCATGTTGTGGTGCCGGTTTCGAAAGTGGAAGATGTCGATGTTCGTAAACGCGGCGAAGCGCTGCGCCGTCATGAGAAATTTTCACCAGCGGGCGCGAATGTGAATTTCATCGAAAAACGCGGACCACACAAAATTCTGGTCCGAACTTTCGAGCGCGGTGTGGAAGACGAAACTCTGGCGTGCGGGACTGGGGTTGTTGCCAGCGCGCTCGTCTTTGCCGCGACTGAAAAGGTGCATGGCCCAATCACCGTAACGGTTCGAAGCGGGAGTGGGCTTAGTGTCAATTTCAAAGGAGCAGGGGACCGGTTCACGAACGTGACGCTCACCGGGCCGGCTGAGTTCGCATTCGAAGGAATGATCGAGATCTAATCGATGTTTCGCGGCACTTTCACAGCGCTGGTCACGCCGTTTCGCAACGGAGATGTCGATTTCGCTGCACTCGAAAAATTAATCGAAGCGCAGATCGCGGGCGGAATCACAGGTCTCGTCGCCGTCGGCACGACTGGCGAATCGCCGACGTTAACGCACGACGAGAAACGCGAAGTCATTCAGCGCACGATCAAGACTGCGAATGGCCGCTGCAAAGTGATCGCCGGAACGGGAACGAATTCAACGCGGGACACAATTGAGGCGACGAAGCTTGCTGACAAAACTGGCGCCGATGGCGCGTTGCTCGTCGCGCCGTACTATAATAAACCGAGCCAGGAAGGATTGTTCCGGCATTTCAAAGCCGTCGCCGCAGCAAGCTCGCTGCCGATCATCCTCTACAACATTCCCGGCCGCTGCTCGGTCGATATTTTGCCGGAGACCGTGGTGAGATTGGCTGAATCGTGCCGCAACATTGTTTCGATCAAAGAAGCGAGCGGCAGCGTCGAGCGCGTCAGCGAATTACGCCGCCGTTTGCCGAAGGAGTTTACGATTTTGAGCGGAGACGACTCGTTGACGCTGCCGTTCATGTCTGTCGGCGCGGTCGGAGTTGTGAGCGTCGCCACGAATTTATTTCCAGCGGAAGTTTGTGCGCTCGTCCGCGCTTGCGAAAACGGCGACTACAAGTCGGCGCGAGCTTTGCAGCACAAACTGCTGCCATTGTTCAAGGATTTGTTTATCGAGCCGAATCCGGTACCGGCGAAAACTGCGCTTGGGTGGCGCGGTGCAATGTCGCCGGAAGTTCGTTTGCCGCTTTGTGAGATGATGGAAGCGAACCAAGCACGCTTGCGCAAGACGCTCGAAGCATTCGAGAAATCGAAATGAAAAAGCCGGTTCGCGCGGCGCTCATCGGCGCGAAAGGTCGAATGGGTCAAACCATTCTCGATTTGGCGAACGACGATCCAAAGATCGACATCGTATCGCAGTGCGATCTTGGCGATTCGATCGATCCGGCGATGAAAGGCTGCGACGTTGCGATCGATTTCAGTAACGCCAGCGCGATTGACGAAATTTGTCGCGCCGCTTCGCAGCATGGGAGGGCGTTGGTCATCGGCACGACCGGGCATTCTTCCGAGCAGCGGCAGTTGATCGAAAGAAGCTCGAAATCGGTGGCAATCGTGTTCGCCTCAAATTTCAGCGTTGGAGTGAACGCGCTTTTTGCGCTCACGCGGTGCGCGGGAGAAATTCTCGGATCGGAATTCACGCCGGAAATTGTCGAGACCCATCACAAAACGAAAAAGGACGCACCGAGCGGAACGGCGAAAACGCTCGGTGAGATTTCGAAACGGGAACTCAAAACTGAGGTTCGAATCAAATCGATTCGCAAAGGCAATGTTGTCGGCGAGCACACAGTGAGTTTCGTCGGACCGAGCGAGCGCCTCGAACTCACCCATCACGCCGGGAGCCGCGAAATCTTCGCGCGCGGTGCGTTGCGCGCGGCGGAATGGGTCGTGGGAAAGCCGAGCGGTTTGTATTCAATGCAGGACGTCCTCGGAATTTCCAAATGAGGGTCGGCATCGCGCTGGGCTCGAATCTGGGCGATCGATTGGCTCACTTGTGCGCAGCCCGCAGGGCTATTGTCGATCTTGCGAGTGACAAAGCTTCCATTCTCGTCTCGCCGGTTTACGAAACAGATCCGGTCGGATGCGAGCCTGGCGCGGGAAAGTTTCTCAACGCCGTCTTGGAGATCGAATATGACGGCGATCCGACTGATTTGCTCGAGAAACTCATTTGTGTCGAGGAATCGCTCGGCCGCGATCGAGATCACGCTCACAACGTCTCGCGCAAGATCGACATCGACCTCCTTTATGCGGACGATCTCGTCATCAACAGTGAACGCTTGCAATTGCCACATCCGCGAATGGCCTTGCGAAAGTTCGTGCTTCACCCACTCGCCGGTATTCGACCGGATTTGGCCTTGCCGAACCAGACCAAGGCGGTTCGCGAGTTACTCGCGCAAATCGGGGATTCGACTAAAGTGACCTGCGTCGCGGAGAACTGGTGATAATGGACTTGGTCAAGAAATATCGGGAGATGAAGAAGCGCGGCGAGAAAATTACCGCGCTTACGGCTTATGATTATCCGACCGCGCGACTTCTGGACGAGAGCGGGATTGACATCATTCTCGTCGGCGATTCGTTGGGCATGGTGGTGCTCGGTTACGAAGACACGACTCTGGTCACGCTCAACGAAATGTTACATCACACACGCGCCGCGGCTCGTGGAGTGAAATCGGCGTTGCTGGTAGGCGATATGCCGATCCACACTTTCGACTCGCCCGAGCAAGCGGTCGCGACGGCGAAGAAATTTGTCGAGGCCGGGGCGCAGGCAGTAAAACTGGAGGGCGGCGCGAGTCATGTTGACCACATCGAAGCGATCACGCGCGCGGGAATCCCGTACATGGCCCACATTGGGATGTTGCCGCAGCAAGTCCGCGAACAGGGCGGCTACAAAGTGAAAGGCAAAACGCAATCTGAAGCCGAAGCGTTGATCGCCGATGCGCGCGCGGTGGAAGAAGCGGGCGCGTTTTCGGTCGTGCTCGAGATTGTTATACCGGAGGTCGCGAAACAAATTACGAACGCGATCAGCATTCCCACAATCGGCATCGGGTCAGGGGAGCATTGTGATGGGCAGATTTTGGTGACGCACGATCTGATCGGACTATTCCCGTGGTTTACGCCCAAGTTTGTGTCACCGGAGGCGCGCGTGGCAGATGAAATTCGCAGAGCGGCGCGGGCATTCATTGAACGGGCGCGAGGCGGCGGGCTGTCCAGGGAACGCGGTTTGACAACGAATCCGCGGTAACGGTGTTTAAGAAGGACGAATGAGGAGCACGGCCAGAGTTTCAGATTTCGACGACATTGACGAGATCGAGCGTGAAGCGCTGCTCACCGGCAGCCCGGAACGAAGCTGGGTCTGGTTCGGGTTAATCGTTTCGCTCTGTCTTCACATCACGCTCTGCATTTGGTTTTATCAGACGCGGTTCATGTCGGTCGAGGCGGTCTTTAGTGATGTTCAGCCGCCGATGACATTTAGGGTCAAACCGGTGGACATGAGTCAGATCGACAAGGCGAGCGGCGATCAGACGAATCCGGCGGCAAAACCGAACCCAGACGACACGAAAGAGCAGCAACCGGACGAAAAGAAGTCGTTCGACAAGTTGTTGCAGGAAATTCAGGCGACCACCCAAATGCCGGACGAAATGAACAATGTGCTGCCGGACAAACCGAAGGTGGATCAGGCGGATGTGACGTCGGTGATCAGCGAGATCGAGCGCAGCACGGCGCAAACGCTTTCGACGAATCCAAACGCCACGCGCGAGCAATCAGCGTTAAGCGACACGTCCGTGTCGGGCCGGCCGCAGCCGGCGTTGAGCGGGACGGAGTTGGCCACCAGCACCATCATCAAACGGCCGAACACTTTCACGAGCAAACTTCCCGGCGATAGCGCAGGACCGAATAAAAAGGGTGCACCGGGATTCAGCGATCTCGACCAATTGCTTGCACAAAAAGGTCCGCTCGGATCGGGAACCAAGATTCGGATGCCGGAAGACCAGCTTTTCGCCTTCGACAGCGCCGAGTTACAACCGGGCGACATTTTGCGAAAACTTGTCGATCTTTTGAAACGCAATCCGAAAGCGACTTTTACGATCGAGGGCTACACGGATTCGATTGGCACCTATGAATATAATCTCGATCTGAGCCAGCGCCGCGCGGACAACATGAAAGATTATTTAGTACAGGCGCTGGGGATTGATCGGTCGAACATCGAAGCGCGCGGGCGCGGAGCAACGAAATTTGTGGTGACCCCGCGGCCGGTGGCGCCAAACGCCGGCCAAGCGGAGTTCGACGTCGAGATTCACCGTGAAAGTCAGAATCGGCGCGTCGAAGTCACGATCAACACGAATCCGCAATAATTCGCTGCGTCACCAATTCTTGATCCAGTGATCCTGCGGCGTGGGCGTTGGTGACCTTGTTGGAATTGGAGTCGGATCGGCGACGCTCCAAAGATCGAAAGTCGGATTATAGCCAACCGGCGACGGTGAGGGACTAGGATTCGCTTGGGAATTGCCAGCTGTCGAATAGCCGTAGCTGTTACCGAACGGGTCGCGGATATACGCGACGTTTTGGCTTTGGTCGCTCGGGCCCAACTGATTCGGTTTGAATGAAAAGTACGATCGATTCGTTTCGCTCGGATCTATTGCCCGGTTGGCGTTCTCATCACCGCTCAGAAATTTGTAGAGGGAAAGGCTGGCGTTTTGATATGTGGCAGAACTAAGTGCCGTTCGAGCGTCCAGGCTGTTCGTGTTTGCATCGTAAGGATAGATTCCGTTATCAGCTTTGTAGCTTTCGAGCGCGGCCGAGATGGCAGCGATTTCTGCTTCGGCGCGGGAACGCGCGCCTTTTTTCTGGACGTAGCCAGCTGTGCTCAGGATCAGAGCGCCCAAAATAATGATGATCGCGCTGACAACGAGCAGCTCTATTACAGTGAAGCCGCGCTTTCGGAAGATTGATATCGTAGCGATCGCGCGGGTCACGTTTGCTGTTGCAATCCCTGGATGATGCTGATCAATGGCAAGAACAACGCGACCACGATCGTGCCGACGACGACGGCGAGGAAAACAATCATGATCGGTTCGAGCGCGGCGGTCATGGCCGCGACGGCATTGTCCACTTCGTCATCGTAGACATCGGCGATTTTCAGAAGCATCTCGGGGAGCTGACCGGTTTCTTCACCCACATCGATCATGCTGATGACCATCGGCGGAAAGGCCGCGCTGGCTTCAAGCGGTTGCACGATCGACTCACCTTCCTTCACGCTCTCGTGCACCTGCCCGATGGCGCGCGCGATGACCATGTTGCCAGCGGCGGTCTCGCGAGTGATATTGAGCGCTTGCAAAATCGGAACGCCGCTGGTGACAAGTGTTCCGAGCGTGCGCGAAAACCGCGAGATTGCAGTTTTTCGAATAATGTCCCCGAAAAGCGGAAATCGAAGTTTGGCGCGGTCGATGGTCGATCTTCCGGGCCTGGTGCGATTGGCGAATTTGTAACCGGCGATAGCGGCAACAATTAAGGCGACGATCATGGGCCAGTGAGCTTGCAGGAATCGACTCACTGTGATGACGAACGTGGTGACGGCGGGCAACGGCCGATCGCCGAGCATGTCGTGAAAGATCCCTTCGAATTTTGGAACGATGAAGACGAGCAAGAATCCCATGATGCTACAGGCCATGATCATGACGATGATCGGATAGACCATGGCTGCGCCGACTTTGTTTTTTATCTTGGCTGCCTTTTCCTGGAATTCCGCGAGCCGGCTGAGGACGAGTTCGAGGACGCCACCGACCTCGCCAGCTTTCACCATGTTGATGTAAAGATCGTTAAAGATGACTGGGTATTGAGCGAGACTTTCTGAGAAAGTGCTTCCGCCTTGAACCGAATCGGCCAGTTTGTTGATGGTGTTTTTCAAAACCGAATCGCGTTCCTGTTTGGCCAGAACATTTAGGCCCCGCAAAAGGGGGAGGCCGGAATCGATCAGGGTCGCGAGCTGACGGGTGAAGATCATCAAAATCTTCGGCTTAACTTTTTTGCGCTGAAAAAGAACGATGCCCTTGCCTTTTTCCTGTGGTTGGGCGACGCGCGCCGCTTTCGCCGCACGCCTTGCGGCTTTGGTCTCTGGCCGTCCACCTCTCCCTTCCTCATAAACGTTGGTTGGGAAAAATCCGGCCTGACGCAATTGCCCGATCGCGTCATTGGTCGAAGCCGCTTCCACCAGCCCGGTCGATTCCCGTCCGCGCGAATCAAGTGCGATGTACTGAAAGCGAGGCATAGGCTAAGCCACAGATTTACACAGATGAAACACAGATTGAAGGAGATCCATCTTCGAATCTCTGAAAATCTGTGTTCATCTCTGCCTCAAGTATATTTTAGAACTTCCTCAATGGTGGTGTCGCCAGCAAAGACGCTGCGCAACCCATCCTGCCGCAGTGTGACCGTGCCGAGCTCGATCGCCTTTTGTTTAAGAACAACGGTTGGTGCGCGCTCGTTGATTAATTCACGCAGCGGGTCGCTGATTTTCATCAGCTCGTAAATTCCTTTGCGCCCCTTGTAGCCGGTGTGGTTGCAGGCATCGCAGCCCTCGCCGTAGAAAAATTTGCGATCGCCGATGTCGCGCCTGGATAGTTCCAGTTGCGCGAGAACGGATTCGTTCGGTTGGTAGGTCGCACGGCAACTGAGACAGATACTGCGGAGTAGTCTTTGGCCAAGCACGGCTTCGAGCGTCGCTGAAATCAAAAACGGCTCGACACCCATGTCGATCAAACGCGTGATGGCGCCCGGCGCGTCGTTGGTGTGGAGCGTCGTGAAAACGAGATGCCCGGTGAGCGATGCTTGAATCGCAATCTGAGCCGTTTCGAGATCACGTGTCTCGCCGATCATGATTCGGTCGGGGTCCTGGCGGAGAAATGCGCGCAAGACGCGCGCGAAGGTGAGACCGATCCCTTCGTTCACCGGGACTTGAATAATTCCCTCCAAGTCGTACTCGACCGGCTCTTCCGCTGTCAGCAGCTTGGAATCGAGGGTGTTTATTTTGCGCAAACAGGAATAAAGCGTCGTGGTTTTTCCAGAGCCGGTCGGGCCCGTGGCTATGAAGATTCCATTTGGCCGGTTGATCAGTTCGAGCAGGTAATCGTGGATGTAATCAGGCATCCCGAGCATCTCGAGATCGAGATTGACGGTTGCGCGATCGAGCACGCGCAGGACTACGCTTTCGCCGAATTGAGTCGGCAAGGTGGAGACGCGAAGATCAACATGGCGGCTCGCGATGTTCTTTTGAATGCGACCATCCTGGGGTAGGCGGCGCTCGGCGATGTTCATATTCGCTATCACTTTCACACGCGAGATGACTGGCAGCGCGAGATGCCGCGGCGGCGGCGACATTTCGTAAAGGGCGCCGTCCACCCGGTAACGAATTTTGAATTCATTCTCGAACGGCTCAAAATGAATGTCACTCGCGCGGTCCTGAATCGCCTGGTACAAAATCAGATCGACAAAACGAATGATCGGTGTCGCATTCGCTTCCGCTTCGACCGCTGCGGCGGTTTCTTCACCGCGGATTTGCAACAGTTCGCCGGCTTCGCCGAGCTGTTGGAGCACTTCCTCCATGCTTGAGGTGTCGGCGCCATAATGTTCTTTGATCCGATTATCGATTTGCTCGGTCGGCGCGACGACAACATCGACGTTCTTGCCGAGCGCGAAGCGAAGATCTTCAGCCGCGCGCGGATCGAGCGGGTCGGCAAGCGCGACGCGCAGGGTATTGCCACTCAAACCAATCGGCAGCGCGCGATGCAGGCGGGCCAATCCGCTCGGAATCAATTTCAAAATCGCCGGCGGAATTTCTTTGTCGCCGAGATCGACATATTCAGTGCCGAGCGCTTCCGCGATGGTGTGATAAAAGCAGGCTTCGTCCATGAAACCGCCATCTACCATCGCCTGGAGGATGGTCTTGCCGTTCAGATTCGCCTCGTTCAAAACGTCTTCGGCCTGCGAAGGCCGAAGCAGGTTTTGCTCGACAAAAAGTTCCGCGACTTGTTTATCGTTCATTTCAACTCACGTCTCCGATCGTAATCGAAATCACTTCTTCGGCGGTCGTCAGGCCGGCCAGAACTTTGCGAACGCCGTCTTCGCGCAAGGTGCGCATGCCAAGCTCTCTCGCGCGCTGGCGCAGGTTCAAAGTGGCGCTGCGTTTGTTGATCATGTGACGGACGTCATCGTCGAGCACGAAAATTTCGAAAATGCCCATGCGGCCTTTGTAGCCGGTGCTGCGACATTGTTCGCAACCCTTGCCGCGCATGATCTGGGCGTCGCCCAACTGCCCAGGCTCGATCCGCAATGCGCGAAGTTCACTTTCGCTTAATTCGGCGGGCTCTCGGCAGCGGGAACAAATTCGTCGAACCAACCGTTGCGCCATAATCGCACGGAGCGACGAAGCGACGAGAAACGGTGGCACACCGATGTCGATCAAACGCGCGACAGCGGATGGCGCGTCGTTGGTGTGAAGCGTGCTAAAAACAAGATGGCCGGTGAGTGAAGCGTTCGTGGCAATGTTCGCTGTTTCGAGATCGCGGATTTCCCCAATCATGATCACATTCGGCGCTTGGCGCAGGATCGAACGCAGCGCGGCCGGGAACGTCATTCCAATTTCCGAGTTTACCTGGACCTGGTTGATGCCTGTCATTTGGTATTCGATCGGCTCCTCGACGGTGATGATCTTGCGGTCGGGTTTGTTGATGTAATTGAGGCAGGCGTAGAGCGTGCTCGTTTTTCCCGAGCCGGTCGGGCCGGTCACGAGCAGAATTCCATCGGGAAGTTGAATCAAACGCTCGAATCTTTCCTGGTCGTCGCTGAAGAAGCCAAGCTCGGGAAGCCCCAGCATCAGGCTCGCTTTGTCGAGAATTCGAATGACCAAACTTTCGCCGTGATTGGTAGGAATCGTGGAAACACGGAGGTCGATCGGCTTCTTTTTTGATTTTTACTTGGATTCGGCCGTCCTGTGGCAGCCGTTTTTCGGCGATGCTCATCGAGCCGGTCATGATTTTGAGCCGACTGACGATCGCGGATTGCAGTCGCTTCGGCGGCGCCTGCATTTCCTGAAGCTTGCCGTCGATCCGGAATCGGACCCGGAATTTTTTGTCGAGCGGTTCAAGGTGAATGTCGCTTGCGCCGGCACGGTGCGCCTCGATGATCAGCATCGAAGCCATCCGAATGATCGGGGCGTCGGCTTCATCGACTTCGGCAACGGCGGCGCCGTCGCCAATTTCGAGGCCAAGATCGACATCGTGCCCCAGTTTTTTCTTGAGAACATCTGCGGCTTCATCGGCCGTGCCGTAATATTTGATCAGCGCCTCGCGGATTTTTTCGGGACTCGAGCAAACCAGCTCCAATTGCCGCTGGAGCAGGAAACCAAGGCTGTCGATCGCATCGATGTCGAACGGATCACTTACCGCCACGACGAGACCGGTCTCGCCGAATGCGATCGGAATCACTTTGAAGCGACGGGCGTCTTCGGCGCGGACCTGTTTGATGATCGCGGGTGGTATGATCATGGACGAGAGATCGATCCAATCCATGTGCGCCTGCGCCGCGAGCGAGCGCGAGACATCGGACTCGGTGACGGCGCCATTCTTGATCAGAAGAGCGACGAGACTGTTCTCGCCATCGAGCCGACTTCGGGCCGCCTCAATCTGTTTGCGCGAAATAAGCCCCACCTCTTGCAGAACTTTAAGGACGTAATCTTCGTTTTGTTGCACGGTTGAAAATCTGCTCCGGGGGGCCATTTTAGCCCAAATCTCGCCGTCACGTGAACCGAGATTTCTCGTGCGACGCGAAAAATGAAATCCATGCCTCATACGCTGGTGTTCACGTTCAACAATGAAGTACATCGACAGCGCAGACGTTGCCCTGGTGAAATCAAAATCGGGAACGGCTTCGCCGTAAACCGAAGCCGCTATTCCACAGTCACGCTTTTTGCGAGGTTGCGCGGTTTGTCCACATCCCGACCGAGCGCGACCGCGAGATGATAGGCAAGCAGTTGCAAGGGGATCACTGTCAGGACCGGGCTAAGACAATCGATTGTGTTAGGGACCTCGATAATGTCCGCAGCGAGATCTTTCAACTGTTTCGCGCCGTTGCCTGAGGTCACGGCGATGATCGGGCCTTTGCGCGCCTTCACTTGTTCCATGTTGTTCAGATTTTTTGAGAACACGGCGTCGTCTGGCGCAATGAAGATAGAAGGCAAGTCCGGCCTAACGAGCGCAATGATGCCATGCTTGAGCTCGGCGCTTGGATGTCCTTCGGCAAATAGGTAGGTGATCTCTTTTAATTTCAGCGCACCCTCGAGCGCGATCGGATAATTGAACTGCCGACCGAAGAAGAGCATGCCGTTCACATTGATGTATTTCTTCGCGATCGCTTTAACCTGATCGCTGCGCTGGAGAACTTCCTCGATCTGACCAGGCAAAGCTTCGAGCGCGTCGATCCTTCTTTTTCCTTCGGCGGTAGAAAGCTGGCGCATTCGGCCGAGGAGAAGCCCGATCAGATTGAGAATAACGAGTTGGGAGGTAAATGATTTCGTTGCTGCAACACCGATCTCGGGACCTGCATGCATGTAAACACCGCCATCGCTCTCGCGCGCGATCGTGCTGGCGACGTTGTTACAAATTCCAAGCGTGCGATAACCTTTGCGTTTGCTCTCGCGCAGTGCGCCGAGTGTATCGGCAGTTTCGCCGCTCTGGCTGATGGCGAAGACAAGTGTGCGTTCGGTTGGCGGCGTATTGCGATGGCGGTATTCGCTCGCGAAATCGACATCCACCGGGATGTTGGCTAGTTGCTCAATGATGTACTCGCCAACTCGAGCGGCGTGCAGCGCAGTCCCGCAACCTGTGAGAACCACGCGCGCGATGTCACGCAGTTCGGCCGGATTCATATTTAGGCCGTCGAGCTTTGCCGTCGATTCTTCCAGAACAATTCGGCCTCGCATCGCGTCCCGCACCGTGTCGGGTTGCTCGCAGATTTCCTTGAGCATGTAGTGCGGGTACTCGCCTTTTTTGATGTCTTCGGCGGTGAACTCGACTTTGCTGACCGCGTGTCGCCCGACTGCGCCGTCGAGCGAAATGATTTCAAACTTGTCGCGCTCGAGCGCGACAAGGTCGAAGTCGTTCAGGTAAACGGCGTCCCGAGTGTGCGCGACGATGGCGCTGACGTCGCTGGCGAGAAAATTTTCATCCTTACCAACACCGAGGACGAGCGGGCTTCCGCGGCGCGCGCCAACGATAAAGTTTGGAATATCCGCGTGCACGACTGCGATACCGTACGTGCCGATGACTTGTTTTAACGCTGCTCGCGTCGCGTTCACAAGGCGCGCCTTCGAATCTATGCCATCGAGCTGCTGATAAATGTATCCAATCAAATGGGCCAAAACCTCAGTATCGGTGTCGGAACGGAAATTTGTGTCGCCGTTTTGGATCAACTGTTCCTTGAGGTCCTGGTAATTTTCGATCACACCATTGTGAACGAGTGCGATCTTACCGGTTGCGTCGAAGTGTGGATGCGCGTTCTCGTCATTGACCTTGCCATGCGTTGCCCACCGGGTGTGGCTGATCCCGTACGATCCAGCTGCCGGTTTTTGCGAAATTAGTTTGGCGAGTGATGCAATTCGACCCGCGCATTTGCGTGTCTCGACATGGTCCCCATTGACAATCGCGACGCCGGCGGAGTCGTAGCCGCGATATTCGAGGCGGCGCAACCCATCGAGCAAAATGGGCGCCGCTTCCGAGCGGCCAACATAACCAACAATTCCGCACATATTTTTCTGTAGTGGCGGTGTGTCACCGTCTACTCCGATTCTAGTGGCAGCTCCCATCCGCCGCAAGATTCACGCCGAAGGCGTTTTGGAGTGCGGCGGTGCTCCACCGCTTTGACGCGAACCGAGCGAACGAAGTCGGTATCATTCTGCGACGGTGTGAATCTGGCTCAGCATTTGGACGCCTAGCCTAGCAATCTTTGGCAGACTCATACGGCTTGCGCCGCTGTGACGGGCGCGGAAACGGATCGGCACGTAGGCCCATCGCAGCACGCGGTCCCGTTTCAGTGCGAGGGCGAGCGCGATGTTTTGCAGCTCGAAATCCTTCGGCACACGGTGCAATGCCTGCCGCAATGCCGCACGCGCGATCAGACGGTAAGGAACGTTGGGGTCTTTCAAGTCGCGACCGGTGACCAGCGCGACGAGCCAACGGCATGCGACCGAAATCCATCTTCGTAAGAGGCCGTCATCTCGCGCGACCCGCGCGCCAAAGATGCAATTAGCTTCTTCTCGTTTGGCCCAGAACTGTGGAAAAAAAGCGGGATCGCACTGGCCATCTGAGTCGATCTGAAGAATCCAGGGTGAGCCGACTTGCAACGCCGCCTCGTAACCGGCTCGACAACTCTGGCCGTGGCCTGAATGTAATTTATCAATGATCACGACCTGCTCGGGAAATTGCGACTGAAGTTGCCGCAAGATCGACAAGCTCGCGTCCGTGGAACCGTCGTTGATGGTGAGTAATCGACAGGCAACGCCTTCGCGCGCGAACGCATCCAGCCATTCGTCTATGACGGCGGCGATGCTCGCCTCTTCGTTGTATATCGGCACGACGACAGTCAGTCCAGGTATGGCCATCGTCGAATCTACGGCTGCAAGAATTCAATTCGGGGCATAAATGGTTTGCCTTCCCGATTAGGCCGCGACAAATGCAGGTTCTCAGCTTGCTGAACCAACTCCGGAAAGCGTTGCTGAAATTGCGCCTTCGAATTGATCCCAAGTTCTAAGAACTCCTGTTTAGCGGC
>DATFXN010000067.1:0-36423 GCA_035315805.1 Chthoniobacterales bacterium
GCAGAAAGCCGGCAGGAACCCGACGCAGCGCAGCTCAAAGAGCTGGCACGTTCCGGCCTCGAACTGCGCGAGGACATGTCTTTAACCGAAACGGCCACCCAGTTTCGCCGTCACTCTAATGAAATGGGAATCATCCTCAACCCTGGTGGCGAATGGACTGGCATTGTCACAATCGAAGATTTATTTGAGGAATTGGTCGGCGAAATTGAAGATGAATCTTCGATTGCTCGCGGTGAGACTCCAATGTCAATCGCGGATGCGCTCAGTCCGGCTCGTATCGTGTTAAATCTGCAGGCGGGATCCATGCCCGAGGCGATTGAGAACATCATCGGCGCAATTCCAAAGCAGGAGCTGCCGATTGACTCACAGACAATGCTCCGCGCGTTGATGCAGCGCGACTCGAAGGTTCCGATTTATCTGGAAGAAGGGGTTGCCGTTCCTCACGCGCGTCTCGAAGGTTTGGACCAACCGATGCTCGTTTTCGCGCGGTCGGAAGAAGGTGTCGAACTCGGCGCGACTCAGCACGCCCAGCTTTTCTTTCTCGCGCTCTGCCCAATACAGACGCCGAACCTGGAAGCGCGTCTTTTCGCGTCAATCACACGGCTGATCGATAGCGAATTCGTCCTGCACCGCTTACGCGAGGCTCGAACACCCGAAGAGGTGATCGAAACCATTCGAGTCGGGGAAATAATACTGCCCCTTTGAGTACGCATCGGCTGTGACCATTCCACGCGCACGCGCGCGCGTAGACGTTACAAGAATAGCAATCGGAAATCGGTCTTTTGGATTGTATTCGGCGCACTGGCTGCGCTAACTCATCGGCCTTATGCCCCACTCACTTGTTCGTGGTTTAATCGGTGTTGTTGCGCTGGGGGTTCCGCTTGTTGCGGAGGCGGGCAGTTTTGCTTTGAACGAACAAAGCGTCAGCGGGCTCGGCACTGCCTACGCCGGCGGCGCAGCCCAAGCGGAAGACGCATCGACGCTCTTCTTTAATCCGGCCGGCATTGCCTGGCTCGATCAAGGAGCGTTGCAGATCGGAGCGCATGGACTTCTGCCGAGCGCGACGTTCACGAACGAAGGCTCCCGTTACAATTTGCGAGGCACACCCTTCAACGGCTTGCCAATCAGCGGTGGGAATGATGGGGACGGCGGCGTCGATCATGTCCTGCCGAATCTTTATTTAACTCAGCCCATTCTTCGCGGCTCGCAGTCCGGAGACCTCACGTTGGGCATTGGTGTGACTGTGCCTTTTGCTTTGGAAACGGATTACAGCCCGGGATGGGTCGGACGGTATCACGCGCTTCGATCTAAATTAACGACGTTCAACATCCAACCGACGGTTGCTTATCGCATTTGGGATCGTTTGTCGTTTGGCGCCGGTTTGGACATTCAATATGCCTCAGCGCGCTTGACACAAGCGATTGATTTCGGCCTCGCCGCCCAACCACCGCTTGCTCAATTCTTCGCAGCTTTGCCGCCGTTTCTTCGGGGTCCGACTGAACTCGCTTACTTCAATGCCGGTTTCTTTCCCGGTGCCTTGGACGGTGTTTCAGAAGTGCATGGGGACGATTGGAGCGTCGGGTTCACACTGGGCGCACTGGTGGAGTACATGAAAGGTGATGGGCAATCGTTCTTTCAAGATGGTCGTTTCGGTGTGAGTTTTCGATCCGCGATCGATCACGCGATTGAAGGCCCCGCCGATTTTCGCCGAGTCCCGTTGATAACCGCACCCGGTGCGCTGGTGCAGTTTCCAATCCCTGGATTGTTCCAAAGGATCTTTTTTGATCAGAACGCGACCGCGCAGCTTGATCTTCCATCAATTCTTCACGTCAGCGCTTATCAACGCTTCGATCGTCAATTTGCCGTGCTGGGTGACATCACGTGGACAGAATGGAGTCGTCTGCAAGAGGTGCCGATTGTTTTCTCCAACCCAGGCACACCTTCGAATGTGTTGCCGATCAAGTACGAGGACACCATTCGCGCTGCTATCGGAGGTGAATGGTATGCGACGGAAGATTTAACGCTGCGCCTCGGATTCGCCTACGATGAAACGCCGATTCGAAGTAACGAGTTCCGCACGCCGCGCATCCCGGACAACAATCGCTTTTTACTTGGCACTGGCTTGCGCTGGTCGCCCACACATTTCATGGATATCGATGTTGGCTACGCGCATCTCTTCGTGGACGAACCGCGGGTCGATGTCACGGACAGTCAGGGACATGAACTTCGTGGAAAGTTTGACGCGGCAGCGGACATCGTGAGTGCGGCTGTCACTTTCCGATGGGGCGGTCCGCATGAAAGCACGCCTGTTTCCAGCAAGGACGTGCTGAGCTACAAGAAATAAATCGCTCAGAACGCTCAATCGACGATTTACCCTCGTAAATAGCGTGCGATTTGATCGATTTTGATAAGCACAGAAATCGCAAAAACCACAATTTTAAGTCCGTTGCGCCTGCGACCGCTTTTCGATATGTCTACACAACAGATTTTGCATCCGCAACACCACTACGCGCCTGCGCGCTGTGGCTGCAACGATGCGGTACCACGGCTTATGTCTTTGTCGTTAGCGGCGGCGACATCGAAGATGCGACCCCGTCTCGGTTCGCGGAGCCCTCTTAAGTTTCCGCTCGCCTCGCTGCGCAGCTCGGACGATCTTGATTCCGTCTCAATCTCTTTTCCGCCGCATATGACAAGCGATTCGGCGTTAATCGGACTTCCTGCTGGCGTCTCTGCTGAAGAAGCGGCGGAACAATTCGATCAACTTCAGCGAAAGCTCGTTCCACTCTGGCAATTAATCGAGTCTTTCAATCAAAATGAACAAACCATCGTTGTCGTTCCTTCGATCTCCGTCGATGTAGCACTGATGGGCTTCGGGCTTCAAGGCTACGAAGAGCGGTTCCTTTTCCTTCTTTTGCTCCTGGCGCAACCCCGCGCACGCATGATTTATGTCACTTCCCAAGCGATCCACCCCAGCGTGATCGAATATTACCTCGATCTTCTTCCGGGCGTCATCCCGAGTCACGCAATGCGTCGACTCAACTTGCTCTCCCCTTATGATGACTCCGCCCGCCCCCTCTCTCTCAAGCTACTTGAGCGGCCGCTCCTCCTTGAGCGCATCGAAGCCGGCATCCTAGATAAAGACCGCGCTCATTTGATCTGCTACAATACGACCTTCCTGGAACGAAATCTCGCTTTGCGCCTGGGAATCCCGCTCTATGGCGCGGATCCGCGCCATCTTCCCTTTGGAACAAAGAGCGGATGCCGGCAGTTATTTGCCCGCGCGGGGATCAATCATCCGCTCGGCTTCGAGAATTTGACAAGCGTCGGCGAGGTCGTCACGGCCCTGGTTCGAATGCGCGCCCGGCGACCCTCGATGGCACAGGCCGTAGTGAAATTGAATGAGGGCGTTTCCGGCGGAGGGAACGCGATCGTGGATCTGTCTAATCTGGTTGATCCCACTGAGACTGCCATGGCGGAGCGCGTGCGCGCGATGCGCTTCGAACTCGGCCAGGTTGGCTTCGATGAGTACGCGGCGAAGTTTCGCGCCCGCGGCGGAGTTGTTGAAGAACGCGTCGGCGTCGGAGCGAAAGAAGTGCGTAGCCCGAGTGTGCAGCTGCGCGTCACACCGCTGGGCAAAGTGGAACTTCTTTCGACCCACGACCAACTGCTTGGTGGTCCGACCGGACAAAGCTATCTGGGCTGCATCTTTCCAGCCGACCCAACTTATGCGAGGGCGATTACGCGCGACGCTGCAAAAGTCGGAGACCTCTTGCGAGACGCTGGCGTGATCGGCCGCTTCGCGCTCGATTTCGTCGTCACCCGCGCGCACGATACCGCTCCATGGGAAGCTTATGCAATCGAGATCAATCTTCGGAAAGGCGGAACCACGCACCCTTTCCTCACCCTGCAATTTCTGACAGGCGGAGTCTACGATGCGGAAAGCGCCAGCTTCATCGCCCCGAACGGGCGCCAAAAATTTCTCGTGGCCAGCGATCATCTCGAATCACGACAGTATCGAGGACTTACAGTGGATGATCTTTTCGATGTCGTCGTCCGCCGCGGCCTGCACTTCGGACAAGTCCGGCAGACAGGGGTTGTTTTCCACATGCTCAGTGCTCTTGGCAGCGCGGGATGGCTGGGCCTCACCGCAGTGGGCAATTCGCCCGAGGAGGCGCGTTTTATCTTCGACGAAACGAAGCGCGTTCTGGATGAGGAGGCGCGTTTTGACGAGCTCTAGGCTGCGCTGGACGTTACATGATAAAGGCACGTTTATTGGGTCAAACCTTATGAAGCGCGAGGGCCTTTTACGGATGTCTCGCGGTGTGAGAATGGCCAGTGGCGGTTTGGTTGTGACGCATGAGAGTTGCTTTCCCGGAGAGCCGAAGGCCTAACCAACCGGTGAAGCCAGCTTGCACAAAGCTGATTCTTACAAAGAATGAGTTCGCCGGAGTTGTTGATTTTGAATGAGCTGCCGATGTGGCGGAATGGCAGACGCAACGGACTTAAAATCCGTTGGGCCGAAAAGGCCCGTGCCGGTTCGAATCCGGCCATCGGCACGTCGAGCCGGAGTGGCAGTAAACAGAATGTAACTAGGCACGATTAAGTGGATTTTCCGGATTCGGATTTCCTTTAATCGGCTCAATCCTGTAAATCCTCGATGAAAAAATGGAACGGCCATTATTTATTCCGGTGATTCTCGGGACGGCGCGACAGGGCCGCGAAAGCGAGAACGCGGCGCGGCTTGTCTTCGAGCAAGCACGCAAACGCGCCGGTGTGGAAACTGAGTTCATCGACGTGCGCACGTTGCCGATGAAGCTCGACGATGCCGGCGAACAGATGAAGGACCCGAAATTTTCGGCGACGATCGAGCGCTGTGATGGGCTCGTCATCGTTACGCCGGAATACAATCACAGTTTCCCCGGCCTGCTGAAGCACGCGCTCGATATGAATTTGAAGGAATACATCCACAAAGCCGTGGGGATTTGCGGCGTCTCGGCTGGCCCATTTGGCGGCGCTCGCGTGGTCGAAAGCTTGCTTCCCGTGTTGCGCGAGCTTGGCCTGGTGACGATTTTCGAAGACGTTAACTTCGGCCGAATCGGTTCCGTTTTCGATGAGCGCGGGAATCTGCTCGATCAAAATTTCGTCCGCCGCCTGGACGCGTTCCTCAACGAGCTTATCTGGATGGCCAGGGTCCTAAGACACGGGCGCGAGAGTATTGCGCCCGTCTGATTTTGATCGGAAGAGGCGTGTATTTACAGCGCTCGTTCCGATGGTAGATTTTCGGGCGCAGCCGTGTTTTTGCTGTGAATAGAGCGCGAGCGAAGCCGCGATTTTGTCAATGGAGCAGAGCCCACCACCGCCGTTTCCTTCACCCGAGGAACTGAAGACAAAGATCACTGAGTTCATGAAACAGAACTTCGGGGATCGCGTTTCGGTCGCGGCCTTCCCTGCGCCGGAGCCGGCTGAAGCAGAGGCAGAGGAAAAGCCGCAGAAGATCGACAGCCATGAGTTCGAGTTCAATTTTCTACCGCGCGATATCAAGGCGCACCTCGACCGGTTCGTGATCAAGCAGGATGAAGCAAAGAAGGTGCTGGCAATCGCGGTCTGCGATCACTACAACCACGCCCAATATCTGCGCCGGCTCGAGAAGGAGAATTCGAACGCGGCCGAGCAGCTCGAGTACACGAAGCAGAATGTGATCCTGGTCGGGCCGACCGGCGTCGGAAAGACTTATCTGATCAAGCACATCGCCGATTTGATCAAAGTGCCGTTTGTAAAATCGGACGCGACGAAGTTCAGCGAAACCGGTTACGTCGGTGGCGATGTGGAGGATTTGGTGCGCGAGCTGGTGCACAAAGCCAGCGGTGACGTGAACCTCGCCCAGTTCGGGATCATTTACATCGATGAGATCGACAAGATCGCGTCGGCTGGAAATTTGATTGGACGCGACGTGAGCGGCCGAGGCGTTCAGACGACGCTGTTGAAGTTGATGGAGGAAACCGAAGTGCCCGTGCGGAGCATGAACGATCTCCAAGGGCAACTACAGGCGGCATTTGAATTTCAGCGACGCGGCAAGGCTAAGCGCGAGACCATCAACACACGTCACATCCTTTTTGTGGTCAGCGGTGCCTTCGAAAAATTGAAGGAGCAAGTTGCACGGCGTGTGCGGCAGGGACAGATCGGATTCCGCGCCGAGCCGGTGCAGGTGATGGACAATGAACTTTTTCAGCACGTCACCACGAACGATTTTGTCGAGTACGGATTCGAACCGGAGTTCATCGGGCGTTTGCCGGTGCGCGTGGTCTGTCTCGATCTCGATGCGGATGATCTGTTCAAGATCATGAAATTTTCGGAGGGGAGTCTGCTGCGTCAGTACGAGCGCGCGTTCCGCGCCTACGGGATCGACATCAGCTTCGATGACGAGGCGTTGCGCTTGATCGCCGAAGCGGCGGCGGCGGAGAGAACGGGCGCGCGGGGGCTGCTGACCGTGTTCGAAAAGCTGTTTCGTGATTACAAATATTACCTGGCCGGCTCGGGTTTGAGTCAGCTGCGCGTCACCGCGGAATTAGTACGCGAACCCAAAGGCGTGCTTGATCGCCTGATGGCCGAAGGCGAAAAACAGGAAGCTAAAATGCTCGAAGCGGCGGCCCGGCAGTTCGCTGAGGCCTTTGGCAAAGAGCACGGCATTGAAATTGTTTTTGACGGCTCGGCCTTGCGGCGTTTGGTGGAACGCGCCCACGCCGAGAAAATGAACATGAACGATCTCTGCGCCCATTTGTTCAAGGATTATCAATTTGGTCTAACTTTGGTGAAAAAGAACACGGGCCGGACAAAATTCGTGCTCGGCGCGGAGGCCGTGGACGCGCCGGATAGACGTTTGAGCGAGTTGGTAGTTCAGTCATATTACCCGACGGCCGCGACCTCGAAGGCTTGATCGTTTAATGAAACGTCCGCTTCTAGCCATTTTGATCATTGGCATTTTCGTTTTCGTTGCAATCAGCGCGATGCACCTCAGCCCGCAAGTGTTGGGGTTTGAATCGCGCGCCGCGGAATATGTTTCTTCCTACGCCGCCGCTACCCGCGTGGTAGCGAAACAATGGCAATTCGTCTTCATGTCGATCTTGTCCCTCGGCGTGGCGGCTTTGACTCTGACGAGTTTGCGTCGCGGGCGGATCGGTTTGATTGCCGCCGCGTTGTTAGTCGAGCTCGTAGCAGTCTCGTGGATTTGTTCGCTCTACGGCGTCTTCTTCCAACCGTTACCGTCTATGTTCGCGGTCGCACTTGCTTTCATCGTGGCCGATCGTTACGCCGCGATCACGCAACGCGGCCGCGCCGTGTCCGCGCGCGCATTTTTCAGGGACCGGTTATCGAATGACCAGATGCAACGCATGATCAACGGCGACATTCCGTTTGATCCCGAGGCCAAGACCTACGAAACGACGGTGGTCGTTTGCGACATCGCGAACAAATACGATCTCGCGGAAGACTACGAGCCGCGTCTGTTCGGCAGAGTCACCGAGGAATTTATTCGTCGCGCGACGGACGCTTTCATGCAAG
The DNA here is from genome assembly GCA_035315805.1 of Chthoniobacterales bacterium. GTDB lineage: Bacteria > Verrucomicrobiota > Verrucomicrobiia > Chthoniobacterales > UBA10450 > AV40. Next base: position 7,558 of record DATFXN010000067.1, read on the forward strand.
CGGGCGCTTACATTCAAACCGCAGATGCCGAAGGCGTGGTTGCGATCTTCGGTTTTCCGCAAACGAACGCGCATCATGGCGACAAGGCGGTGCGTATCGCGCTCAATGTGGTCGACCAGTTCCACCATGCGCGTCTCGCCAACGGTGAAGCAAAGTGCGACGTGCATGTCGGGGTGAGCACAGGGACGATGATTATCGCACCGCTGCAGGACGGCGAGCGCCCGGGCTTGATCACGAGCGGCGAACCAGTCGAGCTTGCGCGGCGGTTTTGCGTCGCTAATCGCTTTTATGGTTCCAAGGTTTTAATCGGCCCGGTCACGTTCGAGCTCGCAAGCCGATACATTGTTGCGCGTCCGATCGATTTTCTCAGTGGCGTCAATTCGCGCGAGCGCCATGAAATTTACGAACCACTCTGGCTGGCGGCGGAAGCGAAACCGGAGCAACTGGCGCGGCGCGATTCTTTCTGGAACGGCGTTGTCTTTTATCGCGAAAAACGCTGGGCCGAGGCGTATTCTGAATTCCAAAAGGCGCGTGGGCCGGACGAGGAAGAAGACGCGCCGTTGCAGTTGTATCTCCGTCGTCTGGAACCGCTTGCACTCAATCTGGCCGAAATGCCGATGAGGCACGGCTAAGCGGGACCCGGGTTTTGAGAACGCCGGAATATCCGCCCGTGCTGCGGGATTTGGTCGCGCAGCTTCGACACATGCCCGGGGTCGGGCCCCGTTCCGCCGAACGGATCGCCCTTTGGATGGTGCAGGCGCGGGGAGATCAGCCTGAACAAATTGCGCGCGCCATTTCGGAAACGCGAAGGGGAATTCATCCCTGCAAACTGTGCGGCTATTTCTCCACCAATGACCTTTGTGACATTTGCTCGGACTCGTCACGTGTGAGCGAGCTGCTTTGTGTGGTCGAACAGCCGACCGATATTCTGCCGCTCGAAAAAACCGGCGCATTTCGCGGGCGCTATCATTCGTTAGGCGGCCGAATCTCGCCGCTCGATCACATCGGTCCGGACGATTTGCGGATCAAAGAATTACTCGAGCGGATCAACAAAGAAAAATTCAGCGAAATAATCTTCGCCCTTGGCACCGACGTCGAAGGAGAGGCGACGACGAACTATCTTGTCGATCTTTTAAAGGGCAGACCAGTCGCGCTTACGCGTATCGCCCGTGGTCTCCCGGCGGGCGCTGGTTTGGAATCGGCGGACGAATTGACATTGCAGCAAGCACTTTCCGGAAGGACGAAGCTGAATGACGCTCGGAAGATTTAAAAGTAGCCCAGCATTTTAACGCTGGGTATCCCAAATGCCTTAGCGTTCACGTCCGTGAGGACGAAAGAAGGACCCAGCGTGAAGCGCTGCGCTACTTTCGTTTTTGCTATTATCCGTCGTGCGGGATTCAGAATGACCACTACCTCGCGTTGCCTTTGGGAAACATGACCTTTTCCGGCGCGGCGTTGAGCGCGGCGAGTAATTTCGGAATCAAGCGGCTTTTGATTGGGCCGGCTTCGCGCGGGGGGATGAGATAACGCACGATGGCGTTAAGCCAGGTGTTGTCGTCCACTCGAAAAATAACGCGCGGCCGCTCCCGTACTTGCAGTTCATCGACCGGCGTGCGCGCCAGCACCTGGCGGTAAACTTCAACCCGCTTCATCATGTCTTTGCCGATCTCTTCCTCGACGATGCGTTGCATCGTTTCGGCGATGAACTTAAGATCGCTTTGGTAGGCGACGTTGAATTTGATCTCGTTCCAAATGTAGGGGAAAAGGGGCCAGAAGTAATTCCAGACAATTTCATCGAGCACTTTTTCGTTGGGGAATCGGATGACGCGCCCGCTCGGATGGTCGCAGGTCATGTACTGTCCGCCGAATTCCCACAAGGTTGTGTCGAGATAACCAACATCGATGACGTCGCCGGTGGCATCGCCGATTTTGATCCGGTCGCCGACGCGAAACGGTTGCCGGACCAAAATGAAAATCCAGGCGATGAAGCTTTTCATCGGCGTCTGAATGGCTAATCCAACGATGATTGACCCGATGCCAAGGGCGGTCAGCGCCCCGTACCAATTTACAAAGACAACCGAAACGGCGACTGCCGCGATCAGTACTCCGGTAACTAAAAGTAGAATACGGCGCAGGGTAAAACGCGTGGCCGTGTCGTCGATCCGTCCGATCGCGTAAACCCGGACCGCTTTGGCGATCGCCAGTACTATAACAATAAGGGCGGCGCCGCGGAGCAGACGCCGGGAAAGGTCTACTTCCGATTGATTGAGGGACAGCAGTTTCGAGCCAACAACATAGTAGAGAACGGCGCAGCCGAGGAGCAGCAGCCCGTGAGTAACAAACCAAAACTTGTCTGTCGCCGCGGCTCTGACCTTCTTGCCCGGTTCCTTTTCTCCGGTTCGCTGAAGTTCTTTTTTGACCTCCGGGCGTTGCCGTACTTCCTCTGCGGTCTCTGTCTCTGGCATCAATTATTAAATCGCAGACGAAGACGGCCTTGGGCGTGGATGTCGATCTTCGACTAAGCCGTCTCCAGCCAGGCGCGCAACACTTCGGCGATGCTCCAGGCCTGGGCAATGCAGCCACCGGCGTTATGCGGCTCGCGCGCGTCGAACACTTCACTGATGGTTCCGATTCCGGCGTCGTTTAAATGATCCTGGAAGCGCTCGAGAAATTTTCGCGCCGCCGAATGATCATGCGGATGGACCTTGAGCCAGGCGTCAATGAACGGACCAATCAGCCACGCCCAGACCGTGCCTTGATGATAAGCGCCGTCGCGGGAGCGGAGGTCGCCGCTATAAATCGGTTTGTAGGCTGGATCATCCGGGGAAAGCGATCGAAGCCCGACAGGCGTTAGTAATTTTTCCTCCGCGACGGCGACGACCGAGGCCCAGCGTTCCGGATTTAGAATTGGATTGTTGAGCGAGATCGCTAAGAGCTGGTTTGGCCGGCACGAAATATCGAACGAGTTTGGTTGACCGTCACAGTCCACCACATCGTAGAGGTAACCGCCCTCGGCGAACCAAAACCGCGCGTTGAATGAGGCGCGCGCTTTTTCTGCCCATTCTTCGTAGCGCTTGGCGGAGTTGTCTTCGTGGTTCTGGCGCAACCAATTCGCGAGCAGGCAAAGCGCGTTATGCCAAAGCGCGTTGATCTCGACCGTTTTCCCACGGCGCGGCGTCACGACCCAATCACCCATTTTCGCGTCCATCCAGGTGAGCTGATAACCGGATTCGCCTTGCACAAGCAGTCCGTCTGCTCGATCGACATGAATATTGAATCGCGTCCCGCGGAGATGATGTTCGGCGATGTCGATCAGCGACGGCAAAAGAAGTTTGAGCGTGCTGAAATCTTTTGTGCGTTCCACGTAGCGTCCGAGCGCATGAAAAAACCAAAGCGTCGCGTCCGCCGTGTGATAAACGCCTTCCTTGGCGCCATCCGGGAACATATTTGGAATCAAACCGTCGCGAATGTAATGGGCGAACGTCCGTAAAATGTAGCCGGCCTCAAGCCAGCGGCCGGTGAGCAACGTCAAACCTTCGAGGCTGATCATTGTGTCGCGACCCCAATCGGTGAACCAATGATAACCGGCGATGACCGTGCGAACTTCGTCGCCGGTAGCGTGCGCGCGTGCAGCTTCCTCGAACCTCCCCGCTGGCGTGATTACGAATTGGTCGGCGGCAAAAATCAATTCCGCGGGAAAACCATGGCGGGCCTTTGGCACAGCATCCTGCAGCAATCGCGCACGGCGCTCCCGTTCCGCGGCTGATGCATCGCTTGGGCTGAGCACTTCGATAACCTCCCAGTTTTCAGTTGAGCCGACCAATGCCGCGGAATCGCTCTCTTCGAGATCGACATGAAAGAATCCGGGGCTCCACAAATTGCCTTCGTGGGCGTAACCGCGGCTTTGCTCGGAGCGGTAAAAGACCTGGGGAATTTTTTTTGCCGAAATCGTGAACGCGGAATGGCATTCGCACAGTTTCATCCGCAGCGGCGGCAAACCAAGCCCGCGCGGCGCGGCAATTTCGTAGCGGTCCCCGAGCGATGTCAGCTTGTAGGGACCGGTTGCTCCGGCGTCGACCGAAGCTTCGTGATGGCGAAAATGAAACGCGGGTCGCAATTCCAGACGGGGCCGTGTTCCGCCGGCCAAAACGCGGTAACTCACGTGCACCGTGTTTTGCAAATGCGGAAGAACGACTCGTTTCTCAAGAACGATGCCGCGGACGTGATAGGTCCAAACCGGAAGTCCGTCTTCGAGCCGAAACTCGCGGAGAAAATCGGCGCCGGGCAAATCGAGCTCGCCGGCGCGTTCTTCCGCGCCTAACGAAACGACATCTTTGTTGCCGAAACGCAGAAACTCCGAAACGTAGCTCCACATCACGACCCGGCCGAGTGGCGCCGGCAACGCCGCGATGAGCAAGCCATGATAACGCCGGGTGACCGTGCCCGAGATTGTTCCCGAACCGTAACCGCCGAGCCCGTTGGTGACGAGCCATTCGCGATTGAGCAGATCGTCGCGCGATGACTTGGCAGCGTCCCACGGCAGCGCGCGAATGATCGGCCCGGCTTTTTCTAATTGCCTGTTCATCAATCCCGACGCCGCATCAAGATTCGGATCAACCGAACTTCCTTCGCTTCGGCTGCTTCCGTGGTTTTTTCTCCGGCACCAAGCGCAAGGCCACGGTGGCTTCTGCGGGCAAAGTCCACTTGTCCTGAGTTGCGACGGCCGCAGTTCCTGATCCGCCGTAACGCGCTGCTTCGCTCGACCAAATTGTTTCCCATTCCAAACCAAGCGGCGCCGCGAGCAACGGCTCGGGAACGGGATTGAGTTCGCGACGCTCGCCAAAGTTCACGACCAGAAGTCGGTCGTCTTTGCCATGGTCGCTAAAATGACGGAGAACGAAGCTCGCTGGACCTAGGACCGCGCCATCGACGCCGTGTGGTTTTTGTTCGCGAAAACGTGAATCCTCGCGCCGCAGTTTCAAGAGATCGACGTGCAGATCGTAAAGCTCCTTGTTTTTGTCGCGCTCGGAGAAATCGAGTTTGCAACCGACGAAAACGGTTGGGTCGGAAGGCATGGGCAATCTTTCCTGGACTTCCTTGGTCGCGAACGAAGGAAATTGCGCGAGAAACGCGAACCGCCCCTTGCGAATTGCTTCCCGCATCGGTCCATCACCGACGTCGGTGAAAAATACGAAGGGAGTCGACGCGCCGAATTCTTCACCTTGAAAAAGCAGCGGCGTCCACGGACCAAGCAACAAAAGCGCGGTCATCGCGCGATAACGGCCGGGGGAAGTTTGGAAACGTAAGCGCTCGCCGAACGCAGTATTTGAAACTTGATCGTGGTTCTCGATAAACGAAACGAAAGCTTCCGGCAGCGCGCCAAACGCGGTGCTGCCGCGCGGCGCTTCCTGCCAAAAATAAGGCTGGCCTTGAAACAGGTAACCATACTTGGCCGCAGAAATAAATTCCTGCGGACTGCCGAGGTAATCGGTGTAGTAGGCTTCGCGCTTTCCGGTGAGCGCGACAACCGCGGTGTGATGAAAGTCGTCGTTCCAAACCGCGTCCAGGTCGTCCCCGCCTTTTTCGCGCGGGTGAATCAGCTTCGCTAACTGCCGCTCGTTTTCCGCGACCAAAATGATGTCGCGAGGCTGTGCAGTTTCGCGCGCGACCCGCCCGACCGCGCCGATGATGTACTCGTCGGACGAGTCTTTTACCTCGTGGGTTGCGTCGAACCGAAAGCCGTCGAAATGAAATTCGTCGATCCAGTAGCAGCCGTTGGTGATGAAAAATTCGCGCACCGGAGCGGAATCAGGGCCATCAAAATTAATTGACTCGCCCCAATCATTTTCTTCGCGCGCGGCGAAGTAGTGATCAGAGAAAATTCGGACGTAGTTTCCATCCGGCCCGAAATGGTTGTAAACGACGTCGAGGATGACGGCCAGGCCCAACGAGTGTGCACGATCGACGAACGCGCGCAGATCATCCGGGGCTCCGTAAACATGGAACGGCGCGAAGAGATCGACACCGTCGTAGCCCCATCCAAAATTCCCTGGGAAATCCGCAATCGGCATCATTTCGACGACGGTGATTCCGATTCGTGCCAGCTCGGGCAATTGCTCAGCCGCGGCCTTCCAGGTCCCCTCTTTGGTAAACGTGCCGACATGGATTTCGTAGATCACCTGGCCTTTCATGTTCACACCGCGCCATTTGGCATCGGTCCACTTGAATTGCGTTGGATCGACAACGCACGATGAACCGTGCGGTCCGTGCGGTTGGAATCGAGAGGCTGGATCGGGATGAAAGTCCTCGGCTTTGTTTACCCGAAAACGATAGAACGCACCCGCGCCAACATTTGCGCTGCCGGAAAAATAACCGCCGTGTTCGCGTTCCAGCGAGTGAAACGAGCGCTTCGCATTCTTTTCCGCATTTTCTTCCAGGACAAGATCGACAGCGTTGGCCTTTGGCGCCCAGACACGGAAATGCGTCTCAGTTGGGCCGATCAGTTCGGCGCCAACTGGATATCGGCGAGAGACAGCTCGCTTCATGGCGCAATCCTACACCAAATGGCGTGAAGCGCAGTGAGAGCTTGATCGGCCTCTTCCAAGCCGCTCAAATCGCTGTGTGCACGAGAGCTCCGCCAAGATCGAAATTCTCAAACCGTTCGGTGAAACGCAATCGACCTCAACCGCTATAGTCGAGCCGCCACCGCTGCCAAGTTAATCAAGCTACTTCGGTCGCCGCCCAAAATCTTCGGAAGGCGTTCGGCCAGGTCCGGTCGATCACACTCTCGCGCGCGAAGCTGCCCATTTGTTTGCGCCGACCGGGATTGGACACCAATTCGCGGATGGCCCGGGTGAGATCTTCGACATCGTGCGATTTCGTGATCAAACCGTTGCGATTGTTTTCAACGAGTTCCTTGGGTCCGCCCGAATCGGAAACGATCACCGGGACACCGGATGCCTGCGCTTCGATGATCACGTTTCCGAAAGTATCGGTCGTGCTCGGGAAAACGAAAATGTCGGCGGAAGCATAGGCGGCCGCGAGTTCCTGGCCAGTGAGGTATCCGGTGAACAACGCTTCCGGGAGCGATTCAGAAAATTCTTTCGAATATGGGCCGTGACCGACAACGCAGAGTTGGATCGACAACCCCTCGTCGCGCAAGCGGCGATAAGCTTCGGCCAGAAGATCGAGATCCTTCTCGCGCGACACGCGACCGACATAAAGCAATCGAACTTGCCCGTTCGTGGCTCCGAATTTTTCGAAAAATGCGGGATCACGCCGCGCTGGATGGAAAAGCTGAGTGTCCAGACCGCGCGGAAAAATTTTCAATTTGGCCGGATCGAAACCGCGCTTGATCCAGCTTTGCCGATATTCCTCCGAATTTACGAACACTGTGTCAAGCTGGCCGTAAAACCAGTGCATGTAGTGCCAGGTGACGCTTTCGAGAAAACTGTCTTCGGTTAAAATCCGGACGTACTGCGGAAAGTCGGTGTGGTAAATGCCACTCGTCTGGAGGTTCAACATTTTTGCTGCCAGCAGTGCCGTTAAGCCGATTGGCCCGGGCGTGCTGATGATCACTTCGGTGAAGCGCTCACGCTGAATGTAATCGAGCATCTGTAAGATCGGCGGGAAACTCAGTTTTTGCAGTTCGTATTCGGGGAGCTCGAATTCGCCGATTGGTTTGAAGTTTTTGATCGGGATGTCGTCAACCGTCGGGTCGTTCCGCGATGCAATGACGATCAATCGTTTTCTGGCGGCCGTGCCGGCGGCGGTCATTTTGCGGATAGTCGTGGCGACGCCGTTGACGTCATCGAGCGTGTCGGTGAACCAGGCGCGCTTGTTGTTTTGCAAGGCTTCCGGAATTTTGCCGGTCAGCTCGCGGAAAATCTGCTGCAGCCATTTCCGCGACGGCGCCTGGCTGTGAAAACCGTAGATATACGGCGCGAGGATAATCAGGATCGGCGCGATCGCGCTCAACGCCTGCATGCTTTCGAGCATGTTGCCGCCGCTGAGCTGCTGAACGAATTTTTTGAACAGCCGATATGCCAACTGCTCGGCCACGGCATTGGCCATTAGGAATGTCCGGCGCTCCGGTTCGATCACCCCCTCGAGCTCAGCCGCGTTTCTCGCCTTTGCTTGTGCTTCTTGGAACTGGCTCGACAATTCCTTCCAGAGCGACACGTTCGCGGGCTTGATCAGTTCGAAAATTTTTCCAGAGACCACGCCCTGGGCGAAAACGGTCGCTTTGTCCTTGAGTGTCAGCTCGGTCGGATCGCGGCCTTCCATGAAGCGCGAGAACATTTGTTCCACCAGTGCCGCGCTCGGTCCGAGTTTTTCGTGGAAGCGGTCCTGAATGAAACAGGCGACAGTGTTGTAGAAGCCATGGGAAAGGGCGAGAGGCGTTCCGCCCTGACCGTGGGCGACGCAATTGCCGGCCCGAACCTGATCCAGAAATTTTCCGACTGAATTCGCTGCCCGGGTTTCGGTGTAAGCTGAAGCGACGAATTGTCCGCCGTGGTCGTCTGAACCGCCGACGAAGATTTTCCGCCACGGTTCGTTGTGTGTCGGCGGGAGTTGATGTCGCTTGGCCAGCTCTTCGATTTTTGCCGGCGTGAGCGCACCGAAGAGTTCCTGGGCCAGCTCGCTCAACAGCGCATCGCGCAATCCATTGATTCCCTCGAAGTGTTTGAAGAGCAAAATAAGCCGCTCGACGTGCGCCGCCTCGAGTTTCCCATTGATGCTGTAAAGCGGATGGGCGACGGCGTGAGCGATATTCGCGGCGTCGAGGTAGCGCTGCAGGGCAAAGATGTTGTCGCGAACGACGACAATGTCTTGGTGCTGCTTTTCGCTAATGCCCCAGACCAGAATATGAATCTTGCACGGGTCCTGCGGGAAATAAGTGGTGACCTGCTCACTGATGAACGTGTTGGGCAGGTCAGCAATTTCCAGGCAGCCGTCGATCGTGTCGTGATCAGTGATGGTTACAAAATCCATTCTGCGTTCGCGAAGTTGTCGATGGAGCGAACGCGGATCGGAGTAAGAGTCCGGAAAATCAAACCGCCGGAAGAGCCACTCTTCGGAGCGGGCGCTGAAGCGGGAGTGAACGTGAAGATCACACTTGCTCATATTATATAAGCTTAAAGCCCGCGCTTGAGCCGCTGTTCGGCAATCCAGTCCCGATACGTCGTCGCTGTCCTGCCCGCGCTCATTTCCGTGATAAGACTGACAATCTGCCCCCAAATGGCCGGATGAGAGAAATCCGGAGGGTGAATGCTCAGCCGCATGAGCGGTGTGTTTTGAACGATGCGGACCAGTGCCGCGTTCCACATGACACTCGTCCCGCGCCGCCAGCCATTTCGCACGCTGTAAACGAGCGATCGGGCATGAAACGTTTCGCCGGAGCGGAGGTCGCGCACTGTTCGCAGGCGCGTGGTGTACTCCATTTCCGCATCGCGTGCCGCTCGTTCTCCTTGACTGCTAAGCAACCATGCTGGTGCCACAAAACCGCGCGGTTTTAGACTGGCGGCACGAAATTCATCGCGTGCAGTCTTAATTCGTCGAAACGCCTCGTCGTATCTGAGATCGTAAAATTCGCCTTCACCTTGGGTATAGAATCGGGTCAGGAATCGTTCAACGAAACCTTCGTGCGCCCGCCGCGGCCGTTCATGAAAGTAACCGTGAATCACGATTTCGTGACCGGCGGCTTCGAGGTGGCGCAACCAGGAAACGAATTGTCGATCTTGCATCGACGCGCCTTGACGATGGTAGTCAGGCACGACGAGCAGCGAGCAATAACGAACGCCTTTTTGTGCGAGCGCGGCAACAATGCGGTCGACGATTGGTTGGGTCGAAGGAGCAACGTCGTGGATGGAAACGATCAGAAAATCCTTTGTCGCACTCGCCGCCGCGACAACGGGCAGAAACTGCGTGGCCACAGCCGAGGTCATTTTTTCAAATTTTCGACCCCGGTTCTCTCTAGAACAAGTGCAATTTAACCAGCCATCCTGAGGATGGTCGCGAAATCCTTCGCACTAAGCGGCATGACGGACAGACGTGATTGCCGAACGAGAGCGATGTTCTTGAGCTGAGGTTTCGCTTTAATCCGCGCAAGCGTCACCGGTTTCGGCAATTTTTTGACGGGAACAAGATCGACTGCGCTCCAATCCCCTTCCTTCGCCGTCGGATCGCGGTAGGCCGTACGCAAGACCCGGGCAATTCCGACGACGGCTTTGTCTTCGCCGCTGTGATAAAAGAAGACCTCGTCCCCTTTGGCCATGCGGCGGAGGTTGTTGCGCGCCGAAAAATTTCGCACTCCGGTCCACCTCGTGCTGCCATCAGCCACAAAATCTGACCAGGAGTAATCGGATGGTTCCTGTTTCGCGAGCCAGAAATTTTTCATCGTCTCAACTTAACCTGGTTCGACAATTGTCGATCTTTGTTTGAAGATCGACATGATGGCGCGATTTCCATTCATCACGTTCGAAGGCTCGGAGGGTTGCGGCAAAACGACCCAGGTGCAACTGCTGGCGAATCGCCTTGATATGGCGGGCATTCCTTTCTTAGTCACGCGAGAACCAGGTGGAACTCTGATCGGCGAATCGATTCGCGAGCTTTTACAATTCGCGCCGCAAAGCGCGGGAATGAAACCGGAAACGGAGCTGCTGCTTTTTGAGGCCAGCCGCGCTCAGTTGGTACGCGAGGTCATCAGGCCCGCGTTGGAGCGGGGCGAATGCGTCATCGCGGATCGCTTTCTCGATTCGACAACCGTCTATCAAGGCGCCGCTCGGAAACTGCACCGGAATATTGTCCGGCAATTAAACGCTTTCGCAGTCGGAGATTGTATTCCCGACATCACGTTTCTGCTCGATGTCGATCTAAGGATCGCGCGTGCGCGAATGCAAGGACCGCGTCGGCCGGACCGGATGGAACAGGAGGCCGACGAGTTTTATGAGCGGGTGCGGGACGGCTACCACGAGCTTGCGAGACGGCAGCGAGCTCGGATCATCGTCATCGAGGGCTGGCGAACGCAACAGGACATCGCCGAGACGATTTGGAAAACGCTGTCTTCGCGTTTTCCAAGTCTCGCGGAAGCGGAAGCCGAAGCTCAGAAGACAGCAAGTTGATATGGCGTTCAAGCCTAAGGCTGCAGTCGGCTTTTTGCGACGCGCGCACGAACAGAATCGTTTGGCGCACGCCTATCTGATTTCCGGTCCCCCGGGCAGCGGGAAGCGGGAAGTTGCGGCCGACTTGGCGAGCGCGGTGAATGGCACCGCCACCGCCGATGTCTTTTCTTCGAAGGCGCACGAGATTTTCGTAGCTGAGCCGGAATCAAAATCGCGGAGAATTCTAATCGAGCAAATCCGCGAGCTCGAGCACGGACTGCAGATGCGCGGCACAGAAGGCCGCCGCAAGGTGGCGATCATTGCCGAAGCCGACCGCCTTCAACCGCAGGCGGCCAATGCATTTTTGAAGACGCTGGAGGAGCCGCCAGCAAATTCGCTGTTGCTGTTGCTGAGCGCGCTACCGGAAACGCTGCCGGACACGATCGTCTCGCGCTGTATTTCAATTCCGCTCGCCGGAAACGGCGAAGAGATCGAGATTCCGGAGCGCGCGGAGCTGGTCGAGCTGCTCCGCAGCACGGCACGTGAAAAAAGAGGGGGGATTCAGCAAGCATATCGAGTGGCTCAGGGTTTCCACTCGTTGCTTGGCCAAATCCGTGAGGAAATCAAAACGCAAACCGCTGAAGCGTTGAAAAACGAGGAGGCGCGCTATCGGAATTCAACCGATGGCGCGTGGCTGGAAGATCGTGAGGAGTATTACAAAGCGCTCACCGAAAGCCTTTACATCCAGCGGCGGGCGGCATTGGTTGAGGTTCTTCTTGAATTTTGGTCCGACGTTCTGCGCGCGTGCACGAACGTAGAGCAGCGCAATTTACTCGCAGCGAAAAAGGAAACGGCCGCGCTCGCCGAACGCTTCACCGCACCGGAAGTCTTGCGTCGCATCCAGGCTTTGGAGGAATTGCGCGACAACCTCGGGCGCAATATTCAGGAAGCGCTCGCGTTCGAAGTTGCCTTTCTCGAAGTTTTCGGTCCTTAAGGCGCCAACTTTACCGTGGAAAACGCACGGCTGTGTGCTTACCAAACTTCGTTTGTTCTGCGTGAAGTGCGATTACCTCGAAAGAGGGGTTCACCCATCCTCTTTATAATAGGTGCGAGCGCCGCGCGCCAAAAAATGCCAAATCTTCGACGTGATATGCCACCGTTAATTGCCCGGCAACGGGAGCGGCTGAGCTTTGTCGCGAGCTGCCAATGCCGATGATGTGTTGACAGTTCGGAAGCAGCGCGCAGCATTGCGGCCTGATGATGCGATTTGAAAATCAGAACGCAATCGTGACTGGGGCAGGGCGGGGGATCGGGCATGCGATCGCGGTGCGGCTGGCGAGCGAAGGTGCCCGCGTCGCGTGTGTAAGCCGCAGCGAAGAAAACGCAAAGCGGACCGCCGACGAATTGAATCTTTTGCGCGCGGATTCGGCGAAACATTACTCGGTCGATGTGGCCGATCATGGCGCCGTGCAGAACGTCGGCGCGCGGATTCTCAACGACTTCACCAAGATCGACGTCCTCGTGAACAATGCCGGCATGACCCGCGACGGACTCGCGATGCGGATGTCGATCGAAGATTGGGACGTGGTCATCAACACGAATCTGCGCGGCGCGTTCAATTTTTCGCAGGCGATCCTGCGCGCGATGATCAAACAACGCAATGGTCGCATCATCAACATCGCGTCGGTGATTGGTTTGATCGGCAACGCTGGCCAAACCAATTACGCCGCAAGTAAGGCGGGACTAATCGCTTTTACCAAATCGCTGGCGCGCGAATTAGCCAGCCGCAACATCACTGTGAATGCGGTCGCGCCCGGTTTTATCCCGACGGACATGACGGCCGACTTATCGGATGAAATAAAAAACTCGATCCAATCGAAAATTGCGCTCGGCCGAACGGGTACGCCTGAAGACATCGCGAACGCTGTCGCATTCCTCGCCTCGGCGGAAGCAAGTTACATCACTGGTCAAACCCTTTGTGTCGATGGTGGAATCGTAATGATGTAGGGTAATACTTTTGGGTTACGGCGACATGTCCGCGCACTCCAAAATCTTGCAGTCATGCGCGCAAGATGATCGTAATGCGTCCTTCAGCCAGGAGAACATCGTCCGCCGAGACAGAACATTCGTAAACTGTATTTGCGGTGTCTCCGAACAGACGTTTCGCGCGAATTTCAAGCGGCGAGGCCATATCGTCCAGGCGTGTTACATGCAAACGCGCGTCCCGCAGCGCAGCCAGATAACCCGGCGGCGCGGTCGTGCCCGCCGCGCGCGCTCGCAGTCCGCCGTGCACGGCGGCGGCTTGCGCGCCGTATTCGAAGGCATGCAACGCCGATAAACGTCCACCGCGCCGTAATGGATTAGCCGGATCACGATGCGTGTTGCTTAAGCAGACAATCGATCTGTCGTCCCACTCGACGACGCTGTCCAAAAGACACATCAGACCGGAATGCGGAACGAGTATGCGGATTTCCGGTTTTTTAATCGAAAGCTTGTCGATTTTTTTCGCAGTTTTCATCCCAATCCCGAGAGCGTTTGGAGTTAATCCCAAAACGGATAGAAATTAAACCAGTTGTAAGGTGCAAGCCGCGTGTAAAACTCAAGCCGCTCGACGTAGCGTTGCATCCATCGCTGGACCTCCTTGCCTCGGCGATCGCGACTCAAGATTATCTCCGCAGCGAAATGCTCGAAATGAATCTCGTAACGATTCCTGCCGCGGTAGAGCCCGAAAAACAAGATAACTGGGCAACGCATCATGGCCGCAAGCAGCATCGGCCCGGCCGGAAACGTGGCCGGCTCACCCAGGAACTGACATTGGGTCGTCTTGCCGTCACTGGTGGGGCGGTCGCCTAACAAGCCAATGAGGAATCCCGCATCCAGGCTCTCTTTGACTCTAAGTAACGTGTCCGGCCGATCCGGCACGATTACCGTGCTCGCGATCTCTGGGTTCAACGCGTCGAGAAAACGAGTGAGGTTTTCGTTATGGGCGGTGTCCATCAACACTTTGAGCGGAAAATCCTGCTGTGTGACTCCGAGAGTGCGCAACACTTCGAAACTCCCCAGATGTGAGCCCAAGAGAATGCATCCTTTACCGCTTTCGATTTGCCGGTGCAGAATTTCTTTTTGATAAATCGTTAGGTCGAAGTGCTCGAATGCGCCCCTAAGCAAATAAACACGATCTAAAATCGTGGCCGCAAACCAATGAAAATGGCGGAAGACCTGCCACCAGTGTGGCGGACGGCCGCGGACCCGTTTCAGGTAGTCGTACGATACGCGTCGAGCTGCGTGTGCGCCGATGAGGAAATAAGCCGCAATCGGATAGAGCAGCAGTCTTGCTGCCCAGCGCCCGATGTGCAGAGCGATCCAGGCGATCGGCGGCAACAAAGCGGGTGCGCCACGCTCGGGCAAGTCCAACCAACGCTGGGCGGGCAAAGCTTTAGCGTTTGCCATTGTGGGTCGCAGTGTTTCGTCCGCAAATCGCGCCGGTGAAAAAATGCGAATAGAACTCACGAATGCTTTCGACGTCCGGCGCGACGTCAACGCGGTCAAAGCCCGCCCGCGCAAGTGCGCGGCGCCATTGATCTGCGGTCAGGAAGCCCGGGTTCGGCCGGATCTCGGGATCAGTATGCACGTCGGTAAAACTCTCCAGAATTTGAAACATCAACTCGGGGTAGATCGGTTGGTTGGGATACGGGCGCAAGCATTCCCCGATTATCACCCAGCCATCGCTCGCCAAGGAAGAGCGCGCCTGGTCGAGGCTAAATAAAAGGTCCTTTGAAATGTGCAGCACGTTTACGGCGTAAACGAGATCGAACTCAGCAGGGGCTACGCCCTGTTCCGTCCAGGGCGAATTGATATCGAGGGCACCCCATTCCAACCCAAGATCGACGTATTGTCTTGAAAGGTCGCGTTGGGCGCGCCGCCGAAAAAATGCGTTCGGCTCGGTAATGAGATAGCGCTCAATCCGCGGCAGAAGCCCGCGGCCATCAAACCAGCGCAACAAAATTTCAGTGGCGCTACCTGCGCCGGCGCCGAGTTCCAAGATTCGGAGCTTCGGCCGAGTAGAAAGACGATCCGCGGCGAGCACCGCAGCCACCCAGTTGTTCACCGCGTAACTTAAGTTGTTGTTCTGGAAATAATTCAGCCATAGCGGCACTCCCTGCGGTCCGAACAGGCTTTGCTCACCGCTTTGCGTGCCGCGGGCAACGACTGGATAAAGACTGGCCGCGTAGTCCAGCAAATCTAAGGTTGCAGCATTGGCGGGATCAATGTGGAGTCCGGAGGCACGCAAGCGCGCCAGCTCCGGCTGCCAAGGCGGACGGGCCATACGATAGGCGCGTGTCTCACTCTTGGTTCGCGCTTCCACGCAGCCGGTCTCGATCAGCCGCTCCAGAATCCAGCGCAGGGCGAGACTGAAACGCGGCTCAAACGAAAGCACCCGACCCAGCTCAGCCACCGATCTCCACTTGCTGAGTTGGTCAATCACATCCAACTGGCGCAGAAGATCGGCAGCCAGTTCAATGCTGTAGCGCTCCATCAGTTCAATGCTTTGATACAGACGTTCGCTGAACAGCGCCGACGGATAAGCTTTGAGCCAGTGCGCCAGGCGCGGATCGCGCGGCCGAGTCTCAAATGCAGGCGCTTGAGTTGATGCCGGGTCCATCGAGGTCAATTCGCCTGGCATCGGACCTCAAACCGGCCTTCAGCGATCGCGCGGTCATCGACGCGGCAGCAAAAATCGACTTCGTCCTCACTGTTCTCGACTGTGGAGAAAGAGATCGTGAAGGGCTGCTCAGGTTTCAGGGGCAGCAGAAATTTGACTG
The DNA here is from genome assembly GCA_035315805.1 of Chthoniobacterales bacterium. Classification (GTDB taxonomy): domain Bacteria; phylum Verrucomicrobiota; class Verrucomicrobiia; order Chthoniobacterales; family UBA10450; genus AV40. The sequence goes on from DATFXN010000067.1 coordinate 23,483, forward strand.
CGCGGATCATAGTAAGCTGACAATGTTCGCGCCGCTCGGCCAAGGCGGCCACGATTTCATCGAGCATCACCACGCCGGGCACTATAGGAGCGCCCGGGAAATGTCCGGGCAGGCTCGGATGGTCAGCGCCGATCGTGCGGCGGACGTCAAATTTCATGGGCGAGTCGAGATTCCGTTTAAGCTACCAACCTGCTCATAGAGCGCCGGTTACCGTCCCACAGCCACTTCTGCGCATTCCGTCCGTTGGCGCGGCGCTGGCGACGCAAAATCGAATCGTTCGCAGTACTCAGCAAAGCGATTTGCGCCATCCAATCTGAAATATGCTGCGTCATAGCGATGGACCCCGTTGGTTTGCGAGCTTTGCTGCGCGAGGACAATGTTCATTTGGCTTTCGGCTTGCGGTGAAAGCGGCCAGCCGAAATGTTCATAAATGCGCCGGGCGGCTGCGACCGGGTCGCGGCGAACATTCTCGTAGCGCAAATCGCAAACGTGTTCGGCCGGCAATTGATCGCGCACGCGCATAAACGTTTTTAGCGCTTGGGACCAATAACTCAACGCGTCGCGCCCGATTTGGACCGGATCGACGTCGTCGCTAAAAACGCGCCGCAAAATTGTGACCAGACTTGAAACCGATGCGACCGCTTCGATCGGGTCGCGATGAATTTGGACGAACCGCGCATCGGGATAGATCGACAGGAGCGCGGGCGCGGCGAACATGTGGGCCGGTGCTTTCAGAACCCAACGCTCGGCCGATTGCCGCAATTGAAGATGTTGCAGAGCCCGGCGATGAAATTCGTAAGCCGGCCGCAAATCCTGACTGAAGAACCACGCGCGATAGGTCGGAACATTGTACATGGTGTCGAATTGATCGCTCATGAACGTCGGGCTCATGAGGGAGACACATTCCTGCGGCAATTCTGCGCCGGTGACGTGCACGCTTTCGAATGTCGGCGCCAGCCATCGCAAGACCGCGAGATTGCGAGCGGCCTGCCGAATCCGGCGATCGCGATCCCTCTGAGTCGGCGGCGAGGGTGACATCACTTCCCACGTTAGTGGAGCGCGATGGGCCGGGTCGCCCGCCAGCAGCATGTGCACGAGCGTGGTTCCGCTCCGTGGCAGACCGACGATGAACAATGGTTCGCGAATTTTTTGCCGCGCGATCTCGGGATAGAGCCGGCGATCGCGCGCGAGTAACAGACGATTGCGCAAAATTCGCACGACATCGCTCCCGAGCGCCATTCTTCCAATAAAATTCAGCCGTGCCTCGCGATGACAGGCTTCGAGTAAACGCGAAAGCGGTTCGAAAAATTCGCCGTCGCCAAAATCCTCCAGCCGGCAAGCCCGCTTTGCCTTATCGATCATTTCTGACGCAGATGGAGATGCCGGGCTTGCGCCGATTTTTTCCAACGTGGCAGCGCACCTGTTCAGCAGACGAATGGGAAGCGGTGCGCGTGTTTGCTCGACAGTGTTGGGCGCGGGCATGACAAGAACATCGTTGTTGCGCAATGCGGGGAACGCAAGCCCAAGAATTGGTGGGGCAGCGCAGGCGACCTGCCTGTGTTCCCCAGTCTGGGATTGTTGCGTCCAGCGCGCAGTCGTTCCATCGTTTTGCATGACGACTGAGAAAGCAACGTTTGGGGCCGGCTGTTTTTGGGGCGTGGAAGAAACTTTCCGCAAACTAAAGGGTGTGACATCAACCGCTGTCGGGTACGCGGGTGGCACGAAAGAAAATCCGACCTACGAGGATGTTTGCACGGACAGGACTGGTCACGCTGAGGTCGTTCAATTGGAATTCAATCCTACGCAAATTAGCTACGACGAATTGCTCGATATTTTTTGGTCAAACCACAATCCGACGACCCTTAATCGGCAGGGTCCCGACGTCGGCACGCAATATCGCTCGGTGATTTTCTATCATTCGCCCGAACAAAAAGCCGCGGCCGAAGCGTCGAAGGAAAAAATGAACCGGAGCGGCAAATTCAATCGACCGATTGCTACCCAAATTGAGTCCGCGCCGAAATTCTGGCGCGCCGAGGACTATCACCAGCGCTATTTGGAAAAGCGCGGCCAATCGCACTGCGCGATCTGAATAGTGGAGGACGGCCATCTTGGTTGTCACGGAGGACAGGCCTTCGGTCTGTTCGCCTTGCAATCAGCTCCATCGTCAAGTAGACGGGCAAGATGCTCGTCCTCCGAAACAGGGAAGATGCCTGTCTGCCTTTATGAGTGCCGAAGTCGTCCGCACAAGAAATTTCGTTGCGGACGCGGTCAACTTCATTGCCGATCTCGCGCACAAGGCGCTGGCGGAGCGGCACGAGTTTCGGATTGCATTTTCCGGCGGCAACACACCGCGGCCGGTTTACACCGAGATCGCGCGAACCGGCCGCGATCTGCCGTGGGAGAAAATTTTGATCACGTTTGGCGACGAACGCTGCGTTCCACCAGACGACCCGCAAAGCAATTACCGGATGGCGTGGGAAACGTTGTTCGCCCCCGCTAACGTGCCGGAAAAATCGATCATGCGCATGCGGGGCGAGATCGATCCACAGATCGCGGCCCAGCAATACCAGGACGATGTCGATCTTTTGGCGACGCAGCGCGGCGAACAAATTTATCGGCACGATTTGATTTTGCTCGGGCTCGGTGACGACGGCCACACCGCTTCACTGTTTCCCGAAACAGCGGCGCTGAACGAAATGAACCAGCGCGTTGTTGCGAACTTCGTCGCTAAATTCAATACATGGCGGCTGACGTTTACCTTTCCGCTCATTAATCACGCGCGGCACGTTTGCTTCTTGGTTAACGCGACAAAAAACGCGAAGCTCATCGATGCCGTGATTGCCGGCGATAAACAATTTCCGGCCGCGCGAGTCAATCCGAGCGCTGGCACGGTGACCTGGATTCTCGGCGAGTAAGCCACGCTCGTCTCAACCTTTCGACCCCTCAACGACTCAACGTTTTCAGTACTGTTCGCCTTCGTCTGGTGTCGGCGTGACGCGATCGTCGATTGCCCAGACGTGCAACATCACCGCGCCCCAATAAGGAATCAGCATTAGAATTCCCCACCCGGCAGAAGCCATTGCCGCAATGATTGCGAACGCGATCGCGGTCGGGGTAATGAGAAAAAGAATCAGCGCGCCCATAACGCGATGGCCTTTGTAGATGTGGCCGAGCCCCGGAATAATGCTCAGCAAAATCGCCATCGCATCACTTGCTTTTGGCTCGGCCGGCTTGCTGGCTTCGACTGTCCAATCGCAATTCGTGCACGCGGTCGCGTTTGCCGGCAACGTCGTCCCGCAAAACGGACAATGCATCGTGTCTCCACTGAGCTGTTCCGTTTGCGCCGGCGCGTCCGTGTATTCCATGTCGAGTGAAACCCAAACTGAACGTCCCAAGAGCGGCGGATTTCGTCAAGCATAGCTTGTCATTGACCGCTCTGTCTTAGAATGTGTAGCCGCGACCAATGCCGACGCTTTCTGAAATTGTCGAATATACGAGCGATTACCTGCGCATTGTCGAGATCGAAGATTGGCCGAACGCGCTCAACGGTTTGCAAGTCGAAAATTCGGGGAAGGTCACGAAAATCGGCGCGGCGGTGGATGTTTCGACGCGCGCTTTGACTGCCGCGGTAGCGAAACAGGTCGATTTTTTAATTGTGCATCACGGGTTGTTCTGGCCCGGCTTACAACCGGTGAGTGGCGCGTTGCGTCGGCAATTAAAGCTGGCGTTTGAAAACGATATTTCTCTCTACAGCGCGCATCTGCCGCTCGATCTGCACTCGAAAGTTGGCAACAACGCGCAGCTTGCAGCGGCGCTTGGTCTCAAATCGACCAAGCGATTCTTGAAGGAGAAAGGAGAATCGATTGGACGTAAAGCGAAAGTATCAATGCCGCGGGGTGTGTTGATCCGGAAGTTGAGAACTGTTCTGCGCGGTCCGGTGACGACTTTCAATTTCGGGCCGAAGGAGCCGCGACGACTTGGAATTGTTACCGGCGCGGCGGGCTCGGAAATTTATCGCGCGGCGGAAGCGAGGATCGACACCTTTATCACCGGCGAAGCACCGCACTGGGCTGCGGTTGCCGCCGAAGAGCTTGGAATCAACCTTTTGCTCGGCGGCCATTACGCGACCGAAACTTTCGGGGTGAAGGCGCTCGCGGCACATCTTTCCGAGCGTTTTAATCTGCCGTGGGAATTTCTAGATCTCCCGACAGGCTTGTAACTACGTTCGATTTGTCTTAGGCCCCTTGCGGCGAAGTTCCTTTGCGCGGGCCAGCGCCTTTGCCGCGGCCTGTTGATTTCCGGAAATTCCTTCGGCTTGGGCAAGTTGAAGCCAGGCCGCGAACGAAGAGGGCGCAACCGCGGTGGCGTGTCTGGCATACTCGAGGCACTCGCTCTTGCGCCCGAGTTTCTCAGCGCACGCGCTCAAACCGATCCAGCCGAAGTCCGCGTTTGGGTAGAGGCGCGTCACCTGACGGAAGTTGGACATCGCGGCGCTGACATGGTTCTGAGACGCCTCGGTTAGCGCAAGTCCGACGTAAGCGAAGGCGAAGTTCGGCTGAATCGAAATCGCCTTCTGAAATGCGTCCGCTGCTTCCGGATAGCGGCGCAACCCGAGCGCGAGTTGTCCGCGAAGCGATTGGGCGCCGGCGCTCTTGGGATACCGCGTCGCCAGTTTCTGCGACAGGGCGTAGGCATTGCCAAAATTCATAGCTTTCACCGCATCGACAATCTGTTTGGCCAAAGGATCTCGTGCAGCGGGATCCAGCTTCACCACTTTTTCCGGCGATGGGAGTTTTTTGATTAGCTGATCAACCGGCGCATCTTTAGCGCGGGCGGCGATGCTTCCGGCCAGGATGACGGCGGCGGTGATTGTGGCGACGCGAGCAATTGAGTTCATCAGCAACAGTCTGGGGTTTCTCTTCATGACACTTTATTCCGTGCGGTGGCTCAATTCGACAGAATTTCTTGTCGAGCCAGAATGGGAATGATAGAGCCGACCCATGTTTCATAATGCTCCCTCTCCCGTCCGACTTCTCGTGGTCGCGACGATGTATGGATGGGCCGCGACCACGTTAAATGCCGCGTCTGTTTGGAAAGTTTCGGCGTCGGATGGCAGCACAATTTATCTTGGCGGCTCCATGCACGCTCTCACAAGCAAGGACTATCCGTTGCCGGGCGCCTATACTCGCGCGCTCGACGCGTCGTCCCGGCTGATATTGGAAGTGGACGAAAAAGCGGTCGTAGAGGCGAGCAAGAGCCTGGGCAAAGCGGGCGAATATCCTCATAACGATAGTTTGAAAAATCATGTCGATCCTCGCACTTATAATTACCTGACCCGGCTGCTTGGCTTGCTGGGTATTTCTCCGGACAAATTCTCCCGATATCGGCCGTGGTTTCTGGCGTTGTTGCTCGAATCGCCCGCTTTCCATGGTCGCTCCGAAGAGCTTGGCGTGGAGCGATATCTGATCGGTCGGGCGCACAGCAATCGCAAGCCAGTTGGCGGCTTGGAGTCGGCGGGCGAACACGCGGAGATTTTTTCCGGTCTCAGCGATCAGCAAAGTGAAGCGTATCTTTTGCTCGAGTTTATTCCTCAGAGTGCGGGAGTCACCAATGCGCAAATGATGCAGGCCTGGCGCAAAGGCGACGCGGACGCCGTTGCCCGGGAATTTCACAACGCCTACGCCGATTTTCCCTCCCTCGCTCAGCGCCTTCTCGATAATCGCAACCAGAAGTGGATGCCGAAGATCGAAAATTATCTGCAAACCAAACAGACATGTTTTGTTGTGGTCGGCGTCGCGCACCTAGGCGGTCCCAACGGCCTAGTGGCGTTGTTGCGAGCTCGCGGTTACAAAATCGAGCAACTCTAATCCGCACGCTGGGACATCAACATCGGCGAAACGCGGCCCGAAGTTTTTCCTTTCGCAAATCGGCAGACGTTGTTCTTTTCTGCCCGATGGCTGCGGCCCCACCTCAACGAATCAGCACGCGTGCGACCGGTATCGTCGGCATCGCGATTTTGTGCAGCCGCGTGCTCGGCTTGATTCGCGAGCAAGTGTTTGCCGGACTTTTCGGCGCCGGCCGAAATCTGGACGCGTTTTTGATGGCGTTTCGAGTGCCGAACATGCTGCGCGATCTTTTCGCCGAAGGGGCGCTCTCCACCGCGTTCATCACGACGTTTTCAAAAAAAATTGCGACCGAAGGGGACGAGTCCGCCTGGTCGCTGGCCAACAAGGTGGCCACGCTCACCGCGGTTTTCATGAGCGCGATCACGTTGCTGGGCGTGTTGCTCGCGCCGCAACTGATCGAGTTGATGACGTGGGGAAGTTGGTCGCCGGAAAAAACTGCACTGACAATTTTGCTCACGCGGATCATGTGGCCGTTCATCCTGCTGGTTTCGCTTGCCGCGCTGGTGATGGGAATGCTGAACGCGAAACATGTGTTTGGGCCGCCGGCGATGGCGTCGAGTTATTTCAATCTCGGATCGATCTTCGCCGGCGTCGTACTTGGTTGGTGGTTTGATCCTTATTTCGGCGCGCGCGCACTGATCGGACTCTCCATTGGCACGCTTGTTGGCGGTTTGTGGCAGTTAACAGCGCAATTTCCCGCACTCCATCGCGTCGGTTACAAATACCGGGCCGATTTTGGTTGGCGCGATGAAGGCGTTCGGACTGTTCTCGGATTAATGGCGCCGGCAATCGTTGCCGCCAGCGCTGTGCAGGTCAACGTGCTCGTCAACAGCGGCTTCGCCGCACGGCTCGGCGACGGGCCCGTGAGCTGGCTCAACATCGCATTTCGCCTGATGCAGCTGCCCCTTGGAATTTTCGGAGTAGCGGTCGCGACAGTGACGCTGCCGCTCGTTTCGCGAAGCGCGGCTGTCGGCAATACCATTGAATTTCGATCCGCGCTCGCGCATTCCATCCGGCTAGTGTTTTTGCTCACGATTCCGGCCGCAATCGGTCTGATCATTCTGGCCGAGCCGATCATTCGTTTAATTTATCAGCACGGCCGTTTTACGCCTGAGTCTACGCGACAAACTGCGGCGGCACTGCGCTTCTACGCGATTGGACTCGCCGGTTATTCCGCCGACAAAGTGCTTGGGCCGGCATTCTACGCGCTGAACAAGCGCTACCTGCCGATGCTGGTTACTTTGACCTCCATCGCGATTAACTTTTTGCTCAACTGGTTTTTAACACTCTATCTGAGTTGGGGACACCGCGGCCTCGCGTTCTCGACCAGTGTTGTCGCAATCACGAACTTCTTTTTCCTCTATTCAATGATGCGTTACTTCACCGGGCGGCTCGAAACCGGCGCGATGGTAATGACGCTTGCCAAGGTGCTCGTTGCCGGGGCTCTTCTGGCAGCCGTGTGCTTTGCGGCGCAGGCGTTCTTCTTTTCAACGCACTCGCATGCTTCGATTTGGCTGAACTTAATCGTAATGCTGATCACGATCGCCGTCGGTGTCGGGACCTTTTTCGGCGCGGCCTACTTTCTCGGCGTCACCGAAGTAAAAGACATTGTCGGTCTTGTCCGGCGAAAGGTTCGCAGCGAGTAGCGCGATAATTAGCTTAACGCCTGATCGAGATCGGCAATCAGGTCATCGGCATTTTCCAAGCCAATCGACAATCGCAACAATCCTTCCGGTGAAGTTGTGCCCCGGCCTTCGATCGACGCGCGGTGCTCGATCAAGCTTTCGACGCCGCCCAGACTCGTCGCTCGGGTAAAAATTTTCGCGCCGTTGGCGACTCTCATTGCCGCGTCCTGACCGTCTTTCACGTCGAAGGAAAGCATTCCGCCGAACATCGACATCTGTTTTCGCGCAATCTCGTGACCGGGGTGCGATGTGAGCCCCGGATAATGGACGCGCCTGACTTTGCGATGTTGCGCGAGAAATTCCGCGACCTTCGCAGCATTTTCCGAATGCGCGCGGATCCGCCACGGCAGGGTGCGCATCCCGCGCAGAATCAACCAGCAATCGAAGGGCGAGGGGACCGCGCCGCCTTCATATTGAACGTTGCGAATGCGCTGAAAAAGCTCGTTGTCTTTCTTCGTGACCACGATTCCACCCAAAACATCGCAGTGGCCCCCGAAATACTTGGTGGTCGAATGCAGAATCAGATCGGCGCCGAGATCGAACGGCCGCTGCAGGATCGGCGCCCAGGTGTTGTCGCAGACGCAAACTACCTTCGCCTCGCTCACGATTTTGCAGACGGCGGCAAGATCAACGATCTTCAACAGCGGATTGGAAGGCGTTTCCATCCAGGCAAGTTTCGTTTTCGGCTGGAGGGCTTTTTTGACCGCGGCCAGATCGCTCATGTCAATGAAGTCGGCTTCAAGTCCCCAGCGCAGAAAAACTTCGTGAAGCAAGCGCGTTGTGCCGTAGTAGGCATCGACGTGGGCGATTATGTGATCGCCGGGATGCAATGCTTGAAAGATCGACATCGTCGCGCCCATTCCGGAAGCGAACGCGGCCGCGCCGGCTCCGCCTTCGAGCGTCGCAATTCCTTCCTCGAGCGACTGACGATTTGGATTGTTGTTGCGCGTATACATGAATCCGCGGGAGTAAGTTCCTTCCACGTCTCGTTCGAAGGTAGTCGAGAGATGAATCGGCGCTGACACCGCGCCAGTGGCAGGGTCGATTTTGTGGCCGGCGTGGACGGCGAGAGTTTCAATTTTCATGTGGGTTCGGCCGAGACGTTACGAGTTCCGAGCAGATTGTCGATCTAATCGGCTCCGTCCAGACATGCCTTGCGCCGCTTCCGATTTGACGCGAGGATTTTTCAGCGCAAATAGCATCTGCGATTTTTCTGCGGATGTTCTAAATTCCCGCTCTCGCTTCATGACCATTTACCACGACGACGTTTTCAAGATGGCCTGCGACCAATTCCAGGTCATTGCCGATTACCTGAACGTGGACAAGAACGATCGTGAGTGGGCGACTTATCCCAAGCGCGCGATCGCGGTGACGTTGCCCGTGCATATGGATGACGGAAGTACGAAGGCGTTTCAGGGTTACCGCGTTCAACATCACATCGCGCTCGGGCCGACCAAGGGCGGCACGCGTTTCGCCCCGACATTATCTATGGGCGAAACGGCCGCGCTCGCGATGTGGATGAGCTGGAAATGCGCGCTCGCCAATTTGCCCTACGGCGGAGCCAAAGGTGGAGTGGCGGTCGACCCCACCAAGTTATCGCATACCGAGCTCGAAGCCGTGTCGCGCCGTTACATGCAGGAGATGATTCCGTTCGTCGGCCCGCACACCGACATAATGGGCCCGGACATGGGCACCAACGAGCAGATCATGGCTTGGTTCATGGACACCTACTCGGTTTACCAGGGCTTTGCCGTGAACGAGATCGTGACGGGCAAGCCGGTCTCAATCGGCGGGACCGAAGGCCGTCGTGAAGCGACGGGCCGTGGCGTCGTTTACCTGATCGAGCGGGCGATGAATATGCTGAAAATAGATCCTGAAAAGTGCACGGCGATCGTGCAAGGGTTCGGCAATGTCGGTTCGGTCGCGGCACTATCGCTTGCGCTCAAGAGCGGCGTGAAGGTTGTCGGAATCAGCGACGCCTATGCTGCGATTTACAATCCAAAAGGCATCGACATAAAGGCCGCGGAGCAACACGTATTAAAGAAGGGAAATCTCCGCGCCTTCGATCAAGGCGATCACGTCAATCCGAATGAGCTGCTCACTCTGCCTTGCGACATTCTTGCGCCTTGCGCGGTCGATCGAGTAATCAACGCAAGCAACGCCGGCAAATTAAAGTGCCGCATTTTGGCCGAGGGCGCCAACGGACCGACTACGCCGGAAGCCGACATCATTCTGGAAAAGCGCTGGGACGAACTTTTTGTGATTCCGGATATTTTATGTAACGCCGGCGGCGTGATCGTTTCGTATTTCGAATGGGTGCAGGGCCTGCAGAGCTTTCTCTGGTCGGAGTCGGAAGTGACCGACAAACTTTTCCGAATTCTCGAGCACTCATTTTCGCAAGTCATCCGGCGGGCGAAGGAGCACAAGATTTCGCACCGGACCGCGGCCATGGCCATTGGAGTGGAGCGAGTTCTTCGCGCCAAACAAATGCGCGGACTCTTCCCGTGATGCTTTGGGACGCGAGTTGACGCAAGTTGCTTTGCTTTTTACGGTTTCTTGAGGGCTGTTCACCGATTCGATTGTCGCGTTCTGATTCAGTTGTCGTGTAGTTGAGCGCAGTTTGGCTCTCTTTCTCCCGAGAGTTTCGCGAGTTGACGCCAGACACAATTGCGCGCTGAATGTCAGCTCATGGCTGCGGCATCTTTGCGGGCTTTGACGACTCGGGCGATCGATTATGCGGGAATGTTTCCGCCGTGCAGCCTTGGATTAGACAAAGCCCTCAAAAATCAGGCAGAATATCTTCGCTCGGCTGATTCTTGGATGCTGGCGGCTTTCGTCTTGCCAGTCGCAAGAATCGAGGACGCGGCTGAATCCGTCTCCCAGTTTGATAGGCGTCATCCGCTGCGCGTCTCCGCTTTGGGTGCCAAAGCCGAAAACGCGAGCGATTTTCTGAGCGAACTCAAAAGGACAACCGAAACCATTCGTTCGTGTCAAAGACAACACGTAGACCTTGCTTCGGTCGTGCAGCTCGAAATGTTCCTTCCCCAGGATGTCGATCTCGCGCAACTCAATGACGCGGCGGCGTTGATTTCAGATTTGAAGCTGCAAACTTTTTGGGAAACGCCTGCTGAATCCGCCGAAAAGGCAATCGCTTTGATCGCTCGCGCAAACCAAGCCGCCTTCGGGTACAAATTGCGCACCGGTGGGGTCACCGCGGATGCCTTTCCCGGTTCGATCCAGATCGCGCGAGCGATCCTGGCGTCAACGAAACATCACGTCTCGATCAAATTTACGGCGGGACTACATCATCCGATTCGGCGATTTCGGGACGAAGTGAAAACCGAGATGCACGGATTTTTAAACGTGCTCGGAGCCGGTGTCCTCTCAGCCGAGCACCATTGGGACGAAGCGCAAACAATTGAAATGCTCGAAGACCAGCGCGCCGATTCATTCGAATTTCACGACACGGTTTTTGCCTGGCGCGAGTGGGAAATCACTCTCGACCGGATCAAGGCGCGCCGAAAATTTGTTACCTCTTTTGGCAGCTGCAGCTTCGACGAGCCGCGCGAGGATTTGCGCGGACTGAATCTGCTGTAAGGTAGGGGCGGTTCACCGAACCGCCCGTGGTGAGTGGGTCAATCGCCGCTGCCAATGCCGCTCAAATCTTTCATCGACATTTCGCCCGATTCGCATTTTCCGCTCGAGAATCTCCCTTTCGCCGTTTTCAGGCCGCGCGAAGGCAAAGCGCGGATCGGCGTCGCGCTCGGCGATTATGTTGTCGATGTTGCCTTTCTGCAGGAAGCTGGACATTTCCGGGACTTGCAAGATCGACAGCTTTTCGCGCACGATTCGCTGAATGAATTTCTCGCGCTCGGCCGACCTGCTTGGCGAAACGTTCGGGAAGCGTTGCAAAAACTGCTCTCCGCTGAAACGCCAACGCTGCGCGACGACGCGAAACTGCGCCAACGCGTTTTTCACAAACGGTCCGACGTCACGATGCAGTTACCTGTAAAGATCGGCGATTACACGGACTTTTATTCGTCGTATTACCACGCGCACAACGTCGGCACAATGTTGCGCGGCCCGGAAAACGCGCTCATGCCGAATTGGAAATGGCTGCCGGTCGCCTACCACGGGCGCGCGAGTTCCGTCATTGTCAGCGGAACCGACGTGCGTCGACCGAAAGGTCAAATCAAACCGCCCGACGCTCCAACGCCCGTCTTCGGACCGACCAAGAGTTTGGATTACGAATTGGAAATGGCGTTCCTGATCGGTCCGGCCAACTCGTTAGGCGAACCGATTCCGATCGACCGCGCTATTGACCACATCTTTGGTTTTGTTTTGATGAATGACTGGAGCGCGCGCGATGTTCAGGCCTGGGAATACCAGCCGCTGGGTCCGTTTCTCTCGAAAAACTTTGCGACGAGTATTTCGCCGTGGGTCGTAACCTTGGAAGCGCTCGAGCCGTTTCGAAACCCATTGCCGAAACAGGATCCGGAGCCGCTGCCTTATCTTCGAGCGAAAAACGATTTCACTTTTGATATTCAATTGGAAGCCAAGTTGCAGACGGCGAAGATGAAGGCGGCGCACACCACTACGCGAACAAATTTTCAAAATCTCTATTGGAGCATTTCCCAACAGCTGGCGCATCACAGCGTGGGCGGTTGCAATTTGCAACCCGGCGATTTACTCGCGAGCGGAACCATCAGCGGCGAAACAGAAGAATCGCGCGGTTGCATGCTCGAATTGACTTGGCGGGGGGCGAATCCATTGAAACTCCCAGGCGGCGAAGAACGCAAATGGCTTGAAAATGGCGACACGCTTTCCATCACTGGCTGGTGCCAGGGCGACAATTATAGGGTTGGCTTTGGCGAGCTCAGTGGAAAGATCCTTCCGGCCCGCTGATTGTTGGCAAGTCCGATCTAACGATAAGTGCTTAAGTGAGCAACGACGTAAAAGCACGAGTCCTTCATGTCGAGGACGACGCTGATCTTCGTTTGATGATCGCGGCGTCGCTCCGGGATTTTGGTTACGTAGTGGCGACTGCCGGAACGGTGGCCGAGGGGTTGGAATTGGCCCACGAATTCAAGTTCGACGTTTGCATTCTTGATATGCGGCTTCCGGACGGCAACGGGATCGAGTTGTGCCAAAAGATCCGCGAGCGGCAGCCGAATGTGCCGGTGCTTTACTACTCCGCCTACGCAAGCGACGAGGAACAAGAAGCCGCGCTCTCGGTTTGCGGCGACGCATATCTCAAAAAGCCGGTTTCAGCTGAAGTTTTACAGGAAACAATTGCGAAGTTGCTCGAGCGAACGCAAAAGTAAGGCCGCGGGCCTGTAGCTCAGCGGTA
>DATFXN010000068.1:0-38911 GCA_035315805.1 Chthoniobacterales bacterium
TCGATAAAGCAAAACAAAAGCCGCCACGCGGTAACACGTGACGGCTCACTATGAGATGCTGCTGTTTGTTAGGCTGATTTGTTGGCAACTTACTTGCGGTGCAGGTTCTCCATTTCCAGGTAGGCCTACAAGCCTTGCACCAGGAAGCCGTGGATCACGGTGTTCCCGTCAATAGCCTCTCCGATGATCGCTCCTGAGTCGCCGTTGTCCACGGGGATGGTGCCCTGGCCCGCGCCTGTGCCCATTCCCGGAACATCGAACGTGCTGAAGCCACCTTGCACATTGCGCAGGAAGCCGTGATTCACGAAGTTTCCGTCGATGTACTGTCCCGTGATCGCGCCCTGAGTGTTGTTGCTCTCAGGGAGAGTGCCCTGGCCTGCGCCTGTGCCCGCGGCCGGAATATCGTATGTGCGGAAGGTGCCCTGCGTAGACCGAACGAAGCCGTGAAGCACGCCGTTTGGGTCGACGAAAACTCCTTCGATCTCCCCAGTTGGAGTGACCCCTACGCCGAATGTGCCGTTGCCAGTACCCGGGGTGCTGTCAGCGCCCGGGGCATCGAACGAGGTGATGGTGCCGTTGGGAGTGCGCAAAAAGCCGTGACCCACGAAGTTTGCGTCAAAGTAGAAACCCGTGATCGCACCCGGCGCATCGATGGCGTTGGGGTTGGTGAATATGGAGCCCGTGGGATCGAACTCGGTGATTTTACCGTTGGGAGCGCGGACGAAGCCGTGCTGTACTGAGTTCGCGTCCACGTAAAATCCGGTGATCGCGCCTTGTGGGTTGATGCCCATAGGAGTGATTTCTGACGGGAAGGTCCCCTGGGGAAACGGTCCTGTGCCCGCGTCCGGAGCATCGATCTGGGTGAAGGTGCCGTTAGGAGAACGCACGTAGCCATGGCAGCTGCCGCTATTGTCGGTGTAAAATCCCGTGATCTCCCCAGATGGGTTGATGGCGAAAGCACGCGTCCCCTGGCCGTTCCCGATCGTTCCACAAGATGCTGAGCAAGTGCCCGCCGCCGGATCGTCGAAGACCGTGATCATGCCGTCGTTAGTTCGCACGAAGCCGTGCCGGGCATTGTTGGTGTCCCGGAAGAATCCCGCGATCGTCCCTCCAGGGTTGATGCCAAAGGCGACGGTGCCCTGGCGTGCACCCGTGCCGGCGCCCGGTGCATCGAACGTAGTAATGGTCGTCGTCGTTCCGCCGGCATTCGCGGCAACGCCCAGCCCCAATGTGCAGAGGACTAGGCAAAGCGCCATTGCAAGGTGCCGGTAAACGTTCGACGTGGTAACAGACTCAAAGAATTTAGTCGGAGTATTGGTTTTCATACCAAGGTACTCAATGAATCCGGCAAAAACGGCTCAAAAATTTTTGCAAAATTAAAAGTTTTACGATTCTGGTTTTGCAACTTTTATACCCCGAAAACCGCCGCGACGGTTGTCCCACGGTTACTGAGATCACGGACTGAAGGGATTCACGATCTTAGAGATCGTAAATTGTGGGATGTCCTTCGCGCTTTCGATGGACTCTTGCCCCGATGAACGTTATTATATCCTTTCTGGCCCACGAGCGAACATGGGAATGAGTCGCGACCTGCCAAAACATCCGGCAAACAGCGAGGCGTCAATTTCCGCTACGGCAAAGATCGATAAACGGGCTCTGGTCGAAATGATGCCCGAAGTGTACGAAGAATTGCGGCGTTTGGCTGCTAGTTATCTTCGAAGGCAGCTACGGGAGCACACGTTGCAACGGACGGCGCTGGTCCATGAGGCCTATTTACGCCTGGCTGATCAGAAGCAGGCAGCCGTGTGGCGCGATCGCGCCCATTTTTTTGCGATCTGCGCACGGATTATGCGTAAAACGTTGACTAATCGTGCTGTTGCTCGGCAGCGAGAAAAACGCGGCGGCACAGATCCGGCCGGGCGGGCGCGCGAATTTTACGAGCGACGAAAGATCGACATCGGTGCCCTGGATGCCGCGCTGAAGGACCTTGAAGCGCTGGACGCCCGACAAGCGCAGATTGTCGAATTGCGTTTTTTTATGGGTTTAACCGTAACGGAAATCGCTTCGCTAATGGAAATTTCCGTCGCCACAGTAAAGCGGGAATGGGCTACGGCGAAAACCTGGCTCCGACGGGAATTATCTCGCAACACTTAAACACACTACTTTTGTGCGCGTCTATGTGATACGGTACGCGATACCGTAACGGCAAGCGAGCACCGATCATGAACGCGGATCGATGGCAAAAACTCAAGTCGATTCTCTCTGAAGTGCTTGAGCACGAATCGGCTTCAACCAGAAGCGCGGTGATCGGCCGTTCGTGTGCCAATGATGTCGATCTTTTGCGTGAGATCGAATCTCTTCTGGCCGCCGAGGCCGACGCGACGGATCTTTTGGAGAAATACGCTGATAACCTTGCCGTTGCGGTTCCGCCTCAAGACCCTTCGGAGATTGGGCGGCGAGTAGGCGCCTACGTGATCATTCGTGAACTTGGCCAAGGCGGAATGGGAACGGTTTATCTCGCCGCGCGCGCAGATGGATATTTCGAAAAAGAAGTAGCTATCAAGGTATTGAACCGCAACGCCGCTAAGGAGGACGTCCTTCGTCGTTTCGCCGCGGAACGCGAAGTGCTAGCCCGTCTCGACCATCCAAATATTGCCAGACTAATTGATGCCGGCACGTTGGATGACGGCCGACCCTATTTCATCATGGAATACATCGACGGGGCGCCGATTACGCGCTATGTCGAAGAAAGAACCCTCGGGCTGACGGAGCGACTTAATCTTTTTCTTAAGGTAAGCGCTGCAGTCGAAGCGGCGCACCATAAATCCGTCATTCATCGCGATCTGAAGCCGAATAACATTCTGGTTAACCATGAAGGTGAACCGAAGTTACTCGATTTTGGAATTGCCAAGGTGATCGGGAGCAAGACGAATCCCCTTGATATTACTTCCTTCAAGCAGCAACGACTTACACCTAGCTCGGCTTCACCGGAACAGGTCAAAGGCGAACCAGTTACTACTTTCAGCGACATCTACGCACTTGGAGTAGTGCTTTATGAAATGTTAACAGGTGTTAGACCGCATCGGTTTGAGACATCTCATCCGACCGATGAGGAATTAGTGGAAGTTATTTGCAAGCAACTGCCAATTCTCCCGAGCCTCGCGGTGAAGGATCGCGAGCGACAGCACCGACTCCGAGGCGATTTGGACGCTATTCTGCTTTGCGCACTTCAAAAGGAACCGAGCCTGCGGTATTCTTCGGTCGCCGGGTTTGCAGAGGATGTCCGACGCCATCTTGCTGGAAAGCCAGTGCAAGCGCGAGGTAGCAAAGCGGGATATAGAGTCAGGACTGCTCTTCTTCATGATCGCCGTGTCCAGATTGTCTCTGCTGTCGCGATCCTATGTCTAATCGGGCTCGGGCTCGGTCTGGGCTTCGTAGTGCGCTCGCGTCTGAACGAGAACTCTGTTCTCCGTGCTGGGCGTGGTGCACAGTTAACCGATAAGACTACTATCGCGGTATTACCGTTCGATAGCCTGACGACAGATAAGGAAAATAGGTACTTCGCTAACGGCGTGCAGGAAGCCATCCTGACAAATCTGGCGAGTGTGGCCGCTCTCAAGGTGATTAGCCCCGGTAGTGTGGCGGCGTATCGCGGGAAACAGAAAAATGAGCGCGAAATTGGACAGAAGCTTGGTGTGTCTTACGTCCTGGAAGGGAGCGTGCAAAAAACTGGAGATCGCGTTCGAGTAGATGCGCAATTGATTGATACTCGAGCAGCCACGGCCGTCTGGGCACGGCAATACGATCGGAAGCTGGACGATCTGTTTGATGTGGAGAGCGACCTCGCACAAGCGATCGCGTCTCAGTTGAAGGTGAAGTTGTCGGCCGACGAAAAAGCGGCAATCGGGAATGCTCTGACCAGAGACATGTTAGCGTACGATCTCTACTTGCGGGCACGCGAATCGTTTTTCCAAAACAACTATAAGAACTCTATCCACCTGCTTGAGCAAGTGATCAGCCGTGATCCACAGTTTGCCCTTGCTTACTGCTTGTTAACCGAAGTGCATCTTTATGTGTACCAGTTTGATGGTGATCGCACGCCAGGTCGGCTGGATCAGGCCAAGCAAGCGGCCGAGACAGCTTTGCGACTCGCGCCGAAACTTCCGCAGTCCCATCTGGCCAAGGCGCAATTCTACTATTATGGCTTGCACGATTACGAGCACGGCTTGGCTGAATTGCACACGGCGCGCTCCATTGGAGGCGAGCAGGCGGAGTTCATCGATCTAAGCGCCTTGATTGAACGGAGGCTGGGGCATTGGAACGAAGCAATTCGAGATGCAGAACGAGCGGCTGAACTTGATCCGCAAAATCCATTTGTGATCAGAAACCTGGTTGAAAGCTACCTGTCAGTGCGCCGATTTTCTGATGCTGACCGGACAGCTGGCAAAGCAATCAAGGACGCGGTCACGCGAGACGCGGTCGCGCGAGGCGGATCCCTTTGGACGCTTCGCACTGAGGCCCTGCTTGGCACGGGGCGGATCGACCAAGCTCGGAACGTGATCGAGAGTTCTCCGGAGGATGCAACGCGATTGTATGAGCTAATTTGGGTGGAGCTCTTTGCCAGAGACTTTGCGCGAGCTTCGCAGTTAGTGCAGGCAGTGGCCCCAACCGAGAAGGAGAACTACGACGCTGCTTTTTTTGATGGAGTCACCGCCCGGGCACAGGGCGACGTCTCAAGAACGCGATCTGCATTTCAGCGCGCTCGCGATTGGGCTTTGGTGAAGCTCGGCGAGCGGCCGAACGATCCGGAGCTAATCAGCGACCTTAGCGTGGCCGATGCCGGGTTGGGTCGCAAAGCAAGCGCGCTTCAGGAAGCGAGAAAAGCGGTCGCGTTATGCCCAATGTCACACGATGCGGTTGATGGCGCGAATTACGAAACGGTGCTGGCGATGGTCTATGCCTGGATCGGCGAACGCGATGCGGCGATGGCAGAATTGGAGAAAGTGGTAAAACTGCCCCGAGGTCCGAATTGGGGTGAATTGCGTTTCAGCCCACTTTGGGATGACGTTCGGACGGACACACGATTTGATTCGCTATTGACTCAAGCAGCGCTTCCGCCGGTCTATAACTGACCTGTTGATCAAACAAAGGCTCACAACCACTCAACCATCTCACTAAAAGGTCCGAGCCGGACCGACACTGGCGCGGACAATAGGTGCCGAATCGGCGATTGCCAACACCGTTCCCGGCAAAATCGCCACCGCGGATCTGTGCTTCTTATCTAAACGGAACGGCCGGATTGGTTCCCGTGTATAATCGGTCTTGCTGTGCGTTCCAGAGATTCCGATCCGATTCATCAATCTGCGTGTCTTCGGCTTGCTGCCGTTATAACGCGGCCATTCGCTTCTGCTCCTGGTTTCTCATTCCCGTGGTTTGAGTCGTTTCGCAACTGAGCAGAGCCACGCCGGTCGCCATCAAGCCAGCAAGTTGAAGCTGTTTCATATCTAACGCATCATATCGCATTCTTTTTCAGTCGTCACTTCTCTTCCTGTGCTTTGCTCAGAAATGAATGCCGAAGAGCTCAAATCGTTGCAGGCGCCAATCAAGGAGCGATATCGGAACGAACCGCACTCGGCAATGATCACGCTTCGCGCTGAAGGAAAAATCGGCGAAGGCCTAACCTGCAAGGTTCAAACCGGCAAAGCGCTCGTCGAAGCTGGGCTGCATCCGGCAACTGGTGGAACAGGGCTGAGCGCATGTTCGGGCGACATGCTGCTCGAATCGTTGGTGGCTTGCGCGGGCGTCACCTTGCGCGCGGTCGCGACTGCGCTCGAAATTCCGTTGCGCGACGCGACGGTTCACGCTGAGGGCGATCTCGATTTTCGCGGCACACTCGGCGTCTCCAAAGAGGTTCCGGTGGGCTTCCAACAAATTCGATTGCGTTTCGGTCTCGATACCGACGCGACCGAAGAACAAATCGCGGCGCTGTTGAAGCTGACCGAGCGCTATTGCGTGGTCTACCAAACGCTCGTCAACGCGCCGGAGATCGAAATCCAAATATCCCGGCGGTGAATTTGCCGACAGCGACTTCCTAATCTACAGAAGCGCATGCCGACTTACATGGACATTCACGAGATCCCGGGCGGCGTTTCCGCGGAAGATGTGGCCAAAGCGCACGCGCGCGACATGGAAGTCCAGGACAAGCACGGCGTCCATTATCACAAGTATTGGGTGAATGAGAAAGCCGGCAAGGTTTTCTGCCTTTGCCAGGCGCCAAGCGCGGAAGCAGCCGCCCAAGTCCATCGCGAAGCGCATGGGCTCGTTGCCGAAAAAATAATTCAAGTCGAGCCAGACGTCGCAGATCTGTTTCTTGGCGGTAGCGAAGTAAACCCGGCCGGAGCGGCAATCGTTCCCGGTGGCAGTTCAAACGACCGCGATCCGGGAATTCGCACAATCTTGTTCACCGATATTGTTGATTCAACCGGATTGACGCGCCGTCTTGGCGATCAAGTAGCGATGGAATTGCTCGCCGTGCATGACAGGATTGTGCGCGACGCACTTGGAGATTTGGGCGGCCGTGAAGTCAAGCATCTGGGCGACGGGATCATGGCCTCCTTCGTATCGGCGGCGTCCGCAGTGAAATGCGCCGCGCGCGTCCAGCGCGAAATCGCCAAACATAGGCGAGAAAATGTCGACCGACCGTTTAAAGTCCGGGCCGGTCTGGCAGCGGGAGAGCCGGTCGAGCATCACAATGACTTGTTCGGTTCGACCGTGCAGTTGGCATCGCGTCTTTGTTCGCGCGCCGAAGCCGAACAGATCCTCGTTTCAAACGTCGTTGCCGAATTGTGCGAAGGAAAACTCCTTCCCTTCGAAGACCTCGGCGAACTTACATTGAAAGGTTTCGATCACCCGGTCCGCGCCCATGTCGTGAATTGGATCGAGGTCGTGTCCGCTTAGGCACCCCCGTTCGTGCGGAAGGTTAATCGCGGGCAAAACAAAAGCGTGCCCTGCTGACCGGCGTCTATTTCGGCTTCGGAGCGCCGCTCATGATGATTTCGGTGGCGTAGTTTTCGCCCGATACTTTAGTATAAATCACGGTCGCGGACCCGCCCCTTCTCAGCTCGCCGGTTACTTTGGTTTTCGCGTCGCGTTTGATTTCAATGTCCTGCGCGGACGTGCGCAATAATACCATGTCGGAGCTCATTCGCTGAATGGTACCATCGGCACGAAATTTCGCGTCCGCAGCCAACGCAACGGCGGTCATCGCAAGGCTGATCGCTGCAACAAGACTCAATACTCGTTTGATGTTTCTCATGGCACGATTACAAGGCAGAACGCTCTTCAATACAAGCGCAATGCGAGCGTTGCCCGCCGACTCGGCCGCATTTAGGCTACGCGGAGCGTGCACCGACAATTATTCCAGGTTCGGAATTTCATCGACGGACAATTTGTTGAACCGTTAGGCGGCAAGTATCTCGACAACATTGAGCCGGCGACGGGCAAGCCGTACTCGCAAGTCGCCGACGGCGGGAAGGAAGATGTCGATCTTGCCGCGGCGGCCGCGGAGAAGGCGTTTCCAGAGTGGTCGAAGAAACCGGCGACCGAACGATCGAAAATTCTCCTGCGCATCGCCGATTTTATCGAGCGCAATCTGGAGAAATTCTCTCGCGCGGAATCGATCGACACGGGAAAACCGATCACGCTGGCGCGCTCGCTCGACATCCCCCGCGCGGTCGCGAATTTCCGTTTCTTCGCCACCGCGATCCTGCACACCGAAAACGAAGCACACGTCACCGACGGCATCGCGTTCAATTATACCCTTCGCCAGCCGCGGGGCATCGCCGGACTGATCTCGCCGTGGAATCTGCCGCTTTATTTGTTGAGCTGGAAAATCGCGCCGGCGATTGCAGTTGGAAACACCGCGATCGCGAAACCGAGCGAACTCACGCCGATGACGGCGTATCTGCTGTGCGAAGTTTGTCGGGAGGCGGGACTTCCGGCCGGCGTCCTCAACGTCGTCCACGGCACCGGACCAAACGTCGGCGCAGCCGTCACCGCGCATCCGAAGATCAACACAATCTCGTTCACCGGCGGAACCGCGACCGGTAAGAAAGTGGCGAAAGCTTGTGCGCCGTTGTTTAAGAAAGTTTCGCTTGAGCTCGGCGGCAAAAATCCAAATATCATTTTTGCCGATGCCGATATCGATGCGGCGATCGCCGGCAGCGTGCGGTCATCGTTCGCGAACCAGGGACAGATTTGTTTGTGCGGCTCGCGCGTTTTTGTCGAGCGGCCGATCTACGAAAAATTCAGAGAACGCTTCATCGACAACGCCTCGCAATTGAAACAGGGCGATCCGCTCGATGAAAAAACCGAACAGGGCGCGATCGTGAACAAGGCGCAGCTCGATAAAATAAAATTCTATGTCGATCTTGCGCACAAGGAGGGTGGCAAGATCGCGCTCGGCGGCAATTCACCAAAAGCACCGAACGAACGCACGCGCGAAGGCTATTTCTTTTCGCCCACGGTGATTGTCGATCTTCCAGTCGCATGCCGAACAAATCGGGAAGAAATTTTCGGCCCTGTTGTTACCATCACGCCGTTCGACAGTGAAGACGAAGTGATTCGTTACGCGAACGACGTCGAGTACGGCCTTTCCTCGAGCGTCTGGACCCAAAATCTCAGCCGCGCCCATCGCGTCGCCGAACAGATCCACGCTGGCACCGTTTGGGTGAACTGCTGGCTCGTCCGCGATCTCCGGGTCCCGTTTGGCGGCATGAAAGCCAGTGGCGTCGGCCGCGAAGGCGGCGAAGAAGCCTTGCGATTTTTCACCGAACCGAAAAACATCTGTATCGCGAAGTGAAGCTAGGTGGGTTTTCGCATGTTCCTCCTTCCATACCGACGAGTTGAAGTTGAATCCCGACGCTCGCCTGAGGAAATCGCTGAGCTTCTGCGCCAAAAAACATCCCCGCGTCAGCCATGGTTCAGATCACTCACTGGTAGTGGATTTGAGTTCACGGGTTCCGTTTCAAGTAATGAGTTTAGGATCATGCCCGTTATCCAGGGTCAGAACACTTATCAGCCTTGGCTGGTTGGACAGATTTCTCCCCACGCCAGGGGAAGTACGATCCGTGTAATCGAGACGTTTCATCCGCTACAGATCGTGATTATTGTGGCGTTCTTCGCGTTGGGAGGCCTCGTCGGGATGAGGACCGCTGGTCCGAAATCATTTCTTATGGCTGGATCAGCGTTTCTTCTCTTTCACCTCATTATGTACTTCATCGGTTTTCTGCCCGAGGCACGCAAAGCAGAGAGACGAATTCGGGATTTAGTAGAATAGTAAAAATCCGCTTTCATCCGTTAAATCCGCCGTTAGAGGTTCTTTATGTGTCGAGCCATTAAAACCCTGCATAATTTTTCACCGCCGGCGACGAATGATGAGATTCGCGCCTCGTCGCTGCAATTTGTTCGGAAGCTGAGCGGATTTACCAAGCCTTCGCACGCGAATGAAGAAGCGTTCAATCGCGCCGTCGACGAAGTCGCACACGCGGCGCATCATTTACTCGAATCGTTAGTGACGAACGCACCGCCGCGAAATCGTGAAGTCGAAGCCACTAAAGCAAAGGCAAAATCGGCGAAACGATTCGCTCACGTCCACAACGGGAATGGGCATCGGCACTGAAGATTAAGAGGAAGATTTTATGAGTGGAATAAGAGTTCTCGTCGGCACACGAAAAGGCGCGTTCGTTCTCACGTCGGATGGGAAGCGCAAAGATTGGAAAGTAGAGGGGCCGGATTTTGCCGGCTGGGAGATTTATCACATGAAAGGGTCGCCGGTTGACCCCGATCGGATCTACGCGTCGCAAACGAGCGGTTGGTTCGGGCAAATCATTCAGCGATCGGACGACGGCGGCAAAACCTGGAACACGCCGGGCAGTATCCCGGAGGAATTGCAAGGCGAAGGGGGAATGCCCAAGGGCGAGAGCAACAAGTTCGTTTACGACGGCATTCCCGGCACGCACATGTGGTACGACGGGACGCAGCATCCGTGGGAATTCAAACGGGTCTGGCATCTCGAGCCCGCGCTCGATTCGCCAGATCATGTTTACGCGGGCGTGGAAGACGCCGCGCTGTTCGAATCAAAAGACGGCGGCAAAACTTGGAACGAACTTTCTGGCTTACGCCAACACGATACCGGCCCGCGTTGGCAACCGGGCGCGGGCGGAATGTGTTTACACACTATCTTGATCGATCCGAAAAATCCGAAGCGAATGTTCGTCGCGATTTCGGCGGCGGGCGCGTTCCGCACCGATGACGGCGGGAAAACGTGGAAACCGATCAACAAAGGTTTGCACTCGCAATACATTCCCGATCCGACGGCGGAAGTGGGTCATTGCGTCCACCGGATTGCTTTTCATCCATCAAAGCCGAACACGCTTTTCATGCAAAAGCATTGGGACGTGATGCGGAGCGATGACGGCGGCAATTCGTGGATCGAAGTAAGCGGAAATCTTCCAACCGATTTTGGTTTCCCGATCGATGTGCACGCGCACGAACCGGAAACAATCTACGTGGTGCCGATCAAAAGTGACTCCGAACATTATCCGCTCGATGGAAAACTTCAGGTGTGGCGAAGCCGGACCGGCGGAAACAAATGGGAAGACTTGACCAAAGGTCTGCCGCAAAAAGATTGTTATGTGAACGTGTTGCGCGACGCGATGTCGGTCGATTCGCTCGATCCGTGCGGCATTTATTTCGGAACGACCGGCGGACAAGTTTATGCGTCGGCCGATTCCGGTGACTCCTGGTTCCCGATAGTCCGCGACTTACCAGCGGTGCTTTCAGTCGAGGTTCAAACGTTAAAATGATTCGTGTCGTTTTGCCGCATCATCTTCGCACGCTGGCGAAAGTTGGCGACGAGGTTCATGTCAATCTTAACGGGACCGTGACGGTCCATGCAGTTATAAACGCTTTGGAAGAAAAGTACCCGGTGCTGCGCGGGACAATTCGCGATCACGCGACATTGAAGCGCCGGCCGCTGGTGCGTTTCTTCGCGTCCGGCGAGGATATTTCCCATGAATCGCCCGATACTCCCCTGCCCGACGCCATCGTCAAAGGCGAGGAACCGTTCTTTGTCATGGGCGCAATCGCGGGAGGCTGACTCTGGTTGATAGTTGAGAGTTGATTGCTGAGAGTAAGATATGCCTAAAAACGTCACCGGTGGATGCACGTGCGGCGCTATTCGTTACGAAGTCACGGCGGATCCGCTGGTGATGTTCAATTGTTACTGCCGCGATTGTCAGAAGACAACTGGCAGCGGCTACACGCCTGTTTTCTACGTTCCGGCGAAGGCTTTCAAGATTACGAAAGGCACCCCGAAATACTATGAAACCAAGAGCGAGATGATGGGCGATAACATCCGCGGCTTTTGCCCAGAATGCGGCTCGCGCTTGTTCGGCGGCAAAACTGATTTCGGCCAGGGAATCACCGCAGGAACCCTAGACGATCCAAGTTTGTATAAACCGCAACACGGAATCTGGACGTCCGACGCGCCGCCATGGGATCACATGGATCCTAACTTGCCGAAGTTCGAAAAATACGCGCCGCGCGGATGAACGAATCATCGCCCGGCGTAATGCCGGCGGACCAAGAGGGCGATAAATTCGCGGCGCGTTTGCGCAGATTTGGGCCGCTCGGGATTCTGGCGATCCTCATTATTTTAGGCGGAAATCTCATTATTCCGCCGCTCAGCGCGCTTCTCGTCCTGATTTGGGTGAAATTGTCGAACACGCCCTGGCATGAGATCGGTTACGTGCAGCCACGCAATTGGCCAAAGACAATCGCGCTCGGAATTGTGTTCGGGGTTGCATTCAAATTTATGATGAAGGCGCTGGTGATGCCGCTCTTTGGCGCGCCGCCGATCAATCAGGCCTATCAGTTCGTCACCGGCAACAGCAGCATGATCCCGCTGATGCTGTTCACGATGATCGTCACGGCGGGCTTCGGTGAGGAAACATTCTATCGCGGCTGGATGTTCGAGCGTTTAGGAAAACTATTTGGGCAAAGTAGCGCCGCGAAGATTGCGATCGTTCTGGTCACATCGATCTTGTTTGCGTCAATTCATTATCCCGAACAGGGCCTTCCAGGCGTCGAACAAGCATTTGTGACCGGATTGATATTTGCTTCGATCTTTGCGGTCAGCGGCCGGCTTTTCATGCTCATGATTGCGCACGCCGCGTTCGACTTAACCGCGCTCTGGATGATTTACTACGGATTGGAAACCCAAATCGCGCATCTAATCTTCAAATCACCATGAACGAAACATTCGAGACCAAGAGCGCGCCGGAGTTTGTCGGCCCACTTGTATGAATCGCGTTCAGGATCAGGCCGCCTTCGAAGAATCTTACGCTGGCAAGGCGCCCTGGGACATCGGCAGACCGCAGAAACCATTCGTCAATATTGCGGACTGCGTTATTTGCCCCGTGCTAGATGCGGGCTGCGGAACGGGCGACACCGCTTTGTTCTTTGCCGCACGGGGACACCGCGTCACTGGCATTGATTTCGCGGAGGAGGCAATTCGTCGCGCGCGGCGCAAAGCAGCCGAACAAGGATGTGACGCAGAGTTTGTCGTTAAGGACGCGATGACATTAGATGAATGGGATAAGCGATTCGCGACAGTGATCGACTGCGGGTTGTTTCACGTCTTCTCCGACACCGACCGGCAGCGCTACGTGCAGGGTCTGTCACATGTGGTTCAGCCGGGAGGACGAATTTTTCTGCTCTGTTTTAGCGATAACGAACCGGGAAACGAAGGCCCTCGTCGGATTTCCCGACAAGAACTCTCCGCTATCTTCGCGGAAGGTTGGCATATTGAATCGGTGGAAGCAGTACGAGTCGATGTGAATCCGGAATTCGCCGACAGATTCTCAGAGAGCGGACCGAGAGCGTGGTTT
Organism: Chthoniobacterales bacterium; assembly: GCA_035315805.1. Lineage (GTDB taxonomy): Bacteria > Verrucomicrobiota > Verrucomicrobiia > Chthoniobacterales > UBA10450 > AV40. The sequence continues at coordinate 12,951 of DATFXN010000068.1, forward strand.
GCAATCATCCGGCGCGGCGAATGAGCACGTCTTTTGAAAGCTCGCGCGCGCCGGAGCCAGTCGGCGCGTTTCCGCATGCGAAGCGCGTGGGCGAATTCTTATTTCTTTCCGGAATCGGTCCGCGTAAGCGGGCGAGCAAAGAAATTCCGGGCGTTACGCTCGACTCAGAAGGCAAGATCAAGAATTACGATATCGAGAAACAATGCCGCGCCGTGTTCGAAAACGTGCGGCTTGTCCTGGAAGACGCTGGGGCAAGTTGGAACGACATTGTCGATGTCACGGTTTTTCTCACCGACATGAAGAAGGATTTTTCGATCTACAACAAACTTTACGCCGAATATTTCGCAGGCCCGGGCAAACCAAACCCGACGCGGACAACGGTTGAAGTGACGGCCTTGCCAACGCCGATCGCGATTGAGCTCAAAGTGATCGCGGCACTGAGAAATTAACCTATTTTGTAGGCCGTCTTTGCGAGACGGGTTTTCTGTAGTTGGCGTCTGACACAGACGCCCTACAATTTTGGTCGTGAGTTCTCAACCGAACTTCAGAATCATTGCTGCGGACCACACCGGCATCACGGTTTCAAATCTTGAACGAGCCGTGGCTTTCTGGCGCGATGTTCTCGGTTTCAAATTTTCGCACCGCGCGCATCAGACCGGTAAGAGGGTGAAACAAATCACCGGTGTAAGAGGCGCCGAACTTAAGCTCGCGGTCGTGAAAGCGCCCGGCGGTCACAAAATCGAATTGCTCGAATATCTCGCACCGGTCGATCACAAGAAGGATGTCGATCTTCGGCCGTGCGATGTAGGTCATGTTCACGTCGCGCTCACGGTTGAAAATCTCGGACCGCTCATTGAAAAAATCGCGGCGTCCGGTTGGAAAGCTGCCGGTACGCCACAAATTCTTACAGTTGGCCCGAACGCGGGCAAACGCGTGGTTTACGTTCGTGATCCCGACGGCACGACGATTGAGTTCATGGAACGGCCGCGAAATTAAACGATTAGCGCGTGAGGTCTTTGTAAACGACGCCGGCTTTCATGACGCAAACCACACGGCGCACCGCAGTGATGTCTTTGAGAGGATCGCCGTCGAGCGCGATGATGTCGGCTTCGTAGCCAGGCGCAATTGAACCGATACGATCACCCATGCGCATCGCTTCGGCGGCAAGCGAGTTCGCCGAGACCATGGCACTCATTGGATCAACTCCCGCATCGCGCACGCGATCAATGAACTCCTCGGCGTTGCGACCATGCGAGCCTGCAAGCGCGTCGGTGCCAAAAACAACTTTGAGTCCACGAGTCTTGGCTGCGCGTCGGACGATATCGTGATCGAGCGACAAGACCCGCTCCATCGCCGCAAACCCCTCTTCGGTGTAGCCGGGCGTACCGAGGAAACGCCCTTTGTTAGCAAGGTAGTTTTCAATCACCAGGCCGGCCTGCGGGTCGAAGTATGTGCCGTGCTCAGCCATGAGGTTGAGATCGTCATCGGTCGCCATCGTGCCGTGCTCAACTTCAGTGCAGCCTGCCAAAGTGGCCGCGCGCACGGCGTCCTTGTAAGCGTGAACGAGCGTGCGCAACCCCTGTTTGTTCGCCTCGTCGCAAGCCGCGTTGAGTTGATGTTGCGAAAGCGTCATGCCGCCGCCCTGACGAATCGATTCGGATGCGAAAATTTTGATCAAATCGGCGCCGGCTTCCTTTTGCTTGCGCACGAACGCGCGAATCTCTTCAGCCGTTCCAGTTTTATCACCGCGGCCAAAAACTGGCTCGACTGCCGTGAGAATCCGCGGACCGGGAAGCGCGCCTTTCGCGATCGCGTCGCGCAGCGGAACGTCCGTGGGCGAGCCGATACTTTGCACGGTGGTGAAGCCCGCCATCAGGGTCCGCCAAGCGTTGGATGCAGCCTGGTACGCGGCGAACTGCGTCGTCTGGTCAGCGCCAGCGTTCTTGCCGTTCTCGCCGAAGCTCCATGTGATGTGAACGTGCGAATCGATCCAGCCGGGCATGAGGGTGAACCTGCGCAGATCGTAATCAACCGGCGACACCTTTGGATCGAGCGCCACAATCTTTGAACCTTCGACAACGATGCGCGTGTCATGCAGAACGTTGCCGCGTCCATCGAGCAATGTTTTCGCCGCGATGACGATGCGTTTTCCTGGTGACGCCGTTGTTGGAGATTGTTCAGCACTCGCACAGAGAAGAAGCATCGTTGCGACGCAGAGAAAGGTTGTGCCTAGGCGCATCCGAACAAGATTAGGGTTTCATAGAAATCGGGCAAATCCTGTCTAGAATGGAGAAATGCAGTTCTCCATTCACGAAGATTTCGCGGAAAAACTCGACGCTCAGGATCCGTTACGGCGTTTTCGGGAGAGGTTTTATTTGCCGCTCGGCAAAGATGCGAAGCCACTGATTTATTTTGCGGGCAATTCGTTAGGCCTGATGCCGAAGTCGGCGCGGGCGATTGTCGCTCAACAATTGGAGAACTGGGCAAAGTTTGGAGTCGAGGCGCATCATGCGGCTGGTACGCCGTGGTACACGTACCACGAGCCGCTGCGCGAACCGACCGCGCGACTCGTCGGCGCAAAACCGGTCGAAGTAATCTGCATGAACAGTCTCACGGTGAACCTCCACCTGATGATGGCGACGTTTTATCGGCCGACGAAATCGCGATTCAAGATCTTGATGGAGGATCCTGCGTTTCCTTCCGACACCTACGCGATCAAAACGCAAATCCGTCATCATGCACTCGATCCAAAAAATGCGCTCGTCCTCGCCAGTCCGCGCAAAGGCGAGTTCACCGTGCGCACCGAAGACATTGTCGATCTTATCGAAAAGCACGGCGAGGAACTGGCGGTCGTGATGATCGGCTCGGTAAATTTCTTCACCGGCCAGCTCTACGACATTGCGAAAATCACCGCCACGGCACAAAGGCACGGGATCATCGCCGGCTTTGATCTCGCTCACGCGATCGGGAACGTGCCGCTGGCGCTGCACGATTGGAACGTCGATTTCGCGGTTTGGTGTTCCTACAAATATCTCAATGCCGGTCCGGGCGCGGTTGCGGGCGCATACTTGCACGAGTCTCACGCCACAAACACGAAACTGCCGCGTCTCGCGGGTTGGTTCGGGAACGATCCAAACACGCGCTTTCGTTTGCATCTCGAACCGGAGTTTATTCCGGTTCCGTCAGCCGACGGTTGGCAAATCAGCAATCCGCCGATTTTCTCGATGGCGCCGTTGCGAGCGTCGTTGTCGATGTTCGATGAAGCCGGCGAGATGGAAAAACTCCGCGCGAAATCAATTCAGCTCACCGGCTATTTGGAATTCCTACTGAACCAAACCGGATCGAAACGATACTCGATTATCACGCCGCGCGACCCGGAGGCGCGCGGCTGCCAGTTGTCTATCCTGGCGCACGAACATCCAAAAGAATTGTTCCAAGAACTCCAGGCCGCCGGCGTGAAATGCGATTTCCGCGAACCGAACGTCATCCGTGTCGCACCGGTGCCGCTTTACAACACGTTTCACGAGGTTTGGCGCTTTGCGCAGATTCTCAGTTCGCATAAGTAACAGCCAGTCCGGGGCAGATCTAGCAGAGCAGCTGTTTCACGCAATCGATCAACACCGAGATGGCAAATGGTTTGACCAAATATTTCACCTCGTGCTGATTGAAGAAGAGCGCGATCGAGGGATCGGTCGCGAAGCCGGTGATAAAAATGAAGCGATCGGCCAGCGACGGGCGTTTCGCTTTGGCTTTCAAATAAAATTCGTCGCCGCGTAGCTTCGGCATTTTCAAATCACAAATGACGGCGTCGTACTCGTGCGCTTTGACCTTCATCATTGCTTCCTCGCCATCGAAAGCGACGTCGACCAGATAATTTTCGTCGGCCAGAATCCATTGCAGCGCCGACGCGAGCTGACGATCATCATCCACCACCAGGATGGCTTTTAGTTCCAAACTGTGAACAAATGGCTGAATACTTTCGGGCTGAGGCTCGAATCTTTTCATCGCCGCAGCCCTGCTTGAGCAGCCGCAGTGCCAGAAAAACGTGGCACCAGGAACAAGGCGAAATTGTGATTGATTAGCGGCCGCTAATTCTTCCAACCTTCAAGCAGGTAAAGAAACATGGTTTCGCGATCGCTGACGATTTGTGGCGTGCGAAGATCGGCCTGGGTGGCACGTTTTACGTGTTGCGAGAGAAACAGGCCAATCTCCTGGGACCATGCTTGACGGTAAGGGTAACCCTGCCAGCCAAACTTCGGATCCGGGGCCGGGCTCAATTGGAGCTGCTTTTCTCCCGGCGAGGGTAATTCGACATAGCCGACAAGCAAAACGTGATTGCCAGATTTCAAAGTGGCGGCGATTTTATCCTCGAGATCGGCCAACGGCGCGGCCGACTCCATTTTCTTTAGAAGCAGATCATACCGGTGAACGCGGTGGTCATCGATTTCGGGGACGCAGATCCAACGAGTCGCTGCGTGGTAATACCAGTTGAAGGAAACGCCGTAATTCCATGGATTAACAACAACGAGATCGGCGGGAGTCCCATTTTGCTCGACCGCTCGCGCGACGGTTTCTGAGTTTGATTCCGCCTGGATGACCATGCCCCAAAAAGAAAACGGCAAGGCGACTGTCGCCGCCAACACAAGGCCGACCCGGACCGCGCGAAGCCAAATTGGAAAATATGCCCAGACCAGATCGACAGTTCCGACGACGACAATCGTCAGCGCCAGAAAGTAACGCAGGTCAGGCGGGCGCGGCAGGAAACGGACAAATACATAGGACGCGATCATCGAGAGGGGAATCAAGAGAATCCCAAAGAAGAATAAATCGCGCTCGTGTGAGCGATTGTTCCTCCAAAATGCAGCGAGTCGCCAAACTCCGAAGATCATTGCCACACAAATAGTGGCCAGCCAAATGCACGAAATGGTTGGGGAGATATCTCCCCAAGCCCTAAACAAAGATTGGCAAACCAGCTGAAATGATACCGGCACTTGGAGGATTTTTGCCCAAATCCTTCCGCTGCTGTAAAACTGCGAGGCGTAAAAGACGTAGGATAGAACACAAATAATAACAACCGCCGTCAGGAGCCAAATGCTTCGCACGTCCCGTCGAAGCAGTAGCACGCAAGTAGCCGCGGCGGCAATCGAGAGCATGAGCGCGAGATTAAAGAAAAGACATTGCAAACATGCGAGATCAGCAACCAGAACAGCAGCGAGCATCAAGGAAGTTGGACTAAGCAAAAGTCTGACGGTAGAGACGAACGCCAAGAGCATCATCAAGCTGCCCAGCCCGTAACCGCGCAACGACATACCTGCAATCAAGAAGTTCGCATTCAGTCCGATCACAGCGAGCAAGAGCAAGGGGGCGCTGCCAGTCAATTTTCTCACCGCTAGCCAACTCGCAGCCAGCAGAGAAATGCCTACCGCGACACCGAAACCGCGCAGGCTAGCGTCGCCGGCGCCAAGCGCGCTTGTCCAGGTTCGCACTGCCAGCGGGAAAAGAATCGGAAAGGACGAGTATTGAACTGCATCGATCATTTCGGGCAGAGGCATTTGGGCCGATTGCACCGATTCGGCTTCATCACGCCAGAGCGCGCCGGCGTGCGTGGCGCGGACAACGAACAAGACCAACGCGACCGCCGAAAGCAGAATTGCGACGGCCCACTCAAGGCGCGCAATCAGCTGGACCTGTTCCGTTCCTTCCTTAGGTTGAGAGTCGTCCGAATCGTTTTCCATTCCAAGCGCCCCCGAACACTACCTTGCCAGCTCATCAACATTTAAGATCATCCGGCTCGTTCAAGTTGCGGAAAAGAGCTTGTTGAGTCTTCGACACTGCGACCGCCTGAAGTTTATCAGCAGCGATCAACTCTCTTACCACCGACTGTAGCGAAAAATTGTCGCCTGAAAGCGCGCGGACCATTTCATCGCGAGCAGCTTGCGGATAAATGGCCGTGAGCGGCTCGGCGTGATCTCTAATGATTGGAACGGCCCCGCTCCCTGCCTCAGCGAGTTCGCATAGTCGGCGTAAGTAGCTTTCACTCATGAACGGCATATCGATCGCAAGCGTAAGCAAATGGGTGGAGGCGATTCGTGATAGTGCGGCGGCGATCCCGCTCAAAGGACCACGTGATGGTTCATTATCGGGCACAAAATCAACACCCGCCGGACGCCAGGGCGGATCCGTTTGCGCGGAAACAAGCACCTTGGCGGGTTGAAGTTTTCGTAAAAGATCAAGCTGAATGCGCCAGAGCGGCGCGCCGCGAAAAAGCATTGTCGCTTTGTCCCGTCCCATTCGGCGGGACTTGCCGCCGGCGAGTAGAACCGCGCTGAAGTTCATTCGAAGGTTGGGACCTTCGCCGTCGAACGGAGAGTGCCGTCAGTCAAAATTTTCGCGCGCAAACCGCCACGGCCTTTTAGAAAATCTTCCGCGCCAGCGCCAATCGCGCGATTCATCCAGTAACACGGTCGGCACTCCCCCATTCCCAAAAAACACACGCCTTGAATTTCGAATGCCTTTCCGTTCAACTCGCGAAGATCAACATCGCGCGTCAGCACGTTTCTTCGCACCAAATCGGGCGACGCGCCCTCAAGTTGCAGCGCGCCGCGAAGCTCATCGAAAACCTCGAGCGAGAAAAATGTGATCTGGCCTTTGTAATCTTTTTGGTAATCGAAGAACCGATCACCACGAATTCCGTGGCCGGCCACGCATTCGATTTCAGAAACTTCAATCATCGGAAAATCGTCAGGTTCGCGGCCGTGGTGACCGAAAAAATTGTGCCCGCGCGAGACGTAAAGATGACAGATTTCCACCGCGTCAAATGATATCATTGCCCCAGGATCGATGAAAGGTGATGGAGTCGGACCGGGCCAAATTATTCGCCGCCGTCAGGATGGCGGGCTTGAGTATTCACACGACGAGCTCACAATCGAAGAGCCGCTCGAGATTCGCATTGGGGACAAGACAGTCGCGACAACGATGCGCACGCCGGGCCACGACGAAGAGCTCGCCGCTGGATATCTTGTTTCCGAAGCAATCGTGCGCACCGGCGATAAGATCGAAAACTTCTCGCGGCCGAAAATACCGCGCAATCGCGAAAACATCATCGCTCTCGATCTTGCGGGCGGCAAAAAGGTCGCACTGAACTCGACTCAGCGCTTCGGAACAATTTCAAGTAGTTGCGGGTTGTGCGGCAAGCAAAGCATGGACACGATTCGCCAGCATTTTCCGCCGATCAAGTCGGACAAGCTGCGCGCGAATCAGTCTGATTTTGCGCGAACTGGCGGGATTCACGCCGCCGGAATTTTCGACGCGAAGGGCAATGCCTTGATCGTTCGTGAAGACATTGGCCGGCACAACGCGGCCGACAAAGCGATCGGGCGCGCATTTCTCGATAAAAAACTTCCGTTAGATCGACATCTACTCCTCGTCAGCGGGCGCGCATCGTTTGAGATCATGCAGAAAGCGCTCGCCGCTGGAATTCCGATTGTGGCTGCGGTTTCGGCGCCGTCGAGTTTGGCGATGGAATTCGCGCGAGAGAGTAATCAAACGCTCATCGGATTTCTGAGGCCGCCCTCGTTCAACATTTATTCGCACGTCGAACGTGTGATTCTCGATTAAGTGGCTTCTCGAAGAATTCGGTCAACCCCGGCCGCCGCATCTTTCGAGGGCGCGATGCTAATAACGAGGCTCTTGCTTACCGGCGTGTTGCTGCGCTCGGCGCTGTTGTTGATTGAAACAAGCACGTTCGCTTCCGGAAAATACATGGCCGTGCAACCGCGCGCGATTTCAATCGGCGCGACCATGAAATGCCGCGCCGCGCGGGTTTCGTCTTTGTAGTAACTCGTTAGATCGACAAGTTGGCCGCGTTGCAAACCAGCCGCTTTGATGTCGTCGGCGTTCATGAAGATAACGCGCCGCCCATTGTAAACGCCGCGATAGCGATCGTGCAGTCCGTAAATCGTGGTGTTGAACTGATCGTGACTGCGTACCGTCGTCATTAGATATTGACCCGGCTGAAGTTTGTGCGCTGTTAGCTCCGACATGATGAACTTCGCTTTGCCTTCCTTGTTATTGAACTTGCGGCGATCGCGCGCGTCGTTCGGTAGATAAAAAACGTCTTTGCGGATGCGCGCGTTGAAGTTGTCGAATCCGGCGACGACATGCTCAATGTGATCACGGATGCGATCATAGTTCGCGACGAGCCCGTCCCAGTCGACAGCCGAACGTGTGCCGAGTGTGGCTTTCGCCAAGCCAGCGACGATCGCCGGCTCGCTGCGAAGATGTTTGCTGGCTGGCTCAGCGTGACCGCGCGAGGGATTGATAATTCCCATCGAATCTTCCACCGTGACGAATTGTTCGCCGGTTGATTGTCGATCTTTCTCAGATCGCCCGAGGCATGGCAGAATCAGCGCGATCTCGCCGGTGATGAGATGCGCACGATTCAGTTTTGTTGAGACGTGCGCGGTGAGACGACAATTGTGCAACGCTTTCCCGGTATATTCGGTGTCCGGCGTGGCAGAAAGAAAATTGCCGCCCATCGCAAAGAAGAATCGGATTTGCCCCTCTTGCATTTGCTTGATTGTGTCGACGGTGTTCGTTCCCGCTTCAGCCGGCGGCCTGAATTGAAATTCGCGTCCGAGCTTTTCGCGAAACACGTCGGTCATCCGCTCCCAAATGCCCATTGTGCGATCGCCTTGAACGTTGGAATGTCCGCGCACTGGACATGGCCCGGCTCCCGGTTTGCCGACGTTGCCGCCCAGCAGAAGGAAATTCATCACTTCCTGAATCGTCGCGACCGCGTTTCTGTGTTGCGTGAGTCCCATCGCCCAGCAACAGATGATTCGTTTCGAGCGAATCGCGATTTCTGCCGCCGCGCGAATCTGACCACGCGTGAGTCCACTGATTTCGAGAATTTGACCCCAAGACGTGGCGCGCACGTGCGCGGCAAATTCTTCGAAGCCAATCGTGTGTTGGTCGAAGAATTGTCGATCTAACACAGCCCCTGGCTGACGCTCTTCTTCCTCGAGCATCTCTTTCATGATCCCGCGCATCGCGGCCATGTCGCCGTTGACCCGCACCGGCAACCACAAATCGGCGAGCGGCGTGCCGCGGTTGAACAACATTTTGCCCGCGAAAGCGAACGGGTTCTGATATTCCTGCGGATTTGGATTAACAACCGCGATGAAACCGGTTTCGCGAATCGGATTGATCGCTACAATCGTCGCGCCATTTTGTTTTGCGCGCTCCAAGGTCGTCATCATCCGCGGATGATTTGTGCCGGGATTCTGGCCGATGATGAAGATCGCGTTTGTCTGTTCGAAATCCTCAAGTTTCACGCAGCCTTTGCCGACGCCGATGCTTTCCTTCAACGCCACGCCACTCGACTCGTGGCACATGTTCGAACAGTCGGGGAGATTGTTGGTACCGAATTGCCGAGCGAACAACTGATAGAGAAATGCCGCTTCGTTGCTAGTCCGTCCGCTGGTGTAGAATGCGGCCGCCTTCGGCATCGGCAACGCGTTGAGCTCTCGCGCCATCAATTCAAATGCCTCGTCCCATTCGATCGGCTCGTAATGCGTCGCCCCCACACGTTTCACCATCGGATGGATGAGCCGGCCTTGTAGCTCGAGCCAATGATCCGTTTGCTCGCGCAACTCAGCGATTGAATGCTCGCGAAAAAATTCCGGCCCGATGTGTTTCTTCGTCGCCTCACTCGTCAGCGCTTTGACGCCGGTCTCACAAACCTCGAACAGATGTCGATCTTTGTCCGGACTTGGCCACGCACAGCTCTGACAATCGAACCCATCTTTTTTATTGATCTTGACCCAATCGCGAAACCCGCGCGCGAATCCGCTCTCGCGCGCCGTAAATTTCAAACTCTCAAACACCGCGTGCATTCCAGCAGCGACCCGATCCGGCGCGCACAACTTTGGCCGCGCTTCTTCTTCTGGCGGCTGTGCGCCAGCAGTTGATTGGCCATCTGCCATGTCGATCTAATACACCGCTTGGTCGTTGCTAAATCAACTTTTCCTGCTTTTCTCAGTTCGTCAGCGATTGCAGTCTTAATGCGTGGTGAAATTCATTTTAATCGGAAGCGGCTTAGCTGGCGGGTTGCTCGCCGCGTTTCTCGGCCGGCGCGGATACGATGTTGATCTTTACGAACGCCGCGGCGATCCGCGCGAGGGAAACATGGTCGGTGGACGCTCGATTAATCTCGCGCTTTCGACCCGTGGTATTCATGCGCTCGAGGAGATCGGCATCGCCGACGAGGTGTTGAAGCACGCGATCCCGATGCGCGGGCGAATGATTCACGAAAGGTCCGGCGAGCTGCATTTTGCGCCCTACGATGTCGATCCAAAGAAGCACATCAATTCGATCGGACGCGCAGCATTGAACACGACGGTCATCGAAGCTGCACAGCGTTCGCCGAATGTGCGCGTGCGTTTCAATCACAAGTGCGATCGAGTCGATTTAGACGACGCAGATGCGCATTTCCAAACGCCGACCGGCATTGCGACCGCGCGGGGCAACGCGGTCATCGGTGTCGATGGTGCGTTCTCTGCAGTCCGGCAATCGATGCAGCTCAAGATCCCGAATTTTGAATACGATGAGAGTTATCTCGCGCACGGCTACAAGGAACTGACGATCCCCCCTGGGCCGGGCGATTCCTGGCAGATGGAGAAGAACGCGCTCCATATCTGGCCGCGGAGGAGTTTCATGATGATCGCGCTCCCGAATCCGGACGGCTCGTTCACCTGCACGCTTTTTTGGGAATTTGAAGGGCCCCGCAGTTTCGCGACGACGAAAACGGATGATGACGTTCGCCGATTCTTTGAGGACGAGTTTCCAGACGCCGTTTCGTTGATGCCGAACCTTCTCGAAGATTTTAAAACGAATCCGACTGGATCGCTGCTCACGATCCGTTGCGCACCGTGGTTTTACAAAGACAAAGTCGTACTCGTCGGCGATGCCGCGCATGCGGTCGTTCCGTTCTACGGTCAGGGAATGAACGCGGCGTTCGAGGATTGCGTCGTGCTCGATGAATGCTTGCGCGAGTTTCCAAAAGATCGACAACGCGCGTTCGGCGAATATTTCGAGCGTCGAAAAATCAACGCCGACGCCCTGGCCGATCTCGCTCTAGTAAATTTCATCGAGATGCGGGACAAGACTGCGTCGAAAACGTTTCGGGCAAAGAAAAAGCTCGATCACTTCCTCGAAGCGGCGCTGCCGGGAATTTATCTGCCGCTTTACGCCATGGTCACCTTCACGCGCATTCCCTACGCGGAAGCAAAACGCCGCGCGCGAATTCAAGACATGCTCGTCTATTCAGTTCTGGTCGCGTTGTTGGTGTCGATCTTGACGTTGGCTGTTCGGCTATTTCGATAGCTAGGACCGGGGTTTACCTTGACAGTCTAGGGAAAAGATTGAACAATCGCTTCACCAAGACTGTCTAGGTAGAACAAACAACTATGGTCAAAGAGAAATCCGATCTCGTTTACGGAACGCTCGACATGTTGATTTTGAATGCGCTCCAGCACGATCCGCGGCACGGCCTCGCGATCTCAGACCGCATTCACCAGATGTCGAAAGATATTCTGCACGTTGAGCAGGGCTCGCTTTATCCCGCGCTGTATCGATTGGAAGCGCAGGGCTTGATCAAAGCGGAATGGGGCGTTTCGGAGAACAATCGCAAGGCGCGCTACTACAGATTGACCGCGGCGGGTCGCAAACAACTCGCCGCCGAAAAGGAACATTGGCTCCGCATCACCAAAGGAATCGATCTCGTTTTGTCAGGAGCATAAATTTATGCCGCAAGTTCGAGCTTGGGTTTGCCGATTCTTTGGATTGTTTCGGAAAAATCGGCGCGACGCCGAGATGGCAGAAGAGATTCAGCAACATGTCGATCTTTTGACCGAACGAAATATTGCCGCAGGAATGTCACCGACCGACGCGCGCAACGCCGCGTTGCGCGAATTCGGTGGCGTCGAACAAATCAAGGAAACTGCGCGCGAGCAACGCGTTTGGCGATGGGCCGACGAATTTGTTCAAGACATTCGTTTCGGCGCGCGAATGCTTTTGCGGACGCCGGGCTTTTCGATTTTAGCGATTCTCTGTTTAACACTCGGCATCGGCACAAACGCCGCGGTCTTGAGTTGGATCGAAGGAATTTTGATTCGGCCGTATCCGCTCGTCGCGCACCAGGACCGAATGTTCGCGCTCGGCGGCACAACGCGCGGCGTCGAAGGGGGCACCGGACTTTCCTATCCTGACTTTCTCGATTTACAAAAGAACTCGACGTTGTTCGAATCGTTCATTGTCGATCGAATCACCGGCACGTCGTTGAGCGTGGGCGATCGCGCAGAACGCGCTTCAGGCGCAATTGTCACCGCGAATTATTTCGACGCGCTCGGTGTGAAGCTATTGCTCGGTCGCGGTTTCCGGCCGGAAGAAGGCGAAGGTCGCAACGCCCATCCGGTCACGGTGATCAGTTATCGAGCGTGGAAAGATCGTTACAATTTCGATCCGAACATCATTGGCCGGATGCAATATTTCAACGGCGTGCAACACACGATCATCGGCGTCGCGCCGGAAAAATTTCACGGCACTTTTATCGGATATTCCTTCGCCTTCTGGGTGTCGACGTCGATGCAGGAGACATTCGACACCATGGGTTACAAACTGGAAGATCGCGGCGCGCGCTGGATCGAAGGCTACGCGTTTTTGAAACCGGGTGTGACGCTGCAGCAAGCGCAGGCCGAGCTGAATTCAATCGCGCAACGGCTCGAGAACGATTTTCTGGAAACGAATCGCGGCAAAGGCTTCCAATTGTTTCCGCTCTGGAAAACGCCGTTCAACCAGGCAGGCAACATGACCTCGACCCTCGCGATCACCATGGCAGTCGTGTTTTTTGTTCTGCTGATCGCGTGCGCGAACGTGAGCAATCTATTGCTCGCGCGCTCGCTTCTGCGCCGTCACGAGATGACAATGCGTCTCGCGCTCGGCGCAGGGCGACGCCGTCTGATCAAACAAGTTTTGACTGAAGGATTGCTGCTTTCGTTAATCGCCGCGGCCGGCGGAATCGCAGTCGCCTATTGGTGCCGCAACGCGCTTGTCCTTTCATTCCCCTCGCCTGCGGCGGGAATCGTGATCGATTTGCCGGGACAAATTGACTGGCGGGTGCTGGTTGTCAGCGCGCTGATTTGCGTTGGAGCGACAATGCTCTTCACGCTCACGCCCGCGATCCAGGCGAGTCATGTCGATCTTTCCGGCGCGCTCAAAAGCGAAGGCGGCGGTGTGCTTGGGGGCAAAGGCCGCTCGCGTTTGCGCTCGGCGCTCGTGCTCATTCAGGTGTCGCTCAGTTTCGTTTTGCTCGCGAGCACGGGCTTGCTCCTGCAGAGCCTTTCGAAATTAGAGAGCGCGAATCCGGGTTTTTCGACGGATGTCATCGCGACAAGCGCGGATTTGTTTTCCGCGGGATACAAACTCGACCGGGCAAAAATTTTTCAAACGCAGTTATTGGATCGCGTTCGCGCGCTGCCGGGCGTCGAATCGGCCGCGCTCGCGCGGCTCACCCCGTTCACCTACGGAGTTTTTTCTCAAGGGCCGATCGAGGTTGACGGATACCAGCCGCCGCCTAACGAACAACCCACGTCCGAATACATCGAGGTCGCCGAAGATTATTTCGCGACGATTGGAATACCGATTGTTTCGGGGCGTGAATTCCTTCGGACTGACGACGAAAACGCGCCGCCGATTGCCATTATCAACGAAACCATGGCGGCAAAATTTTGGCCCGGCAAAAACGCGCGCGGCCAACGCCTCAAAGTGAAAGACAAATGGATGGAAATCGTCGGTATCGCGAAAAATTCAAACTATGAGACCAAGCTCGAGCCGCCGAAGTCGTTTTTCTATGTGCCGCTTCGGCAGAATTTTGGCGTGCAAAACACTTTGCTCATCCGCACGCGGGAAACGCCGGCGACAATGATGAATCCGCTCGCGCGCGAAGTTCACGCACTCGATCCCAACCTGGCGCCGGGAGTCGCGTGGCGATTGCAAGAACAAGTCGACCGCAGAGGCTACACCCGCAAGCTGGCCACGACTCTGGTCACGATCTTCGGCGGGATGGCGCTTTTTCTCGCCGCGATCGGATTGTACGCCGTCATGTCGTATTCGGTTTCGCAAACGACGCGGGAGCTCGGAATGCGAATGGCGCTCGGCGCGCGCGGTGTCGATCTTTTGCGTTTGGTAATCTCGCGCGGGTTGAGGCTCACGTTTGCGGGAATTGTGATCGGCGCAGTCGCGGCGTTGGTACTCACGCGATGGATGGGCGATTTGCTCTACAAAGTCAATGCGCGCGATCCGCTCGCTTTCGCTGCCGCGTTGTCGATTTTGATCGCCGTCGCGTTGATCGCGTGTTTGATTCCGGCCCGTCGCGCCACACGGATCGATCCTGCGCGCACGTTGTGGACCTGATTTAAATGGCAGCTTCGCAGTTGTCGGTTAATTGTTGAGCGTTAGAATCGCCTGCTCAACAATGCACAAGCAAGCGACGTCCACGATTCGCAAAAGAAACCGGCCTGCGCCGACTCGCGCAAAATCGATGCCGCAAAAATATTTCGTTTCGCCGGAAATCCTTGCCAAGGAACAGGAACAAATTTTTGCGAAGCAATGGCTCCTCGTTGGACATCAAAGTCAGATCGCCAGCACTGGCGATTACATCGTCCAGCGAGTTAATGGTGAATCGTTAATCGTTATTCGGGATAAGCACGGAAAGATTAACGGATTTTTCAATGTCTGCCGTCATCGCGGAAGTCGCCTGATTGAGGACGATTGCGGCAAACGCACGGCGATTCAGTGCCCGTATCATGCGTGGACTTACGGACTCGATGGACGATTGATCGTTGCGCCGCATATGGACGAAGTCCCGGGATTCGAGAAGACTGACTATCCGCTGCATCAGGTGAACCTCGGAGTCTGGGAAGGATTCATTTTCATGAATCTGAAGAAAAATCCAATGCTGCTGGAGAAATGGTTCGCGCCATTGAAAGGAAAATTCTTGCACTGGAACATGTCGATCTTGCAACCGGCGAAGCGGATCGGGTACGACGTCCGCGCTAATTGGAAGCTGATGTTCGAGAATTATTCGGAATGCTATCACTGCCCGGGTGTGCACCCGCAGTTGCAGAAAATCTCACCCTACGATTCAGCCGACAACGACCTGCGAGAAGGGCCATTTCTCGGCGGGTTTATGAAAATCAATCCCGGCAAAAGTCTGACCATGAGCGGGAATTCATGCGCGGCGTTCGTTGGAAAGATCGAGAATCTTCAACGCGTATTCTATTATTCGATCTTCCCGAACATGCTTCTCAGCCTGCATCCCGAATACGTGATGGTGCACCAGCTTTGGCCCCAATCGCCGGACAAAACGTTGGTCGTGTGCGATTGGCTTTTTCATCCAGACGCGTTCGGCCGAAAACATTTCAAACCAGCGGACGCGATCGAGTTCTGGGACCTGACCAACAAACAGGACTGGCACGTGTGCGAGCTGAGTCAACAAGGAATCGCGTCGCGCGCGTATGTGCCTGGACCGTATTCGTCGCGCGAATCGATCCCGGCTGCATGGGACAAACATTACTTGCGGCAAATGGCCACAAGCAAGTGACAAGCGACGAGTGATCAGATAAAGAATTGTGTTCGCGCTGGTGCGACACTAAATCTGTGAAATCTGTGGACCGTTTTCAGCCATGCCACCGCTGACTTACGCCAGCTATCTCGATCTGGAGAAGTTGCTTACGCTCCAGAAACCGCGCTCAACGCCGCCGGAGCATGATGAAATGTTGTTCATCATCATCCATCAGACTTACGAGCTTTGGTTCAAACAGTTGCTCCATGAGTTTGAGAAAATTAAACACGATTTTTCTGCCGGCGATCTCTTCGGCGCGATCCATGCCTTCAAACGCGTCCGGACCATCATGAAAGTTCTGGTGGCGCAGATCGACATCCTTGAAACGATGACGCCGTCGTCGTTCTCCAGTTTTCGCGACCGGCTAGAGACCGCGTCGGGGTTTCAATCGGTGCAATTTCGCGAGATCGAGTTCGTGCTCGGTTACAAACGCGAATCGACGCTGAAATATGTGAAGCCCGATTTTCCAGGTGCGGACCGACTCCAGGAGCGATTGCACGCGCGCTCGGTTATCGATCATTTCTACGATTTTCTAGAGACGCGCGGCGCGAAAATCCCGTCGGAACTAAAAAAGCGCGACCCAACGAAACCAAATGAGCCAAACGAGCAAGTGCAGGAAGAAATTTTGCGGCTCTACACCACTGCGCCGGAGATGTCGATCTTGTTCGAGCTGATGACTGATTTCGATGAAGGGTTGCAGGAGTGGCGTTACCGCCACATCAAACTCGTGGAGCGCACGATCGGCGCGAAAAAAGGCACCGGAGGGTCGCCGGGCGTGCCGTTTCTAAAGGAATCTTTGTTCAAACCGGTGTTTCACGATCTCTGGGCAATCCGCCACGAAATGTGAGTCCGAGCTGGACTAGCAGTTATCAGAGACCAAGAAATTCGCGGGCGGTCTCGGAAAGCAACTGGGCCTTGTCCTTTGCCGAAAGATCGACAATCGACTCGATCAGTTTGCCCGGCGTTTGTTCGCCGAGCGGAAATGGATAATCGGAGCCGAGCGCAACGCGTTTGGCTCCGAAAAGCCTGATCAGCAATTTCAGCGCATCGGCGTCGTGGACGAGGGAATCAACATAAAAACGAGCGACGCCCTCACCATCTGCCAGGTATTTTCGGGGATTGATTTGATGATCAACTGCCACCAAATCGGGCCGGACCTGAAACGCGTGTTCAATGCGGCCAATCGTGAACGGGAACGCGCCGCCTCCATGCGCAAAGGCAACGCGGAGTTCTGGGAAACGCTCAAAGACGCCGCCGAACATCATCGAACAAATCGCGAGCGAGCTTTCGGCCGGCATCCCGACGAGCCAGGGCAACCAATACTTTGGCATTCGTTCCTTGCCCATCATATCCCACGGATGAACAAAGATTGCCGCACTCAAGTCCCGGGACGTTTTCCAAACGATATCGAGAGAGGGATCATCGAGGTTGCGACAGTCGGGGCCGTGACAATGATCATTCGGATCGACATGCGTCCCAATTTCGACGCCGCTGAGGCCGAGTTCGCGCATGCAACGCGTCAATTCTTGCGCCGCAAGGTTGACATCTTGCAACGGAATCGTGCCCAGACCGGCAAAACGTTTTGGATTCGCGCGGACGACTTCGGCGATGTGATCATTCAGCATTCGCGAGAGATCGAACGCGTCGCGCGGTTTCGCCCAGTAACTAAACATGACCGGCACGGTCGAGAGCACCTGCATCGAAACGCCGGCGCGATCCATCTCTTCAATGCGACGCTGGGGCTTCCAGACCTGGTCGGTGACTTCGCGAAAGAGCTGGCCACCGATCATCATCCGCGCACTGCATTCGTCGCAGTGCTCGAGCCGAACGAAACCGGGGTAACCGAACTTCTTGTCCAGGTCCGGCCATTCGCGCGGCAGAATATGAGTGTGGATGTCGATCTTCACGGGAGCAAGTGACAAGTGCCGACTGACCCGTGACGAGAAAGAAAAAAAGGAGGACGAGCCTCACTCGTCACTCGACGCTCGTCACTTGTCACTGTTTGAAGGGTTTGACCGGCTCGGGCCGCGGAACTTTGTGGCCACACTTTTTGCAGGTACGGCGCGCGTCGTCATTCCAAAAATCCTTCATTGCCTGACTGAAATGTTCGACGATGTCGGCGCAGTCGAAATCGATGTCTTCAACAAGCGTACCGCAGTTCTCGCAATAGAAGATCACGTGTTCGTGTTCGCCCGGCGGGCGGCGTCGCTCGACTACAACGCCGGTCGTGTCCGGCGGCCGGACCGGGGCATGCGGTACATTCGGCGGGATGAAGAACGTTTCCCCCTCGCGCACAAGGTAGTCGACGACGTCGTCGCCCTCCCGAATACGAACCTTAATGTCGCCCTTGAGCTGATAAAAATATTCTTCCGAATCAACCTTGTGAAAATCGTTTCGCGCGTTTGGGCCTTTGATCACCATCACGAAAAAATCGCGCCCGTCGTAGAGATAACGATTGCTGACCGGTGGCTTGAATTTGTCGCGGTTCTGTTCGATCCAATTCTCCAGATTAATTGGCGGCTGGACGGAGGAACTAGCGCGTTCCTTGGCTGGTGTCGGCGCTTTTTTTGTAAGAGTGGCCATAGAACGAGCGTATTTGTCTGCATGCCTACCGTCAACCAGCGTCATCGCGACCTGGGCATGCAGTGTTTTAGATTGCACCGCCTAACAGACTGCGCGTTAATATTCGCTCTTTATGAACCGTCGCTCGCTCGCCCGCCTCGCTCTGATCGGAGCGACTGCCGTTTTGTTTTGCAGCTGCGAGGAAATGCCGCAGCAGATGCGGAAGGCGGCCGCCGCGATTATGCCGGCGCCAAAGCCGGGAGGTTGGTGGGATGATGCCGGCGCGCACGGCGAGCCGCGGATCGTCGTCCATTTATCGGAGCAAAAGGCGTATTTCTTCAAAGGCAAACGCCTGGTCGGCGAATCGACTGTTTCGACAGGCAAAAGAGGATTTGGAACTCCGCCCGGCCATTACTCGGTCGTTTCCAAAGACAAAAACCATTTCTCGAGCGAGTTCGGTGATTACGTCGACAGGGCTGGAAACGTTGTCGTGCAAAACATCGACGTGCGGAAGGACCGGCAGCCCAAAGGGACCCATTTCGATCCGGCAAGAATGCCCTACTGCATGCATTTCAACGGCGGCTACGCGATGCACCAGGGCTTTGTCCCGCCGTTCGCGGCATCGCACGGTTGCATTCGTTTGCCAGAAGGTATGGCCGACAAATTCTACAACAATGCACCAGTCGGCACACCGGTGATCGTCAAAGACGAGTGATGTATGGCTGAGGCCGAGGCCCCGTCACCGGAAAAGCGAAATCCGTTTCCGATCGGCTACAAAATCCTTGCCTACATCGCCGCATGGTTGATTGCATTGCTCGCGACCGCGCCCGGTCTTTGGCCGCTCGCCTACATGTTCCCGCTCGGTCTTGCCGCGGCCATCGATCGTCATCTCGCCAACGATGGCGGCTGGGGCGTTCTCATTGGTTGTTATCTCATTTACCTGGTTCACGGATTTTTTTATTTTCGTTCCAAGACGACCGCGCGAACCGTCATTCTTTACGCGGCTCTTGTGCTGCTGTTATTAGGCAATGTCGCGGGCTGCCGCGAGATGATTCATACGCACTAAGCGGACACTCCGATTAGCTCGAAAAATTTCTTCAAATCGATGTTGCCACCTGAAACGATGGCAACGATCGGGCCTTGACCCGCTTTGCCAGTCAACGCCGCAGCTAATGGCAACGCGCCCGCGCCCTCGGAAATAATTCGCACTTTCTCCGCCATAAGTCGCATCGCCTTCTTCGTTTCTTCCAACGTCACCACGACGTAACCATCCACCAGCGGCTTCATTCGTTCCCACATTCGCGGGAACATACTCTGGCCGCCGGCGCCGTCGACGAACGACGCCTTCCAATTTTTGAAAATCTGCGGTGAACCTTTCTCGAACGAAAGCGCCGCTGGCGCGGCGGTCTCGGGTTCCGCACCGAAAATTCTAATCTCGGGTTTCATCGCTTTGATCGCACTCGCGACTCCGGTGATTAACCCGCCGCCACCGATTGCAGCGATGATCGCTTTCGTATCCGGCGCATCTTCTAAAATCTCAAGCGCCATTGTTCCGTGACCGGCAATGAAATTATCGTCATCAAACGGATGAACAAATGTGCCTTCAACTCCGGGAAATGTGCGATCGTCGCACGTTTTCCAAGCGACGTCGTAGGGAACCAAAACTAATTTCGCGCCAAGCGCGCGCATCCGTTCGAGCTTCGACTCAGGTGCGGTTTCGATCGTAACCACCGTACACGGGACACCGGCTTGTCGCGCCGCGTAAGCAACTCCCTGGCCTGCGTTCCCCGCGCTGACCGTCCAGACACCGCGCTGGCGTTCCAAGTCGGGCAACATTGCGACCGCGTTGGCCGCGCCCCGCAATTTGTAAGCGCTGATCGGCTGCAGATTTTCCAGCTTCAGCCGGATATCGGGAAAATTTGGGCCGAGTTCCACACGAACAAGCGGCGTGCGCACGATTGTCAGCGCAATCCGTTCTCGCGCGTCTTTGATTTCATCCAGGGTGATCGCCCGGACTGGATCGAGAACGGTTTTCATTTCATTTGCCCTACGATAACCGCAACTCTGGCTTCGGAGTTATCCTGGCGGCCAGGCGAGTGCGCGTTTGCCTAACAAATGGACGTGGAGATGTGGCACGCTTTCGCCCGCGTCCGGTCCGCTGTTGATCACAACGCGGTAGCCGCTGTTCTCAATCCCGAGCTTTTTCGCGAGCTCGCCCGCGACCAGCAACAATTTTCCCAGCATGGCACGGTCGCCTTCAGTTGCCGCTCCCAGGCGTGAGATCGGTTTCTTCGGGACAATCAGCACGTGCACCGGCGCCTGCGGATTCACATCGTGAAAAGCGATCGCGTCGTCATCTTCCCAAATAATTTTTGCCGGAATTTCGCGGGAGATGATTTTCTCAAAGATCGTCATGACTGATTACGTGGTCAGCTACCTCAGCGAGCATTTCAAGCGCTCGTTGGTAGTCGCCGTCAACCGTTCCCGAATGAACCAAACAATTTCTTCCCGTAAAGAGTCGCACGCGCGCGACCAGACCCGCGTGCATCGAAGGTGTTTCACGCAGGCCTGCAACGAGTAAAGCTGCAAATTGTCCACGCCGGTCTCGATCAGCGCGTTAAGCCGCTTTTCGAGAAGATCGAAGAACGCGAGTTCGTAACCGCTCCCAGCTTCGTGTGCAATCTCAACGAGTGAGACCGAGATGGGTGGCGGCGCAGGCGTGAAAAAGGGAATGATTTCCTTGTAACCAATCGCGCTCAAGACGTACTGCACTGTTTCCTGAAGTTGTTTGAACGCGACCACATTCTCGTCGTTTCGAAGATGCAGATAGAACGCGATGCTCTCTGTGACATGATCGGTCAACCACCAACTCGGGTAACCGGCTTGATCTGCCGCGCGATTGATGGCCGCGTGCAGCCAATCGCGATCAAACTCGAAGAGCTGCCCCGAGTCGCACCGAAGATACGGAAATTCTTCTTTAAAGGCGACCATGGTTCACGACTTGATCGGGTGGAAACAATTCACGCTGCCGAGTGTCGGGTTTCGCTGTTTTGCCCAGCGTGCGAATTGCATCAACGAATTGATCGACATCTTCAAATCGCCGATGCACCGAAGCGTAACGCAAATAGGCGACCTCATCGATGCCGCGCAATTTTTCAAGGACTTTAGCGCCGATGGCGCTCGATTGAACTTCGCGGCCACCGGTTTCGAGATCATGCACGATTTCATCGACTAGCTGCTCGAGCGTAAGCAAACTGGTCGATCGTTTCTCGAACGCTTTGGCAATGCTGCCGGCGAGTTTGCGGCGATCGAACGGCTCGTGCGTGCGGTCGCGCTTCACGACTCGCAAATCCGAGCGCTCGATCTCCTCGTAAGTCGTGAAACGATATCCGCATTTAAGACATTGACGGCGGCGCCGAATGCTCGAGCTATCGCGAGACTGCCGGGAATCAATGACCTTGTCATCACGCGAGCCGCACTTGGGGCAACGCATAGTGTTAAAGCGCTAATTAGCACACTACGTGTTGTAGCGTCAACGATCTTTAACGCTTGGATTCGCTGGGGCGTTACGCGGCGACCGCTTTCCGTGGCGCGCTCTTCTTTGGTTTTCGCTCCGCGAATTCAAAACCAACTCTTCCGTTTTCTAATTTCAAGTGCGCGGAAAATGGGCGGCCTTTTTTGGACACGAATTTCGGAAGAAGGTCGGTTTTGCCGGTCGCAATCAGTTTCTGGACCTGTTCTTTCGGGATTTCGCGGTGCAAAATCATTTTGCTAACGCGGAAGGTGCAGGTCTTTTCTTTAGCGACCGCGTTCTCGCATGCGTAAGCGCGGTCGAGCACGTAGATCTGGCCCTTGTGGCAGATCGGGCAAAGCCCAAGCGCCTGATGTTTTTGGGTGTCGATCTTCACCGGTTGATCGTGTCCGTTCTCGCCGAAATCGAACGCCGGTTTGAAATCATCACCAAGTTTCACAATCGCGCTGAACTTGCGTCCGACTTTGCTGCGAAATCCTTCGAGCGGTCCGACTTGTTTTTCGGTTAAAAGTTTCTCCAGTTCCCAACGCTCGAATGCGCGACCGGCCATCGTTTTCCACAGAATCAATCCACAAGATCGACATTTGAATGTGCGGTAGCTTTCGTCGAACGGGCCACCGTCGCACTTCGGACACTTGACATCGAGCGGCTGGAAATTCCCGCTCACGCTGTCGCCTTCGAAATTTTTTGCCTTCTCGACGATTTCGCGCGTGAACTTTTTGATGTGCGCCATGAAGTCGTTGCGCTTCCAATGACCCCTGGCCATTCGCTTAAGTTTGTATTCCCATTCGCCCGTCATTTCCGGCGAACAGAGCTCGGTCACGCCGATGCCGCGCAAGAGAGTGACGAGCGCCAGACCTTTAGCGGTTGCGATTAGCTCGCGCCCTTGTCGATGAACGTAACCGTCGTGAATCAAACCTTCGATGATCGCCGAGCGCGTGGCCGGCGTGCCGAGACCTTTCTCGCGCATCGCTTCGCGCAATTCTTCATCCTCGACAAGCTTCCCAGCGCCTTCCATGGCCGAGAGCAATGTGGCTTCGGTAAACCGGGCGGGCGGTTTCGTTTGGTTTTGCGTGACTTCGACCTGGCGAACTTCGGCCGACTCGTTTGGAGAAATTGCGACCAGCGACTCGCCGCCCTCTTGTTCACGCCCATAAACCGCGAGCCAACCAGGATCCTTGATAATTTTCCCTTCGGTTTTGAACGCGTCCTTCTCCACGCGCGTGATTCGCGTAGTGACTTCGAATTGGGCCGCCGGGAAAAAGACGCTCACAAACCGACGCGCGATCATGTCGTAAACCTTTTGCTGCACGTCATCGAGGCCATGCGGGGCGGTGCCGGTTGGAATGATGGCGAAGTGATCGGAGATTTTCGCATTATTGAAAATTCGCGCCGAATGTTTGACCCACTGATTGTCGATAACGGTGCGGGCGTGTGGATTGTCGATCTTGCTTAAGGTCGCTTTGACCGTCGGAATGTAATCCTCGGGCAAATAGCGGGAATCTGTGCGCGGATAAGTGATGACTTTGAAGCGCTCGTAAAGTTGCTGGGCGATTTGCAGCGTGCGCTTCGCGCTGAAACCGCGCGCGTTCGCGTCGCGTTGCAAGCTCGTAAGATCGTAAAGCAACGGCGGTGCCTGGCTGGTCGGCTTGCGTTCTTCGGTCGCAACTCCGGTCTTGCCGAGGCAACGATTCTTGATCTCGTCCGCAGTCCCTCTGTCCCAAATCCGCTCGGCGCGCGCGTCTTCGGCGCCGTCCTTCGCGAAATTTTCGCGGAACCAACGACCACGGTACGTGCCGGCTTTGACGTCGAAATCGGCGAGGACTTCATAATAAGAGCGCGGCTTGAAGTCGTGAATCTTATCTTCGCGCTCGGCCAGAATCGCGAGCGTAGGCGTTTGCACGCGCCCAACCGGCGTTAATTGAAATCCACCGGCGCGATTGTTGAACGCGGTCATCGCGCGCGTGCCGTTAATGCCGACCAGCCAGTCGCTTTCGGACCGGCAAACTGCCGCCTTCGAAAGCGGAACCATTTCCTCTTCCGAGCGCAAATGATTGAACCCGTCGCGAATCGCATCCGGCGTCATCGATTGGAGCCAGAGCCGGCGAACCGGTTTTTTCACGCCGGCGAGCTTCACCAGATAACGGAAAATCAATTCGCCTTCACGGCCGGCGTCGCACGCGTTGATCAGAAGATCGACATCGTCACGCTTCATCAACTTTTTCAGCATGTTGAAGCGCGCTTTGGTTTTTTCGATGGGCTTGAGGTGGAATTCATCAGGAATAATCGGTAGATTTGTGAAGCTCCACTTGCCGCGTTTCACGTCCAGCTCGCTCGGCAGCGCCAATTCGACCAAATGTCCGAGCGCCGACGAAATGACGTAGCGGTCGCTTTCGAAATGATCTCCTTCTCTGCGGAAACCGCCGAGCGCGCGGGCGAGATCGTTCGCCACGCTCGGTTTTTCCGCGATGATCAGCGATTTAGACATTGATAATGAAGGCCTTGCAAACGGAGGGAAGAGCAGATCGCGGACGAGGTTAAGCCAGTTTCACGAAATATTTTCCGGGCAACTGCTTCACGAGCCGCTTCAGCTCAAGGCCGAGGAGCGTAGAAGAGACTGTCGCACTTGGCAAATTGCATTTCGCGGCAATTTCGTCGATTGGCGTTTCCGTTGCCTCGATCGCATCGTAGACCCGGCGTTCTTCGTCTGACAGCGGAGGCAGCGGGCGCGCGGCGGCTTGCGGTGACGGCGTGGTTTCGGGAAGCAGAAGTTGGAGATCGTCGAGAATATCGTTCGCGTCCATGACAAGCTTCGCGCCCTGCTGGATCAGCCGATTCGACCCGATCGCGCTCGGCACGTTGATGTGCCCGGGCACGGCGTAAACCGCGCGCCCCTGCTCCAACGCCTGAGATGCGGTAATGAGCGCGCCGCTGTTCGCGCCCGCTTCCACTACAAGAATTCCGTGGCTCCAACCGGAAATTATCCGGTTTCGCATCGGAAAAGTTTGTCGGTCGGGTTCGATCTCCATTGAAAATTCAGACACGACCGCGCCGTTGCCGCTAACTATTTTCTCGGCAAGGGCTCGGTTTTCCGGCGGATATAATTTCGACAATCCGGAACCGATCACCGCGACCGTGCGGCCTTTCGCCGCAAGCGCGCCTTGATGCGCGGCCGTGTCGATCCCGCGCGCGAGACCGCCGATTACGGTCAATCCGGCGTAGGCGAGCTGATAAGCGAGCTTTTTCGAAGATTCGCTTCCATAATGGGTCGTGCGGCGCGCGCCGATTATCCCGATTGCGTGATGATCTCGCTCTTGAATTTCGCCCCAAACATAGAGGACGATCGGCGGCGCGTGGATTTCGTGTAGTGGCTTCGGATAATTCGGCGAGGCTTGCGTAATTACCGTCGCACCGAAATCTTTGATCCGTTTCAGTTCGGCTGAAAGATCGACACTCGATTCCCAATTCGAAAGTTGATCGACAACTTCTTTGCCGATTCCATCGGTCTTCCGAAGTTGATCACGCTTCGCGCTCAGAATTCGCTCGGGCTGCTTAAAAACCTGTAGCAATTTGCGCAGGCGCACCGGTCCCATCGTCGGCAGCATGTTTAGCGCGATGCATGCTTCGATCGCGTTCATTTAGGTTCGCGACAGATTACAGCCGATTTGAAACCGCCACTCCGGCTCGGAGTCAAAACGGAATCTCGTCGTCGTCCGGCTCGCCGCCCTCAGATTTTGGCGGGGCCGTTGTTTTGCTCGGACGCGATTCGCCGGCTTCGCTTGCACCGCCACCGGTGCCGGGCGGACGACTGCCGAGCAACTGCATTGTTTCGCCGATTACGCGGAGCTTGGTGCGCTTCTGACCGGTTTGCTTGTCGTCCCAAGTGTCCATTTGGAGGCGGCCTTCGATGAAAACCGGCCGGCCTTTCTTTAAGTATTCACCGGCGATTTCAGCGAGGCGCGACCAGAGGACCACATCCACATAGGTGACCTCTTCGCGTTTTTCGCCGCTGTCCAGAGTGTATTGACGATTGACGGCAATGCCGAGATCGCACACGGCGCTGCCTTTGGGGGTGTAACGCACTTCGGGGTCGCGCGTCAGATTTCCGAGGAGAATAACTTTATTGAAACTGGCCATGCGCCAGTACTACCGGATTTATTTCGAGCGCGCCAACTTTTTCCTTGG
>DATFXN010000069.1:0-4730 GCA_035315805.1 Chthoniobacterales bacterium
ACGAACATGAGCAGACGCTGAATCGCTTCCTCCGGTTTGTGGCCGGCGAGACCGCGACGAATGAGATTAATTTTCTCCAACTCCCACGGTTGGAGCAGCAGTTCCTCGCGGCGCGTGCCGGAAAGAAAAATATCGATTGCCGGATAAATGCGCTGGTCGCTGATTTTCCGGTCGAGCACCATTTCCATGTTACCGGTGCCTTTGAACTCCTGAAAGATCAGCTCGTCCATGCGGCTGCCGGTCTCGATCAAAGCCGTCGCCACAATGGTCAGCGAGCCGGCTTCTTCGGTATTACGTGCGGCGGCAAAGATTTTTCGCGGAATTTCCATCGCCCGCGCGTCGATACCGCCGCTCATTGTTCGGCCGCCACCGGACATCGCGTTGTTGAATGCGCGCGCGGTTCGCGTGATCGAGTCGAGCAAAATGAAAACATTCTGTCCGGCTTCGACCAGACGTTTGGCACGTTCGATCGCAAGTTGGGCAATGCGCGTGTGGCTTTTGATGTCGCTGTCGTTCGAACTGGCGATAATCTCCGCCTTCGGATGCGATCGTTTGAAGTCAGTCACCTCTTCCGGCCGCTCGTCGACCAACAGAATGATCAGCTTCACGTCCGGATGATTTTTTGTGACCGCCTCCGCGATGTGATGGAGTAAAGTTGTTTTGCCAGTGCGCGGCGGCGCGACAATCAAACCGCGCTGGCCCATGCCGAGCGGCGTCATCAAATCCATGATGCGCGTGGTGTAACGATCAGGGACTGTCTCGAGCTTGATCTTCTTCTTCGGATTAATGCTAGTCAGTTCTTCGAACGGGCGAAGACCTTGATACTTGGCCGGGTCCTCGCCGTTAATCGTGAGCAACTTGACCAACTGGGGGCCGCGGCTGCCACGACGCGTTTCGCCATAGATCCACATCCCGTCACGAAGCGCGAAACGACGCACAATTTCCGGGGTCACGAAAATGTCCTGCGGCGTTTGGACGAAATTGCGTTTCGGGTCGCGCAGGAAGCCGAAACCTTTGCCTGAAATCTCGATGATGCCTTCGCCGAACTCGGGCTCGCGCTCAACTTGTTCCCCCGATTCAGGCGCGCCTTCCAACGTTTCGGTGGCAACGGGATCGCCAGCGGGCGCGTCATTGCGCGATTCGCCAAAAGGCTCGTTGAAATTGTCCCTGCGATCGCCACGGTTGTAATAACGGCGGCGGCCATAGCGGCGACGGCCACGATGGCGACGTTGCTCAGGCGGAGCAGCCGATTCGGTTTCCAGCGGCGGCTGATTTTCGTTATCTTCGTTCATAAATTTAGAGAGGCGGATTGCTCACCGGGGCAAGCACCCTGCCATTTTTCAGCGGAAGGAAATTACTTTTTCAGGCTGGCAACTTGGCCAGCATTTCGTCGGGAATTTCTAGATTTGAGTAGACGTTCTGCACGTCGTCGTCTTCTTCGAGGGCATCACACAAGCGCAGCACCTGCCGGGCCACGTCCTCATTGGCCACCGGGACAGTTGCATCGGGAATGAAGGTAAACTTTTGCCCATCAGTCGTAACGTTCGCTCTCTTGAGTGCGTCAGCTACAGCGTAGAGCCGATCGTGCGAAGTAATGATAAGATACTGATCCTCTTCAGTTGTCAACTCTTCAGCACCGGACTCTAAAACAAGCTCCAGAAGGCGGTCCTCATCGATGGCGCTGCGCGGAACAACGATCTGCCCCTTCTTGTGAAACATATACGAAACACTGCCGGCCGAGGCGAGGTTGCCATTATTTTTCGTGAAAATGCTGCGGACTTCGGCGGCGGTGCGGTTTTTGTTATCGGTAGCGGCCTCGACAATGACCGCGACTCCCCCGGGCCCGTAACCTTCGTAGGTGATTTCTTCGAAATTGGCGGCCTCGATGCCTTCGCCAATACCGCGCTTGATCGCGCGCTCGATATTGTCGTTCGGCATGCTCTGCCCGCGCGCTGCCTGGATCGCGCTGCGCAGACGCGGATTTCCATTCGGATCGCCACCGCCGGTTTTCGCGGCGATGGTGATTTCTTTCGAAAGTTTGCTGAAGATCTGGCCGCGTTTCGCGTCGATCGCGCCTTTGAAGCGCTTGACCTTCGACCACTTGCTATGTCCCGCCATATCGGGTTTCCCGGATAGAAGTTCCTAACGAGTAAGATTCCAAAAATACGCCGCGACCTGCGGACATGGAGAAATTACCAAGCAGTATTGAAGCCGGGCTGACCCGCTTTGTCAATCCAACTAAGCGGCCCGATTTGCCGCCCGTTTTCGGGCGGTGGCATCGAGAATCTGCTTGCGCAGGCGCAACGATCTGGGCGTCGCTTCCAGATATTCGTCGATGTCGATGTATTCCAGCGCGCGCTCCACGCTCATGCGCAACGGCGTCTCAAGTTGAATCCCCTTGCCTTCGCCCTGGCTGCGCATGTTGGTGAGATGCTTCGCTTTGCACGGATTGACCGGCAAGTCCTCCGGGCGCGCGTTTTCACCGACGATCATCCCTTCGTAAACATTTTCCTGTGGCCCGATGAACAACCGGCCGCGCTCTTGAATGCTGTTGAGGGCGTAGGCCGTGCTTGTTCCAGATTCCATCGAAACGAGAACGCCGCGGCCACGATTTGCAATTTCGCCTTTAAACGGCGCGTATTCGCGGAAGAGATGGCTCATCAGCCCTTCGCCGCGGGTTAGATTAATCAAGTCGGTCTCGAGCCCAATCAATCCGCGCGTCGGGATAATCGCCTCAATAGAAACGCGCGTACCGTGATGATGGACGCCGACAACATCCCCTTTGCGATTGGCCAGTGATTGCAAGACGTCGCCCAGATTTTCCTTGGGAAGATCGACATAAAGGTTCTCAAGTGGCTCGAGCACATTGCCCAAATCGTCTTTGTGAAAAATGACTTCCGGGCGCGAAATCATCGTTTCGAAACCTTCGCGTCGCATTTGCTCGACCAAGATCGCGATCTGCATCTCGCCGCGGGCATGAATTTCAAACGCACCGGCGGTGTCGGTATCGTTGACCTGCAATGAGACGTTTGTGCGCGTCTCGCGCACGAGCCGGTCTTTCAAATGGCGCGCCGTAACAAATTTCCCTTCGCGAGCGGCGAACGGTGAATCGTTCACCAGAATTCGCATCCGAATCGTCGGTGGATCGATATCGACGAATTGGAGTGGTTGTCGATGTTCCGAATCAGTTAATGTTTCGCCGATTCGGATTTCTTCGAATCCAGTGAGCCCGATGATGTCACCGGCCGCGGCGTGTTTGATCTGGATTTGTTCCAAGCCGGAATAAGTGAAAATGGCTGTAACGTCGGCGCGTTCAGGTTGGCGGTCGTGGTGAAGACAGACAACTGAATCGCCAACACTCACGCGGCCGCTAACGATCCTGCCCAAGGCGATCCGGCCGAGGTAATCGCTATAATCGAGATTTGAAACGAGCATCTGGAAGAAGGCTTCTTTCGAAATTTGCGGCGGCGGCACCGATTGGACGATCGTTTCGAACAACGGGGTCATGTTTTCGCTCTTGTCGTTCAAGTTTCGTTTGGCGAAGCCTTCCTTGGCGCTCGCGTAGATAATCGGAAAATCAAGCTGTTCGTTGGTGGCCCTCAATTCGACGAAGAGATCGAAGACAAGATCGAGAACTCCGTGCGGACGGGCGTGTTCCCGGTCGATTTTGTTGATGACGACGATCGCCTTGAGATGATTTTCAAACGCCTTGCGCAAAACAAAACGAGTCTGCGCCTGCGGCCCATCGTGTGCGTCCACCACGAGGAGAACGCCATCGACCATTTTCATGATCCGCTCAACTTCTCCGCCGAAATCGGCGTGGCCGGGAGTATCGACGATGTTGATTCGGTATCCGTTCCAATTAAACGCCGCATTCTTGGCCCGAATGGTGATTCCTTTTTCGCGCTCGAGCTCCATCGAATCCATCACTCGCTCCTCAACTCTTTGATTTGCGCGAAACGTCCCCGATTGACGCAGGAGCTGATCGACCAGCGTCGTTTTACCGTGATCGACGTGCGCAATGATGGCGATGTTACGGATCTTTTGCATTCGAGGTTCTTCGCTCTTCGTTTGTAGGGCAGGCGCATCGCCTGCCAGGCCCTACTACAATCAAAGAGCGCGGAATATGGTTGCCCTGATTCATTGCGTCAAATCGGCGCTCGGCGAATGCCGGTGTCGATATCCATATCGACGCGGACGGTTTGCTCCGAGACAACGGTGAAGGGTCGAGCTCTTGCTCGGACATGCCCGGGTTCGGGTCTTTGCACGTCCAAAACATGAAGCCGGATTCACGGCAGCTCGCGCTCCTCTGATTGCACTAAGGGATTATTGTGGCCCGCAGGAATTCAACAGCTGCTCAGTAAACAATGAAAAGATTATTAATTCTTATTTCGAGTTTTATCCTTTGCTCAAGCGGCGCTCGCGCGCGCGAGGGCTCGACAGCGGCGCCGGAACGCAAAAAGCCTGCGGCTACAAATGCTGGTGCATGCCAATGATAATATTCATATCGACGTGCACCGTCTGATTCGAGACGACCGTGAAAGGACGCGGCGCCGCGCGCACATGTTTGGCCATACCATCTTGAATACCGAGAACATAATTCCCCGGCGGCAACCCAACTCGATAGTTTCCATTCTCATCCGCTGTCACGTGCGCGATTTCTTTCTTCTCCGCCTGACTTAGAATGATCAGGGGATATTCAGCGTAGGATTGGGGCTTAACCTCTGGGC
>DATFXN010000070.1:0-3966 GCA_035315805.1 Chthoniobacterales bacterium
ATCCGATCAAAATCGTAACGACCAATAAAAAGGTTACTCGCGAAGCTTCCGCGCTCGTCCAGCGGATCGCGCGATGCTTCGGCAAGCTCGAGCGCTTCGCGCTTGCCCTTCGACATTTTCGAAGTGTCGATAACGGCAGCAACTGGCCGCTTTTCCGGCTTTGCGCTCGTTTCCTCAGCAATTTGCTTTTCCGGTGCTTCGAGTGGCGATTTCATCGCTTCGCACCGTTAAATCGTTGAATCGTTAAATCGTTGAATCGCAGACGCGATGTAAGCTCGTTCATTGGTTCGTCATTCCCGATAAAAATTCGTTCCATCACGCGCGTGCTTCTTCAAAATTTCGCATGGAGTGAATTTCTTTTCATTTCGGGCCAGCCGTTCTAACTCGTCGACGATTCTCTTTAGTCCAATGTGTTCGCCAAATCGCAATGGGCCGCCGCGGAATGGCGCAAAACCGGTTCCCAAAATCATTCCGTAATCCGCATCTTCGGGAGAACCGACGACTCCCTCTTCCACGCAACGAGCGGCCTCATTCACCATTAGGAAGACCATCCGATGAGCCAACCGTTCGTCATTAAACCGTAACCGCGGGTCGCGATACTTGTCCGGTGGAATGTTTGGTCCTTCTATTCCCTCGGGATCGCCGTGTAACCCACGCCGCCACTTCACCAGCGAATCGTTAGGTTTCTGACTCTTGCCGTCGTATTTGTACAAACCTGCGCCTGTTTTGCGGCCCAGCATCTGCTGGTCGCGCAGCCAAAGCAGGACGATCGGGACATGATCGCGCTGCCCGTACGCCTTCTCGAGGGTGTTACCGATATCAATCGTGACATCGACGCCGATTTCGTCGATCAATCGCAACGGTCCCATCGGCATTCCCCATGCCACCAGCGCAGAATCGATGCGCTTGGGGTCAACTCCGCTTTCGAAAAGTTCGGCAGCATCGAGCAAGTACGGAAACAAAACGCGGTTCACCAGGAACCCGGGACTATCGCGCACGATAACCGGCAGTTTTCCGATCTGGCGTACAAAAGCCAGACTCCGGTCGCGCGTTTCGTCGGAGGTTTGCTTCGCAATAACAACTTCCACCAGTTTCATCCGGCTTACCGGATTAAAGAAATGCAGTCCGATCACGTGCTCCGGCGAAACAGTCACGTCGGCCAGTTCGCTGACTGGAAGCGCTGAAGTATTTGTCGCGACGACCGTTTTCGGGCCGGCCTCCATCGCCAGCTCACGGAAAACTTCCTCCTTGATCTCCTTCTTCTCAGAAGCCGCTTCAATCACGAATTGCACATCGCGCAATTCCATCGGCGCGGTGGAACCACAAATCCGGGCGCGACCCTGTTTCGCCTTTTCCTCGCTCATAAAGCCACGCTTGACCGCGTCGGAGTAGACTTTTTCAATGTTCGCCAACCCGCGATCGATCTGTTCGCGCGCGACGTCGCGCAGGATCACAGTGACGCCACAGGAGCTGAGCCATTGTGCAATGCCGGAGCCCATTACACCCGCGCCAATCACCGCTGCGTGGACAATTTTTTCAGGCTGCGTTCGCGACGTTCCCTTCTTGTATTTCTCCGCGAGGAAGAAATTGCGAATCAGATTTTGCGTCGATTCCGTCTTGCCTAAATCCACAATCCCATCCAGCTCCAACCGCAACGATTCATGGGGCGAAATCGACTGGGTCTTATTAACGATATCGTATGCACGTTCGAGCGCAGGGTTTCCGCCTGACTTTGGAGGGGCGAGCTCCTGCGAGCCCGGCGTCGCAGGAGCTCCGCTCTCCAGTTTGCGTTTCCCATCGCGCAATTTTTTCTTAGCTACATCGATAAGCTGATCGCGCGAAGCAATTTCATCGACGAGTCCGATGTTCAAAGCCTCCTGAGCAGAATACAGTTTCCCTTTCAAAATCACTTCAGCTGCGTTTTCAGCGCCGATCAACCGCGGCAATCGTGTGCAACCGCCCCAGGCGGGAAGAAGACCCAGGCCCGTTTCGGGCAAACCGATTCGCGTGGCTGGATCATCTGATGCGACGCGATAATCGCACGCGAGCGCAACTTCGTAGCCGCCTCCCGCCGACGCACCATGGATTGCGGCGACTGTTGGAACCCTTAAATCCGCGAGCCGATTGAAGACCTGTTGACCGCGCTCAATAAACTCACGCATTTCGCCGGTTTTCGCCGCTTGTAACAGGGTTTTCAGATCCGCGCCTGCAACAAAGATCGACTTCTTTGCCGACGTAATAACCAAGCCGCGAATCGAAGTGTCGTTTTCGACGTCATCAAGGTGCTCATTCAACTCATCGAGAGTTGCGGCGTCGAAAATGTTAGCGCCCGAGTCGGGACGATCGAATGTGAGCACGCAAATGTGATCGTCGCCGGTCTCGAGCGAAATTATTGGAGCTGTAAGAACTGCAGGCATTACCTTCATTTTGGAGCGTTTCCGGCAATTGCCAAGTGCAGAAGACCACAGCTAACGACGAAGGCCGCCGCCTTGTTACGTTTTAAAGAAGCCTCCGCGGGTCGTTGCTTTAGGCAAACGCGAGTGTTAGAAACGCCACGTGGTCGGGAAGATCCTAGAGCCGGAAATCAGGAGCATGATCGAAGCGCGAGATTTCGCTGCGCTACGTGAAGTGTTTCGTGAATGGCCGCCGGCTGACGTGGCTGAAGTGATTCTCGATCTGCCGGAAGACGAACAGGTGATCATCTTTCGGGTGTTGCCGCACGATTTGGCGGCCGACGTTTTCGAATACATCGGCATTGAGGAACAGCAGCAATTACTCCGCGCCATGGCGCACGAACAGGTGGTAGGCATCCTGAACGAAATGGCGCCGGACGATCGCACGGCGCTGCTCGAGGAATTGCCGAGCGATGCCGCACGAAAGTTGATTCGATTCCTGACGCCGGAGGAACGCCGCGTAGCGACTGCGCTGCTCGGTTACCCGGAAGATAGCGTCGGCCGATTGATGACGCCGGACTTCATCGCGGTGAAGGAAGATTGGACCGTGCAAGAAGTGCTCGATTACATCCGCTCGTATGGCCAGGACAGCGAGACGCTCAACGTGATTTATGTGGTCGATGATCGCGGCAAGCTTATCGATGACATCCGGATGCGGGAGTTTCTCTTGAAGCCCCTTACCTCGGCCGTGCGCGATTTAATGCAAAAGACGTTTGTCACGTTAAACGTGACGGATTCTCAACAGGATGCGCTGAACATGTTCCGCAAATATGATCGCACCGTGCTGCCCGTTGTTGACTCAAACGGCGTCCTTCTCGGGATTGTGACTGTCGACGACATGCTCGACGTCGCCGAACAGGAAGCGACCGAAGACATCCAAAAAATCGGCGGCATGGAGGCACTCGATGAGCCGTACACGACGATACCTTTTCTGCGAATGGTTAAGAAACGTGCCACCTGGCTGATCATTCTATTTCTAGGTGAAATGCTGACTGCCACAGCGATGCAGGGCTACAACAGCGAAATCGAAAGAGCTGCGATTCTGGCGATGTTTTTGCCGTTAATCATTTCCAGCGGCGGCAACTCCGGATCACAGGCCACCACGCTTGTAATTCGCGCGATGGCTCTCGGTGAATTGAGTTTGCGGGACTGGTTTCGCGTTGTCCGAAAGGAATTACTGTCGGGATTAGCTCTGGGCCTCATTCTAGGGATCATCGGTTTCTTCCGGATTACGCTGTGGCAGTACTTGCACATATTCGACTACGGTAAGTACCATTGGCTGGTTGCGTTGACAGTCGGTGTCGCGTTGGTGGGGGTAGTGCTGTGGGGAACCTTAAGTGGAGCAATGCTTCCATTCTTGCTGCGCAGATGCGGTCTTGATCCAGCGGCATCATCGGCCCCATTTGTCGCGACACTGGTCGATGTGACGGGGTTGGTAATTTATTTCAACGTCGCTC
The DNA here is from genome assembly GCA_035315805.1 of Chthoniobacterales bacterium. Taxonomy (GTDB): domain Bacteria; phylum Verrucomicrobiota; class Verrucomicrobiia; order Chthoniobacterales; family UBA10450; genus AV40. The sequence goes on from DATFXN010000070.1 coordinate 3,911, forward strand.
TGTTCATCCTTCGCGGAACGCTTCTATGATCACGTTGATTATCGGAGCCGTGCTGT
>DATFXN010000071.1:0-9343 GCA_035315805.1 Chthoniobacterales bacterium
AGAATACTCGCGTTGCAACCGGGGGACTACGCGAAAGCGCATCAGCTATAGAATGTTTCTGAGAGCACCGCCAGGTTTAAAATCTACAGTTACCGAAAGTCGCGGTACTTACAGTTTTACTTACAGTTCCGGCTGTTCGCCTACGATTTACGATGGAAGCGACCCTAACGGGATTCGAACCCGTGTTACCGCCGTGAAAGGGCGATGTCCTGAGCCAGGCTAGACGATAGGGTCAGAGAAGGCGTCCAATATTCCATTCGATAGCCGCAAGGCAACTTCGCGCCTTCTTTTAGCGCGCGCGTGTAAGATCGACGATCAGTCGCGCCGTGCGCGCGGTCGCGCCGCGATGTTTATCCAACACTTTGCGCGCGTTCTCCACCATCTTTTCGCGATCATTTGGATGGGCCAGGAGACTGCTCACCGCTCGCCGCAGTTCCGTCGCGGAGTTTATCCGCGCCGCGCCGCCCTGGTTCACGAGGGCGTCTGCCAACACCGCGAAGTTTTCCATGTGAGGACCAAACAAAACCGGTTTCCCGGCGATGATCGCTTCGGCTGGATTCTGCCCGCCGCGGGCCAGCAAACTTTTCCCGATGAAGGCGACGGTGGCAACGCCGTACCAGTGGCGCAACTCACCGGTCGAATCGATAAGCAGGCAATCGAGAAGCGGATCGGGCAGAGTTGATTGACTTCGAAGTGCGATACGAAAACCAATTCCTTCGATCTCGCGCCGAATCTCACCAATCCGTTCGGTGTGTCGCGGCGCGAGTACCAGGAGCAAATCAACAAACTCCGTTCTCAAAGCGCGGAATACCTCGGCCAGGACTTTTTCTTCTCCGCTGTGTGTGCTGCCGCCAAAAATCACCGTGCGCTTTTCCAAACCAAAGCCGGCCAGAATCTCGCGCGGCAGATCCGGGTCGATTTCCACGTTCTCGGGATCGTACTTAATACTGCCAAAGTGATGAATGCTCACCGCAGGAATCCCGAGTGCTTTCCATCTCTCAACCTCTTCAGAATTTTGAACGCAGATCGCGTCGAGCAGACGAAGGGTCGGTGCGACCAAGCTGCGAAACATCCGAAACCGCTTTTCTGAGCGTGGTGACAAGCGCGCGTTGGCCAGAGCGATGGGAATTTTCCGAGCGCGCGCTTCGGCCACGAGATTCGGCCACACTTCCGCTTCAACCAGAATGATCGCGTGCGGTCTGATCATCGCGAAGGCGCGGCGCATGATCGGCCAAAAGTCGAGCGGATTGTACATGACCTCGATCCAGTTCGGCGCATTCCTCTCGGCGAAGGCGAAGCCGGTTGTAGTCGTCGTTGTGAGCACGCAAAACAGATCCGGCTGCAATCGCCGCAACTGATGAGCCAGTTTTAATGCGACCCCGACTTCGCCAACACTCACAGCGTGCAACCATGTCGATCTTCGCTTCGACAGACGCGCGCGAACATCGCGACCATAAATTCCCAGGCGCTGCCCGAATTTGCGGCGATAGTTTCCTCGCCGAACCATTTTGACTAAATAACTCGGCAGAAAAAACAGCAACCCGAGCGGCCAAAGCAAGTTGTAGAGAAAGCGAATCATTCGCGAATTGGCGACAGAAAGACAACCTCAGTCGCGCCGTACTTTTTCCGGCGAATCAGGCGCCACAACGTGATTTCAGGGATCGCTTCCCTGGGGTTCTTTTCCAAAACAAAAATTCCGTCACTCTCAAGCAGGCGCGGCAATCTCTCGTTATGCAAAAGTTTGTCCGTAAATCGTTCGCCCGATTTCAATTTCTGGTAGGGCGGGTCGGCAAAGACGATTTGGAACTTGTCCCCGGTCGGGGACGCATTCTTTAGAAAGCTAAAAGCCTCCTGCTGCCGGATCCGCCCGGCCAGTCCCGTTTTGGAGAGATTTTTTTCAATCGCCGCGATCGCCTGTCGATCTTCTTCAACGAAAAGAGCGAAGGTAGCACCGCGGCTGAGTGCTTCGATCCCAAGCGCGCCGGTGCCGGCAAAGAGGTCGAGAACGCGCGCGCCGATCACGACCTCGCCGAGACTGGAGAACATCGCCGCTTTCACGCGATCCATTGTTGGGCGCACGCCATTCTTCGGCGAAACGAGATGAACGCCGCCGGCACGACCGGCGATCACTCTCATGGCGAGCGAGACGGACCCGGCGCGGGTGGCGATGCGGTCACCCCTGGACTCGCTGGCGGCGTCGATTCGTCCGTCTCTTTTGGCGCGCCCTTTTTCTTCTTCGACTTGTCAGCTTTTCCGCCGCCCCAGAAACTGTTCACTAAATCCTTCAGATCGCGTCCGACCACCTTTTCGAGCAGGTTCGTCTTGGGCCGTTCGAGCGTTCCAGTCAGTTCGAAATCCACCGCTGAATAACCCGGCTCTTCGGTCGGCTGAAAATTTGCGCGGAGCGGTTTGAAGAGCTGGTCGCGGACTTTTTCGTTGATCGCAAGCCGCGAACTCAAATGAAGTTTCCCCCGAAAACTGACTGTCCCTGTAGCAGAGAGGCGAATATTTTGGGAGCGCAAAACTAGTTCGTCGATCGTCACAACTCCGGGCGCGAGATGATATTTCGCCTCTGCCTGTTCAAGATGCAGTTGGGTGAGCTCTTCGATTTGAAGAAGCTGCCCGAGCGAAACCAGCAGATTGAATTGCCGGAGCTGACCGTCGCGTAAAAAGATTTCGCCGCTTCCAGCGAGCGCATCCGAGTCGGTGGTTTTTCCTTCCGTATGCAAACTGCCTTCGAGTTTTCCCTGCAGAACTCCACTGGGCCCGCCTGCTTCAATAATAATCCGATCCGCTTCGACGCCGCGGAACTTCAGTTCGATCTGAAATGGGGATTCTTCCGTTTCTGGCTGCATTGTGAAGCGGCCGGTTATATCTCCGCCGCCCAATCGGGCAGAAATCTGCGCGAGGTCGAGACCGTTCGCATCATATCGCAACGGTGACCGCAACTGCTGAAGAAAGAAGCGGTCGCGCAACGAAACTTTTGCTACGCGCGCATTTCCCTTTACGGCAGAAACATTATTAATCGCCGCCCGGAAGCCCACGCCCTCGAAATTTGCCACCGGCTCATTGGCGCGATCGAGAAAGCGAAAATTGCCCTCGGTCAGGCTCACCTTGTGGATTTCGGAAATAAATGCGGCCGACGCACCCAGTTTCCGGTCGAGCGCAGACGCTGGCCGAGTGGCCGGTGTCGCAGCAACCTGTTCCGGAGGAGTCTCTGTCTCCTCAGGAGAAAGATTCTCCGCCTGTGGACTGATCGGTGGCATTTCTTCTGACCGCTTACGCCGCAAATCCGGCAACCGCCACTTGCCATCGGCGTTCTGCGGCCAAACAACGCTTGGCTGGACCAGCGACACCTCTTTGATCATCAACCGCCTGGAAAAAAGAGAAAACACAGCTACTCGGAGTCCGAAATCTTTTGCTTCCAGAAAATTACCGCTCCGGCCACCGGTCGCCTGCGCAATCGTGATGTCGCTGAGTTTCAAGCCGCTCCACGGCGTGACGCTGATGCGTCCGATCTTTAAGTTCGCGCCAAACCGCTGGCGAAGTTCCTGCTCGATCCTGGCTTGTGTCCCCTGAGATTGCACATACAAATTAAGCGCGAGAAAGGAGGCCGCACCCAGGATTGACAAACCGCCAATAAAAATCACCGCGAGGCGGCCGAGTTTTTGCACCCGAAGAAGTTACCCACGCCATGTTTGAAGAAAAGATGAAACCGGAACCGTTTTGAGATGAAGGATACCCTGATCATCCTTAACCCGGCTGCGCACAGCGAGCGCGCCCTGCGAAAAGGCACTAAAGTGCAGGCGCTGGCGCGAGATTGCGCCTTCTGCGTCACGACCCGGACTGGCGAAGCTGAACTAATAGCGCGACGCGGCGTCGAAGAAGGCTACGAGAAAATTGTCGCCGCAGGCGGCGACGGCACCATCAACGAGGTTGTCAATGGCCTTGCTGGAACGAAGGTCACTCTCGGCCTTCTGCCAATCGGGACGATGAACGTCTTCGCGACCGAGCTTGGGTTGCCCGTGCACGATCTCGAGCTTTGTTGGAACATCGTTCAAAGTGACAGCACGCGCGCAGTCGATTTGCCGAAGGCGAACCAGAAATTTTTTGTTCAGCTCGCAGGCGTTGGGCTTGATGCTCAAGTGGTCAAAGAAACAAGCAGCCAATTAAAGAGAAATTTTGGACCGCTCAGTTATTTGATCTCCGCCGCGCAAATCGCGGCTCGCCAACCGCCACGTCTCTTCATTGATTCGGAAGAGGCACCTATTACGGAAGGATCGTTTGTTCTGGTAGGCAATGGTCGCCTCTACGGGGGACCGTTTCCATTTTTTAAACATGCCGTGATCGACGATGGCCTTCTGGACGTGATCGTTTTCAAGAGCCTCGGTTATCTCGAGATTATCAGATATCTGCAGGATGTCGTGTTTAGCTCCGATATTCGCGTCCCGGAGATCGAATATTTTCAAACCCGGCGAATACGGGTGGAAAGCAACCAATCGGTGCCGGTCGAGCTCGACGGTGAGGTGGTTGGCAGCTGTCCCGTCGAATTCAGCCTTGAAGAACGTTCACTCCGCGTTCTAGTGCCGAAGTAAGTGGAAGCTTGTAGCCCGGAAATCTCCTGACAAAAAAATTGCACTGCGCTACTCTTGGAAGGTGCGGCTGTCGCGAGGAAAACCATCATTGTTCGCGCGGCCGTGGAAAGAAAGCAGGCCCGTCGTCCTGCTGGCGCTGATCGTCCTGAGCGTGGCCGCTTTGATCACGCAATTTTTCCTCGATGCGTTTGAGCCCGGCTTCGTCCACGACTATCTCGCCCTCAGCAAAAACGGCGTTCAGGACGCTTACGCATGGCAGTTCGTGACTGCAATGCTGCTATGTGGAAACCCCTGGCACTTCTTAGGAAATGTGTTGGTGCTCTATATTCTCGGACGCGACATCGAATCGATTCTCGGCCAGCGGCACTTCCTCTATTTATTCTTGAGCGGCGCGATCGGCGGTGAGCTCGGGCATCTGTTCCTGATGCCAGCCGAGACGCTTTTGTACGCAGCCAGCGGTGGCGTGGCCGCGGTCGTGATCGCTTACTCAACCATTCTTCCCGAGCTGGACCTGATCGCATGGCGCGTGTGGCGTTTGTCATTTCGCGTCAACGCCAGGCAGATCGCTAGTGTGATCTTCCTCCTGAGTCTGGCGATGCTGGTAATCGATCGGCACGGACCAGTAATTCACAGCGCAATTCCAGGTGGACTGGCGGCTGGCTGGCTTTACGCAAATCTGCTCGGTTTCGGACACGCATCGTGGCTGCGGCGCTTATGGCTGCGACGGCGTGAAGCTGCCGAACGCATCGAGCGGCTGACGTCGGCCGAATTCATCGCACAAGAAATCGATCCGTTGTTGGAAAAGATTTCACGCAAAGGCATGCAAAGCCTGACCCGGAGCGAACGTCGTGTTCTCGCCCAGACACGCGAGAAATTTTCAGCACGGTCGCAAGTGCGGTAGATCTGGAGTACGCGGAGGTGTCCGCGCTTGAGAAAGCGGCGACATCCGCCTACGCCGAGGCTCCGGCGTGACAAGTGTCGCATCATTCCAAAGGTGTATCTTACGCCCAATGCAAAGAACGAGCTGGATTAAAGAGAAAGCAGCGATTTCATTTAATCCGGCGCAGGTCGAAACCACGTTAATTCAATTGAACGGCATCTGGCCCCAAGCCGTGGGCCCACTGCCGGAGTTCATTAAAAAGTTTCCTCTCGGCGAAGCCGCGTTGCTTCATTTTTTCGCGCTCTCAAGCATTTGTTCGTCGCGGATCGTCCAGAACCCCCATCTCCTGCTCTGGCTCGCGCAGCCGGAAATTTGCCTGCAAGCTCGCGATCACATCGCAATGGCCGGCGAACTTCAGCGGATGGTAGAGAGCAATGTAGCCGCAATCAATTTCCGGGCTCTTCGGCGTTGGAAAAACAGAGAGATGACACGGATCGCGCTGCGCGAGCTGGCGAACGCGGCCGCGCTCGAAGAAACGACCACCGAGTTGTCACAGATCGCGGAGATTTGTGTGCGCGAGGTTTATCGACATTGGAATGCAAAGCTTCGCGAGACATCGGGATCGCCCGGTGCTCACTTTGCCATTCTCGCCCTCGGCAAACTGGGTGGCCGTGAGCTCAACCACAGCTCCGACGTCGATCTCATTTTTCTTTACAGCGAGGAAGGAGACCTCTCACCGCGCTTTTCTTATCACCAATGGTTTAATCGCCTCGCCGAAAAAATTCTGGAAACATTCTCCACGCGCGATCCGGAGGGGGCATTGTTTCGAATCGACCTTCGCTTGCGCCCGGAAGGCGGAGCCGGACCATTGGCGCGCTCGCTCGAAAGCATGGAAAACTATTATGCCGGTTTTGGCGAAACGTGGGAGCGGATCGCGCTGATCAAAGCGCGCGGAATCGCTGGCGACCGCGAGTTGGCCTATGAATTTCTGCGGCAGCATCAGCCTTTCGTTTATCCGCGCAGCCCGACACCTGACCTGCTCGAAGAAATTGCCAACATCAAACGCAGAATCGAACGCGATGTGATCCGGTCGGACGCGCTGGAACGTGACGTGAAGCTAGGACGCGGCGGAATCCGCGAGATCGAGTTCGTGGTTCAGACGTTGCAATTCATTCACGGCGGGCGGCATATCTTCTTGCGCGAGACGAGCACGCTCGATGCACTGCGTGCACTCTCGCGGCTGGAATTGATTCCACACAAGGAAGTTGTCGATCTGGATGGGGCTTACCGGTTCCTGCGAAGAGTTGAGCACCGTCTCCAAATCGAAGCCGAGCAACAAATCCATACTATTCCGCGCGACCTGGCAGCACTCAATCGGCTTGCGCGGAGTCTCGATTTTTCTTCAACGGACGAATTTCTCGCATCGCTCAAGGAGGAGATGCGCACGGTCCGTTCAGTGTTCGATCGCGTCGTTTCGATAAAATCGACGCTCGCCGCCAGCGCCGATCTAAGTTTCTTCAAAGATGAAAGCTCGGCGGCCCGGTCGCTGGCTGATTTATTGAAACCGACCTCCGCCTCACATGTTGCCCCGCGGACCAAGCAAGTTTTCCGTAAACTACAGCCCGCCCTGTTGGACCAACTCGCAAAGGCTGCAGATCCCGACGGAACCCTCAACCGGTTTGTCCGCTTCGTCGAAGCATATGGGTTGCGCGGATTGATCTTCGAACTGCTCGCGAGCAACCCAACGCTGCTGGCGTTGGTAACAAGGACGTTCGACCGGAGTCGATTTGCGGCGGACGTGCTGATTCGGCGCCCGCAATTGCTCGAGGAAATCACCCGCGATAAGAGTTTCAACCAGCCGCGCTCAATCGCCGAACATTTTGCCCGTCTCGAATCTTTTGGAAGCAGTTCAACAAATCTCGATCCGATTCGCGCTTATCGACAACGGCAAACATTGCGAATCATCATGCGCGACATTCTCGAGGTCGCTAGACCGTCGATCATTTTTCGGGAACTGTCCGAGCTGGCGGAAGCCTGCCTCCTCTTTACGAACAGGCTCTCGGGTGGCGAAAGTTTGACCATCGTCGCACTCGGGAAGTTCGGTGGGGCAGAAGTCAATTATGGCGCAGACCTGGATGTAATCTTCGTCGGTGAGGATACGCGCGCAGCCCAGCAGTTGTTCGTCGCCGCGGCCGAGCCGAGCAGCGAAGGCAATATCGCGTCACTAGACGCCCGCCTTCGGCCAGACGGCGAACCAGGACCGCTCGTCGCGCCACTCACGACCTACGAATCCTATTATCGAGATCGCGCGCAGCTTTGGGAAATTCACGCGCTAACGCGCGCGCGGCCAATCAGTGGGCCGGAGCAAAACAGTTACATCGAGATCGCGCAACCGATTTGGCGAGAGGTAGGCAAACGGCCGGATCTCTTTGCCAAAATCGACAACATGCTTGAGCGAATTCAGCGCGACCGTAGCAGTGGGTCTGAGTTTCTCGACTTCAAAACGGGGAGCGGCGGAATAATCGAAGCCGAGTTTCTGGTCCAAGCCTTGCAAATGCGTTCGGGGATTTGGGAACAGAATTGGGAAAAGGCGCTGGGCGCGTTGCAGACAAACAACGTGATTCCAGAGCCGGACGTCAACCATGCCATTCAAAGCTACAATTTGCTGAGACGAATCGAAACTGCGCTACGACGATTCGAAAACAAAAACGTTTCCCGTTTGCCGGTGACAACAGAGGAACAGAAGAAATTGGCAAAGCGACTTGATTATGCGGATGCCGATCTATTCGCAAAAGAATATCGCGCGGCGCGAGACACGATCCATTCGCTCTACGAGCGAAATGTTAAGGCTCATATCAACTAACCGCCGGTGAGCAACTTGGCGAACTCGCGGAGCATCAGGAATGTTCCGAAAATGCCGCCGAGGATCACAACCACGACCAAGCCGAGAATCACGGCGACGAAAATTTTGTCCCCTCGAGTGGAGCGACCTGGACTGTCAATGTGCCCGCGAACCATTTCGTAATTTCGAGTGTTCGCCTGAAACCAAAACGCGAACACAGAACCAATGCCTGGAATGAGGCCGACGACTTCGTTGATCAAGACATTCAGCGCCATTCGGCCAAGTACGATTTTCGGAATGCCTCGGCGAATACCGTAAACGAGGACCGATACTGAAACCAAAGCGGCGGCGATGTCGCCGAACCCGGGAACAAGATCGACAATTGGATTGAGGCCGAGCCGTTTTTTCAATCCTGGAATCCGAATCAATCGATCCATCACGAGCGAGACAATCTTGAAAACGCCTTCGACCGAACTGCGGGCTTGTTGCTTTTCCGGTGGCAGAACTTCCCACGCTACCTCTGCTGGTTCACTCATGCGGTTTGGTGGCTGTTACGATTAAAGTTCGCCCAAGTAAAAGATCACGAGAATTCATCATTCGAACCGCCCAAGGAGTTTTTTCCGACATGGAGCGATATTTTTTTAAGTCGCGCCGGTGGACTGCTCGACTCATCAATCGGATCGGCCAGGCCAAAAGCGCATACGCTGGGACTGATCGGCGCTGATGTTTGTCGACGCTGACCCGCAGATTCTCAAAACCGCCATTTATGAGAGCGTGCGCAAGACAAAACCAATTCACCGGGGTGATATGACTAAGCGGGCTATGTTTGGCGCTTGTTAGCCGGGAATTTCTTTCAACATCTGCGTGTTGGTCGGGAATTTTTTTACGAACATGAGCAGACGCTGAATCGCTTCCTCCGGTTTGTGGCCGGCGAGACCGCGACGAATGAGATTAATTTTCTCCAACTCCCACGGTTGGAGCAGCAGTTCCTCGCGGCGCGTGCCGGAAAGAAAAATATCGATTGCC
>DATFXN010000072.1:0-5247 GCA_035315805.1 Chthoniobacterales bacterium
TGAGATCGAGCAATGGGGCACACCTGAAAAGTTAAAAATCAGCACGGACGAAAATTTCACGCAGGTCGAGCCTTTTATTGGCGAAACAATTTCGCCTGCCGCCTTCGAGGCGATTCGCCATTACACAAATCAATTCTATGCGGTGAATGAAAAGTTGTTTCGCGAGCGCATTCAGCAGCGCCGGATTCTCGATTGCCACGGCGATTTGCGTCTCGATCACGTTCATCTCACTCCGGAAGCGACCTCCATCTTCGATTGTATCGAGTTTAACGATCGATTTCGCTTAATCGACATCGCCAACGATCTCGCCTTTCTGGCGATGGATTTTGATTTTGAAGACCGAAGCGACTTGGGAAATATCTTTCTCCGAAATGCAGCGCGTCACTTGGACGATGGTGGAATGTTGAGAATTGCGAATTTCTACAAGTGCTATCGGGCCTTCGTTCGCGGAAAAGTTGAAAGCATTCAGGCAACAGAGAAAGAAACGGAAAATCCACGCGAGCACGAGAAACAAGCAGCCCGGTATTTTCATCTCGCGCTTCGGTATGTCATCGCCGGCTCGGAGCCGTTGATCCTTGTCGTGATGGGTAGGGTGGGCACGGGCAAGAGCACCATCGCGAAACAACTCGGCAGCGAGTTGAATTGGCCGGTCTTTTCTTCGGACAAAATTCGCAAGACACTTGCCGGCGTTCCGCTCACTCGACGAACGCCGTCAGAGTTGCGCGACAAGATCTATTCGGCGCGAATGTCGCAAAAAACTTACAGGAATCTCGTTGGAGACGGCTTGGCCGCTATCGGTTGTAGCCGAGGGCGTCGACCTCGCTTGGTTCGAGCTCACAGCGGGGTCATTCTTGACGCCACCTTCTCCACACACGCGCTTCGTAAATTTCTCGGCGACGAATGCAAGAAAGCGAACGTGCCATTTCAGTTCGTAGAACTGGCGGTCGAACCCAGCGAGGTGAAAAAGCGGCTGAGCAGTCGCGATGAGAAGAGCACCGAAGTCTCGGATGCGCGCCTTGAAGACTTCGACAAGTTGGCTGCGACTTACGAGCCGCCATCCGAGCTTGGGCCTGATTTAATTAGCGTTTCAACGATGACTTCTGTCAAAGACACTGTGAAGGCGATTCTTTTGCGCTTAGCCGATGAGCAATCTGTCGTGGCCAATAATTCGATATCCTCGGAACGCGGCTAGTCGATTTCGTTCACGATCTTGGTAATTTGTTGGCGAAAAAGTTTAGCACCGCCGGAAGCGGGATGACGAATACGATGGCATTCGACGTTAAGTTCCTTCAGTTGGGAGGCGGCAATGTTGCCAAGCGCGACGATTTCCTCGCATGGAAAGAGATCGAGAAAAGCTTCGAGCGCCTGTAGTCCTCGGGATCGTTCTCTTTTCGTCGGCATTCGATTGCTCAACATGCCGCGATGCGGATCAAATGAATGCCACGGGAACGCATTCCAGAGCACGAATTCCTCTGGTTTCAGGCCAAGCTTGAGCAGGGAACTCCATACAATCGTAGCCGTCGGCTCGGAAAAGCCATCCGGACATTGTTCACGCTTGCTTGTTCGCTGTGCCTTGATGCTTGAGAAAACGTGTTCCGGTCCAATCCCGTCGTTTTTCTTTTTTCCCAGCAGGATTCGCTCAGAGGTCATGGGGATGCCGCTGAAATGGCCGCCGCGATAACCGAGCGCTTCACCAATCAGAGCCAGTTTTGTTTTGCCGAGCCGGCTGCGAAGATAAGCCGCTAATTGCTTTCTTCGGATAATCGGCGTGCTGCGGACAACATCGTATTGTTGGTCGACCTGCCACCACGGATTAAAGATCGCGCCAGATGGCGATTCCCTTAACAGTCTGATGAATCTTTCTACGGAATCGGTCGACGTCATTTCATAAGCTCCGAGTTCCGTGGCAAATTCAAATCTCAAGCTTTCAGTCAGCCATGCCAGAGTTACCGGAGGTTGAAATATTCAAGCGATACCTCGACCGCACATCGTTGCATCAGCGAATTGACGACGTCGATGTGCGGAACAAGTACGTTTTGAAAGAAGTTACAGTGCGGGAGCTTGCGCGTGGATTGAAAGGGCGTCGCTTCGAATCGACTCGGCGTCATGGCAAACATCTGTTTGTACGCGTGGATGGCGCGATCTGGTTGCGACTGCACTTCGGCATGACCGGGTCGCTGCATTATTTCAAGAACGACGAACGTGCGCCGCGGCATGCACGAGTGATCTTTGTTTTCGGCAACAACCATCGTCTGGCGTTCGACGATCAACGCCAGTTCGGCCAGATCGGGTTGCTGAAGGATGTCGATGGATTTCTGGAAAAGCACGCGCTGGGGCCAGACGCACTCAAAATCGATCTCAAGGTATTCAGAAAAATACTGGGCAAACATCGTGGCGCAGTAAAATCGGTTTTGATGAACCAGCGATTCATCACAGGCATTGGCAACCTCTATGCGGACGAAATTCTTTTCCGCGCGCGGATTCATCCCGCGACCGAAATCGCTCGCCTGAACGATAAAGCCCTCACAAAAATCTCGCAGGCCACTCACTACGTCTTGCGAAAGGCGATCGCTGCGAAAGCCGATACGAATCAGATGCCACAATCTTGGCTGCTACCGCATCGTGGCAAAGGTGGGAAATGTCCCCGCTGCGGGAGCACACTTAAGTCAGCGACCATCGGCGGACGCACCGCATGGTTTTGTCCGCATTGTCAGAAGTAGCCGGCCTGAAATTAAGCTTTCGGAAATTGATCAGATCGAGTTTGGGCCGGGTCAACCGAGGTTGGCCTGCATCGAGTTATACCATCGGCCGAAAACGTCCGACCACTTCCTGCAAGCGGCCAGTGATTTGGCCTAACGAACAGACTTCCGCGGCTTCGAGCAGCATCGGGAAACAGTTCTCACCGCGTTCAACAACATCAGCGAGTTTATCCAATGCTCGCTTGGCTTTATCCGCGTTTTTCTTTTTGAATGTCGCGAGCCGATCGACTTGCAACTGCTGCTTCTTTCGCGGCGTGCGCACCAGTTTCACTTCCGGAACGTCATCGCCGCCATTGCGGTATTTGTTCAACGCGATGATTGGCCGAGTTCCGTCGTAGATCTGTTGCTCGTAACGATGTGCGGCATTTTGGATCTGGCTGCGTTGATAACGTTCCTCCACGGCCGCCAACACTCCGCCGAGGCGTTCGATTTCGCGAAATTCGTCGAGAATCGCCGCCTCGACCGCGCGCTCGACCGCCTTCATGCCGGGCGAGCCGCTCAACATGTTCATGGTGTGCTTAAACATTCCTGACTCTTCGAGCAAAATCGCCTGACCATGCGCGGCAAGCCGAATCCATTCTTCGCTGGGCGTCGTGAACGGTTCATCCGCGCTATTCGAGTGACATGAGTTGGTCGCATTCATGTAAGCGAGCACCAACTCCGCGGCGGTTCGCGTCAGATTATTTTTGAATTCGGCCGCAATGAGCGAGCGCCCGCTTGTTTGAATATGCAATTTGTAAAGCTGCGCTTTTGGCCCGGCGCCGAAGCAGTCGCGCATTCCGATTGCCCAAATCCGGCGCGACACACGCGCAAGCGCGATGTATTCGGCATCGAGACCGCAATCCAGGAAAAACGACAATCGTGGGCCGAATTGATCGACTGGAATTCCGCGTGCAGCGAACATTTCGGCGTAAGCGAACCCATTCGACAGTGTGTAAGCAGCCTGCTGCACGGGCGTCGATCCAGCTTCGCCGATGTGATAACCGCTGATCGATATTGGATACCAGCGCGGCATTTGGTGTGTCGTGAACTCGACCATATCGGTGAGAAAACGTAGCGACGGCTCAATCGGGAAAATGGTTTCGTTCTGCGCCTGAATTTCCTTGAAAATGTCGGCCTGAATTGTCCCGCGAAGTTTCGGAACAACACTTGGACCGAAGCGCCGCTTCGCAGCCGCGATGTACATCGCCATGATGATCGGCGCCGGCCCGCTGATCGTCATCGATGCGGAAAAATTCGGCGATCCGAGATCGAATCCGTCGTAAAGCCGGACCATGTCTTCGACTGTGTCGATCGCAACTCCGCCTTCACCGATTTTTCCGAAGACGCCATCAGCGTCGCTATCGATGCCATACAAAGTGGGGCCATCGAACGCTGTGCTGAGCCGTTGCGTGCGCTGATGGGCGGTCAAAAAGTGAAAGCGCTCGTTGGTGTCCTCAGCGAGCATCAGACCGGAAAACAATCGAGTCGGCTCCTCCGCCGGCGCAATTTTCTTTGCCGGTTTGCCGTTTTTCGCGTGGCCGTTTTTCGCAAGGCTTTCGACCTCGCGAATCGGTTCGAGATACATCTCGCGATAAGCGCCGTTAAGATACGGAAATTCACCAGGCAATCCTTCACCGAAGAGATAGCGCGCGATCTCGCCCGGTTCATCGATCTCGGGCAACGCCAGACGTGGCAATGGAATCCCAGTCGGCGTCCGCGTCACTGGAATTTTCGCCTTCATGTCGTTCCACCGGCCGACCAGGTCGCGCCCGAATTGCCCGTCGCTTCGCGCGCGTTTCACCTGATCGAGAACGAATTTGTTGTACTTCTCAATCGACTCAACAACCTGTCCAAGCTTGCTCATTTTTATCCTTTCGAAATTAGCGCGAATAATTCGTCCACGCCAGGATCACGATGCCGTTTTGCAACAGTATCGACCAGCCGCTGATTGCGCCGATTTTGATCCAGACGTTGCTCGATTTCGCTGTGGGCAGTGCGGGCACGTTGCAAATCGCTTTTGTTTACCACCACGATATCGGCAAGATCGAGCATTACGATTTTTTGCAACTGCAACCGGCTGCCATAGTCTGGGTTCATCACCAGAACAGTCTCATCGACGATTCCATTTTTCTGAAACGGCATCGCCTCCTGGCCCGTGCCCACTGTCTCGATGATGACGTAAGCGAAGCCAGAGCGAGCAAGTCGGGTCAGACAATCATGCGTCGCGGGGGAAAGGCCGCCGGCCTGGCCACGTGTCGCCATGCTCCGCATGAACACGCGATCATTTTGCGAATTGATCATCGTTGCTCGGTCCCCAAGTAATGCCCCTTCGCCAATCACGCTTGGATCGTGTGACAAAATCGCGATTTTTCCTTTTGGATTCTGATTGAGAAAACGCAGCACTAGCTCGTCAATCAGCGTGGTTTTGCCAGCGCCACCCGGACCGGTAAATCCGATTACCTTCGTGTTGCGGATTTTTGATTGGGCATTGCGCGTTGGGCGTTTT
>DATFXN010000073.1:0-59526 GCA_035315805.1 Chthoniobacterales bacterium
AGACAAGCAGGATGCCCGTCCTCCGTTCAGACTGCTTCCAGTGCGGTTTTGAGGTCGTCGATCAAATCCCGCAGATCTTCGACCCCGACGGACAATCGAACCAGCGAATCGCCAATGCCCAGCTCCTCGCGTTTTTCTTTCGGCACCGAAGCGTGGGTCATCAGCGCGGGATGATTGATCAGGCTCTCAACGCCGCCCAAACTTTCCGCGAGCGAGAAGAGACTCGTGTTTTCGAGAAATCGTTTTGTCCCGGCGAGATCGGTTTTCAAAACGATCGTGACCATTCCGCCAAAGCCGCGCATTTGGGTGCGGGCGAGATCGTGTTGTGGATGGGACTTCAATCCGGGATAACTGACTGATTTTACCTGCGGCTGTTCTTCCAGCCAGCGCGCAATTTCGAGCGCATTCCGGCAATGGCGCTCCATTCGCAGCGCCAGCGTTTTCAAACTGCGCAGGACAAGAAAGCTGTCGAACGCACCGGCAATTGCCCCGACTGAGTTTTGCAAAAACCACATTCGATCGCCAAGCTCCTTGTTATCGCCGACCACGGCGACGCCGCCGATCAAATCGGAATGCCCATTCAAATATTTGGTGGCCGAATGGACGACAATGTCGAAACCGAACTCGATCGGCCGCTGAATCCATGGCGTCGCGAACGTGTTGTCGGAGACCGAAAGAATTTTGTGCTCGCGCGCGATCTTCGCGACCGCTTCCAAGTCGATGATCTTCAGAAGCGGATTGCTCGGCGTTTCGATCCAAACCATCCGCGTGTTGGTTTTGACGGCCTTCTCGAACCGCGACGCGTCCGTAAGATCGACATATGTGAATTCGAGACCGGCGGATTGTCTCCGAACTTTGTCGAACAAACGAAACGTTCCGCCGTAGAGATCGTCGCTGACAACAATGTGCGAGCCGCTCTCGAGTAAATCGAGAATTGTCGCCATCGCCGCCAGACCCGATGCAAACCCAAAACCGCGCGTCCCGCTTTCGAGATCAGCCATGCATTTTTCATAGGCGAGCCGGGTTGGATTAATCGAGCGCGAGTAGTCGTAGCCTTTGTGTTTGCCCGGGCTTTCCTGGACGTAAGTCGACGTCGCGTAAATCGGTGTCATGATCGCTCCGGTTGTCGGATCAGGTTCCTGGCCGGCGTGAATCGCGCGGGTAGCGAACTCGTGTTGTTTCTTCATGTGGGATCTTAACTTAGTCGCGGATAACTGTAGGGGAAGCAGTTTGCTTCCCAAAAAATGGGACGCTAACAGTGTCCCCCACAGAAAGTTTATGAATATTCGCGCTCGCGCGGCGCGGCTGATTTCGGCATGTGCAAGCGCAGATACGAAAGCAAATCGGTCCGCGTGATCAGCCCGAGAAATTTGTCGCCCTCCATCACGATAGCGACTCGGCCGCGATCGAACACTTCGAGCAAGTCGTTGATTTTCGCGGTCGGTGCAAGCGTTTCGAGTTTGTCCGTCATCGCGTTCTTCACCGGATCGTTAAAGTGCGTGGAGTCACGATGCACTTTCACCAGAATGTCGGATTCGTCGATAATTCCAACCGCGCGTCCGCTTTGATCGACGACCGGTAGCTGCGAGACATCGCTGTCACGCATTCTCTTGTAAGCGGTGAGAAGGGTGTCGGTCGGACCAATCGTGATCACTTCGCCCGCTTCGTAGCGATGGGTGATCAAATCGCTCAGGTCGCCGTGCGGCGGCCGGTGAATGAATCCCTGCTCCGCCATCCAAAAATCGTTGTACATCTTGGACAAATATTTATTTCCGGTGTCCGGCACAAAACTGACGACGCGCTTCGGCTGGTTTTGCTGGCGGCAATATCGCAACGCACCGGCAAGCAAGGTTCCGGTCGACGAACCGCCGAAAATTCCTTCCTTGCGCAAGAGGTCGCGCGCGATCGCGAAACTTTCTTCATCGTCGATCTCGAACGCATCGGTCACCAGCGACATGTCCGCGATTTCGGGAATGAAATCTTCCCCGATGCCTTCAACCGCCCAACTGCCGGATTCCACCAGCTGTCCGGTTTTAACGTATTCGTACAGAACCGAACCGGTCGGGTCGGCCAAAATCATTTCAATTCCGCGGCGCGGTTTGACGCGGTTAAAAAAGCGGCCGAGCCCGGTCAACGTTCCACCGGAGCCGACGCCGACGACGATTGCATCGACATCGTGCCGCATTTGTTCCCAAATTTCCGGACCAGTGGTGCGTTCGTGCGCAACCGGGTTTGCCGGATTTCCAAATTGGTTGACGTAAAAGCCGCCTGGAATTTCCGCAGCCAAACGCGCAGCCATGTCTTGGTAATATTCCGGATGCCCGCGCGTTACGTCCGAGCGGGTGAGCACAACTTCGGCGCCGAGCGCTTTCACGTGCGAAATTTTTTCCTGCGACATCTTGTCGGGAATGACCAACACAACGCGATAACCCTTTGCGCCGGCGACAAGGGCGAGGCCGAGTCCAGTATTGCCCGCAGTTGCTTCGATCACCGTCCCGCCCGGCCGCAATTGTCCTTCTTCTTCCGCCGCCTCAATCATTGACAACGCGATCCGGTCCTTGATCGAGCCGGTCGGATTTTGATTCTCCAATTTCAAAAAGAGCTGGCACGGGCCGGTGTCGAATTGGGTGATCTCGACCAGCGGCGTTTCGCCGATCATCGAGAGAATGGCCGGCGGCTTCTTCGAACTGATTGCTGGCGCGGTCGGAACCTCGAGCATGTCTAGAATAATGTGAGCCGTTCGCGCGGATAGTCGACCACGACTTTATAATTGCGAAGAAAATTATAGCCGACAATGCCTTCAAGTTTCGCGCCGACGACGGCGTTCAATATCGTAAAGAAATCTGCGACCACGACCGCCGCATTGTCGATCTTTGCGCCGCCGAGTTGAAGCGATTGTAACGTCGCCGCTGAGGCTTGGATTCGACCGCCACCGGCGGTGATCGGCGGGATTTCCGAAGTCGTCAGACCGAGCGCTTCTGCCAACTCCGGCGTGACAGCGCTGGTGGACGTTCCGGTATCGATCGCAAATTGAAACGGGCCTCGCCCATTGGCACGAACGTCGACCAAAATGAGCGGCTTTGCCGAATTGGCCAAGCGAATCGGCACTTCCGTTTTCACGCCGGTTGCAAAACTTTCGGTCCGCTTCGGATCATCGAGTCGAATTGTAGAATCGCGATAATTGACTGTGAGGCGAAAATGTTTCAGGAAATTGTAGCCGATGTCACCGTCGATTTTCGCGCCGACTGCTGTTCCAATCGAGATAAGATCGACGATCGCCACATCGACATTTTCCAGTCGCATCTCACCGACAGCGAGCGAATCAACCTTGGCCAAGGACACGGCAATTCTTCCGCCGGCGCCGTGACCTTCCTTTGAACCGGCAATTTTGACATCCAATTCTTTGGGCAGCTCGGATGAAAGCAGCGAAGTGCCGGCGCCGGTGTCGAGAATAAACTCGAACGGACCCCGATTATTGACGTAAACAGGCAGGAGAATGAGCGGCTGCGCACCGCCGGCAAGACGGAATTTAACTTTCGCGCTGCTCGGAGAAACTGTCGCCGCGGTCATTCGGGCAATTTGGGTTCGCCCTTATGCGACCATTCCGATTTGCTGTCTTCAAGAAATTGTTGGAGCACGTCAAAACGAACTTCGCCATAATTCAGCGCGTAACGAAGATCCCCGCCCTTGTATACCCAAGTCGTTGGGATCCACGAAACCGGCAATCCGGCGAATTGTTTGATCTTGTTATCGCCACGCCGTGGACCGGGATCAGCTAGAATGGTCACGTTCGGCTGATCGGCGATTTGAAATCTTGAGAGCATCGATTTCCCATCGCCGCCATCGTTCCAAACCGAAACGAAATAAAATTTCACCTGCGGATTGTCTTTCACCATTTTCAGCCAGCCGCCGTTTTTAAGTTCGGCCTGGCAATTCGAACACCAAGGCGCCCAAAGATGCACCACGGTTAAATCAAGTGACTTGATTGCGGCAACCACGTTTTGTTCGGCCGAGGACTTTACGAGCTTCTTGTTCAAATCGTCTTGCGCAGACGCAGCAGGCAAATACGCAAGAACGAGGACAAAAGCAGGCATTCGCAAGATCGACATCGTTCTCTAAATATGGAGAAAAGCGCGCGGCACTCAACGCTAAGGTGGAACGCGATCTCCGAGCGCGTTAATCATCGAGCTCGGAGAGATCGATCCACCATTCAGTTGACCAGGACGGTGAAAACGCCTACTGTAGCGCTCCGTTTTCCGTGGTTAGCGCCACGGAAATTTTCCCGAGCGATTTCGGGACTACAGGCCCAAGGAGCCTTATTTATTATGATTCAAATGCAGGATGTGATGTCCAAGCCGATGCCGGATTTCCGGGAAGGCTCGATCGTCAAGGGACGTATCTTGGAAGTTCGCCCGCGCGAGGTGCTGGTAGACATCGGTTACAAGTCCGAAGGCGTCATTCCCCTCACGGAATTCGAAGACGTGGAAAATTTGGAAGTCGGCGATGAAGTCGACGTGTTGCTGGAGCGGCTTGAGAACGACGAAGGCATGGTCGTGCTCTCGAAAGAGAAAGCCGCCTATCGCCAGAACTGGAACAAGATCGCGAGCGTTTTTCAGGAAGACGGCCTGATCAAAGGCAAAGTGAAATCGGTCGTCAAAGGCGGCTTGATGGTGAACATCGGCGTAGAAGCATTCCTCCCGGCATCGCAGATTGATATTGTGCCGCCCAAGGATTTACAGCAGTTCGTCGGCAACACCTATGATTTCAAGATCGTCAAGATCAACGACGACCGTCGCAACGTCGTGCTCAGCCGGCGCGAGTTGATCGAGCAGGAGCGAAGCGAGAAGCGCCAGAAATTCATGGACGGTGTGAAAGTCGGCGACCGCGTTACCGGCACCGTGAAAAATCTAACCGACTTCGGTGCGTTTATCGATCTCGATGGAATGGACGGTTTGCTTCACATCACCGACATGAGCTGGGGCCGGCTCGGACATCCGAGCGAGCTGGTCAAGGTCGGGCAACAGCTCGAAGTGCAAGTGCTCGACATCAATAAAGAGAAAGAACGCGTCTCGTTAGGCCTGAAGCAGACCCAGAAAAATCCGTGGGACCAGATTGAAGAACGCTTCCCCGCCGGGCAGAAAGTGAAAGGCAAGATCACGAATCTGGTTCCGTACGGCGCGTTCGTCGAGCTTGAGGAGGGCGTCGAAGGCCTTATTCACGTTTCAGAACTTTCCTGGACGAAACGAATCATGCGGCCGTCGGACATTTTGACGGTTGGCCAGGAAGTCGAAGCTGTCGTGCTCGGTGTAAACAAGGAAGAGCAAAAGATTTCGCTCGGCCTGCGTCAGCTCGAACCCAACCCGTGGGACGAAATCGAAAAGAAATTCACGATCGGGAGCCGAGTGAAGGGAACGATCCGAAACATGACTGCGTACGGCGCGTTCGTGGAGCTCGACGAAGGGATCGATGGCATGATCCACGTTTCGGATTTGAGTTGGACGCGGAAGATCAATCACCCGAGCGAAGTCTTTAAGAAAAGCGACGAAGTCGAAGCTGAAGTGATCGACATCGACAAAACGAACCAGCGGATCAGCCTCGGCATCAAACAACTGACCGAAGATCCGTGGAAGAACATCGACCAGAAATACAAGATCGGTGATTTGGTCAAAGGCAACGTGACCAAGCTCGCCAGCTTCGGCGCCTTTGTGCAATTGCAAGACGACATCGATGGGCTGGTGCACATCTCGCAACTCAGCGAAGACCACGTCGCGAAAGTGAAAGACGTGCTCAAGGTTGGCCAGGAAGTCGAAGCGCGTGTGATCAAAGTCGACAAAGTCGAGCGCCGCATCGGATTGTCGATCAAAGCCGCGAACTACACTGAAGAACAATTGCGGAAGGAAGCGGAAACGTTCGACACCCTCCGGCCGGGCGAAGACATGGTTGGATTGGAGAAAGCATTCGCCGCGGCCGAACAGGAAGAATATCGCCCAGGCGAATCCAAGAAAGCCATTGCGAAAGAATCAAGGCCCGGCAAAGAGCCCAAAGAATCCAAGCGCGAGAAGAAAGAATCGAAAAAGAAATAATTCTCGCTAGATGCGGAGGACATGGCGGGAATTTTCGTCATGCGAAACAATTTTGGCGGAAATCAACTTCGCCAGGTCGTTAGCGCTGTTTTAATTACAGCATTAGCCGCGTGCGGCGGACCTTCGCGTGACGTTGTCGGCAAATGGCGGACCGGCTCCGAGCCGAACGATGTGGTTTGGGAATTCGCCGACAACGGCGGGGTTACCATCGGCAGGACGCACGGGAGATATCGCTTCGGCGACAGCGGCCGGATCAAGATCGAGACGCCATCGGGAACATCAGTTTACCAGGCCGAGATTTCACGCAACCACATGACGTTTCGCGAATCGACCGGTTCACGGCTTGAGTTTATTCGCATCAAATAGGTCGATGTTAGCTCCGGCCCCGGCCTCCGAATGATTCGAATGGGTTGTAGACCGGCAGCGTGTAATAATAAACGAAGCCGTCGCTGCAACGCGAGATTGCTTGAGCGTGACCGAACAGCGTTTGCACATCGCGAACGGTGGTGCGACCGCGAATGAGAGAGCCGATGCGACGCGTGTAAAATTCATTCAGTTGCGCATTCGCGATGTAGTTCGGTGGAGCAATCAAAACGCCGCCGTGATTAAATCGAAACGCGAGCACATCGAATCCGTAGCCGTGGCGAAGTGGATCGCTCGTGTCCGCGAAGGGAGAATCATCGACACCTAGCTGATGCGATAATTTCGAGCCGTCTCGGACAACGTAGTAGCCGGTGCGCGCTCCAAGCCGAACGTAATGCGAATCATCCCGAAACGAATTCGCCAGAGTCACCTGAGCGAGCATGGCTAATAAAACGACGATCGGCGAAGACATTTTCATCGACGTCAGCAAATGTCTCACAGGACGAGTTGCGAGCAAAATCTCTGTAAACGCCTGCGACGTCCGAAGGCTACGACATGTCCGCGTCCAAGATGGAGGATCGCCGAACATCGGGACGCCGACTGAGCGCCCGTACACAAAACGCGCCCTTCCGGCCGCCGCGAGGCGACCAGAAAAGGCGCGAATGTTGGTTAACTCTTAATCCTCGTCAAGGACCACCCGATCGACCAGCATCCGGTCACCCTCGGTGACGTAATGCACGCGGACTGGCGCGCCAACGCGAACGCGCGTACGCACCGTCGCTTCCTCGATTTCCTTACCGCTTCTGGTCACATACACTACCTTGGGACCGAAGAAGTAACTTCTCGGGCCGACACTCTCCTTCAGCACAATCGTTCTACCGGGTGTGAACTCGGTGATCGTGCCGGTGCCCTCAGTCGTGGTCGTAGTTGTAGTGGTCTCAGAAACCTGTGCCCACGCAAACGGAGCCGCGACTGCCAATGCCATACTCAGTATTAGCTTCTTCATATTTAATTAGACGAACGATTTTCGCGGCGCATTCGGATTTGTTCTTTTTCTGAGATTTGCCGAGAAAGTCGACCGCTCTCGCAAGGCGAGCTTTAGTCTTGTGAAATAAAATGCCGGCTGCCATCCTACGCGGCGGAGACAGCATAAAACGAAAGGAGCTTACTATGTTTGGCCGCGTTCTCGCGTTTCTTTACGGACTAATTTGCTACCTCATCTTTTTGATCGCATTTTTGTATGCGATCGCGTTTGTCGGAAACTTCATTGTCCCCAAAGCAATTGATTCCGGCCCGCAAGGTCCAGTTGCCACCGCCCTGATCATCGATGCGGTTTTGCTGAGTTTGTTTGCAGTCCAACACAGCGTGATGGCACGGCAATGGTTTAAGCGCGCTTGGACAAAACTCATTCCCGAGCCGGTCGAGCGCAGCACTTACGTGTTGCTTGCCAGCTTGATTTTGTTGCTGCTCTTTTGGAAATGGCAGCCGATGAAAGGAATTATTTGGGACGTGCGCAATCCGAATGGTCGCACGATCCTCCAGGGTTTGTTCTGGATCGGATGGGGCCTGGTGCTCCTGTCAACTTATCTGATCGATCACTTCGGCCTCTTCGGGATGAAGCAGGTTTACAATTATCTCGTCGGCAAACACGATGAACCGCCACCATTCAAGACCCCGACCCTATATAAAATGGTGCGCCACCCGCTTTATCTTGGATTCATCATCGCCTTTTGGGCCACGCCGCGAATGACGAGCGGACATTTGTTCTTCGCCATCATGACCACGGCGTATATTCTCGTCGCCATCCAATTCGAAGAGCGCGATTTAATTAAATTCTACGGCGACAACTACCGGCGCTACAAAGAACAAGTTTCGATGTTGTTTCCGCTGCGGTTGCGACGGCGATAGTTAATCGGGCCGTCGCTCGGGGTTGCCGTGCACAAAATGTCTTCGATCGCTGACCGCGCCGCGGGTTTTCGATCACCATTACAAAATGAATCTAGGACTCAAAAACGTCGAGATATTTGATGCCCGAGCCGGTGTTGAAAATGGCAACCCGCTCCTCGGCGTCGATCTTTCCGGACGCACGCAGTTTTTTAAGCGCGGCAAAGCATGCGGCACTTTCAGGCGCGACAAAGAGTCCTTCTTTCGATCCGACCTCGCGTACGGTTCGAATCATTTCCGCATCATCAATCGCGATGGCGCCGCCGTTTGATTCGCGCAGAATTCGGAGCATCAGAAAATCGGCGATTGCTTTCGGGACGCGCAATCCGGACGCGACTGTATGCGCGTTCGGAAATTCAGCGGCAAATTCTTCGCCCGCTTCGAACGCACGCACAATCGGTGCGCAGCCGCTCGCCTGAACCGAAAACATCCGCGGCCGCTTATTGCCTGTCACGCCGTAGCTATGCGAAGGCGGGTCGATCCAACCAAGCTTTTCCATTCCGTCGAACGCTTTCCACACACCAATCAACCCCGTTCCTCCGCCGGTTGGATACAAAATGACGTCCGGTAATTTCCAATTCAGTTGCTCGGCAATCTCGTAACCGAGCGTTTTCTTCCCCTCGATCCGATATGGCTCTTTCAACGTGGAAAGATCGAACCAGCCTTCTTTTTCTTTGCGTCGCGCGATTTCTGCGCCGCAATCAGTGATTAGTCCGTCGATCAGCGTCACGTGTGCGCCGAGTTCGCGGCACTCGATAATGTTGGCGCGGGGCGTGTCGCGCGGCATAAAGATGTGCGCTTCGAGTCCCGCGCGCGCGGCGTAGGCCGCCAGCGCCCCGCCGGCATTTCCAGCGCTCGGGACCGCGAGTTTTTTCGCGCCTAGAAATTTTGCCATCGAAACCGCAACGCTCATTCCGCGCGCTTTGAAACTTTGCGTCGGATTGAGCGATTCGTCTTTGATCCAAAGATCGACATCTACTTCGCTGCCGATCTTTTTCGACTGAATCAATGGCGTCCCGCCTTCGCCTAGCGAGACCGGCTCAGCATCTTTCGGGAGCGGCAACAACTCGCGCCATCGCCACAGGGATTTCTCGCGATTCGTTAGACTTGACGGCTTAAAACCGTCGAGTTTTTTGACTGCGGCAAGATCGACAATGGCAAAGAGGGGTTTGCCGCACGCGGTGCAAAGATTTTGCAGGCGATGCCAATCGTGCCGCTTTCCGCAGGCACTGCACTCAAGATGTGAGAGAAACACAGTTCAATGGAGCGCATAGACATGAAATTGAAAAGGTGGATCGACCGCTCCGCGGGCGATGCTAAAATTTCTCGGCTTCGCCGATATTTGATACCATCGAGCAAGGGACTGCTCGATCCACCGTGCGCTTTGTGATAGAAGCGGCCCTGGTGCTGTCTACGTCCGTTCGTCGCCCCTGGTATCGCCCGTCGCTGACAACGCAGATCATGATTGGTCTCGTCATCGGCGCGTTGATCGGATGGCTCCATCCCGATTGGGGCAACAAGGTTTATTTTCTCCGGGACATCTTCATCAACCTGATCAAGTCGATCATCGCGCCGCTGGTTTTCTCAACCATCGTCGTCGGCATTGCCGGCGCAGGTGCGTTGAAAAAAGTCGGGCGGATGGGCGTCAAAGCGCTCGTTTATTTTGAGATTGTCACGACCCTGGCGCTGTTCATCGGATTGGCGGTCGTGAACTTCACGAAGCCCGGTGCTGGCGTCACTCTTGCCGCGACAAACACCGACATCGTCAGGACGATCGTGCAAAGCCACCCCAAAACGCTCGTTGAAACGATCGTGCACGCGTTTCCGTCGAGCATTATCGACGCGATGGTGCGTGGCGACGTTCTCCAAATCGTCGCGTTCAGCGTTTTTTTCGCGCTTGCGGTGTCAGCGGTTGGCGAAAAAGGTCAACCAATCGTGCGGGCGATGGAAAGCCTGGCGCAGATCATGTTCAAGTTCACGAATTACGTGATGATGTTCGCGCCGATCGGCGTCGGCGCCGCAATGGCGCACACCATCGGCACCCAAGGGCTGGGCGTGCTGGTTAACCTCGGGAAACTGATTGGCTCGCTTTACCTCGCCCTGATTATTTTTGTCGCGCTCGTTCTCGGAACCGTTGCCTTCATCGTCCGACTGCCCGTCCGTCAATTTTTCCGGGCAGTGCGCGAACCGGCCGCGCTCGCGTTTGCGACTACGAGCAGCGAATCGGCGTTGCCCAAAGCGATGCAGGCGATGGAACGATTCGGCGTGCCGCGGCACATCGTCGGCTTCGTCATGCCGACCGGATATTCATTCAACCTTGATGGATCGACATTGTATCTGGCAATGGCGTCGGTGTTCGTGGCACAAGCGGCGGAGACGACGATGGGCTGGCATATGTCGTTCGGACAGCAAATTGCGATGATGCTGACCTTGATGCTCACGTCGAAAGGCGTGGCTGCGGTGCCGCGTGCGGCGCTCGTGATTTTACTCGGGACTTTGAATTCGTTTATGCCGTCGGGACTGGGCCCGATCGGCGTCGCAATTATTTTCGGCGTGGACGAATTGATGGACATGGGCCGCACCGCTGTGAATGTTGTCGGCAATTGTTTAGCGACCGTGGTGGTTGCGCGTTGGGAAAAAGAATTCGATGATAGTCGCGCGCGAGTTTTCGGAACGCCGGACGAAGCAGAGTTGGATCTAAAATCTGGTGAGGTCGCTTTTGCCGATGCAGTTCAGCAAGGCGACTAAGTACCAGCCTCCGCCAAGGCTACGGCGTAGCAAGCATTCCAAGAGCCTTCCGCAGATGAGGAATCAGGCGTTTACTAAACTCAACCGAGTCGCCCGCGGATAGGTGCGACCACTCGGGACAACTAAATCCTGCGAGCTCCGGAAAATCCGAATAATAAATTCCGGGCGCGCCGGTCATCTTTAAAAGCGGATCCCACGTTTTGGCGCGGGGTGTGTCCCGGTCTTCGATCTGTTTGAGTCCGCCACTGTTTGGGAACCGCACAAAAACGATCTTTCCACCGCGTGACCGAATTTTGTCGACAGCAGCGGTCACGTCAGCAAATCGTTTTTGAATTCCCTCATTCATTTTCGCGAAGAAAACCTCTTTCGGGATGTAGGTTGGGGGCGGCGGGGGGGTGAAAAGCGGGATCCAGATTTGCTGGATTCGTTTCGCCAGTTCGCTGCCCGGACGCGCACACTCCTCAGTCATTCGGGAGCGACGTTCGCGATCAAGAGTTCCGAAATAGGGCGGAAGCCGCGGCGGAACGAGCGCGCCGGGCCGATTCGAGATCGGCAGCTCCTTCAAATAATCGTCGAGCGTTAGTTCTTCCTGCTTCAGAAACGCAACACTCTCTTCCAACGGGAAAGCAAGATATTGGCTCGCGCGTTGGGCCGGGGTTTGGGAATGGAAACGTTTCACTGCTTTTTCGCCGCGCTCGAACGGCGGCGTTCCCGGCGGAGCGAAAAATAATCGTGGCACAATGCTGCAAATGATCGTTCCGTGGAAATTTTTGTCGTCCGCAAGATCGACAAGAAGGGGAAAGCCGCACATGCCGCCGCCCGCGAGCTGGATTGGCCGCTTACCCAAACCCTTTTCGAATTCATCAAGATCGACATCGAACCAGCCGCGGGAATCACCGACGATGACGAGCGACTCTGGTTGCACGGCGCGCCGTCGCAACGTCCAGAGGTCTTCGTTATCATTAAGAGTCGGAGCGTAACCGATCGAGCGAACGTAAAGTTCCCAAGCAGCCGTCGCGGCGATAACGACGATCGTGACCACGACAGAAATCCCGCGCCACGGAGCCGGCGGGATCGGGCGCTCGAATTCCAGCGGAGGTCCGCCGTGAATTTGTTCCTCGCGCAACGGTTTGCGAAAAAACAAGCGCGGCAGACGCAGCCGTTCTCTAAAATTGGAAATAGATGAACGCATTACTGGTTCCTTGAGTGAAAATAATTGCGAACGCCATTACCGACCAGATCGCCGTCACCGCCCAGGCGGGCAGACGCATGACGGCGGTCTCGAACGCGTCATCGCGCATGATCCAGTGCATCGAGATCAGACCCACGGTCACAATTCCGATTTGCCATAGCTCCCGCGTGGAAAGAATCATGTCGCCGTGCGCGTGTTGACCGAACATCCCGGCCAACATCCGACTGGCGATGGTAAAATCAGACGCGCGAAAAAATACCCAGGCGACGCAAACGGCAGCGTAAGTCGCAAAGCCGGCGAGCAATCGGACCGGCAGAGTTCCAGCCCATAGTTTGTTTTCAAAGAGAATTCGAAAGACGCGTTCGATGACTAAATAAGAGCCGTGCAGCAATCCCCAAACAACAAACGTCCAAGCTGCGCCGTGCCAGAGACCACCGAGAAACATCACAATCACGAGATTGAGCGCGGCGCGAAAAGGGCGGACCTGATTTCCGCCGAGCGGAATGTAGAGGTAATCGCGCAGAAAAGTGGAAAGCGAGATATGCCACCGCCGCCAGAAATCGGAAAAGCCGATCGCAGCGTAAGGAAAACGGAAGTTATCTTTGAGATGGAAACCGAGCGTCAGCGCCGCTCCAATCGCGGTAAGTGAATAGCCGGCGAAGTCGCAGAAGATTTGGCCAGCGAACGCGAGGACGCCGGCCCACGAATCCATCGCCACCAGCGGGCCGGCGTAACCGAAAACGCGATCGGCCGAACCGGAAAGCAAAGTGTCGGCCAGGACAATCTTTTCGAAAAGACCGACTGTCATCAGCGCCAATCCCCAAAGAAATTGGTTGGTCTTGAGACGCGGCGGATGAACCAGCTGCGGAAGGAAGTCGCCGGCGCGGACAATCGGACCGGCAACCAACTGCGGGAAAAACGAAACCGCGAGAATAAAATCGCGAAGCGAACGGGTCGGCTGAAGCACGCCCCGGTAAATGTCGAGCGTGTAGGACAGCGAATGGAAAGTGTAAAACGAGATGCCGACCGGGAGTAGAATGTCGAGATGTGGCGGTTGATAGATGATCCCGATCCGCGCGAGCAGCCACTGGAAATTTTGAAGCAGAAAATTTCCGTACTTGAAAAAGCCGAGCATGCTTAGGTTCATGCAGACGCTGGCAACCAACCAGCGTTTCTTCCGGTGTCGACCCGCTCGGCTACCGCTCAGGGCGGCGTCTTGCGCTTTGCCGATTTGCCGGCCGAGCCAGAAATCCATGCAGGTGGTTGAGAAGAGCAACGCGGCAAACGGCGGGTTCCAAGCGCCGTAAAAAATGTAACTCGCGACAACGAGGAGATTTTTCCGAAGCTCCCAGCCACGAAGACTCCAGTAGAGCGCCGTAACGATTACGTAGAAAACGACGAAAGTGAGCGAGTTAAAGAGCATAGCGAAAAAATCGAATTACTCGGCCATTGACGACCGCTTATTTACGCCAGCCATATTGAGGCAGATGTTTTAGATGTTGTTCGGCTCGCCTGCAAATGTTTTGGAGGGACGGGCTCCGTCCCGTCCTTTATAAATAATGGGACGACACGGACGTCGTCCTCCAGTTTAAGTGTGAAACCGTTGTTTCTTTTTGCACCCGGCGCGGGAGCGCCGTCGTCGCATCGGTGGATGCAGCGCTGGAGGAAACGACTTGTTGAAATCGGCGACGTGGTGACATTCGATTACGATTACATGCTCAAAGGCCGAAGACGTCCCGATTTTTTGCCACAATTGATCGCAACGCACAAAAGGGCCCTCGAAGCTGTGCGCACAAAAACATCCGGGCCAATCATTTTGATCGGCAAAAGCATGGGCGGGCGAATCGGATGCCACGTCACGCTCGAAGAAAAAGTGAACGGACTGATTTGTCTCGGTTACCCGCTCTGCGCGATGGGCGATCGTTCAAAATTGCGCGATCAAGTCCTGCGTGATCTTGGAACGCCGATTCTTTTCGTGCAGGGAACGCGCGATTCGCTTTGTCCGCTCGATTTGCTGGAAAAGGTTCGCGCCGAAATGAGTGCGCCAAATTTTCTACATGTCGTTGAAGGCGGCGATCATTCGCTGGTCGTGCGAAAGAGCGATCTTGGAAACGAAACGCAGGATGATGTCGATCAAAGGATCGCCAGGGCGATCAGCGATTTTGCCCGACAATCTCTAGCTTAGCGGCAGCCAGTTGCCCGGTTGGGGCACGAGCTTGGTCCCGTTGAGCGAGAGGTAGGTGTATTCTTGAAGAAGGCGCTCGTAATCGTCGAGGAGTTTCATTGCCTCGTTCGGTTTGAGGAAATCGGTCTTGATGGCCTCATCGACCTGCGTTTTGAGCAAGCGCATCAATTCGATCTTATCCCACTGCGTCATGGCAAGAACCTCGCCGATGGTGCTGCCTTCGATCACCTCCTCGATGTACCAACCCGATTCTTCGTCCGGATCGAGAAATAAGTGAACTTCGGTGACGCGACCAAACAAATTGTGCAGATCGCCCATGATATCCTGGTAAGCGCCGACCATGAAGACCCCGAGATAATAAATCTCGCCTGGAATGACGCGATGCAGCGGCAGCGTATCGCGAACGTCCTGCAAATCGGTGAACTTGGAAACTTTGCCGTCCGAATCGCACGTGATGTCGACGATGGTTCCTTGTCGGTCCGGCGGCGTGGTCAGACGATGGATCGGCATGATCGGAAAAAGCTGGCCGAGCGCCCAGTGGTCGAGGAGCGATTGGAAGACGGAGAAATTGCAGATGTATTGATCGCCCAGCGAAGTTTCCAGTTCCTTGATTTCATCGGGCACGTAACGCAGACCTCGGTGCATGTTCACGATTTGTTGCGCGAGTTGCCAGTAGAGCGCGTCGATCTTTGCTCTTGATTCAAGATCGAGCAGACCGAGCTCGAACGTTTGCTGCGCTTCTTCCTTGATCTGTTGGATGTCGTGGAAACTTTCGATCCGGTTTCCGCGCTTAAGTCGCTGTTTCACGTCGAGGATGTCGCCGACCAGTTTGTGATCTTTTTCGTTGGCGTCGATTTTCAATCGCGGCACGGTTTTTTCGATGGAACTGAACGCTTCCATCACGAGCACCGAATGGTGCGCGACAATCGCGCGGCCGCCTTCGTTGACGATGGCCGGATGGGGCACGCCCTCGGAATCGCAAACGTCCATGATGTTCCAGACCACGTCGTTGGCGTATTCCTGAAGTGAGTAATTGGCCGAGCTGTCGAAATCGCTCCCTGATCCGTCGTAATCGACGCCGAGACCGCCGCCGACATCGAGATAGCCCAGCTCGTGTCCAAGCTTGGAAAGTTTCGCGTAGTAACGCGCGCCTTCTCGCACCGCGCGTTTGATGGTGGAAATGTCCGGAACTTGGGAGCCGACGTGAAAATGAATCAGCTTCAGGCAATGCGCGAAACCGGCTTCCTTCAGCATCTGGCTCGCCGCGACGAGGTTGGTGGTGTCGAGTCCAAACTTCGCGTTTTCGCCAGCGCTCGGCGACCATTTGCCGGAACCTTTACTGGCAAGTCGGACACGAATTCCGATGACCGGCTCGACGCCAACTTCCTTCGCTGCTTTGATGGCTTGCTCGAGCTCTTCGAGTTTTTCAACGACGATGACGACGAGCTTGCCCAATTTCCGGCCGAGCAGCGCGATCCGGATAAACGCCTGATCCTTGTAACCGTTGCAGATAATCAGGCTCTCGGAGTCCTTATGCATGGCGAGCGCAGCGACCAGTTCCGGCTTGCTGCCGGCCTCGAGTCCGAAATGAAATTGCTGGCCGGCGTCGACAATCTCTTCAATGACCTCGCGCAACTGATTGACCTTGATTGGAAAAACGCCGCGGTACTGACCCTTATAATCGAACTCAGTGATCGCGTTCTGAAATGCA
The DNA here is from genome assembly GCA_035315805.1 of Chthoniobacterales bacterium. GTDB lineage: Bacteria > Verrucomicrobiota > Verrucomicrobiia > Chthoniobacterales > UBA10450 > AV40. The sequence goes on from DATFXN010000073.1 coordinate 16,227, forward strand.
AGGTTCACTGATTCGACGCGGTGCCGGAGGAGATCCTGAAACCGGATGACCAGCGGAAAACTGAGTCCGCGAGATCGGGCTTCGTTTACAACTTCGAGGATGTTGATGCTCCCGCCGTTTTCCTGGAGCGGTTTGACCACGACGTTGCCTTCGGCGTTGATCGTGAAATAACCGCTGCCCCACGCATCGACATTGTAAGTCGCGATTGCGGCATCAACGTCCCACTCGTTCTTCATTTTTCTCGCGCGCCGAAATCAGAGGCAACTCGCATAATCAATGACAGCAGCCAACATGCAAGCCTGCATGAAAAAATTTATCGAGAAACTTATTCACACTTTTCCGCGCCGCTTGTTTTTCCGGCCTGCGCGGATAACGTTCGCGCGTGGGAATGAACAAGACGGTGATCGAGGTGCAGGTGCGCGCGGTGCTACCAACGAGCGGCGGGTGCGCGGTTTTCGTTGGAAACAACGACAAGGTGTTCATCATCTATGTCGATCAAACGGTCGGGAGCGCTATCACCATGTTCATGCGCGACATCAGCAAGGAGCGGCCGCTGACGCACGATTTGATGGCACATCTGATGACGGCGCTCGGCGCCAAAGTGGAACGCGTTATCATCAACGACCTAAAAAACGCGACCTACTACGCGCGGGCGATCATCCGCGCGGAAAACGAACTGCAACAGAAGAAGATCATCGAGCTGGACGCGCGGCCAAGCGATTGCATCGCGATGGCGACTCAACAGAAAGCCCCGATTTATGTCAGCCAGGAAGTCTGGGATGAAGTGGACGATATGAGCGATGTGCTCCGCAAAATGGAGGAAGAAGGCCTCAAGCCGGATCCGGAGACAGAGTCGGACGAGTAGGTGGAACGCGTTGTCCCTAACGCGTTGTTAAAATAAATGCCCTCGCGCGCGACTCTGTTTGCAATCGGCTTGAGGACAAGCCGATCCACCTTCTGAAATTAGAAGTTTAGCTTCACGCTGCCCTCGTGAACTTCAGTCGCGCAGGGCGCATTGAGCGGCACATCGGTTTCCGCGGCGCTCGGCCGCACGAGTTTGTTGTCGATCAAATATTTCTCGACTTCTTCGCCGCTGACATCGGCTAGCATTTTGTCGTTTATTTCAACGCACGGCGAGAGCGGTTGGCCGCTTTTCGTTTCCATTTCCCAACGAAAAGCAGGGTTCTGGATGATGTCCTTCTCCGTGTAACGCAAGTCGTATTTAGCAAGCACGGCGCGGACGCCAGCGCTCCACCCACAATAAGTTTTCAGATAGGCGGTGATTTGAGGCGTATCCATTTATCTCCAAGATAACACAGCGCTGCGAAATTTCAGGGTGGAATGAACTCACCGCTCTTTTTTGCCAGTAGAGGATCGACAAGCAGCCGCCGCTTCGATTAAAAGCCCTGCCGGGAGCTCCGATTTCCCTGAGGCCGTGTTTTGACGGAGCCCCCGGCACCCTAAGATTTTAGATTTTATGGCGAAGCGGTCGGAGCGACTGGGTCATTTTTTGTAAACCGAGCTCGAGTCGAGTCTTGACCGTGCCGAGCGGCGCGCGGGTCACGGCCGCAATTTCGCGGTGGCTCATTCCCGTAAAGAACGCAAGTTCGAGCGCTTCGCGCTGATGGCGCGGCAGTACATTCAACCGCTGATGCAAAAAATGCCGCAAATCAGAACGCGAGACATCATCCCCGAAGGAATAATTCTCCGCCGCGTTCGCCGGTTGCTCGTTCAGATGCGCCTGGTAACGCTCTTTCGCGCGACAGTAAGCTTGTTTGCGACGAAGACGATCGATCGCGCGCCGGCGGGCCAGCGTCACCACCCAGCCGAGTAACTTTCCCGCTTTCGGCGAATAGTGGTCTGCCTCATGCCAGATTTGCAAAAGGATGTCTTGGAGCACGTCATCGGCGTCACTTTCCTCGTGCACCACATTGCCAATGACCGATTTGAGCCTGCTGCCGTGGCGCACATAGAATTCATCCAATGCCTCCGGTCGACGTTCGGTGATGGCTTCCATGAGCGCCTCATCGGAGAGGGCCGAGCCAGTCGTAACCTGCAAAGTTGGAGTCAACATAAGTCTTTCCCTGACGAGTTTTTGCCGTTCCTTTTCCTCACACGTTTTTGTGTAGTTCCAACAATGAGAAGTCAAAGCGCAGCGCGCAATCGGGGCGGACACCGGTCAAATGGTAGGTCAAATCCTTAGACGTGTGGGACTTGGGAGAATTCAGCTCAAGCGGCCGGCCGAAATTGCATCGCCAACTTTTTTAGTCGAGCCGAAAATTTTTCCCGCAACCGGGCATTCGATCTCGACCGTGCCGCGCTTTCCGCTTCCAAGACCGACATCCGCGCAAGCACCTCGCCGGTTGGAACTACCCAGTCCATCGGAATGGAATGGCAACCGCGAGTCGGACAAATCAAACGCAACGGCCCAGTCCCGCGCGTGCCGCCGACCACGAGAATCTCGCGACCATCAATGACCTGCCCGCAGGCAAGGCAGTAACGCTTGTCGTTGAGCGAATTCCATTTCCGATAGCGATCGAGCCGTTGCAAAAGCACGTACTTATCCACGTCGGAGAGTTCGATGGGAGCAAGTAGTGACGTCACCATGGAGAATTGCAGATTGCTCGCCCTCCCGGCAATCAGGCGAACGGCTAATCCCGGCATAGGTGAAACTCTGATGGGCGAGCGCGAACCCCTTGCAGCGGTGAGAGAAGTACGCTTCCTGGAGCCTGGCCCCGAGGCGCCCTCGATTTCTTTTGGGTTAGTCCACATCCAAACGATGCGAGTTGAGCGTTCTGAGGTAGGAATGAAAAGGACGAATGGTCGTAAATTGAGAGAACAACGCCACACTTTCGATCCAACGATGGAGGCGGTGGCGCGATTGGAAAGCTATTGCGCTTCGCATCCAGGCAGTCCATCCGCAGCGCTCAAGCCGCAGTTGCTGTGTCGTGGGCAACTTTGGATCGCGCTGTTAGGTCCGAGCGTGGAGGAAGGAATTGTCGGTATCGGCCAAACGGTCGAAGCCGCGCTGCGCGCCTTTGATGCACAATATCAAGCGGGTCCGCGGCCACCAGCCGAGCCGCTGCGCCGCGGACTCTACAACTCAAGAGTCACGAGCGCTTAAATCCGATCCAGAATATCGCGCAGAAGCTTAAGGTCCTGCTCTGCGGTCGCGACCGACTCCTCGAGCCGGTTCAACAATTCGTCTTCTCCTTTGTTGCGCGTCTTGCGCTTGATCAGCTCTTCATGAAGGACAATCCGCTCTTTTAATTTGCGGATCGCGGTCCAAAGCGCGCGTTCGAGAGCTTCAGTGTGTTCTTCGCTCAAACTTTCCGGCGAGAAAGCATGCCCGACGAAACATTGAAAGCGGACGAGGTCGCCCTCTTTCACTTGATACATCGGACCGTTACATTCCGGGCATGAGAGCTGTATCTGGCCGCCGGGCGGCTGGCTCGTCGGATGATCGGCGCTGGCGTGTCCCTCCATCTTCGTGCCGTCAGCGAGCGATTCCGCCACGTTTGTTGCTTTGCCGTTCACCAGTTGAACGACAACTTTGGCGATCTGGCGCACCGGCAGACAAAAATCGACGTCCACCATGTTGAGCGCATTTTGCGGCATGTTTTTGGTCATCGCTTCTTTTGGATCTTGAACAATCGCCACGCCGCCGCGCGCTTTGATCGCGAACAAACCAGCCGAGCCGTCATCGCGACCGCCGCTCAAAACAATGCCGACGACTTTTGACCGGTGCGTGCGCGCCGCGCTTCGAAACAGGACGTCAGCCGCAGGACGATGACCGTTCTCTCGCGGGCCGCGCTTTAAAACCATCTTGTGATCTTTGATCGACAAGTGGCAATGCGGCGGGGCGCAATAAATACAACCGGGTTGGTAGGACTTGTTATTTTCCGCGGTGACGGCCGGCAAATTTCCACAGCGCGATAAGACCTGAGCCAACGCGCTGGAGCTGCCAATGTGCATCACAACGAACAACGACGCGTCGAGATCGTTAGGCAGATTTTTCGTCAGCTCGCACAACGCGTCGACCCCGCCGGCGGAGGTGCCGATGACAATGATATTTCGCTTGGGCGTGGGCATTTGAAAGCGCTCCTATAAATGAATCGGCGCGGGGCCGGCGACCTGGCTTAACTGTTTCCTTCTCAGCGGGCGCGCTCTAATCGCTGCTTGAGTCCAAAGATCGACGGCTCTAACATAAAAAAGCGCGATGCCGCCGAAATCAAAGGCAAAGAGAAAGGCACCGCCCTCCCAAACGGTTAAGGGCGCTCGCACAGGATCGACGCGCCTTCCTTCCGCCTCGGCAAGGCTACGGCCCGACAGGCCGGCGCGGCAGGTACCGAACCGCGGAAAACCAAATTCCGGTTGTCCAATTGTCGGCATCGGCGGTTCGGCCGGCGGTTTCGAGGCCGCGATGGAATTGCTGCGAAGTTTGTCTCCAAACACCGGAATGGCGTTTGTCATCGTCCAGCATCTCGATCCGCATCACGCCAGCCGGTTGCCGAATCTGCTCGGTCGCGTGACCACCATGCCGGTAATCGAAGTGAGCGGGCGGGTCGAGCCGAAACCGAACACGGTTTATGTCCAGCCGCCTAACAAAGGCGTCATCTGCAAAGACGGAACGCTCGCTTTGGTGCGGCGCACGGAAAAATTAAGTCTCGCGATCGACCATTTTTTTGAATCATTGGCCGAAGCGCAGGGACCGCGCGCGATCGGGGTAGTTCTTTCCGGATCGGGCAGTGACGGGACCGCCGGACTGCGCGCGATCAAAGCCGCCGGCGGCCTCACTTTCGCGCAGGACGAAGAGAGCGCGAAGTATCCGTCGATGCCGCGCAACGCGATCCAATCCGGATTTGTCGATGCGGCGTTGTCACCATCTGAAATCGCGGGCGAGATCAAGCGCATCGCGGAGCATCCTTACATTCGACAACCGGATGAGGAGGAAGTTGAAATCGCAGAAAAAGAACAAGGGCTCGATGACCTGCATCGGATTTTCCTGACCCTCAAAAAAAATACGGGCGTCGATTTCTCCTCTTACAAGCAGTCCACCTTGAATCGACGCATCCAGCGCCGCATGGCCCTGCACCGGATCGAACGACTCGAGCACTACGTCCGTTTTCTGCGCGAGAACAACAAAGAGATCCAGGAATTGTTCAACGATCTGCTGATCAATGTGACGCGGTTCTTCCGGGACGAGCGCGCTTTCCGAGTCCTGAAGAAACGTTTCATCCCGGCGCTGTTGAAACAAAAGGAACGCAAGGGCGAGCTGCGCGTGTGGGTGCCCGGTTGCGCGACCGGCGAAGAAGTCTATTCGCTCGCTATCGTTATTTTAGAAACGCTTGGCCAGGCTGCCTCCAAGATGCGGATCCAGATATTCGGGACCGACTTGAGCGAAGTAGGAATCGACCGCGCGCGGCTGGGCGTTTATTCGAGCGCAATTGAAAAAGATGTTTCGTCGGCGCGCTTGGAACGCTTTTTCAAAAAGCTCGACAGCACCTATCAGATCAACCGGATGGTGCGCGACATCTGCACGTTTGCAAAACAGAACATCACCGCCGATCCGCCGTTTTCGCGGCTCGATCTGATCAGCTGCCGGAATGTTTTGATTTATCTCGGGGTGCAGCTGCAACGACGTTGTCTGCCGATCTTTCATTACGCGCTTAATCCGGGCGGCTATCTCATTCTTGGCCCATCCGAAACGGTGGGCGTTTTCAGTGATATGTTCGAGCTGGTGGACAAGAAATCGAAGATTTATGCCAAGAAAGTACTCCCTGGCCGACGCGACATAGATTTGCCCGCCTATCATCCCGCTGAGTTAAGATTTATCGAGGCCCCGGAAATGGCGCCGGCCAGCGACGGCGGTGATTTTAACGCGCAGGTTCAAAAGGTCGCAGACCGGATCATGCTCGGCACTTATGCGCCGGCCGGCGTGGTGCTCGACAGCAATATGAACGTGCGCCAGTTCCGCGGTAAGACGGCGACGTATCTCGAACACGCGGCGGGACCTGCCACGCTGAACCTCCTCCACATGGCGCGGGCCGCCCTGGTCCCGGACTTGCGGGCCGCGATTCATCGCGCTTCCAAAACTGGACAACCGGTCCGCAAAGAGCGCTCCTTGATGAAGCTGGACTCCGAAATCATGGAAGTGAACATCGAGGTTGTTCCTTTCAAAGTGCCAACCTCTGAAGCAACCTGGTTTCTGGTTATCTTCGACAAAGTGATGTCCGAAACCATCAAAGGCTCTAAAAAACCAAAGGGTAAGTCGGTTAGTCGTCACGGTGAAGTCGAACAACTACGCGAAGAATTGAGCGCCACCAAGGAATCGCTTCAGGCAATCATTGAGGAACAGGAAGCGACCAACGAAGAACTCAAGTCGGCCAACGAAGAGATCGAATCGAGCAACGAAGAATTACAATCGACCAACGAGGAGCTCGAGACGGCCAAGGAAGAGTTGCAATCAACGAACGAAGAATTGACGACGCTTAACGACGAGCTGAGCAATCGCAACGTCGAAATGATTCAGGTCAACAGCGATTTGAACAATCTTCTCAATAGTATCCAGGTTCCGATCGTGATGGTGGATGGCACGCTCACCGTCCGCCGCGCGACGCCGACGGCTGCGCAAGTCTTTAATATTCGCGAGAGTGATATTGGCCGGCGCTTGAGCGAATTAAAGCCGAACGTCGAGGTTTCCGACCTGGACAATTTGCTGCGAGACGTGATTGAAACGCTCTCCACGCAGGAAAGAAAAGTCCGCGACAGTCGCGGTCGGCAATTCTTGCTGCGAATCCGTCCTTACCGCACGGCCGACAACAAAATCGATGGCGCCGTGCTTACGCTGTTGGATCTCACCGAAAAGGCGCCGAGAAACGAAAAGAACAAGCTCGACAAAAACGCCGGCAGGTAATACTGGCCAGCGAGATCGACCGGTTGCGGCGGTAAGCGCCTGTTCCCGCGTTACGAATGGCTCGCCGAAAAAAGTGGATCGAATCCTAAAGTCGACATCAAATGATTGGTTTCATTCGTTTACCTGCTGAGAGTCGTGATTTCTGCGCTGCTGTTGTCGAACCGGCTGGCTGCCCGCTCGCTTTTTTGCCTTTCGAGGAGGGCTTTTACGGGTAAATTCGGGATTCGAGCTGGGGAGTCTGTTCCTCGGATATGAACAAGGCAAGAGTCGCTTCCATTAGGACGCCAAATGCCAATGGCCGCCGGCGGAATGGACTGAGCGAGTCTCTGAAAAACGACGCAAACGACGGCAATGGGGCAGTCCTTCGCGCTGTTCGTGCCCTTCGTGGTCCGCGTCGCGATTTGGAGTCGGCGATTCAACCCAACGCCGATCTCTACGAATTCGCGCCCGTTGGCTACGTCACTTTACATCGCTCTGGCCGGATCGAGCAGGTCAATCTCGCCGCTTGCGAACTGCTGCGGGCAAAGAGGGAGTATTTGATCGGCGCGCCCTTCTCACTTTGCGTAGAACGAAACAATCTCAATCTCTTCCTTCACCATCTGGTGCGCTGCCGCGCCGGCGATCACCGGGTGGAGACCAGTCTGCGCTTGAAAAGGCGAACGGGCGAACCGGTCTCGGTTTTTCTTTCCAGCACAGCAACGGCCGACGTTCTTTATGACGGCTCCTACGTTTACCAAACGGCAATTATCGATCTAACCGAGCGCGAGCGCGCCGAAGAAGCGTTGCGCGCAAAAGAAGCTGAGCTGGAACTGATCGTTACCCAAACGCCCTTCATGCTCACGCGCTGCACGCGAAACTTGCGCTATCGCTACGTCAGCAACGCCTACGCGAAAATGCTCGGACGCACGCCGGACGAGATTGCCGGCAGGCCGATGGTCGAAATCATGGGCAAAGAAGCTTTGGCCGCAATCCAGCCGTTCATCGACCGCGTATTATCGGGAAAAACTGCGTGCTATGAAGGACTCGTTCCATTCCGCGGCGGGCAGCGATATTTTCTTCACTGCGTTTACGTTCCGGACAAAAATGAGCGCGGTGAAGTCGTCGGGTGGTTTGCCTCTTTGATCGACATCACCGCCCGCAAGCGAGTGGAAGAAGCGTTCCGCGAATCGGAAGCACGGATGCGAGCGCTTGTCGAGCAAGCGACTGCCGGCATTGCGCGTTGCGACCGCCGTGGAAGGATAATTTTCGCAAACCAACGCTTGGCCAAGATGTTTGGCTACCAGCGCTCCGAGCTTATCGGTAAAACGATCAAGGAGATAACCCATCCTGACGACGTGCGGCACAACATGGAGTTGTTCCAACGAATGATTCGCGATGGCAAACCATTCGAAGCTGAAAGGCGCTATGTCCGCAAAGACGGCAAAGTTTTGTGGGCGGACATAAGCGCAAGCCCTGTGCGCGACGAAAAAGGCAAGGTGAAATATGCGGTCGCTGTCATGGTCGACGTCACCACACGCAAGAAGGCTGAGGCCTTGCTCAAGCGATCGAAAAGACTTTTAGAAAGTCTGGTGGAGCAGCGCACCAAGGCGTTGCGCGTCGCCAATGTGGAACTGCAAGGCGAGATTGCCCGACGGAAAGGTTTGGAAGGTCAGATCCTCGAGATCAGCGACCGGGAGCAGCAGCGGCTCGGCCAGGAGTTGCACGACGGACTGTGCCAGCAATTGACCGCAATCGGACTTTTGGCCCGCTCCACCGCCTTGCGGCTCAAGGATCATCGTGTCGTCCAGGTGGACGAGCTCGAAAAAATCGCACAGTTGATCAACAGCTCGGTCATGGACGCGCGCAACATCGCGCGCGATTTGCATAAGGAAGAGGTCGAAGCGGCGGAATTCGTGCCCGCGCTGCAACGCCTAGTCGACCGAAGAATCTGGCGAAGACCCTGTCGGCTCGATTTGAAAACCGAAATCAACATTGAAGAGAACAAAGTGGCGTCGCAGCTTTACCGGATTTTGCGCGAAGCGCTCGTGAACGCGAACAAACACGCTCACGCCCGGAAAGTTGTGCTCGAAGTGCGCCGATCGAAAAAAGAGCTCGTCTTCAGCGTAGCCGATGACGGAATTGGCATTAGCACCAAAACCAAACCCGGTCCCGGACTCGGCTTTCACATTATGAAATACCGCGCGGAATCGATCGGGGCGCGTTTGGAATTGGAATCTCGCAAGAAAGGCGGGACGCGCCTGAGTATTTATCTGCCGGTCGAGAAAAATGAAACGGATGTTGGATACTAGATACTTGAAGCTCGATTTTCTTATCCAGCATCAAGGATCAAGAATCAAGTATCGTATGGACTGAATGAAAACCGCGACTGCTGTGAAAACCGCGACGAAATCGGAGAGAACGAAGCGAATCGTCATTATCGATGATCACCCGCTGTTTCGAAGAGGACTCGAGCAATTGATCAACAGCTCGGACGACGCTTTCAATGTCTGCGGTGAAGCCAGCGACGCGGCCGCGGGCATGGATGTAATCCGTCAATCAAAGCCGGACCTGGCGATTGTCGATCTTAGCCTGCCGGGTGCGAACGGCATCGAGCTAATCAAAAACATCCGGGCCGAATTTCAAAAGCTGCCGGTGCTGATTCTTTCCATGCACGACGAATCGCTCTACGCGCTGCGGGCGCTGCGGGCCGGGGCACAAGGTTATGTGATGAAACAGGAAGCGCTCGAAAATGTCATCATCGCCATTCGCGAAGTGCTCGCCGGCCGGCCCTATCTCAGCAACGATATGTCGTCGAAATTGATCATTAATTTCGCCAGCGGCAAAAAGGATCAGGCTGACCAGACCGACAGGTTGAGCGATCGCGAACTCGAGATCCTCGAACTCATCGGGAAAGGTCGCGACGTTCGCGAGATCGCGGACGCGTTGCGCATCAGTGCGAAAACCGTTGAGACGCATCGCGCCCACATCAAGGAGAAATTGAATTTGAAAAACGCACGCCAGGTAACGCGCTTCGCCGTGCAATGGCTCGAGGGACGGGCGCCGCGATGACTACGAAATCGCGCGCCAAAAAGATTCTTCTTGTCGACGATCATCCCGTCCTGCGCAAAGGACTGGTCCGCTTGATCGACTCAAAAGAAGAGTTCGCGGTCTGCGGCGAGGCGGATTCGGCGAACGAGGCCATCGCGCTGATTCGCAAGCTCCCGCCCGACCTCGTCATCGTCGATGTCAGTTTGCCGGGCGCCAGCGGGATTGAGTTGACCAAAACCATTCACGCGGAGTTTCCAAAAATGCCGGTGCTGATTCTTTCCATGCACGAAGAAGCGCTTTACGCCACGCGCGCCCTCCGGGCCGGCGCCATGGGTTACATCGTGAAACAGGATGCCATCGACAACATCACGGCCGCGCTGCGCGAAGCTTTGAACGGCCGGCGTTACCTCAGCCCGGTGATCGCAGAACAAATTCAACACGACGGGCCCGATGCAAAGCTGTACCCGAGCGGCGATCCGATGGCGATCTTAACCGATCGCGAATTCGAAGTCTTCGAGCTGATCGGCAAAGGCCACGAAGTGCGTGAAATCTCGAGCGCTTTGGGCGTCAGCCCAAAAACGGTGGAGGCGCATCGCACCAACATTAAGGAAAAATTGAAACTCAAGAATTCGCGGCAGGTGACCCGCTCCGCCGTGCAATGGATCGAGCAGCGCTCGATCTAACCGGGCGCAAAGCCCACGCACAATCGGACGCTTTTGTCCGGTCATTTCCGACGCTCAACTCATTCTGAGTCCTAGCGAGAAGTGTGAATGCCGCGACGCAGCGAGGTGTCAAAGCTTATTCAGGCCTTCGTTCGGGGACCGTTCGGTCGACGACGGCCACGGGAGAAATCAAACAGGAAAGGGTAAGACAATGAAGTTAGGTAACTCCGCTATCTTAGCGATTGTTATAGCAGGCTGCTTTTCGCTGACGGCCTACGTGATGGGACAAGGCCGCAGTGGCGGCCATACCACGAGCGCCATGGGCTCAACCGGCATGACAAACTCGCAGTTCGGTCGCAACACGGCGGCAACAGCGCCGACCAGGAACACGACACCGAACCCGCACATCAAGACAAGTCCCACACCACCGGGGAAACACCTCGGCTGGCAAAAGGGCAGACATAATCCGCACCACTCGCCGACCCCGTAATCAACAATCGTAAACCAACACGCAGCCCCGAATTTTTTCGGGGCTGTTTTGTTTCTTGGCCGCCAAGATCTGCGCTCGACTCTCGCGCGCGCAGCGGTAATCGTTGCACGATGCAGCGCCTCGCAAAGATCGACATCGCGTTGATCATCTGCGCTAGTATTTTCATTTGCGCCTCAGCATCTTCAACCACGAAAGGTCTGAGCCAGATCGTGACTCCGGATCTGGAAGACGCAGGCGACCTCTCCTTGAGTCTGCAAATTCAAGACAAGCGAATTGCCAACCCGTACGAACTTCAGGCCGAACTTGGCCTAACGAAATGGGCCGAAGTTTCGGTGTTTAGAGGTTTTCAACCGGACGATTGGATTTTCGCAACCGAGCTGGGCATCCTGACCAAAGAGCCCTATCTTCTTTCCGTCGGTTTCATAAACTGGTCGCCACATCTCAGTGTCGATCCTCAGCCGTACATCGAAGCGGGTTATTATTTGGAGCACAACAAGTTCATCGTCGGCGCAATCCACGCCGGTTCCAAAAACGAAGCAATCCTCGGCTACGCCTATGATTTCAACAAAACCTGGCGGGTTCAGGTTGATTGGCAAAGCGGCTCGGAGAATTCCTCCACCATCGGCTTCACCTGCAATGTAACGCGCGACTTGCAGTTCAACCCCGCGATCTATTTCAGTAACGAGGATCCTCGTCGGCTGATGGGCTACATCGTCTTCACCTACACGTTTCATTTGTGGGGCGAGAAAAAAGAAAAAGACGCTGAGTCCGGCTCGTCGAAGTAACAGAAGCGCTGTTGCGGCGGCACGTAGCCAACGTTGACACTCAACGCGTCTCGTCCGTAGTATCGCGATGATGTTCGCGCGTTTTGCCCGATGCATTGTCACTCTCGCGCTTTGTTGCTCGATTGGCGGACATTGGCTCGTTCTGCAATCGATGGCCTGGGCGACGATGTTCGTCGATTATTCGCAGCGTTGCTCTTTCAAGCAGGCGATCGTACAAACATTTGACGGCGCTCATCCTTGCGACTTGTGCAAACAGATCAGTAAAGCCAAATCTTCCGAGAAAAATCAGGAGAGCGCACGGGTCGCGACAAAAGCAGATCTGATTTGCGTTACAGGAAAGGTCGCGCTGCTGCCACGGCTTATTTCTTTCGACTATCCGCGACTAGTGGACCAGTCGTAGACGACTTCTCATCGGCCGCCGTCTCCGCCTCCTCGCGCCGTCCTCGCCTGAGGTAAAGCGAAAGCAGTTTCCCGCGTGTGAGTCGCGTCGGGAACTTGCCGTGCGACAAACTCGAGCGCGCTGCCTCAAATCTGGCACTGCGCTTGTGACTCGAAAGAATTTTTGTGAAGAGAGCCTTATTACTTGGATGTATTGCTTGGCTGTGGGCGACAGCCAATGGTCGCGCGTGGGCGTGCGATCTTTGCGACTGCTTCACGCCGCAGGTGACCGAACCGCAGGTTCAAACAACCCATCCGGGATTTTATCTTGGCTTCAGCGAGCAGTTCACCTACTTCGGAACGTTGCAATTCGAAGGTGACGAACTTCCCAACCCTACCGGGCAATATCTCGCCAGTTCAATCACCCAATTATTCGCCGGCTACGAACTCAACGAACGATTCGCCCTTCAGATAAATGTTCCCATCATTGATCGCGAATTTAAAAGACCAGAAGGCTTGACGATTGATCGCGGTAGCGAATCTGGCCCCGGCGATCTTTCACTGCTCTTGAGAACCATTGCGTTCAAGTATTCTTCGCCCGCCAGCCGCACCTTTGATGTCACTGGAAAAAATCCGGTCGCGATTGAGCACGAGCCCGATCTCACTCTTTCCGCCGTATTGCTCACCGGCATAAAATTCCCGACCGGCGATAGCAGCCGTCTCGAAGAGGAATTCCACGAAATCAACATTCCCGGGGCGCCGCCAAGCGGAATTCATGGGCACGATCTTACCCTCGGCACCGGTTCCTTCGACGGGATTTTTGGCGAACAGAATTCACTGAGGTACAAAAATATTTTCTTTGAAACGAATCTTCAGTTCACCTTGCGCGGCGACGGCGCGCACCAATATCATTTTGCCAACGACTTGGTTTGGAGCGGTGGGCCCGGATATTATCTCGTCCGTAATCAGGAAACGATTGCCGGTTTGGAATTCGAACTGTCCGGTGAATACAAGGATGTCGATCGTTTTCGCGGCAAGCCTGCAAATGACACCGGTATCACTTCAGTTTTTGTCGGACCGCGGCTGGTTATTTCGCGCGGACGTTGGAGTGCTGAGCTCACCGGCGAGTTTCCAGTTTTGATCGACAACACCGCGTTGCAAGCGGTGCCGGACCGCAGAGTTCGCGCCGGATTTTCTTTCCACTTTTAATGCAGGCGCAAAAAATGGTTGCGAATTTCGTTAGGGGGACAGATACTCGTCCCCGATGAAAAACGGCACGGGCAGACGTGCTTTCATTGGGCTTGTTACTTCCATAGCTTTTCTTTGGGCACTGACTCTTAGCGTTTCGCCGCGACTGCACGAACGAATTCATCCAGATGCGAATCGCGGCGATCATTCCTGCGCAGTGACGTTTGTCGCTTCTGGCAAATTTAGCCACTCACCAGCAGCGCTCTTGATTAGCGCGCCGGCTCCAACCAACGAATTTAAAGTTGCTGAATTCGCTCCTCGCTCGATCGGTCCGCTTTTTCTAATCGCGGCCGTTTTAGAGCACGCCCCGCCGGCGCAGTCCTGACCGTTGATTTCTGTTCCCGCTTTTGCGGGATGCGGCGTTTGCACGTTCCAGTCGTCGTAAATCAACGCGCGAACGCAAACTCGTCGGGCGATCTCGCCCAAATTGTAATGAGGAGTTTTGATGAACAAATTTATTTTGATTGGAGTAACGACCGCCGCGTTCGCAACTGCAGATGCGCAGGAAGCGGCCTCGACACCCGCTGCATCGTCAGACGTCGAAAATCTGCGCCAACAAGTGCAAGCGCTCACCGAGGCCGTTAAGACTCTGCAACAACAAGTCAAAGATCAGCAGAGCACAATTGATCACTTGAATCAGCAGAATGGTTCGACTGCTGCGGAAAATCCCGAGCCGTCGCCGATTACGGCCGCGGCATCACCTTCACCATCGCCGGCGGCCGGCGCGGCGCCGCGTTTTCCGACCGAAGACGCGTCGGTTGTTTCATCGACAACGAGCCCGGCGGCGGCGACTTCGGCGAGCCCGGGCGTAAATGCGACTGGAACTGGGGTATCGGGAAATTTCCCGACCACGGACACATCGGTTGTTTCATCGGCGCCGGAAACAGTTTCGAGCACCGGAACCGGCGCCTCTTTGACTCAGCCGATCTCGATCGGCGGTGGCGGAAAAAATTATATGAACATCTCGTTCGACGGATTGTTCGCCCTCGCCGGCTCGAGCGCGCGCGATCTCGACCATGTCGAAGTTGGCGATCACGATCCGATGCAGCGCGGGTTCAACGCGCGCAACATCGAGCTCGCGCTCGACGGCGCGGTCGATCCCTACTTCGAAGGTTTTGCCAACATCGTGTTCAAACTCGATAACGACAACGAAACTTCCGTCGAAGTTGAGGAAGCATTCATGCAAACGACGAGTCTGCCGTTCAATCTTCAACTCAAGGCCGGACAATTTTTCGCCGCGTTCGGTCGAATTAATCCACAGCATCCGCACGTCTGGGAATTTGCCGACGATCCTCTGGTGCACGGACGTTTGCTCGGGCCGGACGGTTTGCGTGGAGTCGGCGCGCAAATCTCCTGGATCGTGCCCGTGAAGTGGTACTCGCAATTGATTCTTGGTGTCCAAAACGGACGCGGCAGCACCGGCTTCTCATTCCGCAATCCTGGTGACGACGGAATTTTCTTCGACCGGCGAACAACCGACCGCGAGCTGCGCGGTTTGCAGGATTTCGTTTGGATCCCGCGCTGGGAAAATTCGGTCGATCTTAGCCAGACCCAGGTTGTGTTGGCAGGGGTCTCCAGCGCGTTCGGCTCGAATGAGACTGGGGCAAATTCGAGGACGCAGATTTACGGCGCGGATCTTCTCTACAAATGGAAGAGCGCAAACGCCGAAGGCGGTTTTCCGTTCGTGAAGTGGCAAACTGAATTCATGTATCGGCGGTTCGAAGCTGGCCGAGGCATCAATGAATCGTTTCCAGTCGCGGAGACGTTTCACGATTGGGGGATTTATTCGCAGGTGCTATGGGGATTTAAAAAAGGATGGGTCGTGGGTGTGCGCGGCGATTATCTCAACATGGAAGACTCCAGGTTTACGGACGATTTCGAACGCCAATCGCGCTCCCGAATTTCGGCAAACATTACCTGGTATCCGACCGAGTTCTCGAAGATTCGGTTGCAGTACAACCACGACTTTCTTTACGAAAACTTTTTCTTCGCCGATCGCGACGTCGATTCAGTCTTTCTGCAATTCGAATTCATTCTCGGCTCCCACGGCGCCCATAAATTTTAGCTATGAAAAAAAATCTCTTAGTCCTGTCCTCGACTCTTCTTTGCGCCTTCGCAGCGCAAGCGAAACTCAACGTCGTTGCCACACTCCCGGATTTCGGATCGCTCGCGCGCGAAATCGGCGGAGACAAGATCGAAGTTCTCGTTCTGGCGAAGGCGACTGAAGATCCGCACTTTGTCGATGCCCGGCCGAGCTTTGTCGTTTCGCTGCGCAACGCAGACGTGTTGATCGATGGCGGCGCGGAACTCGAGCTCGGTTGGTTGCCGCCGCTTTTACAAAACGCGCGTAATCCGAAGATCGAGATCGGCAAACCCGGACGCTTGCAGGCATCACAGGGGATCCGCTTGATGAACGTGCCGGCGAACGTCACGCGCGCAGCCGGCGACGTCCACGCCCTCGGAAATCCGCATTTCGCGGTCGATCCGATCATCGCCAAAGCAATTGCGCAGCACATTGCGCAATCTTTCGCCGCACTTGATCCGCCAAATGCGGCGTTTTACGAGGGGAACTACAAAAGATTCGAATCGACGATCAACGCAAAGCTCCAGGAATGGGGCGCAGCAATGTTACCGTTCAAGGAACAACACGTGGCCGCGTATCATGATTCCTGGCCATACTTCGGTCATCGCTTCGGGATCAACATCGACATCTTCCTCGAACCGAAGCCCGGCATTCCGCCGTCGCCGTCGCATCTTACCAAAGTGATTGCGCAAATGAAATCGCAGCACGTCAAAGCCGTGATCGTCGAGCCGTATCATGATCGGCGCATCGCTGAGAAAGTTGCCAGCGCGACCGGGGCCAAAGTCGTAGATTTCTCGCAGTTTCCTGGGGCAATTTCCGGCTCCGACAGCTACGTAAAATTAATCGACACACTCGTTTCGCGGCTGGCAGCTGCGCTCAAATAATATGTGGGAAGTCATGTTCTGGCCGATCGTGGCCTGCATTCTCTTGCCATGGTTGCTCGTTTATCTTGGCCTGCACGTCGTTCAACGCGGCATCATTTTCATCGACATCGCGATGGCGCAAATGGCGTCGCTTGGAATTTGTCTGGCGGTCCTGTGGCACCTCGATCTTGAAAGCTGGACCACCTTCGGAATTGCGCTTGCATTCACTTTGATTGGCGCAGGGATTTTTTCGGTGACCGGAAAACGCGCCAGCCAAATTCCGCAGGAAGCGGTAATCGGAATTTCTTACGTGGTCTCGGCCGCCGCGGCCGTGTTGCTCCTGAGTCGCGCCGCCGAAGGCGACGAAGAAATCAAAAACATGTTAGTCGGAAATATTTTGCTGGTGACACCACGCGAAGTTTGGGAACGCTTCGCGCTCTTCGCCGCGGTCGGCGTCGTCCATTTTATTTTCCGAGAGAATTTTCTCCTTGTCTCATTCAATCGTGACGGCGCTTACCAAAAAGGGCTGCACGTGCGCTGGTGGGATTTTCTTTTTTACGCGGTCTTTGGTTTGGTTGTGACCAGTTTCGTTCGCATCGCCGGCGTGCTCCTCGTTTTCAGTTACTTGATCGTGCCGGCGGTTTGCGGAATCAATCTGGCGGAGCGGATCGGCATTCGCATGCTGATCGGCTGGATGATTGCCCTCCTCGGCGGAGTTGCCGGATTGTTTCTTTCCTATTGGTGGGACTTGCCTTCTGGCGCGGCGATTGTCTGCACGTTCGGCGCGCTCCTGATTTTAATTTCATTTACTCGCTTATGGCTACGTCGCGTGAGATTCTCTGAATCGAACCGACGGACGTGAATGACATCGTATTTGTAACGCTGCTTGCTACCGGGTTCGGGATCGGATTTCTGCACGCAATCATCCCCACGCACTGGCTGCCATTCGTCGTTGCGGCACGTGCACAGCGTTGGAATCAAGCCAAGACACTAGTCGTAACAGGCGTGGCCGGCAGCGGCCACGTTTTGTTCACGACAGCTTTGGGCGTGTTGATCGCCTGGGGCGGCATCGCGCTCAATGCCCAATGGAACCGGGCATTTCCGATCGTCGCCGGCGGTGCGCTAGTACTGGTCGGTCTTTTTTATCTGCTGCGCCACGTCAAAGGTGGACACGCGCACCTCCATTTATTCGGTAGTCACTCGCATCACAAACACAACGGGCATTCGCGTGCTCACACTTCAGACAACCACGAGCACGATCACCACGATGAAGAAGAAAATGAAATCGAGATGATCGAGCGCGAATGGTCGCGGCGCCGATCGGACTGGGCGGTGATCGCCGGATTATTTGCGCTGCTTACTTTTTCCCCATGCGAAGCATTTCTGTCCGTGTTCTTAATTGGCGCGAAATACGGATGGCTCGGCTTCGCATTACTGAGCGCGATCTTAGCAATTGCGACCGTTGCCGGGATGGTGACATTTACTTGGTTGACGCTGCTGGGTCTGCAGCGTTTGCGACTTAAAGCATTGGAGAAATATGAGCCGATGATCGTCAGCGGTGTTTTCTGCTTGCTTGGTGTTGTGATTATCTTGTTTGAGAAATAGAAAAACTCATGGCGCAGCATGCGCATTCCCACAATCAGCTTCGCTCTCCTGCGGACTATGACGACGCCTTCGCGATTGCCGTGGGCTTGAATTTCGCGTACGTCGTTGCGCAAGTTGTATTTGGCATCGCAGCCCACTCCCTCGCGTTGATCGCGGACGCCGGCCATAACTTTGGCGACGTGCTCGGACTCCTTCTGGCGTGGGGTGCGAATTACCTCGGCAAAACGCGGCCGACCGCTCGCCGGACGTACGGACTGGGCCGATCTTCCATTCTCGCCGCCCTTGCAAACGCGATTCTATTGCTCGTCGCCGTGGGCGGCATTACGTGGGAGGCAATTCGGCGGTTCGGAAATCCCGGCGAAGTCAGTGGAAAGACAATCATAATCGTCGCGGCTGTCGGCATCGTGATTAACGGCATAACCGCGAAATTATTTTTCTCCGAACACAAACATGATCTTAACGTCAAAGGCGCGTTTCTGCACATGGCGGCGGACGCAGCCGTTTCCGCCGGAGTTGTCGTCGCAGGCGCTGTCATCATTCTCACTGGTTGGCACTGGATAGATCCGGTCGCCAGCCTGGCCATTAATGCTGTCATCGTCTGGGCCACGTGGGGATTGCTGCGCGAATCAATTTCCATGGTGCTCGATCTCGCTCCAAAAGGTGTCGATGTGGTGGCGGTGCGAAGATTTTTGGAAACAAGAGATGGGGTCACTGCAGTCCACGATTTGCACATTTGGCCGCTTAGCACTACGCGCACAGCCTTGACTGTGCACTTGGAAATGCCTCAGGGGTCGGCCGGCGACGCATTCTTGCACGAAATTTGCGAACAGTTGTATGACGATTTCGGCATCGAGCATTCGACCATTCAGATCGAACGAAATGCGGAAGCGTGCTCGTTAGCTCCAGAACACTAGGGAAACCGCTCGTTCGATAACTGCCCTTAGTCCGGGCAATCGAGCAACGACGCCGTTCTCGAAGAAATGTCGAAGCATGGCAAGGGCCTGGTTTTGAAAAGCTTCTTGCTGGGAGTCGTATTGATCGGTGTCTTGATATTTGTTTGAGAATGTTTGCACCGCAAAAGCGCGGGTTTATGAGAAGATGCCGGTAGTCGGCCAAAGGTCTCTCAACTAACTACATCTCGGTCTTGGCTGACATCTAATTAGGAGAAATTCCTAGGTAAAAAGATTTGAGATTTCGCTGACCCCCGCTCTTAGATAAACCCCACGAAAAATCCGCAAATCATGAACCTATTGAGCTTCCGTACATTCCTGGTCTTCGTCTGCAGCATCGGCCTCATTTCATACGTCGTGGCTGGACCAGGCAATTCGGGAGACCACGGGCGCGGCCAAGGCAGCGGCGCCAGCAACGGAAACGGTCCGGGAACCAATCAAGACAACAACCCCGGCCAGGAAGGCCAATCCGCTAGTGATGGAACACAATTCAATTCGCAAGACAACCCCGGCAAGAGCGGAAGCGCTTGGGGACGCGATAAGGCCGAGGATGCCTCTTCAAAGCGAGTTTTGGCAGTCTGGGAAATTTGCCGCGACGAGCAGCAAAATGCGTTGCTTTCACCGCTTTGCGGTTATAATCGGTTGATTCATGAAACTCGCGGTCGCATTTTCGATTCTTGCGTTCGCCATTGGGTTTAGCTCGAGCGCAATCGGACAAGGAGATCATGCAGTTAGCCTTCCCAGCGGCCCTAGCCAAAATGCTACAGGCATCGGAACCACCAGCAAGAACGCGAGCAGTGCAGCGCCTTCGACCGCGCCGGACGAGAGCAACACGAGTGAGAACGACGACACTTTGTACCGAGGCAAGACCAGCGAATCAGAAAATCCGATGATGCGGGACGAAGGACGTCTGCACTTCAAGACTCGCCGCAAGGAAAAAATCCAGGAAGTCGATTCGCTGAAATCCTTGCAGAGCAGCGGTACGAATCCGAAGTTTCAGGGCAGCCTGATTAATTCGGACGTAGCGTCAATCGAAAAGTTCAGTGCCGCGCAGAACGAAGCGGGCGCAGCGGACGATCAGCGTTTTAAAACCAAGCGCTTAACGTTTACGCCGGATAACAAGGACAAGGCGAAGAAAACGGAATCGGATTCCACTCCAACCCCGACGCCTTCACCGACGGCATCGCCCGCGAAAAAGGATTCGGGCGAACCCAAACAATAATTCTGCAACCAAGCGGAAAATCAGACGTCAGTCGCGCTTGGGTTTCAAAAGCGGGAACAAAATCACATCGCGAATTGATTCCGCGCCGGTGAACAACATTGCCAGGCGATCGATGCCGAGACCAAAGCCGCCCGCCGGCGGCATTCCGTGTTCGAGCGCTAACAGGAAATCTTCGTCCAGTTTCTGGATTTCTTCGCCCGCCTGTTCCAGCAAGCGCTGCCGCTGCACGTCCGGATCGTTCAACTCCGTGTAACCGGGCGACATCTCGACGCCGTTGATGATCAGCTCGTAAACATCAACCAATGAGGGATCGGCGGCATTTTGTTTCGCCAACGGCACCAATTCCTTCGGGCAATGCGTGACGAACAACGGATCGAACGTTTTTTCTTCCACCAGCTTTTCGAACACGTGCTGGGTCACTTCGAAGTCTGCCAGTTGTGGCAGAATTTCGAGTTTGAACTGTTCCGTCGCGCGCGCGCGCCGCTGCTCGCTGGAAAGATCGAACCAATCCTCGCCCGCCACTTCGCGGACAAGCTCGACATATCGCGCCCGCCGCCACGGTCGCTGGAGACTAATTGTGCGTGTCACGTTCCCATCGGGGTCGTGATGTTCGACTTTCAAGGCTCCGCACATCTTCTCGGCCAAATGACAGATCAATTCCTCGAGCAGGCTCCCCATTTTTTCGAAATCGGCATAGGCCCAGTAGACTTCGAGCATGGTGAACTCCGGATTGTGCTTCCGTGAAATGCCTTCGTTCCGGAAATTCCGGTTCAGTTCGAACACTTTGGTAAATCCGCCAACTAACAGGCGCTTCAAATAAAGTTCAGGGGCGATCCGCAGACAGAGATCGAGCCCGAGCGCTTTATGATGGGTGCTGAACGGCGCAGCCGCCGCGCCGCCGGCCACCGCTTGCAAAATCGGCGTTTCCACTTCCACAAACCCACGTTCTTCCAAAAAACGGCGCATCTCGCGCACCATCGCGATCCGTTTTTGAAAGATCTCGCGTGACTGCTCGTTCGCGACAAGATCGACGTAACGCTGCCGGTAACGCGCTTCCACATCTTGCAAGCCGTGCCATTTTTCGGGTGGCGGCCGCAGCGACTTGGCCAGCACTTCAAATTTTCTCGCTTTCAGCGTTGGCTCGCCCGTTTTCGTCAAAAAACATTCGCCCTCGACACCGATGAAATCGCCGAGATCAACGAGCCTGAAAATTTCCATCGCTGGCGCGCCAACTTCCCTCTCGTGGAAATAAACCTGAATCCGTCCGGTTGCGTCCCGAAGATCGACAAAGTGGCTCTTGCCCATGTCGCGATGAGCGGTGATCCGGCCGGCCGTGCGCAGCGTTTCACCTTCGTTGAATTTTTCCCGGACTTCGGCAACTGAGCCGGAAGTTTCAAAGGCGCGACCAAACGGCTCCACGCCACGAGCCCGAAGCGCTTTCAGTTTCTCCCGGCGTTGGACCATCAATTCGTTTTCAGGCTCCATCTGTCGGGCTATGGAACCCTCTGTTGCTTCATTCCGCAAGGAGCTTTACCCGCCGGAGCGGGAAATCCGCAATCCCACTATTGATTTGCCAATGGAAGATCGGCAATGTGATACTCGCCGACGCGCATCGATCCTGTAGGGAACGCTGCCGGCGTCCCAAGTGCCAGTCCGGCTCGGACGGAAGCAAGCTGCTTTCCCTACAGTGACATTGCTTACCTATGGCACTCGATTTACCGAAAACGACCTCGAAACGCGACGGACCGCTGGTCAAACAGTTCTCAGTTTTCTTGGCGAACAAGGTCGGCGCGATGCACGACGTCCTGAAATTGCTAAACGCGCACGCTTATCACGTCACCGCCATGAGCGTTTCGGAATCGACCGATTCCGCGATTGCGCGTCTCATCGTGACCGATCCCGGCGGCGTGGAAAAATTATTCCGGCAAAACAACGTCGCTTTCGGAATGTGCGAGGTCGTAGTGGTGGAGATGCGCGAAGTCGCGACCGAGTTGCCGAAACTTTTCGCGGCGCTTTTCATGGCCGAAGTAAATGTCCATTTCACCTATCCCCTGCTCATGCGCCCGCGCGGCCAGGCCGCGCTCGCTCTTCACGTGGACGACAACGACTGCGCCATCTCCGTTTTGAGCGGCGCCGGTTTCCGCATGCTCAACCAGACCGACATCTCACGCTAGCCGCGCCTGAGTTGACAGTGGCGCAGAGTTACCTAGAGAGATCATTCACCCATGCCGTCGCCATCTTTTGTTTCCGGCTCGCGGACCGATAAGAGCTTTCAGATCGGTCTCAGCGTCGTGATTGTTTTCGCGGTCGCCGAAGTTTTCGTAGCGGGTTTTCATTACGTCAGCCAAACGCGGCCAACGAGCGTTGCTTTTCCCGCTCCGCGGCTGGTGCCGGCGCCGCTTCCGTCGGTCGCGCCTTCGGCACCGCCAGTCGCGCTGGCGGTCGCATCCCCGACACCGGCTCTGACTCCGGCAACATCGACGATCTCGGTGGCGGATCGGTTGTTAAAGCAGGCAAACGCTGCCAAAGAAAGCGGCGATACCGTGAGCGCGCTTGCCCGGTTGCAGGATGCCGCTACGCGCGACCCGAAAAATGCCGAGGTGCTCGCGGAGATGGCGATGATCTACGAATCGATCCAAAACTTCGATCGATCGGCTGACACCTGGCGACGAGTCGAGGAGATCGGGCCATCGGCAGGGCCGCTCTATGAATTGGCTGACATGAAGTTGAAAACCGGTGTGCCAGCGGCGCCGGGACCAACCACCGGCTCCGCGCTTGATGCCGGAAAACCTCCGACCGCACTGGATGCATCGAGTGTGCGCAGCACGGCCGAAGGAATTCCAGCTGGGTCGGTTCTTGGAATTACCGAAGTGACTGCGTCCGAATCTCCGGACCCGGATTCGGAAACCAATCTGATGTTACGAATTGCGGTAGGGAAGCGGCCCAGCGCCGTGATCGATCACACCAGAGTGAAGATCCAGGTTTTCTTTTACGACATCGTGGGCGATAGCGACATCAAGTTAACAGACGCCGATGTCAGCTACGAATGGCTGACGCCAAATCATGATTGGGCCAGCGGCAATAGCGAAACGCTTGCAGTAACTTACATCCGTCCGAAAGCAAAAGCTAAAACCGCGGAAGCCGATCTGGCGGCGGCCGCCGCTGCGATCAATCCCGCGAGAAAAGGCAAACCACTGAAAGCGACCACGCCGCCTGAATCCGGCACTCGCAAATATCTTGGTTACATCGTGCGCATTTATTATAATGATCAGCTTCAGGATAAACGCGCCGAACCGACCAAGCTCCTTACTCTTTTCCCTGCGCCCTTCACCGCTCCGCCGCAGTAATGCAATTGCTCATCGTGCACAGCGATCCCGAAATGGGCGAAGCGCTGGTGCAAACGGTGAAGGGTTACACCCCTCAACGCTGTGAGTTGGTTGGCGGCGACAACGCGGCGATGGAGTGGGCGATCCACGGCGGACTGGGACAATGTTCTCATCGACCTCATCACGGCCCGGAAACAAGAGGACGTGATCAAGTCACATCGCCTCTCGGCTTAACCACTTTTCTATACAACCGCGCGCCTTTACGATAGTTTACGCTTTCATGAGGTTGCGGTGGCTGCTCGTCTGCCTTGGCTTCGTCGCCACGAGCGCGCTCGCACAAATCCAGGTCGAGTTGAAGTTTCCCCGTCTCCAATACATCGCCTACGAACCGGTGGTGGCGAACCTCACGATCACAAACCTCGCCGGACGAGATCTCGATCTGCACGACACAGAGGGCCAGGCGTGGTTCGGTTTTGAAGTTACCGCAGACGAAGGCCGATCCATTGCGCCGATCTCGAACGCTGCGAGCGAACCACTTAACGTCGCGACCGGCAAACGTGTTACCCGAAAGATCAATCTCACACCGCTGTTTGGCGTTCATGATTTCGGAACGTATCATGTCCGGGCCCATATTTATTTTGCCGATCTCAACAAGTTCTTCTATTCCCAAACCAAGGTTTTCGAAGTTACCGATGCGCGACCGATCTGGCAAAAAACCGTGGGCGTGCCCGAAGAAGGCGGTGTGAAGGGAAATGTTCGCACCTATTCGCTCATGACCAACCGCTTTCCCGATCACACTTCGCTTTACGTGCGGGTCGAAGACAAAGACAGCGGAATCGTCTATGCGACTTACTCGCTGGGCCAGATCATCGCGTTCGACGAACCGCAGGCGGAATTCGATCGCTCCAACGAGCTGCATGTTCTGTATTGCGCCGCACCGCGCACCTGGGGTTACGCGCGGGTTGGTTTGAATGGCGAACTTCTTTCCCGCGCCAGTTTTGCTGAAACCAAAACGCGGCCGCGGCTCGTGCATTCTGAAGATGGCGTGATAAAAATCTCCGGTGGAATGATGGATGCTCCCGTAACGCAGGCGACGCGCGAGACCGCCCCGAAACTTTCCGCGAGGCCACCGAACGCACCGAAAGATAATTAGCGAATGCGAAAACATCTTTTTC
Organism: Chthoniobacterales bacterium; assembly: GCA_035315805.1. GTDB lineage: Bacteria > Verrucomicrobiota > Verrucomicrobiia > Chthoniobacterales > UBA10450 > AV40. Next base: position 40,957 of record DATFXN010000073.1, read on the forward strand.
ATTTCGGTTTGCTGGTTGCCGGCGCATTCACTGTCGGCGCTGCGCAAACTCGCGTTGTCGGGCCTGAAGGCAGCCGTCCATCGACTGTCGTTGTAATTGACGCCGGTCATGGTGGCTGGGATCGTGGCGGAATTGCGCGCCAGCTCGTGCCGGAAAGCGTCATGAACCTCGACGTCGCGCAGCGTCTCCGGGCGGTTCTTCAGTCCTACGGCTATCATGTCGTAATGACCCGCGATACAGATGTCTTCGTCCCTCTTGGAGCGCGCGTCGCCATCGCGAACGCTTATCGTGACGCGATCTTCGTTTGCATTCACTTCAACGCGACACCGCGCTCCAGCGCCAGCGGTATTGAGACTTACTTTTACAGTTCACAAAGTTTGCCGCTCGCATCGGCCATTCATTATTATGTGGTTGGCGGCGCGCCATCGGCCAACCGGGGCGTGCGCCGACGCGGGTTTTTCGTTTTGCGCAAAACAAGGATCCCGTCCGTGCTGGTTGAATGCGGGTTCCTGACCAACCCGACCGAAGCGCAATACGCCCAGAGTGTCGCTTACCGACAAAAACTCGCCGAAGAAATCGCGCGCGGCGTTCGCGAGCGTTCGCTGGTAGCCACCGGCACCTCCGCCGACAACCGTCTCGTCGCTAACACTGCAACCGTGCCGCTCCAACCATTCATCGATCAGACGCATTATCGTGACCCGGACCAGGTCCGTTCCAAGCACAAGCGCTCAAAGAGTTCTTCCAAGTCCGCTTCCTCCAAGCGCAAGCCTTCCTCCAATTCCGATTCGGAGACCAAAAGCAGAAAAAAGAAATCCACATCGGCGAACACGGAGGGCTAATTGGACTCGCCTGTGTTGAGCTCAGCGCAAATGCACGCTGCCGAGCAAACGGTGTTCGCGCGCGGTGTTAGCGTCGAAACACTGATGGACCAAGCGGGTGGCGGTGTCGCGCGCGCGGTCCGCCAATTTTTTCCGAAACCGGGAACGTGCATCGTGTTCGCCGGCAAAGGCCACAACGGCGGAGACGCTGCGGTCGCAGCAGCTGAACTGCAACGAATCGGCTGGAGGATCGACATCCGGCTGCCGTTTCCGGAAGAAAGTTGCAGCGAGCTGACACAAAAAAAACTCAAAGCGTTGCGCGAGGCGGCTCCGAAATTGGGTGACACGATCGACCGCGCTCCGCACTCGATCATCCTAGATGGGTTGCTCGGCACCGGCGCAAAATTTCTTCTGCGCGAGCCAATCCGCAGCGCCGCTCGCGAGATCAATCGGTTGCGCCGGGAAGAAAACGCATTTGTCTTCGCGGTCGATCTTCCCACTGGACTCGATGCCGATTCGGGCGAAAAAGATCCGGAAGATACCGTTCTCGCTGACTTCACAGTCACGATCGGTTTCGCCAAGCACGGTTTAATCGTCGACTCCGCGCTCAATCTTGTCGGGCGCATCGAAGTGGTTCCACTTCCCGGTCTTAACCCCGAGGCCGGCGCGCCTAACGAGCTCGCTGCGACCGCGCATTCGCTCAGTCCGCTGCTGCCTCGCCGGAAATTCAGCGCATACAAAAACGAATTCGGCCGAATTGGTGTGGTCGCGGGCTCGAAAGGATTTGTTGGCGCAGCTCTAATGACGACCGAAGGCGCGCTCCGCGCCGGCGCCGGCCTGGTGGAGGTTTTTGTGGCAGACGAAGTTTATGAGATCGTAGCCGGCGCTGCGCCCAAGGAAGCGATGGTGAAACCGATCCGGCGCTATCGCGATTTACTCGGAGAGAAGATCGACATCTGGGCGCTCGGGCCCGGTTTGGGAAAATCACGCGCCGCGGAGATTTTGAACTTAATCGAGAACGCCCCCCAACCGATGATCGTGGACGCCGATGGCTTGAATATCCTCGCGGAAAAGATCGACATCCTGCGCGGTTGTCGCGGTCCGCGGCTCCTCACGCCACACCCCGGCGAGATGAAACGGTTGACGGAGGTCGGCAAATTGGCGCGCGCCGGCATTGCCCGAAATTTTTGCGACCAATTTCCAGTTACGCTGTTGCTCAAAGGCAGCCGCACGATTGTCTGCGAACGTGGGAAACCGATCAGTTACAACACGACCGGCAATCCGGGAATGGCCAGCGGCGGAATGGGCGACGTGCTCACGGGCGTGTGCGCCGGTTTGGCCGGGCGCGGGTTGTCGATCTATGATGCCGCGCGAATTGGCGGGTGGGCTTGCGGGCGCGCCGCGGAGATATCCATCTTTTCCGGCAGCTGCCGGAACGCAAGCGAAGAATCGGTCCTCGCCAGCGACGTGCTCGCGAATTTGGGCGAGGCCTTCAACGAATTGCGCAATCCTCCCGTCTAATTGTTTTTTGTCATTTCGACTGAAGTGGAGAAATCCCTTACTACCTCTGAAATATTTAGAGTTATCTCAACTTTGCTCGACAGGACAACTCAATAACGATGGAGCTTGTGATATGAACGGTGAGCCGGAAAGCAGAGTTATTGAAACTGACGCCGCCCATCCGTCGCGCCAAAGTTGGTGGACTCGTCTGAAGAAAGCGCTCGCTCCGCTCGCGGTCGTCGGCGTCGTAATCGCGAAGTTTTTTGCGAAGCTAAAGTTCATCATTCTTCCGGCGCTCAAGTTCCTCCCCATCTTGCTCAAGTCTGGCGGCACGATGCTGTTGATGATTTGGGTTTACACCATGATGTGGGGCTGGAAGTTCGCCGTCGGTTTTGTCCTTCTCCTCTTCGTGCACGAATGCGGACATCTCATCGTCGCCAAAAAATTCGGACTCAAAGTGGGCGCCCCGGTTTTCATTCCGTTCATGGGCGCGTTCATTGCTCTGAAGGAGGCGCCGCGCAATGCCTGGATGGAGGCGTGCGTCGGAATTGGTGGCCCAATGCTCGGTTCGCTCGGCGCATTCGCTTGCAATGCGGTCGGTGAATTTTCAGATGTCCCAATTTTCTTCGCGCTAGCCTGGTTCGGCTATTTTTTGAACCTGTTCAACCTGACACCGGTGGGATTTCTCGACGGCGGACGAATTGTCACCGCGCTTTCGCGGTGGCTTTGGCTGCCGGGGCTCGCGGTGCTGCTTTGGTTCGGCTGGAAATTTCCGAACTTTATCGTCTGGCTAATGATCTTTTTGTCCTTGCCCCGCGTCTACTCGCTTTTCCGGAAACGGACGGAGGAAGAGCAGCGCTATTATGCGGTGACGCCAGCTCAGCGCTGGACGATGTCGATCTTGTATTTCGGCTTGATTGCGGCGCTGATTTTCGGAATGCATTTGGCCGCGCGCGATCTGAATAATTACGGCGTCCGCTCACACGGACACGGCCAAGACGTGATCTTTCAGTAGTTAACGCGCCGCCGTTACCGCAAAAACTTTTTCCGGCTCAAGTCCAATCCGGCGAACGATTTTCACAAAGCGTTCATCGGAACGCAGCGGAGCAAATTCCGGCGCAATCCCCACGAAGTGGACCGAGGACGAGCGCTCGTTACACGCCCGCTCGAGTTCACGAATGGCATCGTCGTGCTCACCGAGGGCGACGTGCACGTGCGCGATCGCGTCGCCGGGCGTGTACCCGGGGCGACTCGCAATCGCTTTGCCGACAACTTCACGCGCTTCGTCCGGCCGATTCATGCGCGCGTAGGTGATCGCGAGACCAAACGCGCCCCGGCCGGTGATCAGCTGCGCTTTTTCGTAGAGCGCAATCGCTTCGTCGAATCGCCCCATCTCGCGATAAAGCGCAGCCAGCAGCGGCTCTCCATAAACGAACGCCGGGTCAAGTTGCAACGCGCGTTCGCCGGCTGCGATCGCTTCATCGTTCATCCCAAAATAACGGTAAAGCTCGCAGGCGGAATTGTTCACCCAAAGCGACGCCGGATCGATCGTCGATGTGCGCTCCAGATATTTGAGTGCTTCGTCGCGTTCGCCGCGCGCGGCCCAAAATGCCGCTGAAAAATAATTTGATGGCGTCGACTTGGGATCGAGCGCAACCGCGCGGCAATATTCACGCGCGGCGCCGTCCATGTTCCAGTCGAGAATCCGTTTCGTCTCGGCAAGATAAACATGCGCCTCGGCGTCGTCTTTGTCGATCTTGAGCGCGTTTAGCGCGGCTTCGCGCACCTTTGGATAGGCTTCCCGCGGAGGCACATACGCGTCGGCCAGCCAAAGCCACGATTTCGCCATTCCAGTCCAGGCCCGGCCAAAGCGCGGATCTTTTTCCAAAGCACGCTCGAAATATTGCAGGCTCGTCCGCAGCGATTCCTCGGTACTCTTGTCGGAATTAAAGAGACCGTGAAGATATGCATCGTAGGCGTCAGTGCTGCGCGATGCGCGCGGTTGCGAAATCGCAAGCTTGAGCTTGAGCGTATCAACAATCGCGCGCGTGATTTCATCCTGGAGCGCGAAGATTCCGTGCATTTCGCGCTCGAACGTGTCTGACCAAATGGTGAAACCTTTCTGCGTGTCGATCAGCTCGGCAGTGATGCGGACGCGATTGTTGTCGCGTCGCACCGAACCTTCAAGCACGTGCGCAACATTGAGCTTGGCCGCGATTTCGCGCAGATCGGCCTGTCGGTCCTTGAACCAGAATGAAGAACGCCGCGCGGCGACCCGCAGATTGTCAATCTTAGACAGCGCGGTTAGAATCTCCTCGGCGATTCCGTCACTGAAATAGTCGTGGTCTTTTGCCGGGCTGAGATCGACAAACGGGAGAACAGCGATCGAGTGTTCGGCGGGTGCGCGGCCCACGTCGATCTTGTTCAGATCGGGCGTGCGAACGATTCCATAGCGTGTCAGGTCGAAAAACCAGGATAGCGTCAGTGCGACCGGAAAGCCGAGCACGATCAGGACACAAATGAGGCGCACGACCCAATTGGGGACGTCGAATACCGGAAACACCTGAGCGATGCCCTGGGCCAGTGCCCAGCCGGCGACCACGTAGGCAATGGCGACGCTGTAGACTTTTCGCCGCTTCAGCTCTGCAAAAAAATTTCGAAAACTCACGGCGTCGCGTTAATCACCTTCTGAAAGCGCGGATCATTTCGAACCGGGTCCCATTCCCAACGGAATTTCAAATCGTTCACGGTGATGCTGTAGTCTGCGCTATCGACCGCGCCCGGCCTATTCAAAAGGCGTTCCAACAATGGAAACGCAAGATCTTTTTCGCCGCAGCGAGTATAAATGAGCGCGAGAATGCTGCTCATGATCGCGCCGTCGAAAGCGTCCGCGGACTCCGGTTTCAATTCGACTGCGCGACGGCCTTCGCGAATGGCACCCTCCTTCAGCCCCATGAAAGCGTAGAGCAAACCGAGATAGGCATGACGCTCGGCGCTGTTCGGGGATTCTTTGACCGCGTTTTCGAAACTAGGACGAGCAGCTTCGAATAATTTCCGCGCGCCGGCGGAATCGGCTTGCGCGAGAGCAACACAGCCTTGGAAAAAACTTTTGGGCGTTGTACTGACATTCAAATAGGAAAGCTCGTTGAGCGGTGACGCCTCGACGGCGCGCGCGGCCCCCGCGAAATCGCGCTCGATCATCGCCACGTCCCAGCGGCAGGTTGCCACGCCGCCGTCTGGATCGGCTCCGGCCGGAATTTCGGCGAGAAGCGATTTCAAGAGGCGCGTGTCGCCTTTCCACCAAAAATCGACGTACCCGCTCTGTGTCTTTGCAACAAGCGACGCCGGTGCCATCGCGCGCATTCGTTCGGCGGTGCGCGCGGCCTCCGGCCAGCGCCGCATCGCGGTGTAGGTGAAAACGAGGTTGCGAGTGATATTCGGATTTTGTGGATCGAGCCGGACGATTTTTTCGTAGACCGCGAGCGACTGCTCCCATTTGCCCTGACGTCGTTTGATCGCGGCGGTCAGACCGCCGGCTTCACTGTTGTTCGGCGAAAGACGAAGCGCGGTGGCGAATTCGGCGAGAGCGCGCTCGTAATCCTGATCGATCCAGTAAATACATTGACCGAGCGCGAGATGGGCTTCCGCGAGGTTCGGCTGTAGCTCCAACGCAGTTTCCGCTTCCCCGCGCGCTCTTGTCCTCAAACTATCGAGCGGTTCGTAGTAATGAAAGATTGCGGCACGCGTTGAACCAAGCCGGGCATGGGCAAGCGCAAACTTCGGATCGAGTCCAACTGCTTTGAGATAGAGTTGTTCGGCTTTTTTATAATCTTCGAGCAACGTGTCCGGATTTCGCTCGATTTGGTTTGCCTCAAGATAAACCAGGTAGGCTTCGGTATTTTCGGTCGGTTTTGTTCCGACCTGGGCTTTTTCTTCCGGCGTTAATGTGACTCTCAGTGCATCGGAAATCTCAGTGGCCAGCTCACCCTGCAAGCCAAGCGAATCGCTCAGGGTGCGGTCGTAGCGGTTCGCCCAAAGATGTCGATCGTGGAGTGCGTCAATGAGCTGAACGCTCACGGCCACGCGGCTGTCTTCGCGACGGACGCTGCCTTCAAGAACGTTGGTCACGCCAAGCGCCTTGGCAATTTCGCGAAGATTTTGCGATCCTTTTGCGCCGCGATAACCCATCACGCTCGTCCGGCTGATGACGCGAAGATCTTTGATTCTTGCGAGCGCGGTCAGAATGTCGTCCTGAATTCCATCAGCGAAGAATGCGTTCTCCTGGTTCGCACTCATGTTAACGAACGGCAGGACCGCGATGCTTTTGTCGGAAATGCCGGGACCTACGAATCGTTTTCCGAAAACGAACAGAACGATAACTACGCATAACAAAAGCGCCGCGCCGACCAAAAATTTCCGGCGCCGAGGCTTCGAAGCGAGGGACTCCCGAACCTTTTGCGGCGTCTGCAGGTTCCCAACTTCATCGTTGTAGAAATTGAAGATGCCGATCTTGACACCGTGTTTGAGCGAGCACTCGCCCAGCTCGCGCAAATACGGCTGCCATTCCCTGGATTGAGCGAGATCGTCCGCGATCCGTTTCGACAACAGAATGTGTCCGGCGTCGGCGCAATCCATCACCCGCTGCGCCATGTTGATCCCAGCACCCGCTATGTTTGTTCGCTCGTCAACATCTCGAACCAGATTCACCGGCCCGCTGTGAATCCCCATCCGCAGCCGGATTTCAGGAAACCCTTTCAACGCTCGACTGATCTCGATCGCGCATTTCAACGGCGCTTCCGGACCGGTGAAGAAAACCAGCGCCATCCCATCGCCCGCCGGAAGGCGCACGAGTTTGGCAGCCGCGTCAGCAATTTGAAATTGTTCCGTGGCGTGGACGATTCTGTTGAGCCGGCTTTGCAATTCGCGCTGCTCGTCAATCAACAGCTTTGAGTAACCGACCGCGTCTATGAACAGGACGTGGCCGATTTCCAATTGGCCGCTCGCGTTCGGCGTTGGCATGATATCGATCTTAGCTGGCTTGGGCGAATGCGCCAGATGTCGCAAAGACACCGGAAGTTAGCTCAGGCCGTTTTGTTTCGTGCAAAATGCGGCTGGCGTTTAACGGGGGCGTGACGTTATACCTCGCCAGAGGATGGTGACGCGGCGTCAGTCAGTAAAGCGAATCGTTGGCATTGCCGTGGCGACCGCCGCCGCGCCGATGCTTAACCGCGGTTGGTTTCAACTGTTTGCGCAGAGCAACACGAAGTACTCAACTCGCGCGATCGATCTACTTCAACGCAGCACGACCGTGGACATGCTTAATCCCTTCACGCTGATCGGCGTGCTCGCGCCGCTCAAAGGCGACAAGCGCCCGACTTGGTTCACTAACCCTGAGACGTTCACCGCCGCCAAGAGCGACGAAGCGATCCGCAAAATGGCGGAGAAAGGCGGCGTGATGGGCATCACCGAGGTCCGCAATTTCGTCGCGCCTAAGGAACCGACCACAATCGAGAATTTGCTCGATCATTATGACCACGTCGCGAAGCTCGTCGGCGTTGAGCACGTCGGGGTGGCCAGCGACATCGATCTCGACGGTTACGACGCGCTGCCGGACGATTACAAGAAATGGCTGCGCGGCCTCTTTAAATCCAGTTACGCCTTCCGCGATAAAATGGACACCGATGGCGTGAACCACTACAAGAGAATGTTCGATCTCACGGATGGCCTGATCCGCCGCCGCTACTCCGACGCCGACATTGAACTAGTCCTCGGCGGGAATTTCCGGCGGGTCTTGGAAAAAATTTGGAGCAGCAAAGGTTAATCGGAATTAATCGGCTCAACTAGGCATTCCAAATAGTCGCTGCTAGATTGTCCGATGCCTTTTCGGCTCGAATCCAATTACAAACCGCGCGGGGACCAGGGGCAGGCGATCGCAAAGCTGATCAAGTCGGTCGAAGCCGGCAACCGGCACCAGACGTTGCTCGGCGTCACTGGTTCGGGCAAAACGTTCACGATCGCGAATGTGATTCGTGAGCTCAATCGGCCGACGCTGGTGATTTCGCACAACAAAACGCTGGCGGCGCAGCTTTATTCCGAGTTCAAGCAGTTCTTCCCCAGAAACGCGGTTGAATATTTCGTCAGTTATTTCGATTACTATCAGCCGGAAGCTTACATCCCGCGCACCGACACTTACATCGAGAAGGATTCGTCGATCAACGAAGAGATCGAACGCTTGCGGCTGGCCGCGACCAGCGCGCTGTTGACGCGACGCGACACGATCGTGGTGGCGAGCGTGTCGTGTATTTATGGCGTCACCTCTCCGGAAGATTACGAACGGATGACGCTGACGGTAAAACGCGGTCAGCACACGTCCCGCGAAGCGGTCCTCGGCCGTCTGGTCGACATGCTCTACGAACGCAACGACATCAACTTTTCCCGTGGAAAGTTCCGGGTCCGCGGTGATGTCGTTGAAATTTACCCTGCGACCGCCGACGAAGAAGGGGTGCGGCTGGAATTTTTTGGCGATGAGATCGACGCGATCACGCGCTTCGATCCGCTTACTGGGCACGCTCACGAATCACTGAGCATGATCACATTTTTTCCAGCGAAACAATTCGTCACCCCGGCAGACAAACTAAATCGCGCGTTGCAGACGATTCGCGCCGAATTGGAAGACCGGATCAAAGTGCTCGAGTCGCAAAGCAAACTACTCGAAGCGCAGCGCCTCCGTATCCGCACCGAATATGATCTCGAGATGTTACAGGAGATGGGTTTTTGCAACGGAATCGAAAATTATTCGCGCCACCTCTCCGGACGCCCGCCCGGCTCGAAGCCGTACACGATCGTGGATTTCTTCCCGAAAGATTTCCTGGTCGTAATCGACGAATCGCACGCGACCATTCCGCAGCTCGGCGGTATGTACGAGGGCGATCGATCGCGCAAAACGGTGCTGGTCGAGTACGGATTTCGATTGCCGAGCGCGCTCGACAATCGGCCGCTCAACTTCGACGAGTTCATGAAACTTACCAATCAACTCATTTACGTCAGCGCGACGCCGGCGGAATTCGAAATTCAAAACAGCGTCGTTGGAAACAAAGGCTACGTCCCGCACAGACGACGGCGGATTGGAGAGGATGAGTTGCTACCGTTTGTATTGCCGGGCGATCGAAAATCGAAAATCGAAAATCGAAAATCGAATGGGGTCTCGCGCACGGACGAGGCGCCGGAGAAGTTCGGTGTTCACACGCCGGGCGTGCCGCTGGTTGTCGAACAAATCATCCGCCCGACCGGACTGCTCGATCCGAAAATCACAGTTAAAGCGCTCAAACATCAGATCGACGACACGATCGAGCTTTGCCGGCAGCGCGTGGAAAAAGGCGAGCGCGTTTTGATTACAACTCTGACCAAACGTACCGCTGAAGATCTCGCCGATTATCTGCGCGACGTTGGATTGAAAGTTCGTTACCTCCACAGCGACATCGACACGATCGAGCGCGTGGAAATTTTGCGCGGACTGCGCGCCGCGGACTTCGACATTCTGGTCGGGATCAATTTGCTCCGCGAAGGTCTCGACCTGCCCGAGGTTTCACTCGTCTGCATTCTGGATGCCGATAAGGAAGGATTTTTGCGCAGCCAAACGTCGTTGATTCAGACCGCCGGTCGCGCCGCGCGTCACGTCAACGGCGAGGTCGTGCTCTTCGCCGATCAGATCACGCAGAGCATGGAAGCGTTGATGTCCATCTCGGAATATCGGCGCGCGAAACAAATGGAATACAACGAGAAGCACGGCATCACCCCGCAAACCGTGCGGCGCGCGGTTCAGGAAAGTTTGCATACGATTTTGCGCGGCCGCGAAGTCGAATCGTCCGTAATCCGCGAAGGTGGCGGCGATTTCGATCTCACTGAATTGTTGCGTGAGCTGGAGGAAGAAATGCAAACAGCCTCGGCCAACCTCGAATTCGAGCGCGCGGCTTTGCTCCGCGATCAGATCATGGAAGTGAAGAGCGGAACCGGACTCGCCAAAATTGAGCCGAAGCGGCGACCGGTGAAATACACTCGCAACGCTGGCCGACGCCGCTCGCGGGTTTAGGTCTAGCCACGTCGTTGTGCGACGGCGAGGGCCGCAAGGGCCGCGGCTACAACGCAAATCTCGCACGCAACTCGCTTCAATCAACGGGTCATGCGCAGCGTGTCGATCTTAACGATTGCCTGCCACGCCGTAGGCGGGGCGATCTTTGGCTCGGCCTCGGCCATCGCCCAAATCAACGACTGCACTTCGCTCGCCGAGGTTGAATTCTCGCAAACAAGCCAGCGCGACCCAAACCCGCTCGGCGAAAAAGCGCTCGCGATTCATCCCGAGCAATGGAAACACGGTGAGACCGATCATTTCATTTACCATTTTGTTCACAGTTGCGTCGCGACCCCAATTTCGGTCGAAGCCGAATTTCACTACCGTGTCGTTGCGAAGGAACTGGAACGGGAACACCCGCCCGGCGGCATCAAATCGTACATCTACATCTTCGAAAAGCCGGAAGACTGGCAGCAATTTCAGGTTTTTGGTCAACTCGAGCCCTGGACGGGCGGGATCCATTCCGCCGGAAGTCTCTTCATCAAGCGAGACCCATCCTACAAATTCAGCGGCAACGTCCTTGGGCACGAGATCGTTCATCTGGTTCTCCATCGATTTTACACCGACGGAATTCCATGCTGGCTCAACGAAGGTTTCGCGCAGTTCATCTCAAAAGACGCGCACGCAAGTTACCAACGCGCGCGTGGCTACGTTGCCAAACCGCACTCCGAGTCGATTTCGCCAGAGGAATTGATGCCGTTGAACTTCCTCCTCGTACAAACGCATCCACCGTCTGATCGCGTTCGCATTTTTTACGATGAATCAGAACGTCTGGTGCGGTTTTTAGCCGCTATCGATAAATCGAGCTTTTTGAGTTTGCTCGACGCGCTGGCCCGGCACCAACCGCTTGAGGTGGTCTTGCCGCGACTTTATTCCGGGAGGTTTCCAAGTGTGTCGGCCCTCGAGGAAAAATTGCGGGACTACGCCTCGAAAGATTTCGGTTCTTCTTTGCAACAAGCGAACAATTGAAGGTGGAACGCGTTGTTCTCCACGCGTTGTTAATTTAGGCGGCGAAGCCGCATGTTTTGACATCGTCTTCGGAGAGGCCTGCCGCTCTGCGCCCAACCAATACTCGGGCACACTCTCGCCGCGCTAGCGGAGGCGTAAGCCGATCCACCTTGTCGATCTTGGCCAAACATGCGAGAAACTCTTCGTGCCAAAAACAAAGGCCAAGGCCGCTGTCGCGGCGAAAATTTACGCTGTCGTCGGTTCTGACGACGCCGAGGTAAAGCATACGGCTGCCGAGCTGGCGGAAAAACTGAAGCCCACCGCGGCTGGAGATTTCGGACTTGAGGTGATTGATGGCGCAACCGATAACGCCGATCAGGCCGCGGCGCGGATAAGATCGACAGTCGAAGCACTGCGCACGCTTCCGTTTTTCGGCACCGAGAAGTTAGTCTGGTTAAAGAACGCTAATTTCCTTGGGGACGATCAGAAGGCGCGTTCCACTTCGGTTCAAGCCGCGCTCGAGGAATTAGGCGAAACCATCGACAGCGGTTTCGGGCCGGAAATCATTTTTTTATTGAGCGCGATCGACGTTGATAAGCGCCGCTCGTTCTACAAATCGCTTGCTAAGCGAGCGGAGCTCCAGATTTTCGATAAGCTCGATTCAAGCCGTGGGGGCTGGGAGGAAGAAGCGACCGAAATGGTCGCGGCGCGGGCGAAGAAACGAAAGCTCCAGTTTGATGACAACGCGCTTGAGCTTTTCGTTCTCTTAACTGGCGGCGACACACGTGAGATCGAGAACGAGCTCGAGAAGATCGACATTTTCCTCGGCAAAGAGCGCGCTGTGGATGCCGATCTTGTGCGAGAGCTCGTTCCGCTCACTCGCGTCGGCGTCATTTTCGATTTAAGCAACGCGCTGGCCGAGAGCGACCTCGAGCGCGCGCTCGAGTTGGTCCGGCGATTATTGGACCAAGGCGAAAGCGCAATCGGGATCTTGCTGGTCGCGATTTTGCCGACTGTACGGAATTTACTCCTCGCCAAAGATTTGATGGAACGTTACCGAATGTCGCGGCCACACACGCCGTTTCCGTTTATCTCCGCGATCAACCGACTCCCGGCCGATGCGATCGTGCATTTGCCGCGCAAAAAAGATGGAACGGTGAACGCTTACGCGCTCGGGATCGCGGCGCAAAACGCGCACCGATTTTCGACCCAGCAGTTAATTAGAGGACTGCGGGCGTGTCTCGCCGCGAATCTTCAGCTCGTCACGACACAGCTCGATCACGAACTGATCCTCACCGAAGTCGTGGTAAAACTACTCGGCGAGTCCGAGCCGGACGGGCCTTAACTTTCGCCGACTTGTTTGCGGGCGATGGGCCCGATGTAAGGAATCTCCCAACGAACGCCGGTAAACGCTTTCACCGTGGCGATGATCCAGAGGACAACGAAGGCGATCTTGATAATCGCGGCAATGATCGTCCAAAAAAAGACCAATATTCCGCCGATACCCGGAATGGCGCTGAAAATCCCCGTAACAATCGCGGAAACAATGTAAAACAAAAAGAGAGCGCCTCCGTAGATAATCGACTGCATTGCGTAGAAGCGCACAAATGAGTCATGCTTTTCCAGAATGAAAAAGACGATACCGCCGACCAGCGGAATGCAGGCGAGAGCCGCTGCGATGTTCGAAGGCAGCCCGGTTGATTTCGGTGAATTCGAGACAGGCGGCGAAGGCGGTGGTTCGTCCGGCATAAGCTAGTTACACAGGATGGTAGCCCGTTTTGTCAACTCCGAAAGACTTCTTGAGCACCTCCGAATACTCTCACACCCAACGGTTTTCCTTTTTCCAATCCGCTAAAAACCAATACCGTCAGGGCGTGATTTCCACAGGAGTCCGCACCGGTGAACATCGTTATCCCGTTCTGATTGGCTCGGGTTTGCTTGCGACCGTCGGGGACGCAATCAAACAAGAACAATCGCTGGGGCGTTGTGCGCTTATTTCGGACACGAACGTTTCTCCACGCTTTGCCGGCCAAGTTCAACGGAGTCTGACCGCTGCCGGTTTCGAATCGAAGCTGATTACCGTTCCGGCCGGAGAGAGATCAAAAAGTTTCGAACGAGCGGGCACGATCTGCGAGCAAATGCTGGAAGCCGGTTTGGATCGACAATCGTTTGTCATCGGACTCGGCGGCGGCATGATTGGCGATTTGTCCGGATTTGTAGCGGCCATTTTTCAACGTGGAATTCCGCACGTCCAAATTCCGACCACACTCCTGGCGATGGCTGACAGCTCCATCGGCGGAAAGACTGGCGTCAATGCGGCTGCGGGCAAGAACCTGATCGGCGCGCTTCATCATCCAATTCTGGTGATCGACGATGTCGACACTTTGAAAACGCTGCCACCAGCCGAACTGGCTCAGGGATTTGCTGAAATCATCAAGCACGCGATCATCGCTGACGCGGAAATGTTCCGCGAACTCGGAGAGGTCGATCTTAAGAAAATCGACTTTGTGTCATTCATTCGCCGGAACGTTGAGATCAAAGCCCGCATCATTGCAAACGACGAGCACGACCGAAAAGGCGATCGCGCGTTACTGAACTTCGGGCACACAATCGGGCACGGAATTGAACGCGCGTCTGATTACGAAGGAATATCGCATGGCGAAGCGCTCAGCATCGGAATTTGCGCCGCCTGCAAAATTTCAGTGAAGCGCGCGGGGCTTTCGAAAAAGGAGCACGACGCGATTGTCGATCTTTTGGCGAAGTTCGATCTGCCGACGAAGCTACCGGCAAATTTTCCGCGCCAGAAAATTTTCGACGCGCTCAAGTTCGACAAAAAGTTCGAGCGCGGGGAAATTCGGTTCATCGTTACGCCGAAAATCGGTTTGGCACATCTGTCGCGCGATGTAACGATAGAAGACATTCGCGCGGCGGTGGAAGAATTATAAGCCGCGCGCTTTCGAATAATATTCGCGCAAGCCCTCCGCCACACTGTCTGCATATTCACGAAAAATGCTTTTGCGCTGGGTGCCGTTGATCTCCTTCGTGCCCTCGTAATCGCCGGCTTGAACACGCGTGAACACGTCTTTGCTGTTCATGACGTACGGCTCACAATAAAGAACCGGACATCGGTACAAACGGCTGGCGAGCAGATTCCGCGCGTAAACGTAACCGCTCGAGCCAACTTTGGTTGTAATCAGCGTGGTTGGATATTGATACGGCGGAAGCCCGGTCGCCTTCGCCATTGAAAGCGCGACCGTATCGGAGATCGCTAGTTCTTCGTCGTAAGCGCGACTGAGCAGCCGCCGGATCATTTCGAAGCGCTGATCGTCGAACTCGAGTTCTTCCTGCTGATACGAACCATTTATGAGGAAATGGAGGTGGTTTATGTCGGTTAACATCGGTTTGTCGGGATCGCCCCATGGTTCGGCATTAAAGTGCATGCAGACTGTGAGATCGGGATGCAATTTCGTGTTCACTAAAACCGCGCGGTGGCGAATCTCGCTGTAGCGGTAGAACAGGATTTCGCTTTGCCAGCGGATCGTTTCTTCCTTTTCCGGATCTTTCGGATCGAGAACGTCTGGACGCGGTTGCGGCACGCCATTTTTGATCAGAATTTTCCGGGCAAGTTCCTTGAAGTCGCCAGGTCGTTTCGGAGTTGTCGGGCCAGCACTGTTGCGAACGAACAAGACTGTCGCACCGAGTTTTTTTAATCGCGGCGCGAGCAACCGCGCAGCCCGCAAAGTCATGTCGCCCTCAGTGACCGGTTTAGAATCGCCAACCTGAAACCAGCGCTCCTCCATCTTTGCCCATTTGCCGCCGAGATGACCGGGATCGAGCGCGATGCGTAAGCCATTCAGTGGCTTGTTCGGTTTAAGAAACGGCAGCGATTTCGCCGGACGCCAGAGCCGCGGGATTCGCGCCGTCGAATTTTCGTCCAGCGCAAAATGGAGAATGAAAGTCTTGTGCGATTCGCGGTTGGTCAGGATTTCTGCGGACTCATTATCGATCTTGATCAAGTCGGGCGCGAAGCCGTGCGTGCAGTAGACATCGTTGACGAGATGCGCGAACTCGTCGCGTGTAATCGTGCGCTGATACTTTTCGAGCACGTGCCATTGCGGTTTGCTACCGAGAACGCCGAGGTTGTCAGTGGCGTCGGCGCGTCCGCGAAGGATCGACAGACTGAGAAAAAATAATAACGAGCAAACGATGAGCGAAGGACGAATTTGCATCGACGTTTTGAACCTGTTCAATACGATGCTGTTCAATGCTAACGGTACTTTTTCTCGGCGACGTGGTGGGCGAACCCGGCCGCAACGCGGTGATTGCCCAGGTGCCGAAATTGAAGGAGCAGCACACGATCGATTTTGTTATGGTAAATGGCGAGAACGCTGCCGGCGGACGCGGCATTACCGGCAAAATCACGATCGACCTTTTGCGGGCCGGAGTCTCAGTCGTGACGACCGGCGATCACGTTTGGGACCAGAAAGATATTTTGACTTTCATTGAAACCGAGCCGCGTTTGTTGCGGCCGGTGAATTATCCGTCCGGCGCGCCGGGGAGCGGATCGATTGTCCTCGAAACGCCGAAAGGGAAAGTCGGCGTAATCAACGTGCAATGCCGCACGTTCATGCAGCCGATCTTGGAAAATCCATTTCGCGCGATGCAGGAAACCGTCGCCAAGATCCGTGAGGAAACTCCAAACATCATTGTTGATGTTCACGGCGAGACCACAAGCGAGAAAATCGCGATGGGACGTTTTCTCGACGGAAAAGTTTCGGCGGTGATCGGGACCCACACCCACGTGCAAACCGCGGACGAACAAATTCTTCCCGGCGGCACCGCGTTTTTGTGCGACGCGGGGATGTGCGGACCAACGAATTCCATTCTTGG
The DNA here is from genome assembly GCA_035315805.1 of Chthoniobacterales bacterium. Lineage (GTDB taxonomy): Bacteria > Verrucomicrobiota > Verrucomicrobiia > Chthoniobacterales > UBA10450 > AV40. The sequence goes on from DATFXN010000073.1 coordinate 57,241, forward strand.
CCGCAGCGTTGAGCCGATCCTGAATCGCTTCGTTAAAAACATGCCGGCTTCGTTCCCGGTGGCGGCTGGCGAAGTCCATTTGCACGGCGCGATCATCGAGATTGATGAGAAAAGCGGACGCGCCACGCGGATTACACGGGTGGATGAGCCCGGACCTGCTCAGACGGCGAGCGAGCCAGAGCCAAAGGTCGACAACGAACAGGCGCCAACGCCGGAACAGACCTAGGCGGTTCATTCGACTTGAACAATTGCCAGCGGCGGTTTTGAATTGTTCGTTCGGCTGAACGTCAACATCGCTAAAACATGAAAACAGTTATCGCTCTCTGCCTCGTTACGACGCTTGGATTTTCGATTGCGCAAGCCGCGCAGCAGGAGGGAAATCCTCAGGCTGCGAAGATTGCCCGGGAGGCTTCGCAAGCAGCCAAGGACCAGGATTGGAACAAAGCCATCGATGGTTTTCGGAAAGCCGCCGAGATGGACCGCAAATACACGGCTAATCTGGCGGCCGCTTATCAACAGCGCGCTTATGCCTATGCCAACGAACAACGATTTCAGGATGCACTAAACGATCTCGCCGAAGCGCTCAAGATTAAGCCTGGGGACGCGCATGCCTACGAGCAACGAGCCGCGATCGAAATGCGAATCAACGATTATGATAAGGCATTGGCAGATTACGCTGATGCGGCCAAGGCGAATCCGGGCGAGATTAAGTATCACAACTATCGCGGCTACATTTACGAACTGCGCGGCGATATCCAAAACGCGATGGCCGACACGGATAAAGCTCTAAAGATTGACTCCAAGAACAAGGAAGCCGTTGAGCGCAAACAGCGGCTCCAGAAAATTCTCCAGTCGCAGGCGCCGCCGCAACAGCAGACGCCGGTCGCGGCCCCGCCGAAGAAGCCGTAGTCGACTCGCTCGTCGACGCCGTCAGGATTTGCTGCCGTTGTGGGAATCTCCGGCAGCGGCCGTCACTTTGTTTTTGGGCGGCGGCAAGAAGCGCCGCTTGCGCCGGTTCGCGGGGAGCGGGGTCAAGGTCATGGTGATGTTGCGTCCGGTGATCTTCGGTTCCATTTCCACCTGCGACATTCCGGAAAGATCATCGCGCACTCTTTCCATCAACTGCATCCCAAATTCCTGATGCGCCATTTCCCGGCCACGGAATTGGAGCTGCACCCGCACCTTATTTCCGCGCTCGAGAAATTCCTCGGCGTGACGAACCTTGGTTAAATAGTCGTGCTCGTCGATGTTAACGCGGAACTTGATCTCTTTCAGTTTAGCGCCGCCGGGTTTCCTGTCTTTCTCGTGTTTGGAAAGATCGTAACGAAATTTCCCGAGCGAAACGATTTTGCAGACTGGCGGATTGGCGGTCGGCGCGACTTCGACCAAATCGAGGCCGCGGCCTTGCGCTTCACGCAAGGCATCCGACAACTTCATGACGCCAAGCTGCTGGCCGCTCGATCCCAAAATGACCCGGACTTCGCGAGCGCGAATGCGGCCGTTTACACGAAATTGCGGTTGCAGATTAGTTCGAACCCTCTGGACGGCGAGACGGGAGTGCGCCATTCCGCCGGTGTTTCTTTCATCGCATGATCGACATCCGCTTTCGCACACGCCGATGCACCCTGGTTCGCCACAGCTGCGATAGACCGCGGCGAAGTGCCCGCATCATTTAATCGCGGGCCGAAGGGAAGTTGTAGGCAACATTTCAACGCTGGCAAGATGAATCTGGTGACAACTGCATGTCGATCTTGCGTTCAATCAGCAGGACGCGCGCCGACGAAGTTCATTTTGGCGGCGGATCGCCAAAATGCGCCTTGTGCGCGGCGTAAGCTGCGGCGTCTTCCAGCATGCTGTCGAGCGTCGCCGCGATTGGCTCTAGTTTTACCACTCCGGAAAATATCGCACGATCGCCGATTTCAGTGTCGATGACGAACGCCGGGCGCTGCGAGATTTGAAATGACTGAAACTCGGCCGTCGATGCGCGAAGGCGTTTTTCAACTTCGGAAGATTTCGCGGTCTCGAGTAGTCGCTCTTTGTCGAGACGGGCCGCGGCGGCACCGACTTCGGCGGAAACATTCCAGTCGCTCACTTTTTTTCCCTCGCGCAACGCCGCGTGACTCAGCGCGAGTCGGACGCGATCGTCCGCGATCCCGAAATCTTTAGCGGACTCGGCAACCGCATTGGGAGCCAGCCATTCTTTTAATGTCGCCTCGTACCAATCGGTGTTCAGCATGAACGGCGAACGCATCATCATTCCGCTGCGTCGATAGAACCATTGCTCCT
>DATFXN010000074.1:0-86452 GCA_035315805.1 Chthoniobacterales bacterium
CCCGATACCGGCCGCGAACGAGCCTCCGCTAAATCGCAGAGTCGCGTCTGCATGGGAATGACGCGTCGCTGCCTGCGCGAAGCCAGTCATCACTGCGAATACGAGCGATAGAGTTGTGATTTTTTTGAGATTGTTCATATGAATTTCTTTCTTTTTGGTTTGCTGAAACTACTTTTTGTTCCGACAGCTCTACCGGACAAAAGTCTTGCATCGCCGGTCGGGACTGTAGACGTATTCCTACTGGGCAAATATTGAAAGTTAAAAAATTAAGGGCGCGACACGCGCGACCCATCGCGCGCGCGCGAGGAGTTGCCTAACGACGCTAATTTTCTTACGCTCTTCAACGCGCGCGCGAAGCTAGAGCGGTAGTTCTGAAGACTTTTCACACGCTCTCCAACGCACGCGCGCGCGTGGCGATTTTCACTATGAAAGTGCTTGGCAGCGCGTACGGGAGTCGAACCCACTTTCGACATTTCGCGTTATTGCGCAATTCTGCCGCAAATGTGTGGTAAAACGGTGGTTATCTGCGAAGAGCCAAAATGACCGCGTTGCTGTTTTTCGCGCAGAGCCGTAACGGAAATCACGGAAAAAAGATGTTAGACACCGGTGCCCGCGCGGTGCTCGCCCACTAGCTGATTTGCGGACAAGTTAACGCCTCCGAATCATTGCGGGAATGGCGGTAGCTCCGAGAAGAACGAGAACGAGTAAAACGATCGCGAATTCCGCAACCACAAACGCGGCAGATCCCAATCGCGCCATTCCATGCATCATCATTGGTTTAAGACGGCGGCTTGGGCCCAGCGGTTACAAGAATTTGCCACGTGGACACAAAGCGATAGCGAAGGCACGATTCATCCGATGTTCGCACTCAAGCATCGAAAAATTGAGCGTCTCGATTTCATCGTGCCGGGCGCGCAGAAATCGGGCACGACTGCGCTCCACTATTTCCTAAAGAAACATCCGCAGATTTCCTTGCCCGATCGGCAGGAAATGCACTTTTTTGATGATGAAGAAATTTTTGCGCGATCGCCAATTGATTACGAATTGCTGCATCGCCAATTCCGCCCGATCAGGAGGTCGCACATTTCCGGCGAAGTGACGCCGAGTTATTTGTATTGGAAACCAGCGCTGGAACGGATTCACAATTACAATCCGCAGATCAAACTCGTGATTCTCCTGCGCAGTCCGATCGACCGGGCGTTCGCGCACTGGAATATGCAACGATTCAAAGGGCGCGAGCCGCTCGACTTTTTGGACGCGCTCGGGGAAGAACCGCGCCGCATCTCACGGCCGCTGTCGATCGATTCGCGACGATTCGCTTACATCGATCGCGGTTTTTATTCCGGGCAGCTCGAGCGCGTCTTTAAATTTTTTCCAAGCGAGCAGGTTCACCTCGTGAAGTTCGAAGATTTTCGTGATCGGAAACAAGAAACGCTCAATTCGATCTTTGAATTTCTGGGCGTAAAACGCTTGCGAAAGGTTCGCGACAAAGATCGGAACGTGGTCCCGTACGAGCGCGCAATGACGAGCGAGGAACGAAAGTATCTTGGCGAGGTGTTTGCGACTGAGATCAGGAAACTTGAGCAGATGCTCGGCTGGGATTGCTCAGATTGGAAGTTGTGATTGTAGAGGACGACGTTGTCGTCCCATGGGAAGCCAGCGGTTTCCCCTACAGACGCATCTGCTTAAAGCGGGGGCGCTCGTCTCGATTCTTCGCGAGCAATGCCTTCGAGCGAAAAATTCGTGCGCCCTGAGATAAAAAGAAATCGCGCAGTTCAAGCGTGAAAAAAGACGAACCGTTCGATCGCGGATTGAAGTCGAGAAGTAACCGGCCCTTCTCGTTCAACAAGTGCGTCCGCACGTCGCCGATAAAAAATTCCCAATCGGCGGGCGACCATTCAACGCCGTCGCGCACTTTGCCGATCCGGTGAAAACAAATCCGGTGCGCGGTCACGAGATCGAATTTTCCACCGAGATCGGGCGGGGGAGTCTGTCGTTGGATTTGACCAATAACGCGCGGAACGTCGAGCAACTCAGTGGTGGCGCGGAAGAGCGGTTCGTTGTCGGTATCGAAACCAAGGACGTGATGGCCGAAGAATTTGCAGACGTAAAGAAAGTAACCGGCGCCGCAACCAAGATCGAGGATGCGCAGAGGCGGCGCGCGATCGAGCCAAAGGTCCTGGGCGCGCTCGATATTGATGTCGATCCAATAGACGACGTCCTCGAAACGATTGATGCGGGGCGAGCCGGGCTGATACGGAAATTGCTCGCGCAATCTTTCGAATTGGGCGCGGTCGAGCTTTTCCGAAATGCGGCGTCTGTTGACGGGATGGGTGGCACGGCGGAGATGTTCGAACGCGCTGGCGAAGAGATCAGGCGAAAGTAACTTCTGGAGCTTGTGTGAGAATCTCATACTAGATTGCCCACTAAATGACGGACTGACTTTGCTGATCAGCGGTAACAGATGCAACAGGCGAAACGAATTCTTCTCATCGGGCTCGGGCGCTGGGGCGTGAACCATCTTCGCGTTCTCCAATCGCTGCCGATCGAACTTTTTGTCGCCGAGCACGAGGCGGAGCGATTGAAGTTGTCCGGGGTCTTGCCGACCCGTCGCAGCGCGGACGCGCATTCATTTTTCCCCGTCATCGACGCGGCGGTGGTGGTCACTCCCGCGCACACGCATTTTGACATGTGTCGCGATTTGCTCAAAGCGGGCAAGGATGTGTTTGTCGAAAAGCCAATCAGTTTGAAATCGACCGAGGGAAAAGAACTGACCGAGCTAGCGAAACGCGACCGACTGATTTTACAGGTCGGACACATTTTCCGGTTCGATCCGGCTTCGGTTTGGATGCGAGACGGCATCGCGGAAGGGCGTTTCGGCGAGATCAAAATGTTGCGCGCGAATTTCAGCGGCTTCAAGCGTCCGCGACGGGACACCGGGGTCACTTTTGCAGACAGCATCCACTTTATCGACCTGTTTCAGTTTTTGCTCGGGACTTCGCCGCGACGTGTCCATGCGATGATGAGAAGTTTTCTTGGACGCGCGGACGAATTGGATGACGAGTCGCTCATTATTCTCGAATACGACCGAGGCGACGGAGATCCGATTCTAGCGACGATCGAAGCGGGATATCATTTGCCGGGAAAAGTGCGCGAGCTGACGATCGTCGGGAAAAATTCGTCCGCCGTCTGCGATTACAACGTTGCCCAATACAAAATTAAAACGTTCGAAAACCGGCACGTCGCCGGTGACGGCGGAATCGAAGCAGTGGAAGGCGCGGTCCATCAACTCGAGTTTCCGCCAGAAGAACCGCTGCGGGCGGAGCTGGTCACCTTTCTCGACGCGATTGCGACGAGAACTGCGCCGCTGGTTGATGGCGCCGATGGGACTGAAGCGGTTCGTATTGTCGAAGCCGCTCTTGAATCGGCGCGGACCGGAAAGTGGATCGACATCCCCGAGTAATTCCGTTGAGCGAAATGAAAAAGATTCCGCTTTCCCGCGTTTTTGTGAATGACGAAGTCCGCGAGGCCGGAATTCGGGCAATGAACTCGGGCTGGTACATTTTGGCCAAAGAATGCGAAGCGTTTGAAGTCGAACTCGCCGCCTACGTCGGCACGAAAGAAGCCGTGCTTTGTTCAAACTGGACGAGCGGCGCGCTGATCCTGCATCACGCGATGGGCATTGGTCCGGGCGACGAAATCCTCGTTCCGTCGCACACCGCGTTTCCATCGATTGAGCCGCTGATTCATCGGGGCGCGCGACCGGTTTTCATCGATATCGACGAAACCTACTGCATAGATGTCGATCTTTTGGAAAGGGCGATGACTTCCCGCACGGTTGGAATTCTTCCGGTTCATCTTTACGGACATCCCGCGAACATGGATGGAATCATGCTCGCGGCGACGAAACACGGCCTGTGGGTGGTGGAGGATTGCGCGCAGTCTTTTGGTGCGGAGTATCGCGGCAAACGCGTTGGCTCAATCGGGGGCGCAGGCGCGTTTTCATTCTTTCCGTCAAAGAATCTGACGGTGATGGGCGACGGCGGCTGTATCGCGACAAACGATTCCGCCCTCGCCAGAAAATTGCGGATGCTGCGCGATCACGGCCGGAGTTCAAAGTACGTGCACGATTTCGTCGGTTATAATTTTCGTTTCAACGAAATCCAGGCCGCTATCGGTCGGGTTGAGCTGCGCAACCTCGACAAGTTGAACGAGCACCGCCGCGAGGTCGCCGCGCGTTACAACCAGCGCCTGGAAGGCGTGGTCGGGATCCCGCCAGAACGGCCGTGGGCGCGGCACGTTTATCATATGTACGTCATTGCGACTGAGCGACGTGACGCCCTCGCGAAGTTTTTGAAAGGGAAGGGTATCGGAACGGGAATTCATTATCCGATAGCGAACCATCAGCAGCCAGCGATCATGAAGCTCTATTCCGATTTGCCGCGGTTGCCGAAGACGGAAGCGGCCGTGAACGAGATTCTCTCGCTCCCGATTTACGGCGACCTGCCGATGGAAGATGTCGATTATGTTTGCGACGCGATCCTGGAATTCTTCGGCAAAAAATGACTGCGCCGCAGTTGAGCGTTGTCATTCCCTGCCATAACGAAGCGGCGAACTTGCGGCCGCTCTTGGCGGCGATTCATGCCGCGCTTGATCCGCTCGGTTTGGATTTTGAAGTCGTGATCACGGATGATTGCAGCGGCGACGATTCATGGCGGGTTTTGCAGGGATTAGCTGCGCACGATCCGCAGCTACGCGCGCAGCGTTTTAAGTTCAACTGCGGCGAATCGGCGGCGAGCTGGGCCGGAATGCAAACGGCGCGCGGCAGCTACATCGCAACACTGGATGCCGATCTGCAAAACGACCCGAAAGACTTGCCGGCGATGCTGAAAGCGCTCAATCGCTACGATTGCGTGTGCGGCACGCGCATTGAAACGCGCGGCGAGGGAGACAGTTGGCTTCGAATTGTTTCGTCGCGCATCGCCAATTGGGTCCGCAACAAATTATCCGGCGAAAACATTACCGACGCCGGCTGCACCTATCGTGTCTTCAAGCGCGAATGCATTTCACGAATTAAATTTTTCAACGGCGCGCACCGCTTTCTTCCGACGCTGATCAAACTCGAAGGCTTCACCGTCACAGAAGTTCCAGTATCGAGCAATCCGCGCCGCGCTGGAAAAAGTCATTACGGCGTTTGGAACCGTTTGTTTAAGTCGTTCCGCGATCTGCTCGCGGTCCGCTGGATGAAATCGAGAAGATTGTCCTACGAAATTGCTGAGTCTCTTAATAACCAATGAATACTTCAATCTTAATCGCCGCGACGTGGTTCGGCCAGGAGCATCGCTTTCTTGGGCTGGACTGGAATTATCTCGTGATCCTCGGATTGATCGGGAACGCCACTTTTTCGATGCGTTTTCTTGTCCAATGGTGGGCGTCCGAGCGGCAAGGCGAGAGCGTCATACCGGTTTCGTTTTGGTACTGGAGCATCGGCGGCAGCCTCATCATGTTTTTGTATTTCCTTTTCCGGCGTGATCCGGTTGGCATTCTCGCCTATCTACCGAACACTTTGATCTACATGCGAAATCTGATGCTGATCCGGAAACGCAAACTCGCGTATACGGCGGCGAGTCCGTCGCAGCATCCGCGCGAGGAAGATTGAATGGCTAAAAATGACAGGCGATCCGCCCGCGCTACAATGTTCCAGCGAAGCGCGCGAGATCGTCGGGCAGTTCGCTCGTCCATTCGCGTTCGTTCTCAATCGCGAGCTTGGCCGAATGAAGCGCGTGGCGCGGCAAAAGTAAGGCGCGCTTGAGCTTCGCTGTCCAGCCTGTCTCGATAAACTCCAAATAAAGTTTTTCGTTAGGCCCGTAGATTTTATCGCCGACGATTGGATGACCGAGCGAAGCGAGATGGACCCGAATCTGGTGCGTCCGTCCGGTTTTCGGAATCGCACGAATCAAAGCGAAGCGATCTCCCGACGATGTCGATCCTTTAAAGCGCCGCTCGATCCGAAACTCGGTCACCGCTTGAGCGCCTTTTGGATGAATCATGTGTTTTAGCCAGATCGCGGACGGTTCGTGCTTGCCTTGTCGATCCATCGGCGCATCGACAATTTTCGTTTCCCATTCCGGCCAGTCTGAAACGATCGCGAGATATTCTTTGTGCAGTCGCTGTTGTTGCGTCAGCAAGCCGAATCGCCTCGCAGCTGCAGCCGTTTTCGCCACTAAGACTACGCCGCTAGTTTCTCGATCGAGCCGATTAACGATTGAAACCTGGCCGCCGTTGGCAATCTCGAAAGCGAGCAGTTCGCGCAGTTCTTTCCAAAGCGTAGTCTGCTGACTAGGCTTGGTCGGATGCGTGAGCAAAAATGGCGACTTACTAACAACGATATAGTCATCGGTCTCATCGATGATATTGAAACGATGAAAGGTCTGTGGTCGCAATGACAAAGCGGATGTCATTCTGTCTGCTACTGGCTTTGTTCGGCTTTATGTCAATGAGCATTTCTCCGGGCGACAACGAAAAATCTTTCTCGGCCGATCTCGTGGTCGTTAACGGGACGGTGCATACGATGGATCCCGCCCAGCCGGCGGCAGAAGCAATCGCAATTTGTAGGAATCGAATAATTGCCGTTGGAGCGACATCGGAGATTCAAAAACTTATCGGCCCAAGCACGCGGGTGATCGACGCCAAGGGGCGGCTTGTTCTTCCCGGCTTCAACGACGCCCATGTCCATTTCATGAGCGGCGGCTTCCAGCTGTCGAGTGTCGATCTTCGTGATGCGAACACGCCGCAGGAATTTGCCCAGCGCGTCGGTCAGTTTGCTCGAAAATTGCCGGAGGGAAAATGGATTACTGGCGGTGATTGGGATCACGAGCGTTGGCCTGGCGCGCAATTGCCGACTAAGGAATTGATCGACAAGGAGACGTCGAAAACGCCGGTCTTCGTGAATCGTCTCGATGGCCACATGGCATTGGCAAACAGTCTCGCTTTGAAGCTCGCCGGCGTAACGCGGGACACCAAAGATCCGCCAGGAGGCGTTATCGTGCGCTACCCGAAATCGGGCGAGCCGACCGGAATTCTGAAAGACGCTGCTCAGAATTTCGTATTCAAAGCAATTCCTCCGCCGAGTTTTGAAGAGAAATTGTCAGCCGCGCGAGCAGCGAGTAATCACGCCGCTAGCCTTGGCGTAACGAGCGTGCAAGACATGTCCGCCGCGGAGGACGTCGGCGTTTATCAAACTTTGCTTGATCACGGCGAGCTTAAGACAAGAATCAACGCAGTTTGGCCGTTGCCGCGGTGGCAGGAGTTGGCCAGAACCGGAGTCCGCGCGCATTTCGGCGGCGCCATGCTACGCACTGGTGGCTTGAAAGGTTTCGCCGACGGCAGTCTCGGATCGACGACGGCACTTTTCTTCAAACCGTACCTCGACGCGCCGAATACGAGCGGTATTCCCGCCGACGAAATGTTTCCTGAAGGTGCGATGCTCGAACGCGTCCGCGGAGCCGATCGCGCCGGTTTGCAGGTGATCATTCACGCCATCGGCGACCGTGCGAATGACACCATCTTATCGATCTACGAGCAGGTCGAAAAAGAAAATGGCGAGCGCGATCGCCGTTTTCGGATCGAGCATGCGCAGCACTTGCGGCCTCAGGACATCCCGAGGTTCGCGCGCGACAAAGTCATTGCGTCGATGCAACCGTATCACGCAATCGACGACGGGCGTTGGGCCGAAAAACGAATCGGCTCCGAGCGGGCAAAAACCACTTATGCATTTCGCTCGCTCTTGGATTCCGGCGCCAAGCTCGCGTTCGGAACCGATTGGACGGTGGCACCGCTCGATCCCCTATTGTCGATCTTTGCGGCGGTGACGCGCCGGACACTTGATGAAAAACATCCGGAGGGATGGATTCCGGAGCAGAAGATTTCGGTCGAAGAAGCTGTTCGCGCTTACACCACCGGTTCGGCGTTCGCCGAATTTCAAGAGAAAGAGAAGGGAACTCTCGCGCCGGGAAAACTGGCGGACGTAGTCATTGTCTCCGACGACATTTTCAAAACAGATCCGAATGAGGTCGGCAAAGCCAAGGTGTTAATGACGATTGTGGATGGTCGCGTGGTTTACGAGAAAGCGCAGATGTAAGTTCGCTCGCGAAATATAGGGCGAGATGTTGACCTCTTTTTTGCTGCTCGCTCCCGTGTTCATTTGCGGTAGCGTAGGCGCGGCCCTCGGTTATTTCTTTCGCTATCGGTTGATGCTCAGGCGGCTGCTTACAGTCGCCGCCGCTCTGGGGATTTTTTTACTGATTGAGTTGTTCGCCGGGACCGTGTCGAGCAAATACTCGCTCCGAGAAAACCTGCTCGCGCAGCTCGACGTGCTACCGCCCTTTCTCGTTCTTTATTTGTCGCCAACAATGTTCGGGTCTTACTTTGTCGCACGGCGTTATCGGACCTGGTGGCAATGACTTGGAGCTGGCGGTTTTCGATCTTGGCCGCAGCGCGCTCGGGTACACGGCGGGGGCATAGACTTGACCTGCCTCGCAAAACCGCTTTACCTAACCCCTTCACTTCGAACTAGCGGAGCTGCGCCGTGGACCTCAAAGACATCAAAGCCATCATCGATTTGATGAAAAAGAACGATCTCTCCGTTTTTGAAATGGAGAAGAACGGGTTCCGGTTGAAATTGCAAAAGGGGCCCGGCGATCAACCTGTCGCCGTGTCGACGTCACCAGGAGTTGCGAACGGCCCGGCCGCAACCGGAGTTGCTCCGCCTCCGAGCGAAAGTGCGGCACTGAAAGATATTGTTTCCCCGATGGTCGGCACTTTTTATCGCTCGGCGTCGCCCGATGCAGCGCCGTTTGTGGATGTTGGGGCGAAAGTGGATGAGGACACGGTGGTTTGTATTATCGAGGCGATGAAGGTGATGAACGAAATTAAGGCGGAAACGAGCGGCGTGATTGCGGAAGTCGTGGCCGAGAACAGCAAGCCAGTGCAATTCGGTCAGGCGCTATTCCGCGTGCGATGATTGGATGCGCCCGCTGATGCGCGGGAGCGATGCATGTTCGAAAAAGTCCTGATCGCCAATCGCGGAGAGATCGCACTGCGGGTGATTCGGGCCTGTAAGGAACTCGGGATTCGTACCCTCGCCGTTTATTCCGACGCCGATGTTGATTCGTTGCACGTCCAACTTGCCGACGAAGCGATTTGCATTGGCCCGGCGCCGAGCGCCGACAGTTACTTGAAGATCGACCGAATCATGAGCGCGGCCGAAGTGGGTGATGTCGATGCGATTCATCCGGGCTACGGTTTTCTGGCCGAGAACGCGCACTTCGCTGAAGTGGTCGAGAGTTGCAAAATCAAATTCATCGGTCCGCCGTCACATGTGATTCAGAAAATGGGCGACAAGGACATGGCACGCGCCTGTGCCCGTAAAGCCGGCGTGCCGATTACGCCGGGAAGCGACCGCGTTGTCGAAACCGACAAAGACGCGGCCAAGCTCGCGAAAAAAATCGGCTTTCCGGTGATGATTAAAGCGGTGGCAGGCGGCGGCGGACGCGGCATGCGCGCGGCGCACAACGAAACCAGTCTCATCGCCGGATTTCACAGCGCGCGACTTGAAGCCGAAAAAGCATTCGGAAATCCGGATGTTTACATGGAAAAACTGATCGTGAATCCGCATCACGTTGAATTTCAAATTGTGGCAGACAGTCATGGTCACATTGTCCACCTGGGCGAGCGCGATTGCTCGATTCAACGGCGCAACCAAAAAGTGATTGAAGAATGTCCGTCGCCAATTTTGGGCGCATCGCTCCGGAAAAAAATGGGACATGCCGCGGTCAAGCTCGCGAAATCAGTCGGCTACCAAAACACAGGCACGGTCGAGTTCTTGGTCGATGACGAGAACCATTTCTATTTCATGGAAATGAACACGCGTCTTCAGGTCGAGCACACGATCACCGAAGAAGTTTACGGCTGCGACTTGGTGAAGGAACAAATCCGCATCGCCGCTGGCGAACGCCTCTCGCCGCACGTCGAACATGCTCAGCCGCGTTTGCATGCCGTCCAATGCAGAATTAACGCCGAGGATCCGGAAAATAATTTTCAACCGTCACCGGGCCGAATCGCGTTTTATTATGCGCCGGGCGGCCGCGGTGTTCGCATAGATTCGCATGCTTACACCGGTTACGTGGTGCCCCCGTATTACGATTCGCTCATTGGAAAAATAATTACCGTTGGCGCGACGCGTGATTCGGCGATCGACCGAATGCGGCGCGCCCTCGACGAATATTACGTTACTGGAATCAAGACGACGGTGCCGTTTCATGCCGCCATCATGCGCAGCGGCGAATTTCGCGAAGGAAAATACGACACCGGCTTCGTCGAACGAGTAATGAACTCGGAAGCTTTCGAGCTGAAGGCGCCGCGAGTCCACCTGCACGAGTAAAGCATTGCGAAAGCTAAGTGATTGCCGCCTCTACGGGATTTTGGATCTTGGGTATGTCGGCATCGCTGATGCCGCGCGCGTGGCCGAGGCGATGATCGATGGAGATGTCGATCTTATTCAACTGCGCGGCAAGAAATTTCCTATTGCGGACCTTGTCGAGGTTGCGCGGACGCTTCACCAGATCACGTCGGTTGCCGGAATTCCCCTGATCGCAAACGATCACGCAGAGATCGCGGCGCAAGTTCCGGTGGAAGGCCTGCACGTGGGACAGAATGACGATTCGGTTGCGACCGCGCGCGAGAAAGCAAGTCGCAAAATCATTATTGGAAAATCGACGCACAGCCTCGAACAAGCGAACGCCGCGCAACACGAAGGCGCCGATTACATCGGCTTCGGCCCGATCTTCGCGACGCCGACTAAACCGGATTACAAACCGATCGGACTGACTGTAGTCAAACAGGTTCATGCCGAAGTTGAGCTTCCGATTTTTTGCATCGGCGGAATCAAGATCGACAATCTCGGCCAGGTCATGGCCGCTGGAGCGAAGCGGGTCGCGATCGTTTCCGGTTTGTTGAAAGCGCCCGACATCGCCAAGTATGCGCGCGCCTGCAAAGCTTTGTTAAACCCTGAAACCTGATGTCTCTGCTTGTCGTTGGTTCCATTGCGCTCGATACGGTGAAAACGCCGATCGAAGAGCACGGTGATTTGTTGGGCGGGTCCGCCTCCTACGCCGCGCTGGCGGCCAGTTACTTTTCGCCGGTGCAATTGGTCGGCGTGGTTGGCAGCGATTTTCCGCAAAGTGAGTTCGATTTTTGGAGATCGCGCAAGATCGACAGTGAAGGCGTGCAGCGCGTTGAAGGAAAAACATTTCGATGGTCGGGTGAATATTCATGGGACTTGAACACGCGTGAGACGCGCTCGACTGAGCTCAACGTGTTCGAAAACTTCGAGCCTAGGCTACCCCAATCATATCGTGAGACTGACTTTGTCTTGCTGGCGAACATTGCGCCGGCGCTGCAATCACACGTGCTCAAGCAGATGGAGAAGCCACGCTTTGTCGTCGCCGACACAATGAATCTTTGGATTGAGTCGACACGCGGCGATCTCGACGCGCTTCTGCAACATGTCGATCTTCTGATTCTGAACGACAGCGAAGCGCGCGAGATGACAAAGGAAACAAGTTTGATCAAAGCCGGCCGGTCGATTCGCAAATCCGGTCCACGCCACGTTGCAATCAAAAAAGGCGAGCACGGTGCGCTGTTGTTCGGCGAAAACGAATTTTTTAGCTGTGGCGCGTACCCGCTGGAGGATATTCACGACCCGACCGGAGCAGGGGACACGTTCGCTGGCGGCATGGCTGGATATCTGGCGGGCGCCGTTGGCGGCAAAATCACTTTCACCGATCTTCGCAAAGCGATGATCTACGGCAGCGTGCTGGCAAGTTTTTGCGTGGAAGCATTCAGTCTCGACCGGTTGCGGAATTTGACGATGGAGCAAATCAGCGAGCGCTACGAAGCGTTCAAACTGATGAGCCAGTTCGAAATGCCGGAATGATCCGGCGATCTGAATCCGGCGAGTTGATTACGTTTTCTTACTTTCTTACTTTACCGGGCCGCGTTCGTTCTGGTAAAACGCTCCCCAGGACGGCTCTGGGGAAAACAAGTTGTGACTCGGCGATGGCTTCTTGTTTTTAGCGCGCTGCTGCTCTTCGCGCGGGGCGCGGATTGCGGAGGCGTATACCAGCGCACGAAAGATGGGGGGTCGCTCATCTGGAACAGCTCTCCTAGTCAGGGCGACGTTGCCACGTGGTCAGGCAGCCACGACGCGAATGGTTATGCCACCGGATACGGCACGCTGACTTGGTACAAACGAGAGCGGGCGATCGTCACCGGGTCCAATATTGCTTCAACCCCAAAAGGCAGCGTGGAGCTCGGCCATTATACGGGGAAAATGGTCCGGGGTAAATTTGAAGGACAGGTGGTCAGTGTTGACGTGAAGGGAAAAACGTCCCACGAGACATTTCTTGATGGCGGCACGGTCGGCGACCGAGTGGCTGGTCCGCGCCCGGATCGAATCGCGATTGCTGATCAACCGCGCGGCGAACCTACGAGTAGAAACCCGGAGACGGAACCGGCGGCCGCTGGGCCGCCACTTCATGAACGTCGCAGTGAAAAAGTTTCTGGTGGTCCGATCGAATCAGCGCACGGCGAATCTGCACAGGCCGTCATGACGCCGCCATCGTCATTGCGAGTGCCGATGGTAGCCGCCGCAATTGCGCCGCGGACCTCCGTCCCGCTGGCGCCATCGGAGCCGTCGCCCAGCCCGGCCGCTGTCGAACCAGTGGTCAGAAATCGCATCATCGCGGACTTCAGGGAACAAGCTCAATCGGTGTTCTCGCGAGTCGGGGATGCAACCGGCAATTTTCACGAGATCGACCGGCTGGATGCTGTGCAAGAACTGCCGACGCCGGTATCCGAAAGTGTCGACTCGCTGATGGACCGCGCGCGCGATTTTAGAGCGAAACTCGGGTATGAAACGGCGCTGCGTGAATGTCCAGTCGAAACGCAAACCACCGATGCGCTATCCGTTGTCGATCAAATGACACGCAACATCGCCGGGAGTGACGCGGCCAAAGCCACCAACAAAGTGAGCGAATTTCTCACCAACAATCCGGAACCGCTGGCCGCGAGTCAGAGAAGTTTGTGGCGTTATCTGAAGTCAGTGCGCTCGTTGTGTAACCGCTTGGAAAAACAGGCCGACGTCCATTTGCAGCAGGCGCAGTTACTTGTTTCGGCGGGCAGAATGGGCGACGCGATTCGGGAATATCAGGAGGCGTATCGAATATTTCCGACCCCGGCCACAGCCGAAAAGAGCCGTCAACTTCAGGAGAATAGTCTCGGATTGTGAAGAAACGGTATTTCTTTGGTTATCTCTTTGTTGCAGGCGCAAAGTTGTTTGCCTTCGTGGTGATGGCGACCGGAATTGGGTTTTGTCTGCTCCAATATTCTCAGGCAAAGACTGCGGCTGCGGCAGCGGTCTATCAGCCTTCTGTCAATCTGCAACAGACCCTGCGCAAGTTGCAAGACGCTCTTTTCGCGACCGAAGAAATTGTCCGTTCGTTCAACAAAGATAACCAATCGGAGACGCCGCGAGTGGGGGCGCCAAATTTTCCGGCGACTATTGACTCAGACGCGGATTTGGCGCGCGTTGGCGAAGAATTGTCCCGGATTGACCAAGACCGGCAACGCTTGAAGCAATCAATGGTGAACCGGTTCGAAACTTTGGTCACGAGTATCGAGGGAAAACTTCGCAGTTACGCGGAGAGTCTGGAACCTTCAGGATCGTCAACGCCAACAATGATTCCAAGCCCCGTGGCCGCGACCGCTGGGTCAGGGTTGACGCAGCCCCTGGACTTCCTGTTCTCATCGACGCTCACAGGGGATGACTTTAAAAAACGGAATGCAAGTTTGGCCCAGCGAAAAGAGTTCCTTAAAGTGCTCGGGGGCAAAGCCGAGAACGCCGAAAATCGGGCGATCCTCAACGAAGCCGCCAATCAACTCGATCAGTTAAGTAAGCTCTTGCCGGAGAAATTTGAAACGCCCGCCACTTCTCGAGTGGACTCTTCTTCCTTGCCGGCGAAAGAGCCGCCGGCGGAAGAGGGCCGCAAAGTCTTGGTATCCGAGCGCATTGCTGGCCAGCTCGGGCAGCTTCGCGGTGAGGTCCGTCAGTCGCTTCTCACTTCCTGGATTCTTGATGACGTTTTCGATCAGGCGTCCGAACTGACTTCGGCTGAGCGCGAGAAATGTCGGGTCGCGACGCTTGCTCAGAAAGGAATCTGGTTGTCGGCCGGATCGAAAATGCTGCCCGGATTGTTGGCGACTGTTCTGCTCAGTTTCATGATTCTGGTCTTTGCCGATGTCGTTCGGACGCTGCTCGACACCGCGGCGCATACAGGCACCGTAGCTGATGCAATCAATGCCCTGCGTGGATCGATCGCGACGGCCCGTGGCCCGCACAGCGAATCGATGCAAAGGGAGTCGATGCTCAGAGTCGAAGAGGAGGAAGTGGAAGAGACGCCGGTCGAAGATGGATCTTGAAAGATCGGGCCTCCGCGCTACCTGAAGGGAGTCGGGAACAAACCGTACGAAAAAATCCGACCTCTTTTCCTTAGGAAGAGCGCGCCCGAGAGGATTCGAACCACTAACCTTCTGATCCGTAGTCAGATGCTCTATCCAGTTGAGCTACGGGCGCAAATTCCTAATTTCCAATTACTTATTGTAAACGACCGAACATTCCTCTTGCACTCTTCACGGTGACGTTATACGGTCAGCCTCATGAAACAGTGCAAAAGCACGAAAACATGGGCAAGAACCGGACACCGCAATCTTCTCAAGCATCAGCGATCGGGCAACTATTATGCCCGCACTTTTGCCGGTGGCAAAGAGATTTGGAAGTCCCTCAAAACTTCACATCGCTCTGTGGCGGAAGCCAGGCTCGTAGAGTTCGTCAAAGATCATCGCAGGCGGCTCGGCGGTGGTGGTGAAAACTCGGCCAAGATGACCTTCGACCAAGCAGCCAAGATCCATCTACAAAACCTCGATGACAATCCGCGCCTTAAACCACGGACACGTGATTATTGGCGGCAGCGGCTTGTCGCCCTCACGAGAAGTTGGGAAGGGCTGAATGAAACCGAAGTCCGAAAGATTACGCAGAATGATTGCAAACGGTGGGCCGGTAAATACGCTAGCACGGCGTCTCCGACTAACTACAACAACACAATTGCCCTGCTACGCCAGGTTTTGAACTGCGCGGTGGATGCTGGAGTGATTTACGCCAATCCCGCAGCAGCTTTGAAGCGCGTAACGATACGTTGCAAAGAAATCGTGCTTCCGAGCACGGACAAGTTTAACGCGTTGATCGGGCAGATGCGCGACGGCCACGGTCGTGATTCGCGCAACTGCGCCGACTTCGCGCTGGGCTTGGCGGTTACGGGAATGCGAAAGGGAGAGGCCAATGCGCTTCAATGGCGCGATCTCGATTTTGACGCTGGCGAAATTGTCGTACGCGGCGATGCCGAAACAGGAACAAAAAACTGGGAACTGCGGCGTGTGCCGCTGATTCCAGACGCTCGCGCACTGTTTGAACGAATGCACAGCGAACGAGCTGATGAATCACTGGGCGCCAAAGTGTTCCGCGTCCGCGAATCTCAGAAGTCGATTGATCGCGCATGCAAGAAAGTCGGCACAGATCGCATCACTCATCACGATTTGCGGCATTTGTTCGCGACCCGCTGCATTGAAAGCGGCGTGGACATTCCGACGGTCAGCAGGTGGCTTGGACACAAAGACGGGGGTGCGCTTGCGATGAAAACCTACGGCCATCTGAGGCGCGAGCACAGCATTGCTCAAGCGCAGCGCGTGACGTTCGCGGCCACGCCAAAGCAAGCAAACGTAATCGCATTTCCGGCGTCCGCGTAACTCGGTACGCGTGTCGCAGCCAAGAAAAAAAGAATTCTTTATCCAAGGCGGCGCCGGGTGGGAGCACACGCCGGGTAGCCCTGAAATTACCAAGGATTTGCACCGCTATGGGGCACAGTGTTTCTCGGAGGGGAATGCTTCGCGGAAACGGCAAAGCGACGATTTTGCCTCTTGGCAAATAACCACAGTTTTACCACTTATTTGCGGCAGAATTGCGCAATAACGCGAACTGGCTGGTGAGGTTTCGAATCCCGTTAGGGTCGCCATGCGATTTTCATAGGTAAATCACGCGAATCCTTTTGCATTCGGCAACGTGCGACGCGTCATCAGCGAGTTTCCGGTGTGCTGCCACGCGTTTCCGACGATCCGAAAAGGTAACAATTTTGTTACCTCCCGAAACAGCCGCAAGTGGGGTTCACTGCGATTAATTAAAAAAAGGAGTCTCCATTATGAAACAGATTATATTTATGCCCGCATTCACACTGCTGACTGCGCTCTCCGCGCTCGCTCAACAGAGCAGCCACAACGAAGAAACCGTAGCGCAGCTCCAGGCGGAAATGGCGTCGGGAAAGCTCACCTCAGTGGCCCTGACCCAATCCTACATCAACCGCATTCTTACGCTCGACCAGAAGGGTCCGGGGGTGAACTCCGTAATCGAGCTTAACCCCGACGCGCTGAGCATGGCGAAGAACGCGGACGCACTCCGTGCCAACGGCACTGTGCTAGGTCCGCTCCATGGCATCCCTGTCCTTCTCAAGGACAACATCGGCACTGGCGACAAAATGCAAACCAGCGCTGGGTCGTTCGCGCTCGTAGGGCAACCCGCCCCACTTGACTCAACGGTCGCTGCGAAGCTGCGCGCTGGCGGGGCCGTCATCCTCGGCAAGACCAATCTGTCTGAATGGGCGAACTTCCGCTCCTTCTTTTCCACTAGCGGCTGGTCTGGCCGCGGCGGATTGACCCATAACCCGTACTCGATCGATCGCAATGCCTGTGGCTCCAGCTCCGGTTCGGCCGCCGCGGTGTCCGCCAATTTCACTGCGGTATCGATCGGTTCCGAGACAGACGGCAGCATCGTCTGTCCTGGTAATGTCAACAGCGTGGTGGGCATCAAGCCGACTGTCGGCCTCACTAGCCGCGCAGGCGTCGTCCCCATTTCCCACACCCAGGACACCGTAGGACCGCACGGGCGTACGGTGGCGGATGCGGTAGCGGTACTCAACGTTATCGTCAGCCGCACGCCGGATCCCAACGATCCGGCCACAAGCGGCGTGCCGCTCGGTAAGCGGGGACTAGAACAACGTCCGACGCTCCCCTCAGACTACACGGCGTTTCTCGATCCGAACGGGCTGCAGGGCAAGGTGATCGGCACGACGCGGCAGGGCATCGACAACGCTCCCCCGCAAGTCGCCGCAGCATTTGATGCGGCAGTCGCCGCCATTCAGGCGGCCGGAGCAACGGTGGTTGACCTTGACGCCGCCGGCTTCAGTTTCGCTCCGGCGAACGGCGAGTTCCTGGTGCTACTTTTCGACTTCAGGAACGACGTAAAGACCTACTTCGCAACGCGAGTGGGCGTGCCGATGGCGGGCAAGACTCTGGCCGACGCCATCGCCTTCAACAAGGCCAACGCGGCCACCGAGATGCCGTACTTCTTTCAAGAGATCTTCGAGCTCGCGGACGCGCTGGCGCCTGGCGCCGACACGCCGCAGCCGATCTTCGGCGGGCTGACCTACAATCAGGCGCTCGAAATCGACCACCTCGCTGGTGTAAACGGTATCGACTTAGCGCTCAGCACATTCGGGCTTGACGCGGTAGTGGCGCCGACCGATAGCCCTGGCTGGACGACCGATCTGATCCTCTCCGATCACTTCATCTTCGCTAGTTCGGGACTGGCGGGCGGGCCGGGTTATCCCATCGTGCAGGTACCCTCGGGCACCGCGCTCGGGATGCCGGTGGGCATCAGCTTCATCGGGACTGCTTTCAGCGAGGACAAGCTGATCAGGCTTGCCTCTGGGTTCGAGGCGGCAACCCACGCGCGCATCCTGCCCACATTTGTCGAAAGCGTGACGACAACGAACACCGCCGGAACGACGCTGACGCCGTCTAAGAAGATGACGATGACGCCGTCTAAACAGAACAACCCCTTGCTGCGTCCTCACCACATGTGATCGCCTAACGACGACGTTGCAACACATTCAGGCGACTTATGGTCGGTCGATGGAGCATATCGCCGGCAGTCTCGTCGAACCCGCTTTCAACATTTCGCGGATACTGCGAGAAGTTGCGTATATCGGCGCCTTAACGCAGGTTCCCCGCAGGAATGCGACTTTCACGAGTTGGGCACGATTATTCAGGTGGAACTATCCCTTGACGAAATAGACAGACCTAAACCGCCAGTTGCGCCTGACGAAGCCATGGCCGCGCTTGAGTTTCTTTAAATGCTATTGCCGCGTCTTCTTTTTCCGCTAATAGCGGTGCTCTGTCTGACCGGCTGTCAGCGCTCGACCGAAGCGAAACTTATCGGTACATGGGATTTTCCCGTCATAGGCACTACAAACCGTGTCACATATAAGCCAGATCACACCTGCTTCACGTCAATGGCCGACGTCATCACGCTCGCAGGCCAGTGGCGCGTTGAAGGAAACCGATTGATCGCGACGTACAAAAACCAAGAGGTTAAAGCGACGATCGTGAAGATCACGGGTGACGAACTGAAGCTCAAGTTTGCCGGGAAGGACACAGTCTACACATGGACGCGCGTTAAGTGATTTTCACGGACGCATCGGCCAAGGTGCAACCAGCAACAAGATTTTCAGCCGGTGCGTTCGGAAACTCTTCTTTGGTCGGCGTTCGCTCTGCAATCGTGACGTAGGAATCACATCTCGGAAAGGAGGTGTTATGAAAACGCTAGTGAGCCTAGTTGTGGGCGCAGCGTTGCTCACAACCGTCAGCGGGATCCTGACGGCCCAGACGGGAACAGTCAAATCGACGAGGAGCAATCCATCGGAGCAAGCGAACAAAGCTTCGCCGAAACAGATGACCGGCAAGATCACACAGATCGACAAAGATGGACAAACGTTCTTGATTGTCTCGAACGGAAAGCAGTTCCGCTTCACGTATGGAAAAATCGAGTGGACCTACAAAGTTGGGCAGATCGTCGACGTGACTTATGTCGTCAATCCAGGCGGTCAGATGGAGGCGACCAATCTCAACTCGTCCAAAGCCAACGTCTATTGAACGTTCAGCATCAGGTCGGAGTTTTTTGATTTGTTGATTGCCATGCGCCCATCGATTTAGCTTGCGCCATGGTTTGGTGGAAGCGATCCGATCGGCAGCAAAATGGCGCGGGGAAAAATTGTGCTCCGCGAGGAACCGCTTGATTGAGGGTTTGTTTCGCCGTTCCTAAATGGATAAGACTAAAGTCCAATCTGCGGCTTTTCGGAACGACGGTAAGAGAGACCGCTTAGCGCAATCTTTAAGTCCAACCGAAGCCCGGACTTGACCAAACCGAGGTGGCCTGTTTCAGGCGCTTCACAAGGATGGTGATTCCTGGTTCCGCGGGGGATTGGAATACTCAACCAGGACGAAAGGCTGTTTATGAAATTCGTTAGTCTCGGAACAAAGCGCCTTCATCTACAAGATAAGTTAGAAGAGCTGCCCCGTACCACACCCGAAGATTTCATCAATGCAAGGGCGGCATCTCATCAAGTTCACACTTACCTCGAGCTCCGCCAACAGATTCACAACGACCTGCGGATCCAACATCCCGAGTGGATCCAGGCAAATGGCGAGTCCCCGATGTGTGATTATTACGAGGCGCGCCTCGCGGAACTGCTCGGAGCTGACGCGAGGGGCTTAAACTGAAACAGTGAAACGAAGCTTATAAGCGAATGGATGTGCGCGTGATGTTGAGCAAGCCTTTCGCAATGGAGGAATTGCGTCTGGCGGTATATCTATCGGTAAAAGATTGGGAAGATTTGAGCGGCTCGAACAACTCCACGCGCACGCGCGAGGCAAAACTTTCACGGTCATCTTCTACGGTCTGTAGATTTTTTGCTGCAAAACTGCGCAATTCTGCAACACACGGCGCAACTTGAGCTCGTTAGGATCACCTATAAAACGCACGCGCCGCAATTCTGCGAAAACCTGCGCAAACACTCGTTAGGCAATCCGTAGTCAGATGCTCTATCCAGTTGAGCTACGGGCGCCTGCAAAGAAGAGCCGCTAATTTGCGGAAGGAACCGCCAAGCGTCAAACCCAACGAGCGCGATCGGGAAATGGCGTTGACTATTTCGACCGCCCTGTAGGAAAAATTTTTGTCGCTGCGGAAACTGTCGGGTGGTGGACGACATCGCTGGGTCACTGAATTTTTTTAGACCAAGAATGAAAGTCAGATGCGTTTTTAGAGAGGAGCGTTCTTTATGAAATCACACGATCGGAAAAATTCGGACCGGCCGACGATGACTCGGCGAAACTTTTTGGGCACAACTGCCGCGGGGAGCGCGGCTTTATTGACCGGCGGACTTAGTTCGCTCTTTAAAGCGGACGCACTTGCCGGAAGCAGTTTTCAATTTGTTGAGAAAACAATTCCTGAGCTGCAGGCGGCAATGGCTGCAGGTCAACTCACGGCGTACGATCTGGTTGCTGGTTATTTGAATCGTATTCACCAGCTCAACCCCACGCTGCACGCGGTCATCGAAACGAACCCGAACGCGATCGCAATCGCCGCTGGCCTCGACAACGAACGCAGGGCTGGTCACGTGCGCGGACCACTCCACGGCATTCCGCTCTTGGTGAAAGACAACATTGCCACGCTCGATGGAATGCAGACGACGGCTGGGTCGCTCGCGCTTTACAACAGCCAAGTCCCGGCCGATTCGCCGCTTATTCAGCACTTGCGCGCAGCTGGCGCGATAATTCTCGGCAAGGCGAATCTCGGCGAATGGGCGAACTTTCGGGATGATGAGGCTGAGACCTTTCCTCTCGCCGTGGGTTGGAGCGCACGTGGCGGGAGTACGAACAACGCATACGACTTGAGTTACACGTCCTGGGGATCGAGCTCCGGGTCCGGTGCAGGCGCGGCCGCAAACTTGTGCGCGGCGGCAGTCGGCACGGAAACGGACGGCTCAATCACAGGACCATCGGCGGTTGAAAACATTTTTGGTTTAAAACCGACGCTCCAGTTGATTTCGCAGGACGGGATCGTTCCGATCAGTCATCAGCAGGACTCGGCCGGGCCAATGGCGCGCTCGGTGACCGACGTCGCCATTCTGCTGGGCATTATGCAATCGCCCCAAACTGATTACACGCCACTTCTTCAGCGCGGCGCCCTGAGCGGAAAACGCATCGGCCGGGACGCTCCTTTCTTCGATGATTACGCCTTCTTCGGGAACCCTGGCGACGACGAGACGGTCGCGTTCGCTGATCACGCGCTTACAGTAATGGCGAGTCTCGGGGCAACGATTGTCGATACGAATACTCTTTTTCCCGCCACCGGCGTGATTGTGCCCGGTTCCGGGCCACCGCCCTTGTTGGATACTGAAATTGCCTTCCTGAACCTCGCTGGTAACGAATTCACGGCCTTGCTGTTCGAATTCCGGGCGCAGATCGCCGACTATCTGCAAACCTTGAGCCATACAAACATGCGCACGCTGGCCGATCTCATCGCGTTCAACAATGCGCATTGTCCGCAAGAGCTCGTTTTCTACAACCAGGATGTATTCCTATTGGCGGAACAGTTCATTGGCTTTCCCAACAATTCCAATTACATGACGGCACGAAACTCCGCGACAAGCACTGCTCAGGCCGCGATCGACGGTGCAATGGCGCGCGATCATCTGGACGCAATCGTTGCCCCGCACCTGACGAATTCCACTGAACCCGCAGTCGCGGGTTATCCCAACTTCTCGATGCCGGTGGGAATCCGGTCCTCTGGCAGACCGGCGGGCATGTTGATGTACAGCACCGCCTTCCACGAAGCGCAGTTGATCGCGATGGCCTACGATCTTGAGCAAGAACTGCATGCACGGCAGCAACCGCAGTTACTCAATTCCCCCATACCGATACCGAATGGAGGATTCTGCACCGGTCATCAGCCGCAAGGCCAGGCCCACCTGCCTCACGGGAAGATCTTCTAAGATCGAGATATTGGAACTTGAGCACGCGAGCAGATTGATCACCCTGCTCGCGTGACTGTTTTCCTCGGTGGCGGGTTCGCCGCGAAATATCTGCACGGCGGCGGCAATTTCTCCGTGCCGCTGCAGTGGATGCTGGGCCTGCGCCGCTTAAAACTCGACGCGATTTGGCTCGAGCACATGCCGAGCGAAGGAAACGCCAAGGACGATCAACGCAAGATCGACAATTTCCGCCGCCAGCTCCGTGCTCATGGACTGGCCGGTCGTTATTGCCTGCTTTATCACAAAAAACCTGAAAGCGCGCACGATCTCGATGCGCTGGAGTGTGTTGGATTATCAAAACGTGAATTGCTCGATCGACTCGCGGGTCCGAACACTCTGCTCAACCTCAGTTATTCGATTCATCCTCCGTTGCTGCTGAAATTCGAGCGCCGAATCTTCTGCGACCTCGATCCCAGTGAGATCATTTATTGGATGACGCAAATGGAGATGGGACAGTCGTCGCATCACGAGTTCTGGACTATCGGGCTGAACGTCAGCAGCGCGGATTCCAAGCTTCTGAAAGTTGTCGCGAGCGCATTGCCGGTTTCGTCCTTGGAGTCGCGTCGGGCGCGGTCAATCTCCCGAGAAATACGATGGAAAACGTTTTATCCGCTGGTGGACACGAAGCTGTATCAACCAAAAGCGCGGCCGCGCGCGGCTAAGTTCACGACGGTCGGTCAATGGTATTGGAGCGGAGCAGTGGAAGTGGAAGGAAAATTTCCCGATCTCTCGAAAAAGTACGCGTTCGAGCGA
The DNA here is from genome assembly GCA_035315805.1 of Chthoniobacterales bacterium. GTDB lineage: Bacteria > Verrucomicrobiota > Verrucomicrobiia > Chthoniobacterales > UBA10450 > AV40. The sequence goes on from DATFXN010000074.1 coordinate 22,848, forward strand.
TATCTCGATCTGCCGAAACGCGTGCCAATGGCAAAATTCGAGCTCGCGATGTACATGAATCCGGACGATCCCGAGCGTGAACGCTTGCGCGCACAAGGCTGGCAGGTTGTCGATCCTCACCGCGTCGCGACTACGCCGGCAAAATACCGGCGCTACCTGGCGGGCGCGCTCGGTGAGTTCACCGCCATCAAGGGCGTGGACGTGAGCTGGAGAACCGGGTGGTTGAGCGATCGAGCGGCGGCGTTTCTGGCGACCGGGCGCCCGGTCATTACTGAAGATAGCGGCGCTGGGAAATATTTGCCGCGCGCAAACGGTTTTCATTTTGTTGGCGATTTGGAAAGCGCAGCTGCGGCAGTCGAAGATGTGGTGGCGAACTGGCCGCGCCGCTCACGCGAGGCCCGAGCGTGTGCGGTGGAAGTGTTCGATTCGGCGAAAAATCTCCGCGCAATCCTCGGCCTTTAAACCCGCTCGTTTTAGCGTTGCAAAACGATTTTCGGGTGTTACTCGTTCTCCCGTTATGGCCGACTTGATGAAAGCGCCTGAGTTGAAGGAGCGCATGAAAAGAATCCCGGAATGGGAGCTGGAGAAGAAGCACATCGAGCGCACGTTCGAGTTTGATGATTTTGCCGATGCCATCGATTTCGTAAACACGGTCGCTGAGGTGGCCGATGAGGAAGAGCACCATCCCGACATCGACATCCGCTACAACAAAGTGCGGCTGGTGCTTTCGACTCACAGCAAGGGTGGCCTGACCGAGCTCGATTTCGCGCTGGCCGAGCGAATCGACACGCTTTCCGAATAGTGCCCCTTCGCTATTGGGTTGCGACGATCGCGGTGATTCTGCTCGTGGTCGCGGTCTGGAAATTCATTGATTGGCGGATGCGACCGCCGCCACCGCCAAATAAAATCATTGTGCCGGTGCCAGCCCCGAGTCCTTGATGCTGATGCAGTCGCGGCGCTCTCTGAGCGCCGAAAAGTGCGACGGTCCCCTGCAAAATTTAGTCCGGCGCGGGCTGCAGTTTTTGGTTGCCTACCAGGCATCGCCCTTCGTCGGCATCGATGAAGGTGAACATCGTTTGGACCTCGGAGCGCCCGGCCATGCCTGCTTCTTTTTTCCGCCGCTTGAGAATTTCCGAAAGCTCGTCGTTCCACCCGCGTTTCCGCATAAATTCGTTCCAGACATAAATCTCGTCGTCTGTCGGACGGTGCCCCATGTCCCAGCACCAGCGCAAAATTTCCTCGTCATTGCCATCCTGGCTCACTCGCTCAACCAGGCGATTGTAGTCAATCTGCAGGAATTTTGTGCACGCGGCATCAAAGCCGCGGCCCAGGTTTGCCTGGTAATCGGAGGGCAATTGTCCTTTCGCGTGCTGCCGGATCTTGTCGATCATTCGCGCGAAATAGACGATGCCGCCAACTTTCGCGGATGGACTGCGCAGGCCTAACTCCCTCATCCGCCGCCGAGTTTGTCCTTTTTTTACGCGAATTTCAAGCCTGCGTCTTCGGGCTCTCAGTAGCCGATTACCTGATCGTCGGGCGTCAGTTCTGCCGGCGGTCCGTAGAGCGCACGATTTAGCTCATCATCGTCGAGCATGAACACAAAAATCGAATAACCGACCTGGGCGAGGGGTTGGTGGTACCGCAGAAAAGAGCAAAGGCGCCCAAGGCGCAGGCGTTCGAATTCACGAATCTTTTTGGCCAGCCCTGTTACGGGATCATTCGAGATCCACGCCAGGACGCTGCTGTCTGGATAATGGCGCATTTCCGCGAGCGCGCTTTGATAACGTCGTTCGTAGCGTTCGCACCACGGGCCGACCTCCAGCGAGTAAACACTTTGCAGCGTTGTCGCGCTGACGCAGTAAATGCCTCCGATCAACGGGGACGGCGCTCGGTTATGCTGCCACGGTTTTTCGGTTGAGAGCGACTTCGCGTCGATGTCGTGCCAGCGCGGGTCGGCCGTGCCGAAATAGGCAAGATAGAGTGGCTTTCCATCGACAATTGTTGCATGGCTGTCGATCCAGCTTTTAAGCGCCGGTAGATCTTGCCCCCAATCCAGTGAGCTATCGACTAAATGTTGGTAGCCGCGACTCGGCCCGTTGGCAATTTCATTGAAATAAGCGAGGTAGTTCGGCGAAATCGCAATCGACTCGCCGATCTGCCACAGCAACAGAATCGCCACGGCGCTGGCCAAAGTTGAACGCCGATTTTGTTGGACGAGATAACCTGCAGCGCCGCAAGCGATGAATAGCGTCGGATAAATCGGCAGAAGGTGTCGATGGCCGATATTCAATTGACTTGCGATCGCGAACGCGCCGTAAGCGAGCACGAAGATCGACAACGGAATCAGCAACGTCGCGCTTTTCCAGCGCTCGCGGGACACGATGGCTGCGTAAACCGCGACGGCCAGTAAACCCAAAACCGGAAGCGACGTTTTGTAGATGAACGCGCGCGGAAAAAACGAACGGAACCCGACGATACTCCACTGATTGTCGAGGAACGCCGGCCGATTGCTCTTGTGTTTGCGTACGTATGCAAGACCGTAGAGATACGCTTCCGGCAACAAATGGTGCGTGCGCGCGAATGTCACCGCGTTCTCGAACGTGCCATGACCTTCCAAGAGAAAATTCCAGTGCCAAGTCGTGCTCTCATGATTGGGTTGGTTGTCAGTCCAGGCCGAGTAGCGAAAAGAGAACGATCCCCAGATCGCCAGGAACAGAATTGAGCCGAGAACGAAGCATAACGCGCCAACGGTAGATGCTTTCTTCCATCTTTCGGTCAGCGCTATTCGAAACAGTGCGAACTGCAACGCGATTTCTCGCTGCCGAAAAATCTGTAAGATCGATATCAACCCGAGAACCGGGAGGGCAATCGGCGCTGAAAACTTTGTCAGAAATAATCCTGACAAACTGAACGCCGCGATGGCGAATCTTGCTGGCGAGATTGTTTCGAATAGGCGCCAGCAGCTCCAAATCGATGCCAGGAAGAAAAAAGTCGCGGCGACATCGGAGGTGACAAGTGCGCTGTGCGCAAGGAAGTTTGGGTCGAATGCTGCGATTGTTTCCGCCACTAATCCGCCGAGTACGCCAAAAAATTCGCGCCCGATGCGAAAGATCAGAAGACAAAGCGCCACGCCGAAGATCGACATCATCATGCGCGCGTCCGCGATCATGCGATCGGGGTCATTGCCGACTTCGTAAAGGAACTGATGGGCGGTCCGACCTTGGTCGGCACGTTGCCACGCGCGATCGTTTAGCGGAACAAACTGCGTGCTACTGAACAAAAGCGGCAGCGCTGCCCAACGCGCCGGCAAATTTCCGTTCTCGGGATCGAGCCGGAAATCATTGCGGACCCAATAGCTGTAGCCGGCGGTCAGATGCTGCGGCTCATCGAACGTCGGCGATTTCGTGTTCACCGCCGTCACCGCCATGAACGCGTGCAAAACAGCGACGAAGATCGCGATTAACCAGTAAATTCTGTAGCGGCGGTCTCCGCCTGTGGTGAGCGAAGCCGAACCAACCGACGGGTTTCGGCGCTTAGAGTGCGCCGCTACAGTGCCAGAGAGCCCCATGCATAAGCGTAGGAGCACGCCTCGTGCAAAATCGTTTAGCGATTTGGCGATTCGGTGGTTAAATCCTTAGCCGATGGATCGCATCGTTGGCATCGAGACCGAGTACGGCTGCCTGATGAGCAGCGAAGAGTTGCGCTGCAACTCGGAGGTCTGGCCTGCCAAAGTTAAGAATTATCTCTTCAACAAGGCACGCGCCGGCACGATCGATCTTCACTATCGCGATTACGAAGAACCGCCGGGTAACGGCGGTTTTCTTTTGAACGGCGGCCGCCTTTATCTCGACATGGGCCACATCGAATACGCCTCGCCGGAATGTTTGCACTTGCACGATCTCGTCACTTACGAAATGGCCGGCGACGAATTGCTGCGCTCGTCCCTCGCTGCGCTTGAGGCAGGCGATCGCGTCTCGTTCATCAAGAACAACGTCGATCATCACACCGGCGCGACGTTCGGTTGCCATGAAAATTATTTGATGAAGCGCGAGGCGCAGTTCACGCCGTCGGTGCTCGGCACGTTGCTCACCTTTCTCGCGACGCGCCAGATTTTCACCGGCGCCGGCAGGGTAGGGCAGGCGAACCCACTCGCCTTCGATTTCGAGCCGCCGCAACAGGAGACGCCGGTCGCGTTTCAGTTGAGCCAGCGCGCCGACCACATCGTCAACGACATTTACCAGTGGGTGCAGTTCAATCGCGCCATCATCAACGCGCGCGACGAGCCGCTGGCCGATTATCGCAAATATCGCCGGCTCCATTTGCTGATCGGCGATTCGAACATGAGCCCGTTCGCGAATGCGCTGAAGATCGGCACCACCGCGGCCGTGCTCTCGCTCCTCGAGCAACGCCAGTTGCCGCGCAACGTCGTCCTCAACGACGCCGTCCGCAGCACGCGCGACATCTCGCGCGATCCCACCCGCAAATGGATTGTCGATCTTGAGAACGGCAAAACGATCGGCGCGCTCGATGTGCAATGGCAGTTCCACGATCTCGCCCAGCGGCATTTGCGCGAACGCGATCCGGAGACCGATTGGCTGCTCGAGACTTGGAGTTTCGTGCTCGAATCAATCGAACAAAATCCAACAAGGCTCATCGGCGGCGTCGACTGGATCACCAAGAAATGGTTGCTCGAGACGTTCATGGAATCGGAAAAAATCGGCTGGGACGATCCCTGGCTGCAAAGTTTGGATCTCGAATATCATGACATCAATCCGGCGCGCGGCTTGTTCTTCAACGTCGCGCCCGGCAAACGCGTCGCCGAATGGAACAATAGTTTTCAACCGGCGAACGCGACTCGCGTTCCGCCTGCCAACACGCGCGCTTCCGGACGCGCCCGTGCCGTCGCGTATTTCCAAGATCGACATCAACCCTACGTCATCAACTGGGACTCCGTCGCGCACGACAGCCGCGACTTTCTCGTCATGGGCGACCCCTTCGAAACCTACAACACCGAAGTCGACAAATTCCTCTCCAAGCCACGGCCACCGACAGACCACGAACACCACGAATGACGCGAAGAGCTAACAAATCGCCCCGCAGCGGCCTAACCGCCGCCCAAGAATCTCTGAACAAACTTTGGGAAGAACACGTGCGCCACGAGTTCGCGACCCACAACACCGAAGACACGCTCGCCACGATGGTCGAGGACGCTTACGTAAACCATATTCCTGTTTTGACTGGCGGCGTCGGTCGCGACGAGCTGCGCGAGTTTTATTCCAAGCATTTCATTCCGCGGATGCCTCCGGACACGGAGATGATTCCGATCTCGCGAACGATTGGCAACAATCAGCTGGTAGACGAAATGGTTTTCAAGTTCACGCATAGCATCCGCATGGATTGGATGTTGCCGGGCGTTCCTCCGACTGGGAAGCGAGTGGAAGTGCCGCTCGTTGCCATTGTTCAGTTTCGCGACGGCAAGCTGGCGCACGAACACATTTATTGGGACCAAGCATCGGTGCTAGTCCAACTTGGGTTACTTGACGCTGCAAGTCTGCCAGTCGCCGGTGTCGAAACGGCGTGCAAAGCCCTCGATCCAAAGTTGCCATCGAACGCGCTGATGCGTCGATGAAACCGATCGACGGATATTTTTTGATTCAGCCGGAGGATCTCGCGTGGCGGCCGTCGGATCTGATGAAGATTCCGAACGCGGATTTTCTTGAGCGAACCGGCAGCGAACTGCTCGGCGCGCGATTGTGGAAGCTGCCGCCGAAGAGCGCGAACACGCTGCATAAGCATCGGAAGCAGGAAGAATTTTATTTTGTGATCGAAGGCACGGGTCGAATGCGGATCGGCGAGGAAGCAATCACGGTCCCAAAACACGGCGGCGTTCTGGTTGGCCCGAAAATGTTGCGCCAAGTGTTCAACGACACTGATGAAGAAGTTCTTTGGTTGATCGTCGGCGCGCCGGAAGAGCTCGAGTTTCTGCAAGGCTCAAAGTCCGAAACAGATTTGTCGTCATTTTATCCCGTGGATCCAAAACTATTGCCGAAAGAGCTCGCGGGCGTGAGGTGGCCACCAAAAGAAAAGTAGGAAGTAGGAGTTAAAAACTAGAAAACAATTCAAGTGTCGTCCGGACAACCGAACCGAGCGCCGCCGGTGGGGCGAGCCTTGCGCGTTCTGCTCGGTGTTGTGCTGCTCGTTTACGTCACGCCGATTTATCTTCGACTGCCATCGCGAATTTTTCTCGGCTCATTATTATTAATGCTTGGACTGATTGCCGCGTATTGCGTAATTCACGTCGTCTCGCGACGCGTTGGCGGCTTTGACCGGTACTTCGGCAGCACTCTAGTCCATGCATTGTTGGTCGCGTTATATGTCGCCGGTTTTTTCCGAGTGCCAGCTTTTGGCGGCGGGAGAGGTCAACTGGCAGCGGTCACGTTTCTCGGTGTGTCGTTAATAGTGGCTGGCGTTCGCGCCATACCTGGTTGCGAATTGATGGCCATTCCCGATCTCTTCCTTCGAAAAGATGTCGAACTAGGCTGTCTGATCTTTTCGCCACTCGACAAGCTTGAGCGCAAGTTGCGGATCAGGTGAGACGGCTGTGGCGACAACAAGAACTTAGTGAGCAATGACGCCGGAAATTATTTATTACGTCGCGTGCAGTCTCGACGGATTTATTGCGACGGAAGATGGCGGAGTCGATTGGCTCGAGAGATATCAAAGAACGCGAGAAGATCATGGCGCCGGTGAGTTGCAGAATTCAGTCGATGCGTTGCTGCTCGGCAGCGGCACGTATGAGTTTGCGCTGAAGCTGGGATCGTGGCCTTCACCCAAAACGCCTTCGTGGGTTTTCACTCGTCGTAAACTGAAACTGCTTCATCCGAGCATCACGTTTACTTCGCAGACTCCGCGCGAAGTGGTTGAGTTGCTGGCCGCGCGCGGGCTGCGTCGCGCGTGGCTGATGGGCGGCGCTAAATTGGCCACCTCATTTCGCGCCGACGGATTAATTTCCAGTTACATCCTCATTATTATGCCGATCATTCTCGGCCGAGGCATTCCGGTGTTCGCTCCCGGCGGTTCACGACAGTCGCTCGTGCTCCAATCGGCCAAACCGTTCAAGAGTGGAATCGTTCAGCTCAAATACAAGAACGGTTGAATCGTGTCTGACTTCACCACTGTTTTCGAGATCACCAGAAATAGTAACGGCGCTTTTGGCGACGAAGTTTTTAGATTGCTGATTGGCGTGGTGGCTCTGTTCGGAAGTTTGGGCTTGCTTGTTCGGAACTGGAGACGCCGCGACGGCGCGAAAGATTACATCGGGCCGGTGTTCGTTCTAATCTGGAGTTTGATTTGGCTTTACATGCACCTTCTTCCCAACGTGTTCGGCCACATCAAGAAGTTGGTGAACGCTTACCACGATAAACGATACGAAATCGTGGAAGGACCGGTTCAGGTGCTTCATCAACAGCCCGCGACTGGTCACACCAAAGGCGACGTCATTCGTGTAAACGGAAAAGAGTTTGAGGTGAACTATTTTTATGCGACCCCGGCATATCACAACACGATCGCGCACAAAGGTGCTCTAAACGCCGGGACTTATGCACGCATTTACTACTACAACGGTGAAATTCTTCGGGTCGATATCCGCAAATGAGTCCGAGGTGCGAGCCGCACCTGCCCTAGGCCGGCGGTTAACAAAAGCAACGACGGGATGCGTGTGACGATTCGATTTGCAAAGCCAAACGATGCGGAGGCAATCGCCGCCCTCCTGCGATCGGCTTTTGCTGAGTTTGAGCGGCTCTACACGCCGGCGGCGTTCAAAGCGACGACTCCGAGTGCCGATGAAATTGTCGAACGTTTCGCCGAGGGTCCAATCTGGATCGCCGAGCTCGCGGGTGCAATTGTCGGGACTGTCAGCGCCATCCTGCAAACCTCCGAAGTTTATATTCGGAGCATGGCCGTCTCTCCTTCTTTGCGGGGGTCCGGAATCGGCGCGCAACTTTTGCAAGCGGTCGACGCGCTTGCCACCGAGCATCAATGTCGTCGGTTGCTCCTGAATACGACTCCGTTCTTGTTCGCGGCGATTCGACTCTACGAGCGTTATGGATTTCGGTATACCGGCGAGGAGCCAGATTTGTTCGGGACGAAATTGCTTACCATGTTGAAAGATCTGAACGCTCGTGATTGACCGTGCGAGCAGCGACTAGAATTCGACGCCTGCCGTTGGATTTGATAAAGCGCATTCCGATGAAACTCAGTTCGGTCATCATCGGTTTGAGTCTCGCGAGCATTGCGTTCACGCAAGAAAAGAATCAAGCACCGAACGCTGGCAAAGATACCGATTTGTTGTGGAAGAAGCTCGAGGCGCGTGTGAGCGAAGCGGTCGAGATGTTCGATGGCGTGATGGGCGTCGCCATTGTCGATCTTACGGATGGGCGCGCGATCTTGAAAAATGCGGACCGCGTTTTTCCGACCGCAAGCTCAATCAAGATCGCGATTCTGCTTGAGCTTTATCATCAGGAGCAGGAAGCGCGCGGTGGCGCGCAAGGAAAGGCGCGACTGAAGGACGTTTATGATTTCGATCCGAATGTGCTCGTGGATTTCAGCGCAATCATGCAGGGACTCACTCCTGGCCTAACGAAAGTGACCAATCACGATCTGGCGCAATTCATGGTCGCCACCAGCGACAACACCGCCGCGAATGTTCTGATCGATCGTGTCGGAATAGAGAATGTAAACGCTACGCTGCGGTCGCTCGGCCTAACGAAAACTCTTTTGCGGCGAAAGATGATGGACTTCGAAGCGGCGAAGCGCGGGAACGAAAATGTTTCGACGCCGCAGGAAATGGCGCGGCTGCTAGAAGCGATCTACAAAAGCAAAGCGGTGAACAAGGAACTCACCGCCGAATTCGTCAAACAACTATCGACCTTGAAGGAGAGCGAGATTCCGCATGGCTTGCCGGAAGGTGTCCAAGTCGCGAACAAACCCGGCAGTCTAAAAGGTGTGCGCAACGATTGCGGGATCGTGTTTGCGAAGAATCGGCCATTCGCGATTAGCGTGATGACGCAAAATGCTCGCGACGAGCGCGGCGCTGAACATGCGATCAGCGAAATTGCGCTCGAAGCGTTCCGTTATTTCGAAATCCACGGCAAAACGACTGAGTACGGGCGAATTTTAGAGAGAGCAGCAAGTAGAAATTAGAAAGCAGAAAAAACGAAACGCGCTCGAGTTGCGAAGTCGCCACGTTTTAGGAACTTTCCGCTGCAAGCAAAATGAAGACGTTTAGTTTTGTGGTCGTGGTTTGGGCTGCATGCGCGCCCGCAGCGTTGGCGCGGATCGGCGACGATGAGAAGCAGATCGAGGCTATCTATGGTAAAGCGGCAAAGGTGCTGGAAGAAAAGGGCAGCGTGCGCAAGGTAGGGTACACCGCAGGCGCTTTCGCGGTGGTTGTCGATTTTGTGAACGGGATCAGTCGTCGCGAAGGATTCGCAAAGCCGGACACGTCGTTGCTGAAGGACGAGGAGATTCAGCAGATCTTGAATGTCGGCGCCGCGGAGAACACGACCTGGAAAGAGGAACCCGGCAAGGCAGGCGACAGGACATGGAAGCGCTCTGATAACAAAGCGGAAGCTTTTTTACCGGCACGCGGAACCTATCTCGTGGTGAAAGACGTGACCTACGTCCAGCCGGAATAAATTCCAGAGGCCAGCGATCAGGGGAGAAAGAACAGCGGAAAACTATTCGAGGCGCTGGAGAGAGGAAATGCCGTAGTTTTCCTGAAGGTCTTGCGCTTCAGCGGCAACTTGTGATGCCTCAAGCTCGATCTGTTTCGGGTCTTCTTCGGTCTCGATCTTAATGAAGCCGCCTTCGATCGGTTGTTTGATTGCCGCGGCGAGATCGTTCAGTGATTTTATTTCCTGTCCGTTCACTTTGGTCACGGTCAGGTAAGAGAACTCGTCGTAGCCGATTGTGTTATTGGCGGGAAGGACCTGGCTCAAAATCACTATGCGCCGGTGTTCGCCCGGGAAAAGCTCGGATTGAAACCGGTCGAGATAAACAAAGCGCTGCGGGGCTTCGCGCTGCCAGTTTGGTCCCCATTCTTTGAGATACTGGCGGGAGAGTTCCTGGAAAATGAGACCGCCGAGCACGAGATACTTTGGCACTTCATCGAGCGCATAGGGCGGGCTCACATAATCTATCGCGTCGCGATGCTCGAGCGTGACCTTTAGCTCCATCGGTTTGCCTTGCCGCTGAATTTGAAACGGCAAGACGTCGCCGGTGTACGAATGAGCGCTGATTAAATTGGTGAACTCAATCTTGCCGTAGAGCGGATCGACATAATTGCCGTTTGGATCGATCTCGTGATTGCCGATCGAAGTCACGATGTCGCCGACCTGCAATCCGGCCTTCATCGCTGGCATGTCTGGTTCCACGTTCGTAACATAAACACCGCCGGCTTTACCGCTTTCGCCAGCGTATTTTCGCAACTGTGGATCGCGCGTTGGAAAAAATGAAAAGCCGACTGCGGGAAAACCGCGATAATGTTCGCTTTCCGCCTCCTTTAAAAAATGAGTGATGATTGGCGCAGGAATGGCGTCGATGAGCTGCGAGCGCGGGTCGTAACGCAAGAGCAAACCGGCCAGCTTGTTGTTCTTGACCAGTGGAATGGTGTAGCTGTTTTCCCGATACTGCATTGGAATGCTAATGCGGTAAGTTAGAAACTGACCGACATCGACCGGATACTTCGTCATTTGAATCGTGGTGACCAAACCTTCAGTCGCGACCAGTGCACCGGTCGGTTCAAGTTGCCAGGCGGCCAGCCGATCGCCTACCACGGTGTCGCTGGCAATATCGAGGGGCGCGATTCCGTCGAGGAATTTTTTTTCGCTAGGCTCGAGTAGGGCCAGGTTTGCTTCGTAGTCGATCACTTCGACGTTGGCGGCGGTTTTCTCGCCCGACTCGGCGCGTTCCAGCTCAACATAATTCTCGTTCGCCACCAAGTCAGCGGTTACGAGTACGCGTCCTTTCGAGAGAACCGCGCCGAGGGCGCGCTTGGACACGGGCGCTTTCTTTTGCCACGGCCGAAAATAATCGTAAGGCTGGCCGGTCACGTTCACGCGCACGAGCGAGAGCGGTTTTTGTTTCACATCCTTGTTCGGCGGCGGCGAAGCAGTCTGTTTGACGGCGGCAGCAGCCGTGACCGCGAAAGCAAACGCAACTGTGACGATTAAAGGTCGCATTGTTAGAGCTTCGTCTGCAGGTCCTGCGATTTTGCGAGCGGCTGTTCCTGAAGATTTTGTTCCCGAACAACGTTGTAACGGGTTCGGATGCGTTCGCGCGCAGCTTCAACCTGTTTCGGATCGAGCACCAACGGCGGGCCGTCGCCAATCATATCGATGACAAATCGATCCGCTGGCTCGGCAAAGGTCTTGGTCAACTCTTCAAGGGTGCGAATTTTCTTTCCGTTAATTGAATCGACAATCTGGCCGCGGTAAGGCGCGAGATAGGTGTTGATCGGGTCTGGCAAAATGTTCGTGAGCACAATCACGTCCGGATGCTCGAGATAAAGTTGGTCGATCACATAAAAATCGAAAAAGTGGCGAAGCCGCAGGTCTTGTGGCTGGTATGCCTCGAGCAAATCAAGCGAGAGGGGTTGAAAAAGTAATCCGCCGTAAACGACGTAGCGCGGTCGTACGTCATACTTGTGGCTTTGCATCAAATACGGCGGTACGGTGTCGAGCTGTACGCTGGCGCTGGTCAATTGCCGGTCGCGCCAGATGTCGAACTTCACATTGTCGGCCTTGAATTTTCGCTCAACGACTTCGGGCATCTCGACGTGTTCGCCTTCCAGCTCGACGTTGCCGTCGCTCGCAATCGGATGGTTGTCGATGGAAAGCAGCACGTCACCGGGGCGAAGAATTTTCGCGCACGGGCCGGCTTGGACCACGGTGAGCACCAGCACCCCCCGGCCGTCGTCTTTCAACCCAAGATATTTTCGCTGCGCCGGATTCTGAAGTTTTCCGTAGGTCATCCCAAGATCGACATACCCGTCGTAGCGGCCCTTACTAACATCCTTGAGAAAACGACTGATCACCGGCGTCGGCACCATGTAGGCGACACCTTGGGCCACGTCGCCGCTGTAACCTTGAAACGCGACGCCCACCACTTTCCCGTTTTGCACGACTGGGCCGCCGCTATTGCCCGGATTGATTTGGGCGCTGATCTGAACCGCCAGGTGCTGATCAATTGACGAGTGCGTGTAGAGTTGGAAATCGATGCGCGAAACTATTCCAGTGGTGACAGACATTCGCTCGCCGCCGATCGGGTAACCATAGGCCGAGACGGTCGATTCAAGCTCCGGAATCCCGCCAAACTTCAGCGGCACCATGTTTTTGTAGAAATTCGGCGAGTCGACCGTGATCAGCGCAAGGTCGCAATCGTGCCCGACGAACAGCACTTTGGCCGGATATTTGCTCGGATCGCCGTCGCGTTCGACCGTCAGATAGCGGCTGTTGCTGACCACGTGCGCATTGGTCATGATCCGATTTCCCTCGATCACAAACCCGGCGCCGACGCCGCGCCCGAGCATGCCTGCGTTCCAAGGCGCGCGGTAATCCGGGGCCACTTCCGTTGCAGTGATGCGGACCAAACTTTTTTGGATCGGGCCGTTAGGCTGGGGTGGTGCCACCGGCACCGGCACGGCCACCACGTTTTGCGCCGGCGTTCCCGGTTTTGGTCCCAAACCCGGTGCCTGAGGATGCGGTTGCGCCGGGGAGGTCTCGGGAGCTTGTCCGTTCTGCGGCGGTAGCTGCGGAGGCGCCTGCTGACCGAACAATGTCGACCCAACGAGCAGATAAAGCGAAACTAAAATGGGAACACCCTTCATGCCGGAAAGTCTGGAAGATGAAACGAACTGATTGAAAAGCAACCGCTCAAATCCCGGCGCGATCAAGTAATGATTTCAAAACTTTTTCCGCCTCGAAAAAGTCTCGTGCGATCTGTCGGGCCGCGCCCGAGTGCTTCTTGTAGTCGGCGTTAATCCTTTTCACCGCCTCGGCGATTTCGCCGAGCGTACGGAATGCGAGCAAGCCGAATCCGCCGCCGTAATTTTTTGTGAATTCAGTTTCCTGCGTAATCACCGGACGTCCGGTCGCCAGATAACACGCGCTCCGATCGCTGAACCAGCCGGTGTTTAGCCGAACATATTGATCCTTCGCGACTGTGAATTCGCCTTTCGACTGCTGGATGTAATCGCGATAGAGCCAGTAATCGAGGCTCATTTGCAGCGGTGAGACCAATCGCCAACCGTTAAGTTCGAATTTTTTGCGGGTCGCCCTGTCCGAAATGTTTGTCGCCAGCTCGAAAGTTTCACCGACTTTTTTCGGCGCGGCAACAAAACGCATGAATTCGCGCGATTTGCTCCAAAGATATTTCCGGCCGCGCCAGGTGATGTCTTTCAATCCGCTCGTCGACCAGTTCGCTATCGAATTGAAAACCGCCGTCTGTTTCGGCGCGCGATTCGTTTTCCACAAATCGGTCACGATCGGTTGCCGTGTCGCGTTCCATTTAAATCCATGCGTGGGCACCGGGAATTTTTTGGTGCCGACGTTCTCGCCAAACGTGAAGAGCGCGTGATGGCGGCTCAAATAATCGATCGTCGATCTTACGCCGTTGTCGATCTTGATCTGTTCGACGCCCGGATCGCTTTCGACGTAGATGATCCGCTCGCTCTCGAGCAGGTCGTCATTGAATTCCTGTGTGCCACAAATGTTCAGAACCGCGTCAGCATCGCAATAAAGCTGGCGGATTCTTCTGAGTGGCAGTCCGGCAGTTGGATTATTCTTCAAATACCTTGCACAGAACCCCCAGCGATTCTTGAAATCGAATTCGCGAGCGAGCTTAGCGAGAACGTTTGCCGCGTAATCGAACGGTTCATTTACCTCGAACGTTTCCGGATTGTAAGGGAGCCGGGCCGAATCTTCGATGTAGTAAACCTCGTGCCCGAGCCGTTGCAGACCGACAACGTAATGGAGGTGCTGCCAGATCACGCCGGCGATCGGCATCGAGCCCATGAATCCCATCACGACGATCCGCTTGCGTTTCAAAGCGTCTTAACGCTGACAGCTGGATTGCCTGCAACAATCGTGTTTGCTGGCACTGATTTCGTGACAACCGCTCCGGCGGCGACGACTGAGTTGTCGCCAATTGCCACGCCCTTCAAAATCACGGCGTTCATTCCAATCCAGACATTGTCGCCGATTTGCACGGGCGCCGTTTTCAATTTTGGCCGCGGCGGGCGATCTTTGAAAAATGGCGCGAGCGCCTGTGCGTCGATCAAACGTTGGGCCGGTTCCAGCGGATGAAAATCTGAGTCTGCGATGCCAACTCCCCATGAAACGAGGCAGTACGATCCGATGTGAATCCTTTCCTCGGCCATGATCAGTGCGCCGTTGAGTAATGTGAAATCACCGACGGTGCATTTTCCGCTTTCGCCAATTGCAAACGAGCAGCCGGCGTAGCAGGAAACATGTTTGCCGATCACGACCGCGCCCGGCTTTTTGCTAACCATTTTGCGAAAGATCTGGGCGGTTTCGCAGTAAAAGCCTTCGCCAAACTCGACGTTTGGCGGAATCGGATGCGGCCACCAATCCTCTTCTACGTGTCGATCTTGTCTGACGTTGCTCATGTTGGAAATTTTCCCGAAGCGAACAGTTTGGCGTAAACGCCGCCGCGCGCGAGCAATTCCGCACCGCGGCCTTGCTCGACAATCCTCCCGCGTTCGAGGACCACGATGCGGTCAACATCATGAATCGTTGCAAGCCGATGCGTCGCAATGAACGTTGTTCGGCCGCGCATCAGTTCCTTGATCGTTTCCATGATCGCCGCTTCAGTCACAGGATCGAGCGCCGAAGTCGGCTCATCGAGCAGCAACACCGGCGCATTTTTCAAAAACGCGCGCGCAATTCCGATCCGTTGTCGTTGACCGACGCTCAACTGCTGACCACGCTCGCCGACCGTGCTAGCGTAACCGTTCGGCAGTTGACGGATGAATTCATCGGCTTGGGCACGCTTGGCCGCGTCGATGATTTCGTCTTCGGTCGCATCCGGCCGGCCGTAGGCGATGTTCTCGCGAATCGTTGTCGAAAAAAGCAACGTGTCCTGAAGCACGATGCCAATCTGCGCGCGCAAGGATTTCTTTTTGAGCTCGCGCACATCGCGGTCGTCGAGCGTGACCGACCCGGAAGATGGATCGTAAAATCGGGGGACCAAACTCAAAAGCGTGCTTTTTCCGGCGCCCGTGCCACCAACAATTGCGATCATTTGGTTGGGCTCAATCCGAAGATCGACATCGTGGAGGACTTCTCGATCAACCGCATAACGGAACGACACACTCTGAAACCCGATCGCGCCATTGGCCGATTGGATCTCGATTGCGTTTGGCGAATCGACGACGTCGTCTTCTCGATCCAACACTTCGAAGGAGCGCTTCGCGCCCGCAGTCGCGCCTTCCATCGCCCAAGCGGTGTAAGTGATCGACTCAAGCGGTTGATAGAGCATCAACAGGTACGCGCTGAAGACGAGCAGCGTTCCCAAACTCAGTGTGCCTTGGAGAACATGAAGCGTTCCGACGTAGTACATCGCCGCGGTTCCGAAAACCATAAGCGTGCTTATCACCAGCGCGCTATTCACGTTTGTGAGCGTCAGGCGCAGGTTCGCCTGCAAACTTTGCTGCGCTTGCTGATGAAATTGCATCACTTCAAATTGCTCGCGGCCGAATGCGTGCACCATTCGAATCGAGCTGAGGCCTTCCTGCGCTTGCGCGAGCACCGCGCTTTCCTGTTCCTGGATGAATGTCGATTCTTTGCGGATGCGATGCGCGAAGAAATAAATCGCGATCACGATCAGCGGCACGATACCTAACGATAGGAGCGTCAGTTGCCAATCGAGCCGAACCATAATCGCAAACGTACCGATCAGCGTCACGACCGACCCGAAAATTCCGGTGAAACCTTTGTTGTAGATCGTTTGAATCGATTGTGAATCGTAGGCG
The DNA here is from genome assembly GCA_035315805.1 of Chthoniobacterales bacterium. Taxonomy (GTDB): domain Bacteria; phylum Verrucomicrobiota; class Verrucomicrobiia; order Chthoniobacterales; family UBA10450; genus AV40. The sequence goes on from DATFXN010000074.1 coordinate 38,899, forward strand.
ACGCGAAAACTGGAATCGCTCGAACGCCGCGTGTCATGAAACTTCAGCGAAAGCCGTTGGAGATGCGCGTAAAGATCGGTGCGGAGTTTTAGCAACGCTTGAAGTCCGACTTTGACCAACAGGTAATTCGTTGCCCAATTGCAGACGCCCCACAGAAATTGAATCACGACGAGCGCAAGGCAGAGAAAAAACAATGATTCAGTGGGATGGCTGCGACTAGTGATGCCGATGAGGGGCGTTCCCGTCGCACGTTTGTTAATCATCATTGGAAGCCACTCGTCGACGATGATCTTGAACGGCCAGGGCTTGAGCAAATTCAGGCCGATTCCTGCGAGGGACAGCACCAGTCCGGCGACGGTTTGGGGGAGGAATGGCCGGTAATAACGAAAGGCACGCCGGTAGATCGACATCGGAATTTCAGATTGCAGATTTCAAATTTCAGATTGAACTAAGGCCGCACGAAAAAGCGAGAGATTCCTCGGTCCGAGGCGGACTGGCGTATCGCTCGGAATGACAACATGCATCATTTCATTCAAATCTGGTCAGAATGGGTCGTGACCGGCGGTTATCTCGGGATCATCGTGCTAATGGCAATGGGAAGCACGCCAATCCCGCTGCCGGCCGAAGTGGTTGTGCCGCCAGCGGCGTTTCTTGCAGCACAAGGCCGGCTGAGCCTCGGCGGTGTGATTCTGACGAGCACTCTGGGAGCTTATCTCGGAGCGGCCGTAATGTACTGGCTGTCACTTTGGCTAGGCCGTCCATTAGTCGTGAAGTTTGGTCGATTCATTCTATTTCCACCGAAAAAGCTGGAAGAAGCCGAGCATTGGCTCACGCGCTACGAAGCGGGCGGCGTCTTTTTCGCGCGGCTCTTACCCGGCGTCCGTCACTTGATTTCAATTCCAGCGGGGATTGTGCGGATGAATTTTACGTTATTTAGCGTCACGACGATCCTCGGCTCGACGATTTCGTGTTCGATCCTGGCTTATCTTGGCGTCCGCGCACAACGCGTTGCGCCCGATCTTCTCCGAGATCCGGAAGCGCTGGTTAATTTTGTTCGCAGCCAATCCAAGTGGTTAATTCTGGTGGTTCTCGCTTTTGCTGCGCTTTACATTGTTTCGATGTGGCTTTCGAAACGAAAATCGAGCTGAGGCTGGCCGCAGCGAAATTAAGCAAACCAGACCATTCATCGCGGCGGTCCAAATTAGATTGAACGGAGGCATCGAAGCTGCTGTCAAAAGGGACACACAGCATGAAAAAAAACAGCCTTATCCTGAAGCCGCGCCCGAAACTTTCATTTGGCGATCTCATTCTCGCCGTCAGTTCCTGCACGAAGGACACAAAAGAAACAGTTGCGACCGTGGCTGATCTTCTGGCAAGCGGAAAAGTTCGCCTCCAAAGCGACGGCAAATTTCTCCGCGCGAAGGTTTGCTAGCCCGAGCCGGACTGGTTCATAACATAGCAGCGAATTTCCAATCGCTCCGGTAGTTGAATCTGCCGGAGCGTTTTTTGTTTAGGCGACAAAACATTTTGACCTTTGGCACGGCAATCTATCTTGCGGCGTGATCGATCGTTACTCGCGGCCGCAAATGCGCGACATTTGGGCCGATCAACGGAAATTCGAGATTTGGCTCGAGATTGAGTTGCTCGCCTGCGAGGCGATGGCCGAGCTCGGCCAGATTCCCAAAAAAGACGCCGACGAGATTCGGAAAAAGGCGCGCTTTTCGATTCCGGAGATTCTCGAAATCGAAAAGCGAACAAACCACGACGTCATCGCATTTTTGGAAAACGCAGCGTCGTACGTCGGTCCGGCAGCACGTTGGATCCATCAAGGGCTAACTTCGTCCGACATTCTCGATACGACTCTTTCGGTTCAGCTAAACGAATCGATCAGAATTTTGGCCGATGACTTGCTTCAACTGCGCCGGGTCATCGCCGGGCAGGCTCGTCATTATAAAATGACGCCGATGATTGGACGCAGTCACGGCGTGCACGCCGAGCCGATCACGTTTGGGTTGAAACTCGCGCTAATGTTTGACGAGTTTGGCCGCGCCGAAGAACGACTGGCGCAAACGCGCGAACGGATTCGCATTGGCAAAATCAGCGGGGCGGTCGGTACGCATGCGCATGTCGATTCGAAAGTCGAGCGTGCGGTCTGTGAAAAGCTCGGCCTGAAGCCTGCGACGCTTTCGACCCAGATCGTGCAGCGCGACCGGCACGCTGAGTTCATGACGACGCTAGCGGTTATCGCGTCGAGTATTGATCGCTGGGCGACGGAGTTCCGTCATCTCCAGCGCACCGAGGTCCTGGAAGTGGAAGAATATTTCGGCGAAGGCCAGAAAGGCAGTTCGGCCATGCCGCACAAACGCAATCCGATCACGAGTGAGCGATTGAGCGGTCTCGCGCGCGTGATTCGCGGCAACGCGCTCGTAGCGTTGGAGAACGTGGCGCTTTGGCACGAGCGTGACATCAGTCATTCCAGCGCAGAGCGGATCATTCTTCCCGACTCATGCATTCTGATGGACTTCATGCTTGTCGAACTCCACGACCTGGTTGAACGACTGCAGGTTTATCCCGAGCGGATGCAAAAAAATCTCGACCTCACCAAAGGCCTTTATAACAGCCAATCAATCCTGCTCGCGCTCACGCGTGCCGGAGCGGAACGCAAAACTGCATACGAAGCGGTGCAACGTGCGGCGATGAAAACCTGGAAAGGCGAGGGGAGCTTCGCCGAAAATGTGAAAGCCGAGCCGGCTATCAGCACCAAACTTTCAGGAGAGGAGATTGATCGGCTTTGCTCGCTCGACATCCACTTCCAGCATGTCGATGAGACATTCAAGGCGCTCGAGCTCAATTAGAATCGCCCACTGCTCGCAGCGCCTTTCCATCTGAGATCGGATTTGAACTTGGACCAACAACACTGCTTTTTGCGGCCGTGGCCGTTCCGGCTCGAAGGATAGGGAAGCGGCGGGTCTCTTCCTGACTCTCTCTCGAAATGAACGCTCGGCGTCGAGAGTGCGCCGGACAAGATCGACGAGTGCATTCGAGAGAAATGGCTTTTCGATCTTCGCTACGACATTGGGCAGCCGAGCGGCTGCGGCGTTCATTTCCTGCACGTGCCCGGACATCATCAACACTGGCACCTGTGCGGTCCGTTCGGTCTGCAGCAGCCGTTCGCAAAGTTCGTCGCCGTTGAAATCGGGCAGGCTGTAATCGAGCAGCACCAAATCTGGAACGACGCGTTCGATTTGTTGCAGTCCTTCGGTCGCGCTCAGCGCCGTGGTGATCTGCAACTCCGGGTCGGCTGTGGCGAGAATGTCTTCGACAAAAATGAGTAGCATCTCGGTGTCATCGACTACGACAATTTTCTTGCCAGCGCGTTGAGAAACAATTTCTGGTTCGGGCCTGCGTGTTTCGGAAACTGCGCGGCCGATTTCGCGGAGTGCTTCGAGCACAATCGCCTGCCAATTTGTGATTGTTCGGTGCGAAGAACCGGAAAGCTTTTTCTCGCTTATCCGCGGCTTGGACCAGCTCAGCAATTCACGCAATGCGTTTTCGCCTTTGAGGGGGCCAGTCGCGGCGTGCAACACCTGTCCGCCGTTGATTTGAATTTCGCCAGTTCTCGTGCCCGAATGAAGATCGACAATCAGATTCGCATTCGCGGCGTAGTGCGAAAGAAGGATGTCGATGGTGTTCAGTCCGCCCAATGTTCCGCGCGGCTCTCGTTCAACCCACGGCCCGAGCAACGCCTGGATCGCAGCACCGAAGGCTGCGAGATCGAACGACTTTTCGATGAATTGGAGCGCGCCGTACGATCCGCGCACCGCGGCAATTTCAGCGGGAATTGAGGCACCGATTACGAGCGCGCGAGCGTTTGGGTGTGCCGCGCGCATTTTCTCCAGAAAGTTTGTTAGGCCGGTCCACGGTGGATCGACATCGATTATGAAAAGCTCAGGTTCGAGATCTAAAGCAAGCGTCTCAGTTTGGGCGAGAGAACCTGCGGCGGCGCAGTGATGTTGTGGCGCGAATTTTTTCAGGGCCGATCTGATCGCCGCCCCCAGTGCAGCGTACTCTTCAAGCAGAAGGATGTTACTCTGCGGCACATCCGCAGTGGCAAAATTAAGACGAGAAGGCACGCTGGGACCTCAAAACTTCTAAGGTAGGACAAAGCTAAAGCACTGGTCAAAAGGGAAGCAGGCGCAGTTTACGTGTCCCAGCTTAAGCGAATTTGCTAAACGCCAGTCCGGCCCACCACTCGGACTCGTCCCGTGGCCAGCTCGGGCTATTCGTACCGCAGTGCTTCGATCGGGTCGAGGCTGGCGGCGCGATACGCCGGATAAAGGCCGAAGCCGATCCCGATGCCTGAACAAACCAGCAGGCCGGCGATCGCCCAACCATAAGGAAAAATCAGATCAACCTTGAGCCACATCGCGAGCAAATCGCCGACGATGATTCCTAGAACAATTCCCAAAATGCCGCCGGCTTCGGAAATGAAAACCGCTTCGGTCAAGAATTGCCGCAGAATATCGCGGCTGCGCGCGCCGATAGATTTCCGGACGCCGATCTCTTTTGTTCGCTCGGTCACGCTGACCAGCATGATGTTCATGATGCCGATGCCCGCGGCGACGAGCGCGATGAAACTGATTACGAACGCGCCGACGCGCACGACTCCAGCGACCGATACGAAGGCGCTCTTGAGCGAGTCGTTAGAATAAATCTCGAAATCGTTTTCCTGATTGGCGCGCAACCCGCGTGCGATCCGCATCGCGCCGACCGCTTTGTCGAACGTGCTATTGTAAGTCTGGGCTGAGGAAGCCTGCGTTGCGATGTTCACTGTGCGCTTGGCCGAGCCATAATCTTCGAAGAATCGCGTGATCGGCATGATGCAGAGGTTGTCCTGGGTTTGGCCGAATGCAGTTCCCTTCTCAGCCAGGACTCCGACGATCGTGTAAGTGTGGCCGCTGACACGCACGACTTTGCCGATCGGCGTCTCATGAGGGAACAAGCGTTTCTCGATCATCTTGCCGACGGCAATTACGTTGCGCGCAAGATCGACATCTTCGTCGTTCAGGTTTCGTCCGTAGCCGAGAGTGTAGGCGTTCGCAGTGAGAAAGCTGCGGTTGGTGCCGACAATGAGGAGACTCGGCGTCGTTTTCACGCCGTTGTAAACCGCCTGGCCTTTCACTTCGTAACCGAAACACTTCAAGCAAATCTCGCGCGCATCTCCTTCCATCAGCTTTTGGTAATGCAGCCCTTGTTGGTAAGTGATGTTGCGGCGGTTCTGATATTTTTTCTTCACGTCGCCACTCGCGGTCATGTTCGCCGGGTATTTGGCGAACTGGAAAATGTTCGCGCCGAGAAAACTGATCCCGTTCTCGATCGAATACTGGAGGGCGCCAATCGCCGTCATGACCGAGATAACGGAAAACACGCCGATCGTGATCCCAAACATGGTCAGACCGGAGCGTAACTTGTTCACGCCGAGCGAACCGAGCGCCATCGTGATGATTTCGCTGAAAGGCATAATCATTATCTATTCGTAACGAAGCGCTGCGACTGGATCGAGACGCGACGCTGTCCACGCCGGCGCGAAACCAGAGATCAAGCCGGTTAGCACCGACACGACCATGCTCGCGACGACGAGGCCGAAAGAAAATTGAATCGGGAATGATGGAAAAGCTTTGCCGATCCCGAAGCAGAGAAAATAGGCAAGGACCAGTCCGATAAATCCGCCAAGCAAACAAAGCGCGGTCGATTCGATCAGAAACTGCATCAGAATCGTTCGCCGGCGTGCGCCGAGAGCTTTGCGGGTTCCGATTTCTTTCGTCCGCTCCTTCACGCTCACAAACGTGATGTTCATGATGCCGATCGCGCCGACGAAAAGTGAAAGCCCAGTGATGAATAGGCCGGCGACGGCAATCGTGTTCTTCACCGGATCAAGCGTGCTTTTGAACGCTTGCTGCTCGTTGATCGAGAAATCGTCCTTTTGCTCCGGAGCCAAACCGCGAACGCGCCGCAGGATTCCGGTCAATTCGCTTTTGGCTTCAGCGAGTCTCTTTTTGTCTTTTACTTTCACGCGCACGTCCGACTCGCCTTTCGCGCCGTTCGCACGGACGTCCGATGCGCTTTTTGCGCTGAAATATTTGTTAAATGCCGTCAGCGGCACCGCCACCATCGAGTCCCAACTAAACAAGCCAAGGAACGTTCCCTGTCGGGCGTTGACGCCGATCACTTTGAACAATTGTCCATTAATTAAAAGGGATTTGTCGATTGGGCTTTCCGATGGAAACAACGCATCAGCGACGTCGTAACCAATCACCACAACTTGAGCGCCTTCGCGCGATTCGATCTCGTTGAAGAACCGCCCTTCTTTGCAATTGATTGTCGACGTGAGGGTGAATTCGGAAGTCGTTCCAAGCGTGAACACGTTGTCGACTGCGTTGCCGCCGTACTTGATTGAGCGCATCAAGCTGGAGGTCGACACCGCCACGACCAGGTTCGAATTCGGCGTCGCGGCGATGATGCGATTGATCTTCTCGGCGTACTCGGTCTGAATTCTCTTGCGATCTCGGTAGTTCCACCAGTCGTCGACCGGTTTCCACGGCCATTGCGTAACGTAAAGCACATCGTCGCCGAGGACGGACATGCTTTTATCGAACCCGACTGAAATTCCGGCGATCGCTGTTCCCATCAGCGTCACGGCAACGATGCCGATTATAACGCCGAGCGCGGTCAGCGTAGAGCGCGTCAAATTTGATCGCATCTGTGCCGCCGCGATCTTCCAGCTTTCCTCCAGCTCGTAGAGAAAACGCTTCATGTTGGTCAACTCGCTGCAATGACGGCGTCGAGTTCGGGAATGAAGCCGGCGTGATCCATTTCGATCAAGCCGTCGCGTAGGTGAATCGTGCGGCGCGCGTGCGCGGCGATGTCGCGTTCATGCGTGACCAGAATGATCGTGTTGCCGCGCTGATAAAGATCCTCAAGGAGCGCCATGATTTCCTCACCGGTTTTGGAATCTAGGTTGCCGGTTGGTTCATCCGCCAAAATGATCGACGGATTGTTCACGAGCGCACGCGCGATCGCGACCCGCTGGCGCTGACCGCCGGACAATTCGTTCGGCTTATGATGAATCCGATCGCCCAAGCCGACGTCGATCAATGCCTGAGTCGCGCGCTCCTCGCGCGTCTCGGGGTCGATTCCCGCGTAGATGAGGGGCAGCTCGACGTTGCGGAGACTCGTCGCCCGCGGGAGCAGATTAAATGTTTGAAAAACAAAACCGATCTCGCGATTTCGGATTGCGGCGAGCTCATCGTCGTCCATGTCCGCGACGTTGCGACCGTTGAAGTTGTAACGTCCGGACGTCGGTGTATCGAGGCAGCCGAGCATGTTCATCAATGTCGATTTGCCGCTGCCGCTTGGCCCCATCACGGCGAGATATTCGTTGCGGCGGATTTGCAGCGATACGCCGCGCAACGCGCGCACGGTCTCTTCGCCCATCACATAATCTTTGGTGATGTTTTCGATGTCGATCACCACCGGACCAGGCGCACGAGTGACGAGTGACATGTGACGAGTGCTGACTACTTCAACGCTTCCTTATCGTACTTCACTTTCGCACCGTCTTTGAGTTTGCGGCTGATTGCGCTGTAACTGCCGGAAATCACTTCGTCACCGGGCTGCACTCCGCTTTTGATCTCCATGTAAGTGTCATCAGAAATGCCGGTCGTCACTTTCACAGACTGCGCTTTGCCGCCTTTTTTCAAAAACACGACTTTAGATAATTTTTCGCGCTCTTCTTTCTGGGCCGCCTTTTCCTGACGCTCGTTCACATAATCGGCGTTGTTGTCGCCCTTATCGCGCGCCGCAACCTTCAATCGTTTCTTTTCGATTTCTTCCGGACTCAAATTGCTGTCGCCGGTCCGAATCGTCACTGCCTGCATCGGTACTGCGACGGCGCCCTTCACTATATTCGTCTCGATGTCAGCCGTGCAGCTTAACCCCGGCCGCAACAGAACATCTTCTCGATCCAAATTAATTTTCACCTCGAAGTTGGTCACTTCTTCCTGTGTTCCGGCGCCAGTGGTCTTTCCGGTGTTGGCAATTTGCGCCACAGTGCCTTCAAATTTGTGATCGCCGTAAGCGTCGATCTTCACATTCGCCTTGTCGCCGATCTTTACGTTTGGAACATCGTTCTCATTCACATCGATCACTGCCTGCATGCGGGACAAATCAGCCACCCGCATCACTTCGGTGCCGGCGAACTGTCCGGTTGCGACCAGGCGTTCGCCAAGTTTGCTGTTTAACAACGTCACCGTCCCGTCGAGCGGCGAATAGATTGTGGTTTTGGACAGTTGATCGCGCGCCTGACTGGAAGCGGCCTGCGCGCGCTCGATCTCGTGCAGAGAACTTTCGTGAGTGTTCTTCGCCACGTCCGCCGCTGCTTGCGCTGCGTTGTATTCCTGAATCGAGATTGTCTTCTTGGCGTACATGTCTTCGGCGCGCTTCAAATCCTGCTCGGTCTTCAACATTGTTGCTTTTTGCTGAAGATTTGTCGCTTTGGCGGTGCTGATCGCGGCTTCTTGTTGCTCAAGCAGCGCTTTGTAGGAATCTGGTTTAATTCGAACCAGTAAATCGCCTTTCTTCACCTGCATTCCGTCGCTCACGGGCAATTCGATAATTTCCCCGGCCACTTCCGGTGAAATTTTCACTTCCGTTTCCGGCTGCACCTTGCCCGTGGCCGAAACGGTTTGGAGAATTGTTTTCCGCAGAGCCTTTTCCGTCGTTACAGGAATCGGCTTCTCGCGTTTCGACAGCGCAATCGAAACAATCAGCCAAAGCACGACGAATCCGACCGCGCCGATAATGATCTGGCGTTTGCGACGAGCGCGCTGCTTTTTCGCTGACTTCGCGTCAGTCTCCGGGGTGGTTAAGGTTTGATGCATGAGCGACTCGGGGCAGCGGGAACGTCAGAAATTACCTCAGTTTAGACCTTTGCAAACAAAACGCGTTCACACGATCGACAATGGGATGAAGGAAACGTGTCGATTGGATTCAATCAGTTCACGGCGATGCCGGCCGATCGCCCGTTAATTCGCTCAATTGCCCAGGCGGCATGTTCTGCGATCAGCGGCTCCGAATCGAGCGCCGCACGACCTAGCGCAGGCAAGTCATCGCTTGTCCCGATGTTTCCAAGCGCCACGCAAACGTTCCGCAAGAATCCGCGGCGCTTGATCCGCTTGATGGGCGAATTGCGAAACAAATTGCGGAATTCATATTCGTTCAGCGCCAGGTAATCACGTAGCGAAAAGACCGTTGTCGATCTTCGCGCGCTGAACGCCGTTTCGTGCGAAACTCGAGCGAACCGGTTCCACGGACACGCGTCGAGACAATCGTCGCAGCCGAAGATCCGATCGCCAATCAACGGGCGCAGCTGAACCGGAATCGCGCCCTTTAATTCGATCGTCAAATAGGAGATGCAACGGCGCGCGTCGAGTTTATGCGGCGCGGTGATCGCGCCGGTCGGACACGCTTTGATACAGCGCTCGCATGTGCCGCAACGATCGGTCGCTTGTTGATCCGGCAGCAATTCGAGCGTCGTGAAAATTTCCGCCAGGAAAAACCAGGTCCCAAGTTTTTCATCAATTAGCATCGTGCTCTTGCCGTGCCAGCCAATTCCGGCTTGAGCCGCATAATCCCGTTCCAGAACTGGACCGGTGTCGACGTAACATTTTTGCTTCCCCCCAAACTCGCGCAGGAAATCGTCGACCTTCCTTAATTTGCCCGCGAGTACATCATGGTAATCATCCCCCAACGCATAACGGGCGATACGACCTTTCTTTGCGCTATCCGGTATCCGCTCTCCGGTGTCGGTGAAATAATTCATCGCCAAAACGACGATCGATTTTGCTCCAGGCAGAATCTTTTTGGGATCGCGTCGCTTCTCTTCGCCCCGCTGCATGTATCCCATCTCACCATGCGCGCCTTCGTTCAACCAAGCGCCAAATTCGTCGGCATGGGCTGGGGGAGAACACCGCGCTATTCGACACGAGTCGAACCCAAGCTGACGCGCGAATTGGACGAGAACAGTTTTGATGCGCATGCTTGGTGTCGCTGGCGCGCGATTCCCATTCTTATTGGTCCTAATCATCGTTGAATTGCCGCGAATTCTTCGATCTTGTTCAAAATTGTTTCCGCGACTTCGTCGTGCGTTTTCATAGACGTGTTTACCTGAAAATCCGCGGCGGCCGCATAAAGGGACTGGCGCTCTTCAAATAATTCCGAAAATTTCGCGCGCGGACTTTCTTTTTGCAGCAACGGTCGATCGTTCCGTCGCGATGCGCGCTCGAACAAAGTCGTCTCATCGGCTGTGAGCCACACAACGACCCCGAGCTTTTTCAAAAGATCGACATTCTCCGGGCGGAGAACAATTCCGCCGCCGGTCACAATGATTGCTGGCCTCGCGGGCGCTAGTTTGCGCAGCATTTCGCTTTCCGTGTCGCGAAACCTTGCTTCGCCATGTTCTGCAAAAATCTCCGCGATCGGAGTTCCAAATTTTTCGCTTACCATTTCGTCAGTGTCCAAACGGGCGAGCCCGCTTCGTTGCTCTAGACAACGGCCCACCGACGATTTGCCTGCGCCCATCATCCCGATGAGCACAATCGATCTGGCCATGTTCACGTCGCAATATGCTGCTGAAGGCCAGGGTTGGAAAGATCGACATCTTCGCTTTGGATTCTGTAGGGGAAGCTGTTAGCTTCCCGCTCATTCAATATGGTTGAATCGAAACCGCTCGTTGCCGTCGTCATGGGAAGCAAATCGGATTGGGAGACGATGCGCCACGCAGTCGAAACGCTCGACGAGCTAGGCGTGTCTAATGAAGCGCACGTGCTTTCCGCCCATCGCACACCCGATCAAACGACGGCGTTCGCTCGCAAAGCGGCTGACCGTGGATTGCGCGTCATCATCGCCGGTGCGGGAGGCGCGGCCCATTTGGCCGGAGTTATCGCCGCGCATACCGTTGTGCCGGTCCTCGGCGTTCCGATTCAATCAAAGCTGCAAGGACTCGATTCGCTCTTGTCCACCGCGCAAATGCCGGGGGGAATTCCGGTTGGAACTCTGGCGATCGGTGACGCGGGCGCCAAAAACGCGGCGCTACTCGCGGCGGCGATCATTGCCACGAATGACAAGAAGCTACGCGAAAAATTGGAAGCCTTCCGCAAAAAACAATCGGAGAGCGTGCTTTCTACGAAACTGCCGAAGTGAAGACGGAAATTTCAACCGACCGCACCGCGGCGGTTGAGTTGCTGCGCAAAGGCAAAATGGTCGCGCTGCCGACCGAAACCGTTTACGGACTCGCCGTAGACGCGCTTGATCCGGTCGCGGTCGCGAGAATTTTCGAAGCGAAAGGCCGCCCGCGCTTCGATCCGCTTATCGTCCATCTTCCAAATCAAGATTGGTTGGAAAGGGTCTCGGACGTTCTGAAGCAAGATCGACAATTGATTTCCAAGTTGACAGAAAAGTTCTGGCCCGGCCCGTTGACGATGGTTTTACCCAAACACGAAATCGTTCCCGACATTGTTACAGCTGGATTGGAAACGGTTGCAGTTCGTACCAGCGCGCATCCGGTTTTCGCCGAGATCGTTCGCGAATTCGGAAAACCACTCGCAGCACCGAGCGCAAATCGTTTTGGTCGCATCAGTCCAACAACTGCCAAACATGTTCTGGATGAACTTGCCGGTCATATTCCGTTGATCATTGATGCTGGACCCAGCACGCACGGAATCGAATCAACAATTGTTGCCGTTCACGACTGTAGGATTGACATCTTGAGGCGCGGACCGATCACTTCGGAGCAATTGTCGGAGTTTGGCAAAGTCGAGGTCGCGACCGGCCGCGACAGCCTTTCTGCGCCCGGACAACTCCCGTCCCACTACGCGCCCAAGGCGCAATTGCGGGTTGTCGAAGATTTGGAAGTATTCAGATCGAGTCAGCGATGTGCTTTGCTCGCTTGGAATCCGACCAAGAAAGATGAGCGTTTCGTTGCGATTCGGAATTTGAGCGAACGACAGGATCTTCGCGAAGCCGCGGCGAATCTATTTCGTTATCTCCGCGAGCTCGATGCGCTCGATGTCGATCTTATCGTTGCAGAACGAGTTCCTGCTCAGGGACTCGGCGCTGCGATTTTGGATCGGCTCCAGCGCGCGTCTCATGCTTAGATTCAAACGCGAGCACCGCCTGAATGAATCCCCTGAAAAGCGGATGCGGTTTATTCGGTTTGCTCTGAAACTCCGGGTGATACTGGCAGCCGACGAAGTACGGATGATCGCGAAGCTCGATCAATTCGGCGAGCGTGCCGTCGGGCGACGTTCCTGAAATCACAAAACCTTTTTCGGCCATTCGATCGCGATACTTCATGTTGAACTCGTAACGATGGCGATGGCGTTCCATCACATCGTTCGCGCCGTAAATTTTTTCCGCGAGCGTGCCCTTAGCAATTTTGGTCGGCCAAGTTCCGAGCCGCATGCTCGCCCCTTTGCTGTGAATTTTTTCGCGTTGCTCTTCGAGTAACGAAATCACCGGATCCCGAGTGTCCGGATCGAACTCGGTGCTGTTCGCTTTTTCAATTCCGCAGATGTCACGCGCAAACTCGATGGTCGCCACCTGCATGCCGAGGCAAAGCCCGAGATAAGGAATTCCATTCTCGCGGGCATAACGCGCCGCTTTGATTTTTCCTTCGACACCACGATCGCCGAATCCGCCCGGAATCAAAACACCTGCGACATCTTTCAGCTGAGTGCCGACCCGCTCCTGTAACGATTCAGCATCGACGAGTTTCAAATCGATGCCGCAATCCTGACTGGCCGCTGCGTGAGTGAGCGATTCGTAAATGCTCTTGTACGCGTCCTGCAAATGAATGTATTTGCCGACGACCGCGATCTTCACTCGTTTTTGCGGGCTAACCACGCAATCAACAAATTTCTTCCAACTGGTTAGCTTCGGCTCGGGAGTTTTGATGTGGAGCAAATCGCAGACGAGTTTGTCGAGCCCTTCGTCGTGTAACATGAGTGGCACTTCGTAGACCGTGTGTTGGACATCTCGCGCTTCGATCACAGCTTTTTCTGAAACGCTGCAGAACATCGACAACTTCTGGCGCAGCTCGCGATCGAGTGATCTCTCGGTCCGACAAATCAACACCTGCGGCTGCAAGCCGATCTCGCGTAGTTTGGCGACGCTCTGTTGCGTCGGCTTCGTTTTCAATTCAGCCGCGGCTTTGATATACGGAACAAGCGTCACGTGCATGTTCACAACGTTCTCCGCACCGACTTGCAGAATGAATTGTCGGATCGCTTCTAAAAACGGCAGACCCTCGATATCGCCGGTCGTGCCGCCGATTTCGGTGATCACCACATCGTATTTCGTTTCATCGGAGATTTCGCGAATCCGGTCCTTGATCACGTCGGTCACGTGCGGAATCACCTGGACGGTTTTGCCGAGATAATCGCCGCGGCGTTCCTTTAAGATCACTGATTCGTAAACTTGACCGCTGGTGAGATTGTTGTGACGCGAGAGAACGCAATTCGTGAATCGCTCGTAATGTCCGAGGTCAAGATCGGTTTCGGCTCCGTCATTCAGAACGTAAACTTCACCGTGCTGAAACGGGTTCATCGTTCCCGGGTCGACATTCAGGTAAGGATCGAACTTTTGAAGGACAACGCGCAGACCGCGCGCTTCCAGTAAAGTTCCTAGCGACGCCGCGGCGAGACCTTTGCCCAACGAACTGACCACGCCGCCGGTGACGAAAATGTATTTCATCGCGATACCCGTGGTTTTGCGCGAGCTAGCTTTCGCTCGAGCACTTTTGCGTCTGCCGGCGTGTCTACGCCAGGCGATCCATGTTTCGTGAGAAGCACATGAACCTTTACACCATTTTCGAGCGCGCGCAATTGCTCGAGGGACTCGGCGCGCTCCAACGGCGTCGGTTTCCATCTCACGAAATCGAGGAGCGCTTTCCGGCGAAAACCATAAATGCCCTGATGGCGCAGATATTTTATTGGGGCTGCGCGATTGCGAGGGAAGGGGATGGCGTAGCGGGAAAAGTAAAGCGCGTTGCCGTAAAGATCGACAATCACCTTCACCTGATGCGGCGTGGATGCTTCGGCGACACTTTCGAAAGGATGAGCGGCCGTGACGATGTCGATTTTTTGATTCGCACGAAGTATCTCTACGAACCGATCGAGCAGCGCTGGCTCGGTCAGCGGCTCGTCGCCTTGAATATTAAGAATGAGATCAAATTGCGCGGCTTTGCGGACAACTTCGGCAATCCGGTCGGTCCCGCTTGGGTGTTTCGGCGAGGTCATTGCCACGTCCGCGCCCCAATCAAAAGCCGCTTTGGCGACGCGCATATCGTCTGTGGCGATGATTATCGCGTCCAGTTTCTTCGCCCGCCGGCAACGTTCCCAGACGTGGCGGAGAAGAGGCTTGTTCGCAATGAGATGGAGCGGTTTTCCCGGAAAACGCGTGGAGCGCCACCGCGCGGGAATGATTCCAACTGCCTTACTCATTTGCTGCTCTAAGAATGATTTCGACAGCCGCCGGCAGATCCTCCGCAACCCAATCGGCGCAGCTGCCATCAGTCATTTTATCGAGGCCGGTCCGGACCCGGATGGCTCGGACCCCCGCATTATGCGCGCACTCGGCATCGACCTCCTTGTCGCCAATCAAAAACGAGCGGGCAAGATCAACACCGTACTCGCGCGCTGCCTGCAAGACCATTCCGGGCGCCGGCTTTCGGCATTTCGAAGGCTTGCCCGGCGTGTCCGGGCAAAAATATGTCGCATCGACTAAGCCGTTTCCCAGCTGCCGCAAAACTTCCGCTTCTACTGCGCGATATTGTTTCTGCGTAAAGAAGCCGCGACCAATTCCACTTTGATTCGTGATCACAATAATTTTGTATCCGGCTCTCTTGAGCCGGCGCAACACAGCGGTGGCGCCGTCGAAAACCTGAACTTGCTTCGGATCAGAGCAATAATCGGCGTCGTGCATGATGGTTCCGTCGCGATCAATGAAGACCGCGCGCGGCTTCGGCCTACTCGAAGTCATATTCGAAGCTGGCGATCAACTCCTCGCGCGTCACCGTGGCGGTGCCAAGTTTGCCGACGACCACGGCGCTCGCGTGATTGGCAATTTGGGCGGCCTCGAGCGGCGTTGCATTACAGACAAGCGCAAGCGTGAACATCGCAATCGCAGTGTCGCCGGCGCCGGAGACATCGAAGACGTCGCGGGCCTTTGTTGGGATATGATGCGGGTGTTTTCCTTTCTCGAAAAACATCACGCCCTGCTCGCCGAGGGTGACGAGCAGATATTGCACGTTCCATTTTTGGAGCAGGTCCTTTCCTGCCCGGACAAGATCGACATCTTTCTTTGGCGGCAAATCGGAGTCGCGACTCGGAATTCCGGCCGCGAGAAAAGCTTCTGCGCGGTTGGGTTTCACCGCTGTCATTCCGCTCCAGTCGATTAAATTATGTTGGTTCGGATCAGCGGTGACGATCTTCTTAGCGGTGCGCGCCTCACGGGCGATCTGCGAGATCAGTTCGCGCGTAATAAATCCTTTGCCGTAGTCTTCAAAAATGATCGCGTCGATGTTGGCCAGTTTTTTTCGGACGGCGGCGACGACTTTTGCGGTCTGCGCCGTCGAAGGCCGCACGATTTTTTCCCGGTCGACTCGGACCACCTGTTGATGGCGGGCAATGATCCGGGTTTTCACAATTGTCGGAAATTTCTCGTCCTCGATCGAGTCGGAGACGTCGATCTTTCGCTGAGCCAGGAGTTCGCGGAGTTGCTGCCCGCTCCGATCTTTGCCGATCAAACCGGCGACCGCAACCTTGTCCAGGAACTCGCGCAGATTGCGCGCGACATTGGCCGCGCCACCGGGAAAGAAACTTTCGCCGGTCACTTCGACGACCGGCACTGGCGCCTCCGGCGAAATTCTGCCGACCTTGCCCCAGACAAATTCGTCCAGCATCAGGTCGCCGATGACCAGGACGCGCTTGGAAGGCGCGCGATCCAGAATTTGCCGAAGCCTTTTTAAGTCCATACCATGGTCGAAATGCGATGGTCAGCGGAAAGGATAGTCTGGCGTGAGAAACTCAAAATTGTTAGGCGCAGAGATTTGTGTAGGAAGGCAGTTCTGCTTACAATGCCCTCATTAATCCTGAATACCGAGACGAAATCAACAGTCGAAGCTCCGATGACAGCCTTTTCCAGAAGTTTAAAATTTAGTGCAATCACCCTGCTCGGGGTAGCCTTGGGCGCCCACGCTGCGCAAGCACCGCAGCGCATCGACGTCAAACAGATGTCGAAAAGAGTCGAAAACGTGGTCGTGCCGTTGCCGAACGAAATCTTTGGCGCGCTCAACAAGCTCGGTTCGGTCAATTGGCGCGAATACGTTCGCACCGAGAAAACCAGCAATTTTACGGAACGACCACGGATTGCGCTGCTTCTCGGCACCGTGATTGCCGATGGGTTCATCGCGGTTCAGGCCGAAGACGCGCCGGCGGTGAAGGAGATCGGGCAACGGGTCTTGAATTTGTCCAAGGGTATCGGCGTCGGCAATTCCATTACGCCGCACGCGAAAGCGATCACCGAGGCGGCCGACAAGCGGAAATGGGAAAACGTGCGTCAGGAACTGGACCGCACTCAGAGCAGTGTCCAAGCGGCTATGAACGAAGTGCACGACGAAAAATTATCGCAGCTCGTCAGCCTGGGCGGCTGGTTGCGCGGCACGCAAGTGCTGACCTCGGTCGTGACGAAACATTTCTCCGCCGACGGCGCGGAGTTGCTGCATCAGCCCGATCTCCTAGTTCATTTCCAAACCCAGCTCCAGAGCATGCCGGAATTTAATCTCTCGATCATTCGCGACATTCAGAGCGCGCTCGGCGAAGTGAAACCGCTGGTCGACGTCGGCTCGAGCCGTATTTCGGCGGAATCCGTACGGAAAATCAACGAGATCACGACGCGACTGGATAATGGGATTTTGACGCGAGAATAAAGACAGGCCGATGAAGCGCTTCACAAAAATCAGTCTGGGAGCAAGCCTGTGTGTAGTCGTTTGCTTTGCCCTTCCGCGCGGCTCGGCCGGAACAGTGGACGACGCACAATCGTTCGCGCTTCAGGCGGCTGAGCCGTACGTCAAAGAAGGATTTCAAGTTCGCGAAGACTACTGGGGCGGCGACCTCGGCTCAGGCGAGAAAAAAGCAGTGCGACAGCAATTGTTCAAAGGCAACGAATATTGGTTTTGGCTGGGAACTGAAGTCGAGCGCGCCAAAATCTCGGTCCACATTTACGATTCGGAAGGAAAACTGGCCGAGCAACAGGACAGTTGGGAAAAGGGACACTTTGCCGCCGCGCACGTGATTCCGAAAGCGACCGGCAGTTACTTCATTATCGTCGCGGTCGAAGAATCGCCGGAGGAACGGACACATTGGGCTCTGGTTTATGGCTTCCGTTGATCGGCTGTGCCAGTCCGGCTCGGACTCGATTTTAGGAGTCAATCTTTAATGACCGAAGTCCGGACGCTGCATTTCGACAACGCGCGCCAGTTGCAATCGCTTTACGCGAACGATCTCAAGCTGCTCAAAAGCATGGAGGATTCGCTCGGCGTCAAAGTTACCACCCGCGAAGGCTGGGTAAAACTCGAAGGCGAATCCGACAAGATCGACAAGGCGCAGCGTGTCTTCGACCAGCTCGAAGAAGCGCAAAAGAAAGGCGTGCCGATTCAGAAGCATGAGTTTCAATACGCGCTGAATTCGGTGAGCGAATCGCGCGACGACAATCTCACCGACGCGGTCTCGATGAAGATCACAACTTCGCCGCGCAAACCCCCGATTGTCGCGCGCTCGAGTGGGCAACGGAATTACGTCGAGGCGATTGATAAACACGACATCGTTTTTGGAATCGGACCGGCCGGCACCGGCAAAACTTATCTCGCAGTGGCGATGGCCGTTGCCGCGCTGAAAAAAGATCAGGTCAGTCGAATTATTTTAACGCGCCCCGCGGTTGAGGCCGGCGAGGCGCTCGGATTTTTGCCTGGCGAGCTTGAACAAAAGATCATGCCGTATCTCCGCCCGCTCTACGACGCGCTCCGCGACATGCTCGAGCCGGAGGAGATTGAGCGCGCGATTGCGCGCCAGACGATTGAAGTTGCGCCGCTTGCCTATATGCGGGGCCGCACGTTGAACAACGCGTTCGTGATTCTCGACGAAGCGCAAAACACAACCACTGAGCAAATGTTCATGTTACTGACGCGCATCGGACCGCATTCCAAATGCGTCATCACCGGCGACGTCACTCAGATCGATTTGCCGGCGAACAAGCGCTCCGGCGTGGTCGAGGCTTTGCAAGCGCTCAAAAACATTCCGGGAATTTCAATTGTCTATCTCAATGAGCGCGACGTGGTCCGGCACGAGCTCGTCCGTTCCATTATTACCGCTTACCAGCAACACCGCTCCCCGGCCCCGTCTTCGCGCAAATAAGTTATGTTCGATTTCTTAAAACGCAGACGACTTCGCCAGCGCGGGCTCGCCTCGAAAAAAACGAGGCGCAAGCGGACGCGGAACGAACTGCTCCACAGCCTCGAGCACGCGCGCTACGTCAAAGTCATTATTCTTACCGGTTTCATTGCCGGTCTCGCGTTCCTGATCTTTAGCAGCCGACAACCGGAGCCGACGAAGAGTTTCGTGATCGCACTTTTGTTCTTTGCAACAGCGATCGCGGCTCTGTGGATCAACCACCCGAAAACATTTTCACAAAACTCGCGCGTCTTCCTTGTTTTGGGGATGATCTTCGTTCAGATGGCGGCGATTAGGCTGGTGCTGGTTCTGTGCAGCGAGCACGCGTTCAAATTTCTAACCCCGGACATGGGCTGGCTCCTCGCTCCGTATGCCTTCGCCCCGCTTGTGCTGAGCGTTTTGCTTGGTCGCAATCACGGCCTCTACGCCGCGTTTTTCGTCAGCTTTTGGAGCAGCGTCCTATTTGAAAAAATTGATGCCCCGCTGCTTGTCATCAGTTTAATCAGCGGTTTTACGGCTGTCTATCTCACGCTGCAGGTGCGCAACCGCGGCCGATTGATCCGGGCTGGGCTGGGCGTGGGCGTCGCGATTTGGCTCTCCTCACTCAGCTTCGGGTTGATTACGATCAATCTCTTTCCGCTCACGGAAAACGATTGGGGAATGGTCGGCCTCCGGAGCGCGCTGGCGCTCGGCAATGGTATCGTCACGGCGATGCTTGTCGGCGGTGCGTTGCCGCTGCTCGAGCAGTTGTTTCAAATCACCACCGACATCTCCTGGCTCGAACTATCGGATCTCAATCACCCGCTGCTGCGTCGAATGACAATCGAAGCGCCCGGGACCTATCACCACAGTCTCGTGGTTGCTAATCTCGCCGAGGCCGCGGCCGAAAAAATCGGTGGCAATGCGACGCTCTGCCGCGTCTGTTCCTATTTTCACGACGTCGGCAAGTTGGTGAAGCCGCAATATTTCACAGAGAACATGAGCTTCGAGCGCAACCCGCATGACGATCTCGCCCCAAGCATGAGCGCGCTCATCATCATTGCGCATGTGAAAGAAGGTGTCGACCTCGCACTCAAATACAAACTCAACCAGAGCATCATCGACATCATCCAGGAGCACCACGGCACTTCGCTCGTTTATTATTTCTATCAGCGCGCGCGCCAACAGCAGGAGGACGCGCGCGCCGGCGGGAAGATCATGAACATCCGCAAGGAAGACATTCCCGAAGTGGAGGAGGAAAGTTTTCGGTACCCCGGGCCGAAACCGCAGACAAAAGAGAGCGCGATCGTCAGTCTGGCCGACATCGTTGAGAGCGCCTCGCGCAGTTTGGAAAAACCAACGCCGCAAAAGATCGAGCAACTGGTCAACGAATTGATGGAGGAACGCATCGCCGACGGCCAGCTCGACGAATGCGATCTCACTCTCGGCGAACTGCGCGTTATCGCCGAACGCTTCCGCTTCACGCTCATGACCATGCTGCATACGCGCATCGCTTATCCGAAAGCCGAACCAAAATTCACGCCTACCGAAGCAGAGGAACGCTTGCGGCCCGATGTCATGGCCTCATTGCGGAAACCGGCGTCCGCGCCGCCGGTCTCGGCCGCGTAATTCCATTTCTGCCATCTCGACCGGAGCGAAGAGATCCCTTAATATTTCCGGCCATTATCAAGCTCAGAAATATCTAGAGATTCCTCGACTTCGCTCGGAATGACAGATTGAAACCAATCTCGCCGCCGGCCTCTCCAAAGAAAAACTCAGCCACCAAGAGGTTCTGGAAGTCGGCCAAGAAGCCGCGCTGATTTCGCGCGATTGCTCCGAACAGGTCTCGCTGCTTAGTACGACGAAGGCGGAAGCATCTTTTTACCTGGCGGAAGATCTGGCCATTGGTAGCTGCGATCCATTTGGTAGGTGATCGGAACATCTGCTTGCTTCTAACGATTAGGTTGCCATCTCCACGACCGGCGGAACATGCCTTTACCTTGCCAACGATTTAGCTTTGCGACGAAGGGGTAAGCCGGTGCTTCCGACTTTACGACCTCAGCCATGTATCGCTCTTTCGGATCGGCGTAACGCGATGCTGTGCTGCGCGATCGCAGGCTCGTGATGAGCAATAATCAGCGTCAACAAGAGAATCGCGCGTGGCATTAGGGTGCTTGACCACACGTTTTCATAATTCTGGCGGGCGGGCGCGCGGTTCGCGGTCTTTGGTGGTGGCGGTTGATGGGCGAGTGACGAACGGGCCGCCTTCGAGCGGCGCAGATTTGGTGAAGGCGACGTCGGGCATTTCGCTGGGAAGCCCTTCCAATGGAAATTCTTTGCGCAACGGAAAGAACGGATAGCCGTCCCACATTAGAATCCGGCGAAGATCGGGATGGCCTTTGAATTTGATCCCCATCATGTCGTAAACCTCGCGCTCGTGCCAATTCGCGGTCGGCCAGATGTCGGAGACGGTGTCAGGTCGTTCGTCCTCGCCGATTTTCAATTTCAATCGGAGATGGATCGCGAGTGTCATCGAGTAAAGCTCGTAGACAAGTTCGAACCGCGGCTCTTCGCCCGCGTTGTCGATGCTGGTGATATCGATCAAATAATCAAATGAGAGATCGTCGCGGCACAGCTTCGAGATTTCACGGAGATCGCTCGCGGCAATTGTGTAAGTGGTCTCGCCGCGAAATTCGGTTTTGGCGTGAAGCTTTTGCCCGAAGAGTTTCGCGACCGAATCCAGCAACTCTTGCCCAGTCATGCGCTCGCTCCGGTGAACTTCTTCGTCCACTGCGGTTTCTGCGCGGCGAATGATTTCTCGCGTGAGATTTTTTCCTGCAACTTCATCAGACCGGCTAAGAGTGCTTCGGGACGAGGCGGGCAACCGGAAATATAAACATCGACCGGGAGAAGTTGGTCGATGCCTTGCAGCACCGCGTAGGATCGATACATGCCACCAGTTGACGCGCACGCGCCCATGGCGATCACATATTTCGGTTCGGGCATTTGTTCGTAAATTCGTTTTACTGCCAGCGCCATTTTGTAAGTCACCGTGCCGGCAACAATCATGACATCACATTGGCGCGGCGAGAAACGCATTACTTCGGCGCCGAACCGCGCGATGTCGAACCGCGACGCAGCGGTGGCCATTAATTCGATCGCGCAACAGGCGAGACCCATCGGCATCGGCCAGAGCGAATTTTTCCGGACCCAATTGAAGGCGGCGTCGAGCCGGGTGAAGATGACGTTGCCTTCGATTTTTGAATCATACGCGCTTGCCCGCGTCTCAGCCATGGCGAAACACTAAGGTTCCAATAGGTAGCTGCAAGGGAAAACGACCACAGATTGACACGGATGAAACACAGCTTACGCAAACCACAGATGCCAAATTGAAATCATCTGTGTAAATCTGTGTTCATCTGTGGCTAATTCAGCCACGCAAAGAATGACTGACCAAGCAAAGCGCACTCATCTCGACGAGCTCGAGAGCGAAAGCATTTTTATTTTTCGTGAGGCGTATCACGCGTTCAAAAACATCGCCATGCCGTGGTCGATGGGAAAAGATTCGAACGTGCTAATCTGGCTGGCGCGGAAAGCGTTCTTCGGCCGTGTGCCGTTTCCAGTTTTGCACATCGACACGACGTACGAATTTCCGGAAATGCTCGAGTTCCGGGAGTGGGCGGAAAAGCATCACAACCTGAATTTGATCGTGAAGATCAACACCGAAGCGCGCGCGCGCGGTATCGGCTACGAGACGCACGATCCGGTGACGGTGACGCACGAATTGAAAACGGTCGCGCTCCAGCAAGTGCTGGAGGAATACAAATTCGACGCACTCATCACTGGAATTCGGCGCGATGAAGATCCGACCCGCGCAAAGGAACGATACTTCTCGCCGCGCGACGCGCAGTTCGAATGGGATTACAAGGATCAACCGCCAGAATTT
Source organism: Chthoniobacterales bacterium (assembly GCA_035315805.1). GTDB lineage: Bacteria > Verrucomicrobiota > Verrucomicrobiia > Chthoniobacterales > UBA10450 > AV40. Next base: position 61,387 of record DATFXN010000074.1, read on the forward strand.
TGGGGACAATTCGCAACGAGCGCAGCAAAGGGTGAGCACGTCCGGGTGCAACCGCTGCTCGACTGGACTGAGGTGGACGTCTGGCGCTACATCCAGCGAGAAAACATTCCGATCCCGCAAATGTATTTTTCGCGGAACGGAAAACGTTTTCGTTCGTTAGGCTGCAGCCCGATCACACACCCGATTGAAAGCAGCGCCTCGAACATCGACGAGATCATCGCCGAGCTGGAAGCGACCAACACAACAGAACGCGCCGGGCGGGCGCAAGATCACTACGAGCGGAATGCGATGCAGAAACTTCGTGCAAAGGGATTCTTATGACCAAAGAATCTCTTCCGCTTCGGGTCGTTTTCACCGGCCATGTCGATCATGGGAAGTCGACACTGATCGGTAGAATTCTCAGCGACACCGATTCATTGCCCGAAGGCAAGATCGAGCAAGTGAAGAAAGCGTGTGCGGCGGAGGGAATGGAATTTGAGTTCGCGTTCGTGCTTGATGCACTGCTGGAGGAGCAAAAGCAAAACGTGACGATCGATACGACCGAGATCCGATTCAAAACGAAGCGACGTCCGTACATCATCATCGACGCGCCCGGCCACAAAGAGTTTTTGAAGAATATGATCACCGGTGCATCGCGCGCCGACGCGGCGGTTCTGGTGATCGCAGCGAACGAAGGTGTGCGCGAGCAAAGCCGCCGTCACGCTTATCTGCTCAGTATGCTCGGGATCAGACAATTGATCGTGGTCGTGAACAAAATGGATCTCGCGGATTTCTTGGAGAAGAAATTCACGGAGATCGAAAAGGAGTATCGAAAGTTTCTTGGCGACCTCGGACTGGAAGCGCGCGTGTTCGTTCCGGCGTCGGCGAAGGATGGCGATAACGCGGCAATCCGGAGCAAGAAAATGAAATGGTATCGCGGCCCAAGCGTTCTTGAAGCGCTCGCCTTGTTGGAGCCGCAGAAGCAAGATGTCGATCTTCCCCTGCGCTTTTGCGTGCAGGACGTTTATCGCTTCGACGATCGTCGCATTATCGCGGGCCGAATTGAGGCCGGAAAACTGAGGGTCGGGGATGAGTTGGTTTTTTCGCCTGCAAACAAGACTTCGAAAGTTCAATCGATTGAAACTTGGCACGGGCACGGCAACAGCGGAGCGATCGCGGGTGATTCAATCGGGATCACGTTGGCCGAACAAATTTTCGTCGAGCGTGGTTACGTTGCCTCGCATCAAACCGCAACGCCGATCGAGACGAACCGAATCCACGCGGATGTTTTTTGGATTGTGCGCGAGCCGATGCGCATCGGTCACCTTTATGTTTTGCGCCTTGCGACGCAGGAAGTGAAATGCGAAATCGTTTCCATCGAGCAGGTCGTGGATTCGTCCACCCTCGAGTCGACGAAAGACAAACGCGACCGGCTCGAGCGCAATGAAGTAGGTTGCCTCACGATTCAAACACGGGCGCCACTTGTCATCGACAATCACGATCGGATCCCAACGCTAGGACGTTTTGTGATTGTTGATGATGGGCAAATTTGCGCTGGCGGGACAATTTTCGGCGGCGTTTACACCGATCGCTCGGTCGCGAAGAGTAAAAATATTTTCTGGGTTGAAGGAAAGATCACGGCCGGCGAGCGCGCCGCGCGCACGGGCCACCGTGGTGCGGTGGTTTGGTTCACCGGATTGTCGGGCGCCGGAAAATCGACAATCGCGCAAGCGCTCGAGCGCGAGCTTTTCGCTCGCGGAATGCACACTTACGTTCTCGACGGCGATAACATTCGGCACGGCCTGAATGTGAATCTGGGATTTTCGCCGGAAGACCGCGTGGAAAATATTCGGCGCGTTAGCGAAGTCGCGAAGCTAATGGCGGACTCTGGTATCGTTACGATCACAGCATTCATTTCTCCGTATCGAATGGACCGACGCCGCGCGCGAGAAATCGCACTGGAGGGCAGTGCCGAGTTCGTCGAAGTATTCGTGGATGCGCCGCTGGAAGTTTGCGAAGCGCGCGACCCGAAAAATCTCTACAAGAAAGCGCGCGCGGGTGAGATTCGCGAATTCACCGGAATTGATGCGCCATATGAAGCGCCAGAAGATCCGGAAATTGTTGTGCACACGGACAAGCAAACCGTGAACGAATCAGTCGCGACAATTCTCGAAGCGTTGTTGCCGCGAATAAAATCGGACTGAGTCAATGTCTGAAGCGAAAGATATCGATCTTACAATTCGCGGGGTGGAAGCGCGGGACATGAATGCGCTCGCCGATTTGATGACCCAGCTCGGCTACGAGACACGCGCGTCAGAGATGCAGATGCGCATGGAGACGATTCTAAAGAACAAGAATTACGCGACGTTTGTCGCCGTCACTGGCGGCAAGGTCTGTGGAATGATCGGCACATTCACCTGCTACAGTTACGAGCACAACAGTCCGGGGGCGAGAATTCTAGCGCTGGTCGTGTCCGACAAAATACGTGGTCGCGGTGTTGGGCAGGCGCTGATCGCAGCGGCTGAAAAAGATCTAGCGCAAAAAAATATCAAACGCCTGGCGGTGAATACACGATTCGAGCGGAAGGAAGCACACGAGTTTTACGAGAAGCTTGGCTACACCCGAAACGGCTTCCGGTTCGTTAAGGAATTGCCGATGCCGGCAGATTAGACCGATCGCCGCCGGGCTTACGGGGTCTTTGGTACAGAGGCGTCGGCGGACTGATCCACCATAGATGTGTATGAAGGCGCTATTTTGCCGGCGCAACTGCTTCAATGCCGCCCGGCGCCTAACGAACGTCAAAGCAAAGTCAGTACCAAACTTTTATTAGGTACAAGCCTTCCGCGGGCGCGACTACGCGAGAGGTATCCGCGCGTCCGGATTTCAACTGCTCGGCGATTTCCTTTGCATCCATTTTACACTGCGCAACTCGCATCATGGCGCCGACCATCAGGCGGACCATTTTGTAAAGAAACCCGTCGCCGGCGACTTCGATGGTGATGCACGACCCTGTTTTTCGGACCCGAACCGATCGAATTGTGCGGGTGCTATCAGTTTCCTTTTCGCCGCGACTGGCTGCGAACGCGGCAAAATCGTGGGTACCGACAAACTTTTTGGTGGCTCCCCTTAAAAGGTCGACATCCAGAGGCGCGGAGATGTGCCAGGCGCGGCCGAGTTCGTGCGGCGGCAAAATTGGCGCAGCCCAAATCCGGTAGCGATAAAGTTTTCCGGTCGCTGAAAATCGAGCGTGGAAATTTTGAGAGACGTACTGACAGCGCAAAACACGAATCGTGGCCGGCAGGCTTGCGTTGAGTGCGTTTGCCCAGTGCTCCGCCGATAACCGCTGATTCGGAAGATCCACGTGCGCGCACTGCGCGAGCGCGTGTACGCCGGCATCAGTGCGTCCGGCGCCGTGGGCTCGGACGCGCACGCCGGCGATTTTTTGAAACGCGTGCTCTAATTTGTCTTGAACGGTGTTCCGGTGCGCCTGGCTCTGCCAGCCGGCGAACGCTCCTCCATCATATGCGACGATCAACTTAAGTCGCTGTGGCATTGCGTTCGCGGTCGAGATATCCCTGCAAAATCATTTGGGCGGCGACTTGATCGACAAACTTTCGCGTTTGCCGCGTTTTTTTGCCAGCAGCGGTGAGCGCGCGATTGGCAGCGACGGTAGTCAGCCGTTCGTCCCACGTTTCGACGGGACACGGAAGACGCGCACGAAGTTTGTCCGCGAATTCCAACGCTTCATTGGCGGTTCTACCGATTTCTCCACTCATTTTTCTCGGAATTCCGACGACCACTTTGTCGATCTTTCGGTCGCGAACGATCTCGGCAATTCTTTTCATCGAATTTTTGTCGGCTGGAAGCGTTTCAAGCGGATGCGCCAGTAGACGTAGCTCGTCTGAAACTGCCAGTCCGATTCGGGCGTGACCGAAATCGATTCCCAAAATCGGATTCATCAGCGCGCCGACTACCTAAGTTCGAGCGGCAATTTTCCGACAAGGTTCTTGATTTTCTCGGCCTGGTGCCGATGACAGATTAGAATCGCGTCGCCGGTGCGCACGACGATCAAGTTGTGCACGCCGAGCAGGGCAACCGTCGTGTCGCCGTCGTTGAAAATGATGTTGTCACTCGAATCGAGCACCGTCAGCGCGCGGTTCGCCACATTGCCGTGTTCGTCTTCTTTGAAGTAACGCGCGACGGCTTGCCAATTGCCGACGTCGTCCCAATCAAAACTGGCTTCCACCACGAGGACGCGATCGGCCTTTTCCATGATCGCATAATCGAAGGAAATGCGCGGGAGCTTCTCGAATTGATCCCGCAAAACGTTCTCAACGTTTTTTGAGGAGCGGACTTGGGAAATGAAATCGGCAAGCTCCGGTGCGTGACGATTGAACTCGCTTAAGACTGTTGGCACTGACCAGACGAACATCCCAGCGTTCCAGCGGAAATTTCCTTTTCGCAAAAAAGACTCCGCCAGATCGACATCAGGCTTTTCTCGAAAGCGAATTACACGGTGGACCGCGCTCTTTCCAGCGCTCGCCAACTTCACCGGTTCGCCTTGTTCAATGTAACCGAAGCCCGGACAGGCCCACGCCGGTTTGATTCCGATGGTCACGAGCGCGCCGGTTTGCTCGGCCGCAGCCGCGGCCGTTTTCATGGTCTCCTGAAACGCAGCGCGATCGTTAATGACGTGATCCGCTGGGAACGCGAGCATCGTTGCGGAGTGATCGCGCGCTGCGACCCAGCCGGTTCCGAGCGCGACGGCAGCGGCCGTGTCGCGCTTCGCCGGCTCTGCAACGATGTTCTGCCGCGGAAATTCCTGGAGCAGATCGCGGATCGCTTTTTCCTGCTGGATGTTTGTTAAAATCAAGATGCGCTCTGGTGAAACCAAGCCATCCAGTCGCGCGACCGTTTCCTCCAGCAACGTGCGGTCGGAGACGAGGCGCAGCAATTGCTTGGGACGATTACGCCGGCTTAATGGCCAGAAGCGCTCACCACTGCCGCCAGCGAGAATCAGGGCATAGATCGGATTCGACATGTCACAAACTGCAAATAGCGCGCAGCACGCCAGTACGCAGATTTTCCCGTTTGTTTTTCGTAAACGAGACGTATAAGAGTAGCCGATGTCCCTCTCTGTATCCATTCCAAAAACGTCCGAGCAAGCTCCGCTGGATAATTTGCTCGCGCTCACGCGCACCGCGTTTGGGCTCGGCATTGGAATGCTGGTCGCCGATAAAATTAAACGGCCGGTGCGACAAACCGCCGCAATCGCACTGATGTCGGTCGGCGCTCTGGCTGCGATGCCTTTTCTGGTCAAGCTCGCGCTCGAGCGAATCAACCGGCCGGAGTCTGATCGCGGAAGCCGCGCGCGTTTGCGCTCGATTCGGGGCGACTCGGGTTACCGCTCCGAAGACGACATTTATTGATTTTAGAGGCGCTCGCCGCGGCCAGCGCCTGTCATCTAGGTTCGGCGTTTGACCAAACGCCGCTATAACACGCCTTGATTCAACCGGCTTCGCGGATTAAGCCTGCTTCGCACATGGCCCGAACAGTGACCTCTTCCGGTGAACCGCTAAGGCAGTTCTGCCGCGAAATTTTCAAACAGGAAGCGGTCCTACGACAAGGCGGCGGCAAAGCCGGACTTGAGCGGCAACGCAAACTCGGGCGTTTGCCAGCGCGGGAAAGAATCGGTCAGCTGCTCGACAAGGACGCACAATTTTTCGAGATCGGACTTTGGGCCGCCTACAAAATGTACGAGGAGTGGGGAAGCATTGTCGCCGCTGGAACTGTCGCAGGCATCGGAAAGGTTTCTGGCGTTCCGTGCATGATCATCGCCAACGACGCGACGGTGAAAGCGGGCGCGTTTTTTCCCGCAACTGTGAAAAAGCTTTTGCGCGCACAACGCATCGCTTTCGAGTGTTCGCTCCCGATTATTTATCTCGTCGATTCGGCCGGTGTATTTCTGCCGATGCAGGACGAAATTTTTCCGGATGAAGACGATTTCGGCCGGATCTTCCGGAACAACTCCGTGATTTCCGCCGCGGGGATTCCGCAGTTCGCGGCGATCATGGGAAATTGCGTTGCCGGCGGCGCCTATCTGCCCGTTCTGTGTGACAAAATCTTGATGACCGAAGGCAGCGGCCTTTACCTCGCCGGTCCATCGCTGGTTAAAGCCGCCATCGGCCAAATTGTCGATCAAGAGGAGCTCGGGGGCGCGAAAATGCATTCCGAAATCAGCGGCACCGTCGATTTCTACGAGAAAACTGACGAGTCGTGTTTGAAAAGATTGCGCTCGCTGGTCGCGCTTTTGCCCGAAGCGAAAAACGCGAACGCTATGAAGCTCGATAACAAAAGTTTTAGGACGGCGAAGAATCCAGATTCGCTTTACGATCTTGTTAGTCTCGACGGTCAGAAGAATTACGACGGGAGAGATCTGCTCGCCGCGGTGGTCGATTCAAATTCAGTCGAGGAATACAAAGCCGATTATGGCAAAACGCTGGTAACCGCTTACGCGTGCATCGTCGGCCGGCCGGTTGGAATTATCGTCAGCCAGCGGTTGCAAGTACGGACCAAGAAAGAAGGAATTCAGATGGGCGGCGTCATTTATTCCGACAGCGCCGACAAAGCCGCACGTTTCGTGATGGACTGCAATCAAACCGGATTGCCCATCATCTTTTTTCAGGATGTAACTGGATTCATGGTCGGTCGCGACGCGGAAGAGAGCGGAATCATTCGCAGCGGTGCCAAGCTCGTGAACGCTGTGAGCAATTCAGTGGTGCCGAAAATCACGGTGGTCGTCGGCGGATCGTTCGGCGCTGGCAACTACGCCCTTTGCGGCAAAGCCTACGATCCGCGGTTCATCGTCGCCTGGCCGTGCGCGCGTTACGCGGTAATGGGCGCGGCCCAGGCCTCGGACACGGTCTTTTCGATTCTGGCGCGCGCCCGTGAGCGCGGCGACAAAAAGGCGTCGCACGAGGAACTCGAGGAGCTTCGCCGGAAAGTAAAAGCAAGCTACGAAGAACAAACTGACATTCGTTACGGCGCCGCCCGCGGCTGGGTCGATGCGATCATTCAACCGCACGATACGCGCGACGCGCTGGTCCAGTTGCTGCAGTACGTTTCGCGCCCAACGCTGAAAGCGCACTTTCATACGGGCGTCATTCAGGTTTAGAGTCCGAGCTGGACTGGCACTAAACATAGACAAGCACATGTCCGTCGTCTTGGTTGAAAAAAAATCGCCGCAAATCACGGTGCTCACGTTGAATCGCCCAGAGCGGCGCAACTCACTGACGATTGAGCTGCTGAGTGAATTAATCTTGGCGATTAACGCCGCGTCGGATCAGCCTAACGAACGCGTGCTCATTTTGCGCGGTGCGGGCGCGGCGTTTTGTACCGGGCTTGATTTGAAGGAAGCGGCCGACCAAACAAAAGCGAATGCAACTGCCGAACTGGTCACGAAGACTTTAGTCACTCTTGCCGAAACGCGTCTCGTCACGATTGCAGCGGTGCATGGCGCGGCCGTCGCCGGTGGTGCCGGGATTATGTCAGCCTGCGATTTCGTTGTGGCGGCTGAGAAAACGAAAATCGGCTACCCGGAAGTTCGACGCGGCCTGGTTGCAGGCCTCGTGATGACTTTTTTGCGTCGGCAGGTCGGCGAACGAAACATGCGCGAACTCGTGCTTGGCGGGGAATTGATCGACTCCGCGTGGGCGAAAGAGATCGGATTGGTCAATCGCGTGGTTCCGCCTACCGAATTGATGAACGAGGCGCAAAAGTTCGCCGATTCGGTTTTGCAGGGCGCGCCGAACGCGCTCGCGCAGACCAAACGGATCATCGAAGAACTTTGGGCGACGTCGGTTAAGCAAGATGTCGATCTTGCCTTGAAGCACCACTTGCAAGCGCGCGAATCAGATGAAGCGCGCGAAGGCATCGCCGCGTTCAACGAAAGACGGCCGCCTAAGTGGCCGAAGTAAACAGCCAGGTCAGCCCCGTCTGGTTTGTTTTAACGCATACCAGTATCGCACTGCCACTCGACTTTCGTCATTTGACCGGCCGTAACATCGACATCGAACGGTCCGCAGTGCCCGATTTTTTGCTGCTCTTTTTTGATGACCCTGTAGCGACCGGGCTGGATTGACACTTTGAACCGCCCTTGACCGTCCGTCGCGAACTCCGCGACCGTACCGGTTTGGTCGCTAATAACCAGGGTGGTGTTCGCCAGTGGTGCTGAACTCTGCATCCCGGGTCGCACCGGCCCGGGATGAATCGGCGCGACCGTAATCACGCCTTCAATTCCAGTTTTAGATGCGCTCGACGGCGCCGGCGTTTGGGCCGGGGACAGCATGCTAATCAGCGTTAGGATTAACGCCAGGGTTACAAGTTTCATAGCCGATTAATGCATTTGACGCTGCCACGGTTTAACGATTCAACGGTTTAGCGGTGTAACGCGGCCAAGCCATGTTTGTTGATCGCATCAAAGTTTTTGCCCAAGCCGGCAGCGGCGGCCGCGGTTGCGTCAGCTTTCGGCGGGAAAAATTTGTGCCGAAGGGCGGACCGGACGGCGGAGACGGCGGCCGCGGCGGCGACGTGGTCCTTCGCGCAGACCGCCACGTCGATAATCTTTCCAGTCTTTTCTACGAACCGATCATCAAGGCGACAAACGGCGGGCATGGAATGGGAAAGAAGATGCACGGAAAATCTGCGCCGCCGAAAATTGTGAAAGTGCCGGTCGGAACAATCGTTTGGAAGGATGAAGGAGGAGGGACGAAGGATGAAGAGAGGACAGCGGAACAGTCCCCTTCAACCTTCGACCTTCAACGTTTAACCTTTGCTCCTCTTGTCGATCTTAAGCGTGACGGACAGGAGTTTGTCCTCTGTGAAGGCGGGGCAGGCGGAAAGGGCAACGTTCATTTCAAAAGTTCGCGCAACCGCGCCCCGCGCGAATACACCGAAGGCGAAGAAGGCGAGCAAGGTCACTTTGTTTTGGAGCTTCGCACGATCGCGGACGCGGGACTCGTCGGTTACCCGAATGCCGGCAAATCGACCTTGCTCCGTAAAATTTCCGCAGCGCGGCCGAAAGTTGCTGCCTATCCATTCACGACACTCCACCCGATCATCGGCGTCGTGGAATTCTCCGGTTACCGTCGCGCGATGATCGCGGACATTCCCGGGTTGATCGAGGGCGCGCATCGCGGGCTCGGACTCGGGCACGAATTTCTTCGGCACATTACCCGCTGCCGGATTTTTCTTTTCGTTGTCGATGCTGCCGGAAGCGAAGGCCGCAATCCGGTTGAAGACATTCAAAATCTGAGGCGCGAGTTTGATCTTTATGATCCACTGCTTTCGGAACGCCCGTGGTTCATCGTCGCAAACAAAATGGATTTGCCCGGCGCCGACGAAAATCTCGCCGCGCTGCGCAAGGAATTCCCGAAGATCGACATCGCGCTGATTTCAGCGGCGAAAGGCGAGAGGATCGAAGAATTAAAAAGGAAACTGGCGAAGTGGCTCGAGTGAATCCGCCGTAGGACCAAAGTCCAAGATTTTTCGACCGGTTAACTTGTTATTCTCGAAAATTAGGCTTTGGTAATCTTCGTCAAGTTTCGCTGGCCGATTTCCGGGCGCGGGCGATCACGGCGCGGGTGCCTGTGACCTTGGCGACCAACCAAAATGCGCAACCGTTGTTTACTGATGTCGATCCTGGCGGTGGCAGGCAGCGCGATGCTTGCCACGTCGGCGTTTGCAGCTGAGGCGGGCGCGACTGAGCACGAGGGCGTCTCCCTAAAACCGCAGATGATCGTCCAGGTTGGCGGTTTCGGAATCACCAACTCCATGCTCGTGACATGGATCGTCGCCGCAGCGATCATCGTGTTTGCGCAAATCGCGACCCGGCGGGTTCAACCGATCCCTAGCGGCGCGCAAAATTTTTGGGAATGGATTGTCGAGGGGTTGTACAACTTTTTGGAAAACATCATCGGCCGCGATCTGGTAAGAAAAGGTTTTTGGTTTTACGCGACGACTTTCATTTTTATCCTGTTCGTGAACTGGTGTGGCCTGATTCCGGGAATCGGTACGGTCGGCTGGGGCAATTACGACCCAAGCGGAAGTTTCCACGTCGATCGACCGCTTTTTCGTGGTGGTAACGCGGACCTGAACATGACAACGGCGATGTCGGCCATTTTCTTCGTGATGTGGTTTGTCTGGGCGTTCCAATCGGTTGGCTTCGCCGGTTTCTTCAAGCACTTGTTCGGGCCGAAGGGAGAAACGTCTGGAATCATTAAGATTTTGATGGTCGTGATTTTCTTCGCGGTTGGCTGGCTCGAAGTGATCTCGATCATATTCCGCCCGGTGGCGCTCAGTTTCCGATTGTTCGGAAACATTTACGCTGGAGAAAGTATTCTCGAAGCGATGTCCACGATGATTCCGTGGCTCTCGCCGATCCTGCCGATTCCATTTTATTTTCTGGAAGTGCTCGTCGGATTCGTGCAGGCGCTCGTTTTCATGCTGCTAACCGCGGTTTTCACAATGTTGATTGCAGAACACGAGGAGGGACCGGAACACGCGCACTGATTTTTCGGCGATCTCATGATGAGATCCCAAAACCACTAAACAAAAATATGATACTACCAATACTAGCAGAACTGGGCGGAAGCATTCACGTCGGGCTGGCCGCGATGGGCGTCGGAATCGGAATTGGCCTGACCGGCTTGGGAATGACCAGCGCGGTCGGACGCAACCCCGGCGCATTCACGCAAGTGCTCGTGCACGGCATTCTCGCCATCGCGTTGACCGAGGCGATCGTGTTCTACGCGCTCTATCTCGTTCACTAATTTTACCGGGGAGGCAATCGATGTTGCGCCCGAAATTTAGTTTATGAATCTGATAATTGCCGCCAGCAGCGGAGGCGCTGCCGACATTTTGCGCGATACCGCCGACACCTTCGGCTGGAATTGGAAATTGTTTCTCGCGCAGGTGATCAGCTTTTGCATCGTCGCGTTTCTTCTGCGCCGCTTCGCTTACAAACCGATCCTCGCCGTTCTCGAAGATCGCCGGCGAAAAATTGAAGAGGGACAGCTGAACGCGGAGAAAATCCGAAAGCAACTCGCCGACGCAGAGAAGGGTTATCAGGAAATTGTTTCCAGGGGGAACGCCGACGCGCAAAAGATGATCGACGAAGCGCGTCAGAGCGCCGCGCATCTCTCCGAGCGCAAACAACAGGAGGCGGTCGCTGCCGCCGAACAAATCGTTGCCAAGGCAAAAGAAGCCGCTGCACTCGAGCACGAGCGCCAAATGCAGGCGTTGAAGCGCGAGCTTGGCCGCCTCGTTGTCGATACAACCGCGAAAGTGACCGGCAAAGTGTTGAATGCGGACGATCAGAAGCGTTTGCAAGAAGAAGCTGCACGCCAGGTAGCCTGATGAAACTCAACAAGGAAGTCCGTCAAGTTGGCCGGGAAATGTTACGCGTCAGTTTTACTGACGGCCAGCTCGATCGCGGCCGCATCGCATCGCTTGTGCAATCGGTGATCGCGAAAAAGCCGCGCCATTACATCGACATCCTCCATTATTACAAACGGCTCCTCCGGCTGGAGATTGAAAAGCGCCATGCGAAAATCGAAAGCGCGACGCAGCTCGCGCCCGAAGCTGCAACTAGGATCGTCGAAAAACTTAAGAAGAAATACGGGGATGATTTGACCAGCGAATTCTTTGTCGATTCCGCATTACTCGGCGGCGTGCGCGTGCGCGTCGGCAGCGATGTCTGGGACGGAACGGTTCGCACCCGATTGCAACGGCTTGAACAAGAACTTTAACCAACCAAAACCATGAGCAGCATTCTTGAAGAAATTGAAACGAAAATTGCAGGACTAAAAACTTCGACCGCGAAGAGCAATGTCGGCGTTGTCCGCGAAACCGGCGACGGCGTCGCCCGGATCGAAGGATTAAGTGACGTGATGTTGAACGAGATGATCGAATTCCCGAACGGCGTGTTCGGTCTCGCGCTCAACCTCGAGGAGACAGAAGTCGGTGCGATTTTGCTCGGCGAGACGACAAAAATTGCCGAAGGCGATCAAGCTAAGACTACGGGAAAACTTCTCCAAGTGCCTGTTGGGAAAGCGCTTCTCGGACGTGTCGTAAATACGCTCGGCCAACCGTTGGACGATAAGGGTCCAATCAAGACGGAAACCTTTTATCCGCTCGAAAAAATCGCCCCCGGCGTCATCAAACGGAAGAGCGTCAGCCAACCGGTCCAGACCGGCATCATGGCCATCGACGCGATGATTCCGATCGGCCGTGGTCAGCGCGAGCTGATTATCGGCGACCGTGCGACTGGCAAGACAACCATCGCCATCGACACGATCATCAGCCAGGCGCGCTTGAACAAGGCCGCCGAGGAAACCGGCGATAAGAGTTACCGGCCGCTCTATTGTATTTACGTTGCGGTCGGTCAGAAAAATTCCAACGTGGCGCGCGCGCTCGACGTTCTCGAACGTGAAGGCGCGATGCCTTACACGACGATTATTTCCGCGCCTGCGTCCGACACCGCGACGAATCAATATCTCGCGCCATTCGCTGGGGCTGCGATGGGCGAGTGGTTCATGGATAATAGAATGGACGCGCTCATCATTTACGACGATTTGTCGAAGCACGCGGTCGCGTATCGGCAAGTCTCGCTCGTTTTGAAACGTCCGTCCGGCCGCGAAGCGTACCCGGGTGACGTCTTCTATCTCCATTCGCGTTTGCTCGAACGCGCCGCGCGCGTGGCCGACGAATTCGGCGGCGGATCATTGACCGCATTGCCGATCATCGAGACGCAAGCAGGTGACGTGTCGGCCTACATTCCGACAAACGTCATCTCGATCACCGATGGTCAGATTTACCTTGAGACGGATCTGTTCTACCAGGGCGTGCGCCCCGCGATCTCGGTCGGTTTGTCAGTCAGCCGCGTTGGTTCGGCCGCGCAGATCAAAGCGATCAAGCAAGTTGCCGGCAAAGTGAAACTCGACCTCGCGCAGTTCCGCGAGCTCGCCGCTTTCGCGCAGTTCGGTTCCGATCTCGACGCGGCGACGAAAGCGCGGCTCGAACGCGGGCAACGCATCGTCGAGTTGTTCAAGCAGAAGCAATACAACCCGATCCCGGTCGAAGAACAAGTGTCGATCATGTGGGCGATGCAAAACGGATATGTCGATCCTGTGCCGGTCGATCGGGTGAAACAGTTTCAATTCAAACTGCAGGATTGGCTGCAGACTCGGAAAGAAGGTTTGCTCCGCGCGATTCGCGAGAAGAAGCACCTCGATCAAGATCTCGAAGGACAGCTCAAGAGCGCGATGGAGGAATTCAAAACTTCCTGGCAGTAATTCCCAATGGCAAACACGCAGGACATACGGCGCCGGATCAAATCGATCCGCAATACGTCGCAGATCACGAAGGCGATGCAGATGGTCGCCGCTTCTAAGATGCGCAAAGCGCAACAGCACGCGCTTGCCGGGCGTCCGTATGCCGGGTTGATGAACAAAGTGCTTGTTTCATTGCAAAAGCGAACCGATCCGACGTCGCACCCGCTGCTCGAGATTCGCGAGGTGAAAAAAGAATTGCTGTTCATCATCAGCACTGACAAAGGTCTCGCCGGCGCGCTCAACACGAATCTCTTTCGCGAAGCTTCGAACTTTGATCAGGCAAAGACGGCGTTCGTCACTACTGGAAAAAAAGCGCGCCTGTTTATCGGCCGGACCAAGCGCGAATTCCTGGCGGATTTTGAATTGAAGGATGCGCCGAGTTTTGTCGAAACAAAGCCGATCGGGAAATTTTGCATGGAGAGATTTCTCAATCGCGACGTCGACAAGGTCTCCGTGCTCTACACGCACTTCATCAATACGATCAATCAAAAACCCGTCGTGCAGACTTTGCTGCCGATTAGCGCGTTTGATTTGCCGAAAAAGCACGACGAATCGAAGGAGGGCGAGGAACAGGTCGATCCATTCCTCGGCTACATTTTTGAGCCCAACGCACTCGGCGTTCTTGACATCATGCTACCCTACTACGTCGAGTATCAAGTTTTCCAAAACATCCTCGATGCGCGCGCGTCGGAGCACAGCGCGCGAATGGTCGCGATGAAGAACGCGACCGATAACGCGAATAAGTTCATCAAGGATCTCACTCTCGAATACAACAAAATGCGCCAGGCCGGGATCACAACCGAGTTGCTCGAGATTTCGACCGCGCAAATGGCGCTCAGTGGTTAGTCAAGATTTATGAATAAAGGAAATATCGTTCAAGTGATCGGCCCGGTCGTCGACGTGGAGTTTCCCGACGAGAAAAGCATGCCGAGAATTTATAACGCGCTCGAAATCGAGTATGAGGTCAACGGCAACCCGACCAAGCTCACTCTCGAAGTGCAACAGCATCTCGGCGAGAACTGGGTTCGCTCGATAGCGATGTCATCAACCGAAGGATTGAAGCGCGGCATGAGCGTCAACGACACGGGCGGTCCAATCACAGTGCCCGTCGGGGAGGGTGTTCTCGGTCGCGTGTTCAACGTCACCGGTGACGCGGTGGATAACAAAGGCCCGGTGAAATTCAGCAAGCGCTATCCAATTCATCGCCCCGCGCCGGAGCTGACCGACCAGGACACGAAAGTTCAAATCCTCGAAACCGGAATCAAAGTCATCGATCTGATTTGTCCGTTCTCCAAAGGCGGCAAAGTCGGTGCGTTCGGTGGCGCCGGCGTCGGCAAGACGGTTGTCATCATGGAGCTGATCAACAACATCGCGAAGGGTCACGGAGGAGTTTCCGTCTTCGCGGGAGTGGGCGAGCGCACGCGCGAAGGCAACGATCTCTACCGCGAAATGAGCGAAGCCGGCGTGATCGACCAAAAAGATTTGTCGAAATCGAAAGTGGGAATGGTGTACGGCCAGATGAACGAGCCGCCCGGCGCGCGCTTGCGTGTCGGCCTTTCCGCGCTCGCGATGACGGAATTCTTCCGGGATGAGCGCAATCAGGACGTGCTCCTTTTCATCGACAACATCTTTCGTTTCTCCCAAGCGGGCTCGGAAGTGTCGGCGTTGTTAGGCCGAACACCGAGCGCGGTCGGTTATCAACCGACACTTTCCGCCGAGATGGGTGATTTGCAGGAGCGAATCACGTCCACCAAAAGAGGTTCAATCACTTCGTTCCAGGCGGTTTATGTTCCGGCGGACGATCTGACCGATCCTGCGCCGGCGAACACGTTCGCGCATTTGGATTCAACCATCGTACTCGAACGTTCAATTGCCGAGCTCGGAATTTATCCGGCGGTCGATCCGCTGGCATCGACCTCGAAATCGCTCGCGCCGGAAATCGTTGGCGAAGATCATTACAGTACAGCCCGCGGCGTACAGCGCGTGCTCCAACGCTACAAAGATTTGCAGGATATCATCGCGATTCTCGGAATGGACGAGCTTAGTCCGGAAGACAAACTAACCGTTCATCGCGCGCGCAAAATCCAGCGCTTCTTGAGTCAGCCCTTCCACGTCGCGGAGGTTTTCACCGGAACGAAAGGCCAATACGTGCCGATCGCCGAAACCGTGCAAGGCTTCAAAGAGATTCTCGAAGGCAAGCACGACGAAGTTCCGGAAGGAGACTTTTATATGAAAGGCAATATCGACACGGTCAAAGAGAAGAAATCCTAATCGTTATGGCTGCCACGCTGAAGCTCGAGATCGTTACGCCCGAGGAAAAAATTTATTCCGAGGACGTGGAGATGGTTACGTTGCCCGGAACCGAGGGCGAGCTCGGCGTTTATCCTAATCACGTTCCTGTGCTGACCGCCTTGAAACCCGGCGAGCTTCGAATCGTCAAAGACGGCCAGCAAAGCGCGATGGCAATCGGCGAAGGGTTTGTCGAAATCAAAGGTGACGCCGTTTCAATTTTGACCGACATGGCGTTGCAATCCGAGAAGATCGACATCGAGGCGGCCGAAGCTGCGGTCGCGCGTGCGCAGGCGGCCATGAAAGAAGACACGACTCCGGAGCAATTAGTCGCGATCCAGGCGTCTCTGCAAAAAGCGCTCGCGCAATTGCACGTCAAGCGTCGCCATCACTGATGACGTTGTAGCGGCGGTCGCCGCGGTGGCCGCCCGTATGCTAGATTACGCGCTTGCTCAAAGCACCGCCAGAAACTCTCGGTATCATCGCCGGCAACGGCGTGTATCCAAAAATTCTCGCCGCCGCGGCTCGCAAAGCCGGAGTAAAAAAAATCGTTGCAGCTGCGTTCACTGAAGAAACGGATGCATCAATTGACAAACACGCCGATATCGTCGAGTGGCTGCGCCTTGGACAACTGGGCCGGCTGCTGAAATTCTTTCGCGAACAAAAAGTTCATCGCGCGATCATGGCCGGGCAAATCGCGCCAAAAAATCTTTTCGATCTTCGCCCAGATGTGAAAGCGCTCGTTGTCTTAGCCAAACTCAAACAACGCAACGCCGAATCCATCTTTACCGCGATCGCCGACGAGTTGAAGAAGGTAGATGTCGATCTTTTGCCGGCGACGACTTTTTTGGAAGACGATCTTGCCAAGAGCGGTTTGATTGCAGGAGCAAAGTTGTCGCGCGCGGAAGAAGACGATGTGGATCTTGGTTGGGATGTGGCCAAACAAATGGCAACGCTCGACATCGGCCAAACCATCATCGTGAAAAACGGGGCCGTGCTCGCGGTCGAAGCATTCGAAGGAACCAACGACGCAATCAAGCGCGGCGGCGCGCTCGCCCGTGAAGGCGCGGTCATGATCAAAGTCGCCAAACCAAATCAGGACATGCGATTCGACGTTCCGGTAATCGGGGTCGAAACAATTAGAGTCGCAGCCGAAGCAAAGCTGCGCGTAATCGCGGTCGAATCGGGCAAAACTTTACTTCTCGAGCGCGAGAAAGTTGTCGATCTTGCCCAGCGCGCGAAGATTTCAATCGTCGCGCGCTGAAATGGAGCCTACGGGATTCGAACCCGTGACCTCCTCAATGCCATTGAGGCGCTCTACCAACTGAGCTAAGACCCCCGTTAAAGAACTGTAGAGTTTAGATTTTGGGATGTAGATTGCAACCGCTAGAGTTCAGCGATGGAACAACCCAGATATCGCGATGGGAAAATTGTGCTGAGCGAAGAGCCGCTCGTCCTGGAAACGCCAGTCGATAAGCTCGATGGATTCATCACGCCGGCAAAATCGTTTTATGTTCGCACGCACTTTCCGATTCCGAAGATCGACAAGGACACTTGGCGGTTGCGAATTGAGGGCGACGTCGAAAAGCCGTTCGCGATTAATTTTGACGAATTAATCAAACTAGAGTCGAGAAGAATTCCGGCGACACTCGAATGTGCCGGAAACGGCCGGAATTTTCTGGAGCCGAACGTCAAAGGCGTGCAATGGCGGCTCGGCGGAGTTGGGAATGCCGAGTGGACCGGCGTTCCATTGTCGATCTTGCTCAAGCGTGCGGGAGTTAAATCAACCGCGTGCGAAATAATTCTCGAAGGGGCGGATCACGGCAAGCTCGAAGATCCGAAAAGTCCGCGCGGCGAATTGAATTTTGCGCGCAGCATTCCGCTTGAGAAGGCGCGCGATGTTTTGCTCGCTTACAAAATGAACGATGCCGATCTTCCGCCGGAAAACGGGTTTCCGGTCCGCGCGGTCGTCCCTGGTTGGTATGCGGTCGCGTCGATCAAATGGCTTCAACGCATTATCGTCACGGACAAGCCATTCAACGGTTATTATCAAACCTTCGATTACTCATTTTGGAGAAGGCGAGGGGAGATCGCCGAGTTGACACCGCTTTCTGAGATACAAATCAAAGCCGAGATTCTGCAACCCAGCGAAGGCGAAACTGTTCCGGCCAGTTCAACTTTCCGCGTTCATGGCGCGGCCTGGACGGGTGACGGCGAGATTGCAAAGGTCGAGCTGAGCAGTGATGGCGGAACGAGATGGAGCGAAACAAGGTTGATCGGGGAATCGAAGCCAAACACGTGGCGGTTGTGGGACTTCAACTGGAAGACGCCGACGCAACCGGGAAAGGCAACGTTGATCGCGCGCGCGACAGATTCTAAGGGACGAACGCAACCAAGTGAGCGCGATGCGGATCGCGGCACGTACATGATCAACCATCTGGTGCCAATCACGGTGGGAGTGAAATAGGTGAAACGCGTTCTCCGAACGCGTTCGATCGCCTTCGGAGAAGCCGATCCCCCTGTCGATTTTGTTGAAGTTCGTAGCTCCTTCGCGTTAAATCTCGGCGTGTCGCTCGTTTTCAAGACAATCCAAACGCCGGGCATCGCCGAACTTTCTTATTTAGTGGGCGATGATGACGAAGGCGTCGCGGCCGTTTTCGATCCGCGGCCGGACTGCGACGTTTACATCGACATGGCGCGCGAAGCGGGCGTGGCGATCACACACATTTTCGAGACGCACATTCACGCCGACTTGGTGAGCGGTTCACGCGAGCTATCCGCGCGGTTGGAATCGGCAAAGATTTATTCCAGCCACGAAGGCGGCGCGGAATACGGATTCCCGAGCGAGAAAGTAAAGGATGGCGACCGTTTTAATTTTGGCGAAGTGCTTGTCACTGCGCGGCACACCCCGGGTCATACGCCGGAACACGTTTCTTATTTGCTGACCGATGTCGATGTTCCGAATGAACCGTGGGGAATTCTGACCGGCGATTCGCTCTTTGTGTCATCCGCGGGCCGGCCGGACCTGTTGGGCGACAAACACACCCAGCGGCTGGCCGAGCAACAGTTTCACACGTTGCGCGATTTTTATCTCAAATTGCCCGATCACGTGATG
Source organism: Chthoniobacterales bacterium (assembly GCA_035315805.1). GTDB lineage: Bacteria > Verrucomicrobiota > Verrucomicrobiia > Chthoniobacterales > UBA10450 > AV40. The sequence continues at coordinate 80,161 of DATFXN010000074.1, forward strand.
ATTTTTCCGAACCATGGTGCCGGGTCGCCATGCGGCGCAGACATCGGCGCGCGTTTGACAAGCACGATCGGTTACGAACGCCTGCACAACAAATTTCTCCAATTTGATGAGGTCAAAAAATTCACCGACTACGCGCTTGCGACGGCGCCACCAGTGCCGACCTACTATCCGCGCATGAAAAAAGTGAACGCGGAAGGCCCGGAAGTTTTAGGAAGTCTGCCGCGCGTTCCCGGTTTGCCGCCGAAAGCGTTCAAAGAAGCGGTAGAGAAAAATTCCGGCCAGCTCGTCGATGTGCGTACGATACTCGCGTTCGGCGGCGGTCATATCGCCGGTGCGCTCAACATTGGCGGTTCGCCGATCCTTTCGATTTGGGCGGGTTGGATGCTCGATCCGGAAAAACCAATCCTGCTGGTCCTCGAAAACGATGATGATCTGGAGAAAATTCTGCGACTGTTGGTTCGAACTGGTTACACAAAGTTTGCCGGTTATCTGATCGATGGAATGAAATCGTGGGACGCGGCCGGATTCCCGATCGAACGGATTCCGCAGATAAGCGTGCACGAATTGAACGAACGAAAGACGGAGTTGCAGATTGTCGACGTTCGTGGGCCCGGTGAATGGAAAAAAGGTCACGTACCCGGCGCGCGGCACATTTTTGTCCCCGAATTACGGGAACGCCTTGGCGAGCTTGATCGAAACAAACCTACCGTCGTTTATTGCAACAGCGGTTATCGATCGAGCATTGCTGCGAGTATTTTGAAGCCAGCCGGGTTCAAGGAACTCTGGAATGTCCCGGGAAGCTGGGAAGCGTGGAAGAAGGCGAAACTTCCCATTGAAGGAGCCGACAGCCGATGAACGGATCTACGGGCGCGACGCTGCCACGACGATCGTTTGGTCAAACGATGCGGCTCGACGTGTGGTGGGTCCAGCCGCTGCTGATCTTTCTCGGATTATCATTCTTCATTGTCTATTCGACGTGGGCGGCGTTTCAGGGCCGCAATTACTTTTTCGGCAATTACATCTCGCCGTTTTATTCGCCGGAACTTTTTGGTGATTCACCACACAGCTGGTTTGGATCGAAACCGAATTGGTGGCCGGGTTGGTTAATTTTTTCACCGGCGCTTTTGATTCTCTGGGGGCCGGGAGGGTTTCGACTTACCTGTTATTATTATAGAGGTGCGTATTACAAAGCCTTCTGGGCGGATCCGCCCGCGTGTACTGTCGGCGAGCCGCGCAAAAGTTATTGGGGTGAGCGTTCGTTTCCATTGGTGATGCAGAACCTTCACCGCTATTTTCTTTATCTCGCCGTCGTTTTCATCGGCATTCTGTCTTACGACGTTTGGAAAGCGCTCTCCTTCGACGATCATTTCGGCATCGGCGTTGGCACAATCGTCCTCGCGATCAACGTTGCTTTGCTCAGCGGTTACACTTTCGGCTGTCATTCCCTTCGCCACTTGATCGGCGGCTTTCGCGATCAACTGGCAAGATCGACATCAACGTTCGCGTGCTACCGGTGTGTGACTTGCTTAAATCAGCGCCACATGCTTTGGGCGTGGCTGAGTTTGTTTTGGGTCGGCTTTACCGATCTTTACGTACGTCTGTGTTCTCTGGGAATTTGGCACGACTTTCGGATCCTTTGACGAATGGCCGACTACGAGACGCATGAATACGATGTGCTCGTGATTGGCGCTGGCGGCGCGGGATTACGCGCGGCGATTGAAGCTTCTGCCTTAGGAACTCGCGTTGCACTCGTTTGCAAATCGCTTCTCGGCAAAGCGCACACGGTCATGGCCGAGGGCGGAATCGCCGCGGCGCTAGCAAACGTGGACGAGCGCGACAACTGGAAAGTGCATTTCGCCGACACGATGCGCGGGGGCCAATATGTGAACCAATGGCGCATGGCCGAGCTGCACGCGAAAGAAGCGCCCGATCGCGTGCGCGAATTGGAAGCATGGGGCGCAGTGTTCGATCGGACAAACGACGGCCGCATTCTGCAACGAAATTTCGGTGGTCATAAATATCCGCGGCTGGCGCACGTCGGTGATCGAACCGGCTTGGAAATGATTCGGACGTTGCAGGATCATGGCGTGCATCGGGGCATCGATGTGTTCATGGAGCACACGATCCTGTCGATCCTAAAAGACGGCGATCGCGCGGTTGGCGCGTTTGGTTACGAACGCGAGCGAGGCCGTTTCAAAATTTTTCGCGCAAAGGCGATCGTGCTTGCGACTGGCGGAATTGGGCGCGCATACAAAATCACGAGCAACAGCTGGGAATACACCGGCGACGGACACGCGCTCGCTTACGACGCCGGCGCCGAATTAATCGACATGGAGTTCGTGCAATTTCATCCGACCGGAATGGTTTGGCCGCCGAGCGTGATGGGAATTTTGGTGACAGAAGGCGTGCGCGGCGAAGGCGGAATTCTGACTAACAATGCTGGCCGGCGATTCATGTTCGACGACGTTCCAGAAAATTATCGATCGCAAACTGCGGATAACGCAGAGGAAGGCTGGCGTTATTGCCAGGGCGACAGGAATGCGCGGCGGCCGCCGGAATTGCTCACGCGTGATCACATCTCACGTTGCATCGTGCGCGAAATCAAACAGGGCAGGGGAAGTCCGCACGGCGGCGTTTATCTTGATATCGCGTGGATCAAACAAAAACTTCCCGATGCGGCCAATTACATCAAACGCAAGCTGCCGAGTATGTATCATCAGTTCAAACAACTGGCCGACATCGATATCACCGAGCAACCGATGGAGGTCGGACCAACCACGCATTACATAATGGGCGGCGTCCATGTCGATCCCGACACGCAAATGTCGCGGGTACCTGGATTATTTGCCGCAGGCGAATGCGCTGCGGGAATCAACGGCGCGAACCGACTCGGCGGTAATTCACTGTCGGATCTTTTGGTATTCGGAAAACGCGCTGGCGAATTTGCGGCAAGGTTCGCGAAAGATAATTCGCTGGGCAAGATCGACAATGAGAGGACCGACATCGCCGCGCGCGAAGCGCTGGCACCATTCGAACGGGGCAGCGGTGAAAACCCGTACGAAATCCAAAAGGATTTGCAGGAATTGATGCAGGACAACGTCGGAATCGTTCGCTCGGAATCGGAGATGCAACATGCGCTCGAGCAATTGACGAAATTGAATGAGCGAGCAGATCGCGCCGGAGTTATCGGTCATCGCGAATTCAATCCTGGCTGGCACACCGCGCTCGATCTGAAAAATTTGCTTACGGTGTCGGAAGCGATCACGCGTGCGGCGCTCGAACGGAAAGAAAGTCGCGGCGCGCAGTTCCGGGAGGATTACTCGGACAAAGACGAGCGCTTTGGAAAAGTGAACACGATGATTTCGAAAGCAGAAGACAGCTCGATGCAAGTTCGGCTCGATCCGCTTCCGGAAATGCCGGATTACTTGAGGCAGGTTATTGAAGAGAATAAATGAGCAGCGCGACGTTTAGGATTTGGCGAGGCGACGCGAGAGGCGGCGAGTTCCGTGGCTACACCACGGAAGTCTCCGAAGGGATGGTTGTACTCGATGCCGTCCACGATATTCAGCGGACGCAAGCCCCGGATCTGGCATGTCGCTGGAATTGCAAAGCTGGGAAATGCGGCTCGTGCTCGGCTGAAGTAAATGGAATGCCCAAGCTCATGTGCATGGCGCGGTTAAGCGATCTGCCGACTGAGAAACCGATCACGATTGAACCAATGAGGGCGTTCCCGGTGGTCAAAGATTTGATCACCGATGTGTCGTGGAATTTCCAAGTGAAGAAACGAATCAAACCGTTCAAGCCGCGACCACCGGACGCCCGCGACGGCACCTGGCGGATGCAGCAAGCGGACATCGATCGGGTCCAGGAGTTTCGAAAGTGCATCGAATGTTTTCTTTGCCAGGATGTCTGCCACGTCCTGCGCGACCACCAGATGCATGACAAATTCATCGGGCCGCGGTTTTTGATTCACGTCGGCGCGCTGGAAATGCATCCGCTCGATACGGAGGACAGAATCGACGAACTGCGAAACACCCAGGGGATCGGTCTTTGCAACATCACTAAGTGCTGCACGAAAGTTTGTCCGGAAAATATTGAGATCACCGACAACGGAATCATTCCATTGAAGGAACGCGTGGTGGACAAATTCTACGATCCGTTCGGCTGGTTCTGGCGTTGGGTAAAGCGAAAGAGTGAATCGTGAATCGTGAATCGGTTTGTCTTTGTCGATGTAACGATTTAACGGTTTAACAAATCACGAGCAGAATCCATGTCGGAGTTAAAATCACTTTCCAAGGACGCGATCCCGGCTGCGCTGGAAAAAGCTGAGCGCTATCGTTTGCTCAACGAGCCTGGCGAAGCGGAAAGCATCTGCCTCGATGTCTTGAAGACTGAGCCCGATAATCAGCAGGCGATCATCATGCTTCTGCTCGCGTTGACCGATCGATTCGAAAAAGGCTACGCCGTCAGTGACACCCAAACGAAGGAACTACTTTCGCGAATGAAAACTGATTACGACCGGTTTTATTACACCGGGATCGTCGCCGAACGTCGGGGCAAGACGAAGCTTTGTTCAAACACGCCGGATTGCCGGTTTCAGGCTTATGATCTTCTGCGCGAAGCGATGAATTGGTTCGAGAAAGCGGAACCGATTCGTCCGGCCGGCCACGACGACGCTCTCTTGCGCTGGAACACCTGCGCGCGGATCATCGCGCGCAACAATCTGGTCGCGCGCGAGCCGGAGGAACGAATCGAGTTCCCACTCGAGTAGACGGCGTTGTGCAGAGAAGGTGGGACGCGTTCTCCGAACGAATTGTTAATTCTACGCGGCCGAAGGCCACCTCATATTTAGCATCGTCCGCGGAGCGCCCAATCCACCTAGAGGATTGCGCCGCCACAGCTCGAACCGGCCCCGGCCGTGCAACCGAAGCAGTGATCGTCGGTCTGGATTTCACGCTGTTCAACCGTGTCGGGATCGATGTCCCACAAAAATAGCGGCGTCCTCCCGCTATTGTCGGTCCATTGCATTCCAAGCTGCTGATTGAAATCGCAATCGTAAACTTCGCCGCGCCAGCCGACGCTGATGGTGTTGCGGCACATTAAACCGCTTATCGTTTCCGGATTGAAGGCGTCGACGAGTAACTGCATGTATTCATCGAGCTTGTTGTTATGCCGCAGATAAGCGGCCAATCGCCCGATGGGCAGGTTGGTCAGCGTGTAAAGTTTGTTAAACACGATGCCGAAATGTTTTTTCAGCTCGCGTTTGTAATCGGCCTCCAACTCGGCCTGCGGTCCGGGAAGAAACGCGCCGACCGGATTGTAAACGAGATGCAGTGGAAGATCGGCATCGACGCCGTAGCCAAGTGAGTTTAAAAGCTGCAGGGCTTTGATGCTTCCCTCGAAAACGCCTTCGCCACGCTGCGTGTTTACATTCTCCGGTGTGTAGCATGGCATCGACGCGATGATCTCGACTTTTCGTTTGGCAAGAAATTCCGGGAGATCTTCGTAACCGGGTTCTAGCAAAATCGTCAGATTGCAGCGGTCAATGATGTGGCGCGGCGGATCGAGCGCGGTTAAACGTTCAATCAAATATCGAAAATCCGGAATCATCTCCGGCGCGCCGCCGGTCACATCGACAACCGGAATGTCGGTTTTTGCCAGCCAATCAATCATCCGATCGATCGTTTCGTGGCTCATGATTTCTTTTCGCTTGGGTCCGGCGTTTACGTGACAGTGCCCACAAACGAGATTGCAAAGTTTGCCGACGTTGACTTGAAGAACCTCGGGGTGTCCGCGGCGCAGCGAGATTGAGTTCGCCGCCAGTGTTTGCGTAAACCGATTCATCAGCAGCAACTCCCGCCGTCGCAGCATTTGCTGTTTGCTTCGGTGGTGGCGTTGTAATCCTGGCCTTTGGTTTCTTTTGGATGTCGCAGGGAAGTGCGCGAGCAATCAAACGGTTTCGCCTCGCTCACCGTCACATCGACAATCGGATCGACGAATTCGAAGAACTCACGATACGGCGCTTTCTTGTAAAGGTTGTAAGTCTTATCGCAAACCGCATAGCGTCGGCCGCGTTCCATTCGATGATTGTCGTCGTCGTGCACTTCCTTGAACGGCCCGCGATAAATCACGGCCTGATTGCGCTCGAAACATTCACCCTGTTTCCCTTTGAAAGCTTCGATCGTTATCGAACGAAATTCGATTCCTTGCACTGTCCTCCATGGGTCGACATCGCGTTTGAGAATCTGGATCCCGTAAAAGCCGGCGCGCTCAAACGCGGCGAGAAAACCTT
>DATFXN010000075.1:0-2521 GCA_035315805.1 Chthoniobacterales bacterium
ACAAATCGCCGACGTCATGACCTACGAACGAAGCGAGTGGGGAAACAACGCAAGTCCCGTTACACCCGAACAAATCGCCGCGTTACGCAAAGAACTGGCCAATCATCCCGAATCATTCGTTGAACACGATATCCTCGCAGCCCCTGACGAAGATATTCCCGGCGGCGCATCTGGTGGCGGCGCACCGCCGAAACCCGGTGAAGCCGCAAAACCCGCGGCGCCACCAAAACCCTAGCGCCAGCTTTCCTGCTACAACGCTTCTGCAAGAAGCTCGGCCATGTGTTTTGGCCGGAGATTCGTTAGGTCGGTAATTTGATGGCGGCAACTTGTGCCCGAGGCGATTACTTCTGTCTCGGGAGGCTGATTTTCGATTTGATCGAGCAAGCGTTGCGCGACTTGGAGCGATAGATCGTATTTTTCTGCGAGCGCGCCGAACGCGCCTGCCATCCCGCAGCACGCTGTATCCAATACCGTCGCTTTTCGTCCAGGCAAACGTTCGGCAAGTTTCCCCATGAACGCCGGACTAGTGATCGATTTCGCATGGCAATGCGGGTGGATAAGGACGTTCGCCGTTCGTTCGTTAAACCGAAGGGCCTCCGATTCTTGCGCCAGCAAATCGTCTACGAATTTCTCAAACAGGAAACAGCGGGCCGCGATGTGTTCGGCGTCGTCGACTTTCAGCTCGCGGTAATCTTCGACAAACATCGACCAACAGGACGGTTCGAGGAAGAGAATCGGAGCTGTTGAGAGTTGAGACTTGAGAGTTGAGAGTTGAGAGATGTTGTGTTCGGCGAGTTTTGCCGCGGCATCGAGATTTCCCTGGCTGAATGCCGGTCGTCCGCAACAGCGGCGATTCTTCACGAGCAAGACTTCGAATCCGAGCGCCTCGAGCACTTTAACTGCGGCGATGCCGATGTGCGGCTCGTGATAGCGCACAAACGTGTCGTCCCAAAGGATCACGGGGCCTCGTTTCTTCTGTAGCGGCGCTCTCAGACCGCCGCTACAGTTTTTCGCGAACCATCTGTCGAAGCGTTCTTTTGCGTAATGCGGCAGCGAGCGTCGTCTGGAGATTCCGATTGCTTTCTCCATTGCGACGCGCGCGGCTTTGGAAGCCAGAAGTCGATTCGTCAGCCTCGGCATGAGACAGCCGAGTTTGCCTAACAAATCAACATTGCTCAAAATGCGTTCGCGCAAAGGCAGACCATCGCGACTCCATCGCGCGTGAAGCATTTCCGCCTTCAGCAGCGCGAGGTTCACGTTCGACGGACATTCCGGCGTGCAACCTTTGCAGGAGAGACAGTTGCTCAGCGCCGCGTCGAGCTCGGGGGATTCAAGCGGGTCGTGTCCATTTGCCCGCAGCTCGAGCGCGGCCCGAATGATGTTGGCGCGGCCGCGTGTAGACATCACTTCATCGTGTGTTGCGATGAACGTCGGGCACATGATGTCGCTCTGTTTAAGGCAGCCGCCACAGCCGTTGCATTGTTCGAGGTTGCCGGTGAATAACCGGTCTTTGAATGCAAACGCCAGCACTGGCTGAAATGGAAGCTTGAGCGGACGAGGAAAATTCTCGCGCAAATGACTGTCGATCCTGTGTCGGCCGTCGGAAAAAATTTTCCCAGGGTTGAAAACATTTTTGGGATCGAATGCGCGTTTGATTTCGCGCATCACGTCGAGCAACTCGTTGCCAAGTTGCTCGCGCATATATTCGGTGCGCGCGATACCAACGCCGTGCTCGGCGGAGAGCGAGCCTTTGAACTGACGCACCAGCGCGGAAGTTTCATCGGCGACTTGGCGGAATTTTTTCAGATCGGCGCCGCTGTGCATATCGAGCACCGGTCGCACATGTAAAAGTCCACTGGCGGCATGTCCGTAATAGCTCGCCGTCAGCCCCAGCGGTTTCATAATTGACCGCAAACCACGCACGTAATCCGGCAATTGGGCGGGACGAACAGCAGCGTCTTCGATGAACGCGACCGGCTTCGCCGGCCCAATGCATCCGGTCAAGAGTGACAGACCGGATTTGCGCACGGACCAGACCATGTTCATTTGCGCCGCGTCAGTGATGATTTTTGTGCGCAGCCCAATTTTCCTGGATTGCAGAATCGATAGCCGTTCCGCGACGTCTTCGTAGAACTCAACGATCAAAATCGATTCGCACCGTTGCGAGTCCAGCTCGAGTAGATCGCGCGCGGCCTGAAACTGAAGTTGACCTTTGGTTCCGTCGAACAAGGGCCGATCGATGTGTTCGATCGCGGCAGGCTTGAGATCGAGAAGCTCAACCGTCGCCTGCATTGCTTCAGCCACCGACGCGAAAAAGATCAGACCCAAACCTTTCTCGCGGGGCAGGGGAGAAATTCTGAGCTCAGCGGAGAAGATGGCTGCTAGGGTTCCTTCGCTGCCGGCCAGGATATTGGTCAGATCATTCGGCGCGCGCAGGAATCGCTCAATGCCGTACCCGGGCCAACGCTTGATCAAACCCGGCGGCCAGCGCTCGGCCATTTCGGTGCTCGCCGCGCGAACG
>DATFXN010000076.1:0-25604 GCA_035315805.1 Chthoniobacterales bacterium
CGGACGACAAGTCTCAGCGCACTATGTAATCGACAAGAACGGCGATATATATCAGATGGTGCGCGATAGCGACCGGGCGAATCACTGTCGCGGCGCGAACGAGAACTCGATTGGGATCGAGCACGTTGGCCAACCAGATGAAGCGCTCACGGATGATCAGGTCAAATCGTCCGCAGCCTTGATTGCATGGCTGCTGGAGCAGTACGACATACCAGCTGCAAATGTTTACGGTCACGCCTTTACGCCAGGTTACAACCTGCCTGGTGGGACGAGCTGTCCGGACAAGTTATTTGGCCCGGATCACAGTCAGGAAACAGTGGCTGCCTGGGTGAGCCGGAATGTAGTCACGTCTTGACGTGAATATAAGCGCGTCAATGAAGGCCGTGCTGAACGGAAAACAGCCGGATCGGACATTTACACATGCGAACCGACGCGCGCGCGTGCGTGAAGTTGGCCTGAAGGGCAACCATCCACCCGTTACTAAATCGATACTCCACTTGTGTCGGCGGTCCGACGGAGTCACCATTTGCCTATGAAGATTAAGAAGCTCACCAAAAAGATCCAACGGCTTGAAGCGCGCTTGCAAAAAGGTGCAAAGAAACTTGCAAGCCTGAAACAAAAACTCAGCGCGGCGGAGGCTGCGAGTTTGGCTAAGACCAAACGTAAACGCGCAGCTCAGGCTCGGGAGGATCTTATCCCTGTTAGGGTCGTGGCACTTCAAAAGAATCAACGACGCCTAACGGCAAAGACCGCGACCAAACCCGCGCGCGCGAGCGGAAGGATTTCTTTCAAGGAGGTCAAGCAAAAGCGCCAGATCACACCCGAACGACGTGCGCAGCTCTCAGCTGCTATGAAAGCCAGATGGGCTGCCAAGAGAGCGGCAGCGGCGACGCCCCAAGACAATTCTCCGGATCAGGGAGCTCCGCCTGGAGAGACCCCTCAGCAGTAAGCCACGCATCACGAGATCAAAATCTCCTGAGAGGTCAAGCGTCCAGAGAAAAATCAGGTCCAAGCGCGCGCATGTGTGTGGAAATGGTAACAGGAGCTGCGGAGCGCGCGAAAACGACGAAGGTTGGAACAACCCCGCGCCCGGCGACTCGCGTAAGAGTTATCTACCAGGGGGAGAGGGAGGAAGCAAAGACTTGAGAAAATCCCAACGTCCTGAAGACCGCGGTGAATTTATGAATTCCCACACCCTCGCGTTCATCCAACCATGGCGCCGTACTCGTTTCTGTCCGTACTGCGGGACGGAACTCACGCGCCCGATATGATCGCACCGCATACGCCTAACCAAACGATGAAGCCAACGCGCCCTTTGCAAGAAAACCTCAGTGTGTTTGCCACCGCACCCTGCGTTGGCTTATCTCTGTCTCGTTAGGCGGATGCGTATCGCGTTCATGGCGGGATTAGCAGTTCTCCTTGGAGTGGCATCTTCGGTGCACGCCCGACCGCTCGAACCGCCTAGTGCTGCTCAGTTGCGTGAGTGGGCGAGCCCTGACTGCATCAATGCCGGAAAATATGCCGGTTTCGACTACGCACGCGCCCTTGAACGTGCGATTAGGAAAGAGCCTTTTGGACTCGCACAGTTGTTTCGCGCCACGTACACCGTAGGATTCGATGGCGGCGCAGGCGAAGCTCACGCCGCGATTCTAGTCGGCCTACTACAGCGCTGGGGCGACCGACGCTTTGCTCAGGTGCTTCGTGCACAGCCCTCTCGTATTCGCCGCGCAGTCATTGGCGAGATCGCTTACGCTCTCGAAGGACCGGAGCGTAGGAAATTTCCGGAAACCTATTCATTAGCACCGTACTAACACACGCCAGAGCCTAACCATACGCTGGAGGCAACCGCTACCCGGCAAGAATATTTCCACATGAACACTTCAACAGATTTTTCAGAAGCGAGTCGCGGTTCCGGTAGCGGCACCTCAGCTTGGTCTCGTTAGACCGCATGAACAGCCCAACTGATCTGCTGCTGTTAGCAGTTGGTGCGATTTTACCGAGTGTTTTTGCTGGCTTGGTGTTTTTCCATCGCCAGCGCAAGTATGCGAATTGGGCAAAAGTCGCTTCGATTATCGCCGCAATCGGAGGATTTATCTGGGGCGGCATTCAATGGGCGTTATTGCACGCTGCTCATCGCCATCGCATTCCACTTGCGCGTCGTCTTCGGGGAGGAGCCGTGGCTCTCGCAAAGGCATGGCGCCAGTTGGCAGATCTATAAGAGGCAAGTTCCCCGCTGGGTTGGTGCCAGGCGAAATGAGGTCTAACCAACCGATGAAGCCAACGGCCCCAGATCAAATGAATGTCAGCAACCTTGCAACCGACCCCCGCCGTTGGCTTATCTTTTTCTCGTTAGGCGAAAGCAACACGTGTGGGCACATTCACATTTCTTGACGATCTTCGGCCAACACCGCTGGCGGATTTTTGGCGCCTCGCCAGCCACGACATTCCTACTTCCGGTGGAGTCTACTTCCTCATTGCGAGGCCTGGCGTGCGCTTCACTTATCCGGCGGGCAAGAGCTGCATCTTCTACATTGGTCAGGCTGGCTCGCTTCGTCGCCGTTTGCGCGATCATCTTCGGTTCTCGTCCCACGTGCGCGAGAATCGCCGAGGCGTTGGTTATCCGATCTACTGGCCCCGCTACGAGTACGCCAGCGTTTTCGGCGGCCGATACTGTTTCATTCCAGTCAGCGGACGCCAGACACCTCGCGCTCTCGAGAGGGTCGCATTGCGGCGATTTCAGCAGCGTTATCACTCATTTCCAGTAGCAAACAGCGCAGGAGCACGGCACGAGTGATCTGCACCTGATCAGCGTCGAGATGAAGATTCCATTGGCGGTGGGCGCTGGGTTAAAAAATGCCTAACCAAGCGATGAAGCCAACGGCCCCTGATGCGATGACCGTCAGCAACCTTGCCACGAACCCCGCCCGTGGCTTATCTCTGTCTCATTAGGTGACTTCTCCCAGGACTGTAATCACCATGCCCCAAATCCTGCGGTTCTCCGGCACGGTCAAGCGAGATCCTGCCATCGCTCGCTGGATGAAAGCGCATTCGGATGAATTGGGAACCGTCGCATGCGGCTGGTTTGAGGCCATGCGCAGGTGTGGAGATGATGTGCGGGAGGTATTGCACGATGGGTGTCCGACCGCATGTGTGGGAAGCGCGGCATTCGCCTACGTCAACGCCTTCAAATTCCACGTCAATGTCGGGTTTTTCCGCGGGGCCGAGCTGACCGATCCGAAAGGCCTGTTGGAAGGCATGGGTAGGTTTATGCGGCACGTGAAGCTCGGGCCCGGCAGGATCGTCAACGCCGCGGCCCTACAAAAACTCATTGATACCGCATACAGGGATATGAAGCGGCGCTTGAGAGTGGAGTAGTTCGAGCTGGCGCCCAAAGATGATCGGAAGGCGCCGTTTTATCCGGAGATTTTCGCTGCGTCATTCATTAAGCGTATAACCAAAACCGAAAAGGTGATTTCACCTTAACGGTTTTTCATTTTTCACAGGATGATGTTGTGCTTGATCGCGAGCCGAAAAACCTTTTTTAAAGCTGCTTCGGATGGTCACGCTTAGCAAAGCTAAGGATCACCGAATGCCAATTGAGACAAAACCAAACTGAGAATTGAAACAGAATTGGCGGTTGAAAATTATCTTTGCTCGAACCGAAAAGATTTGAACAGGGACTGTATAACGGCACAGCATAAGCAATGGAAAAAATCACGGAATACAAAGTTGTAACGGCCGGCGCCCCACTCGCTCCATTCGCTTTCCGCCCATTTTAACCAGTAGCTCCATCACGCGCTTTATCAGGGTGCACTCCGGGTGTTTTTGAACCCCGTTCGTGCTCAGCACCTGGCGTCACCTCGTCCTTTTGTTTTCGCTGAGCGCGCGGTGATTCGTCGTCGACATTCATGTTGCGACTGCGCGGCAGGCTTTCGGGATAGTTGTGACAGAGAAATTGGATCAGGCCTTCGCGCACTTCGCACCGGAGATCGAAGGTTTTGCCGGGATCAGTGGCGCTAACTAACGCGCGCACTTGGATGGCGTGTTCGGTGGTATCGGTGACCTGGAGTCCGCAAACTTTCTTGTCCCACTTCGGATTGTTCTCGACCAGGCGCTTTAATTCCTTGCGCAACTCGCCCATCGGCACCTGATAATCGAGAAAGAGAATCACGGTACCGAGCAGCTCGGTCGAAACGCGGCTCCAGTTCTGGAACGGTTTCTCGACGAAATGCGTGATCGGCAAGATCAACCGTCGCAGGTCCCACGTCCGCACGGTGACATACGTGAGCGTGATCTCTTCGATTTGGCCGAACTCGCCTTCGACCACCACGATGTCGTCGATCAGCAGCGGTTGGGTAAGTGCGATCTGAATTCCGGCGAGCACGTTTCCTAAAGTTTTCTGCGCGGCAAAACCGATCACGATGCCGGCGATCCCGGCGGAGGCGAGAATGCTGGTGCCGAATTGGCGGACGGGATCGAACAACATCAGGATCGAACCGGTGGCGAGGATCACGACCGCAGTGACGATGATTTTTCGAATCACCGAGACCTGGGTGAAAATCTTTCGCGCTGACAAACTGTCCGGAACATCGAGGCGTCGTCCGCTCAAGAGCGCGGACTGGACGGCGTTGACGCCGCGAACGATCAAGATCGACAACGCAGCGATCAGCAAAATGCCGAAGCCTTTTTCAGTGGCCCAGGTCCAGTGTTCCGGCAATCGCAGTAACGGCAGCAAAAGAATGACGCCGAGCAGCGGGACGGCCAGCCGCAAGGTGTGACCGACGATTGGAATAATTACTTTGCCGACGACGCTGCCGGTGCGGTCCGCCCATTGGCGCATCCGTTTTTCAACTGCGCGGACGGCGCGGAACAAAAGCCAGAGGAATGCAATGATCCATCCGGCGTAGATAATGGTTGTGATCGCGCTGACGGAGAAAATGCGAGTTGCCCGGCCTTTGATGCCGAGGGCGACCGGCATAAAGGCAAACGCGCCACCGCACATCCAAAGAAAAAGCGCAACTGGTTTGCGCAGCGCCGAAAGGGTCAACGCGATCGCCGATTGCTGGCGGTTCGATTCGATTTCGCCGGCATGTCGCCTAACGATTCGGAGGAACCAGCCGGCAAGGATCGACAACAGGACCAGCCCTGCGATTGACGCAAGCAATCGCATCCAAGTCACGCGATCGAAAACTGGTCGCTGCAAGAAGCCAATGCCGGAATTTTTCGCAATTTGATCGAGCCAGTGGCTGTAATCTCGTCCAGCCCAATAAATCTTCGATCGCTCCGCGGCTGCTCGTTGTGCTGAAAGCTCCGTAACCGATTCCGCTAGGGTGGGGGCAGGGGACTCAATGACGGACGGCGACGGTGATGGCGTAGCGCTCGGCTCAGCCGCGAGGGCGCGGATGCCTGCGAAGCAGATCAGGGCGAGCAGTATTCGTCTCGCGGTCATCAATTACGATGGCAGGAAAAGTGACGAGTGGCCAGTGACGAGTGACGAGGAAGTCTAATTCTGATTCCTAATAATGAGCAGAGGAAGGTCCGGCCGCAGATCTTTTGTCTGAGCGTTGCGTCGGTCGTCGAATGTGATTTCAACGGCCCATTCTTTTCCTTCGGTAGATTTGAACATGCCGACCTTCTCCAAATATCCCAGCTTGGGCCATGCGCGTGCTTAATTTTTGCGCTGCCCTGAGGGCGCGCTCAAGAGAAGACGTCGTTGCGCAGGGGCAACCCAGCGTGTGCATCTTTTTTCCGTGATTTCCGTTACGGCTCCGCGCGAAACCTTTTCGGACAAATTCGGACACTAGAACTGCGTGATTCTGCGTGAAAACGACAAAGCGGTTATTTTGCCCCTTCGCAGGTAACTACTGTTTTATCACATATTTGCGGCAGAATTGCGCAACAACGCGAAATGCCTAAAGTGGCTCGTCATCCCCATCCGCGGCATCAAACACATTTTGAAATCGGCGTGAGCCCGTTCGATTCCCGCTTCTAGCCCTATTACTGCCTCTTTGCTCGTGTGATGTCGATCTTTTCGGTCTCGATCAAAAACAGATCGCAAAACGTTATCCGCTCTATCGCGGCGAACGATTTTACGATGACGATTCACGATATGCGCTGTTTTTCACACACGAGAACGGTGGTCCGGGAATCGATGAAGTAGGCTGGAAGAAGCCTTTGATCATCGCACGTTATGGCAACCGATGGGGGGTTCGATACGACCACAAACGAGAGGGCTTCAGTTTCTAACTCGCAGCGAAATTCGGATGCGCGATTCCGAGACATACGATTCGTTTACTCCGCACGAGGCCTGGAAGCGGCTTGGGCACTATCACCATCAATGGTGAACATTCATGGGTTGCCAGTTTCTATTAGCGGCGTATAACGCCACATAGATCGCAAGCATATTATGAACGAACATCTCGATAAGATCGACAATGACATCGCGGAGAAGCATTTGTTAAAACATCCGTTTTATCTCGCGTGGACGCGCGGGGAATTGAGCAAAGCGGCACTGACAGATTACGCGAAGCAGTACTATCATCATGTCGCGGCGTTTCCGACTTACCTCTCGGCCGTGCACGCGAACTGCGACGATCAACCTATCCGGAAACAAATCCTTTCGAACTTGATCGATGAAGAAGCCGGTTCGCCGAATCATCCCGAGCTTTGGAAACAATTCGCCAACGCCCTCGGAGTGGACGATGTCGATCTTGCGAACGCCGAGAAGGAGCCAGAGACGAAAAATCTGATCGAGACATTCCGGTCAGTTTGCGGCGAAGGATTGACGGCGGCAGGTTTGGCCGCGCTTTACGCTTACGAAAGCCAAATCCCTGCGATCTGCGAATCGAAGATTGACGGATTGAAGAAGCATTACGGGTTCACTGATCCGAAAGGTTACGAGTATTTCTCGGTTCACATCGAAGCGGATAAAGAACATTCCGCCGCCGAGCGCAAAATGCTTGCCGACAAGATCGACAATCGGAATTTCGAATCGGTCCGCTTGTCGGTGAATCGCGTTGTCGACGCACTTTGGGAAACGCTCTCCGGCGTCTGCCGGCGGCACGCGATTGCGTGCTAATTACCTTGGCGTAATTCCTTCGGCCAGATCAACGTGGAAACTTTGTTTCACTTTGTTCGGACCGAAAGTTAGTTCGGCGTTGTAATCGCCGGCCGGCAGCAACCGTTTCGGATCGTCGCCGCCGTATTCGACGCTGACGTCTTTGGTCGGCCGCAGGTCCCAATTCAGCCGCGTGAACCCCGGCGTGCCGGGCGCTTTTAGGTTGGCGACCGGTGCGCCGTTCGCTTTGGTCACGGCGACTTTAATTTCGTCGCCGGTAAACTCCTTTACCCAAACCGTGAAGAGCGCGCCTTCGTCGGGATTCTTTCCGCGATAAACTCCTTTCCCGTTTGAGTCGACAAATCCCGGCTGTAAATACGCGCCGGTCACATTGCGCACACTGAACAGATGCGCCGGTTTAGATGCGATCTCGGGCGTGAACTCGCGAAAAGGCGTAGTGTCGTCCAGCACGGCGATGCTGCGGCCATGCGTCGCAATCGCGAGATCGGCTGTGCGCGGTTGAATTTGGATATCATCGACGCGCACCGGCGGCACATCACCGACGCGGACCCAGTGGGCGCCTTGGTCAAACGATCCAAATAATCCGAAGTGTGTCCCGGCGTAGAGCAACTTCGGATTCACGGGATCCTCATGAATAACTTCTACTGAAGCATTCGTCGGAAGGTCGCCGCTGATTGATTGCCAGGTCTTGCCAAGATCGCTTGTGCGCAAAATCATCGGACGATCGTCGCCAGCCCGATACGCGTTAGTCGCGACGTAGGCGACATTTGGATTGACGTTCGACGGTTCGATCCGCACGACCCATTGTCCGCGCGCGGGCTCCGGCAAATTATTTGTGAGCTCAGTCCATTTGCCACCGTCGTTTTCAGTGATCCAAAGACGACCATCATCCGTTCCAGCCCAGAGCAATCCGGCGCGCTTAGGCGATTCAGCGAGCGAAAAGACGACGCCGTAGTTTTCCGCGCCACTGCCGACTGCATTCGTTTTGTTCGGGTCGTTATGCGTGAGGTCCGGACTGATCACTGAATATTTTTCCATCCGATCGGTTAGCTTGAAGACGCAATTGCCGCCGAGATAAATCACGCCCGGTTTGTGCTTGCTCATCACCATGGGCGAATTCCAATGGAAGCGATAACGCACCGCGCCTTCCGACGGCTCGGGACGCAAACGGCGCAGCTCGCCATTGCGCAAATTTAGTCGATGAACCTCCCCACCCTGGCTCTCGGCATAAAACGTGTCGTGATCGGTCGGGTCGAACAAAACATAAAAACCGTCCCCGCCGGCGAGCGCGGTCCAATCCGAATTGCGAATCGCTTCTTTGCTTGGCACACCGCTAGGCCCGACCCAATTCTCATTGTCCTGCAATCCGCCGGCGATGCGGAAGTACGGTTTCGAATCGTCCACGCTGATCCGATAAAACTCTCCCGACGGAATCTTGTTCAAGTGGTCCCAATTTTTTCCACCGGCAAAGCTTTGATACAGACCACCATCAGTTCCGAGCAGTAAACGAAGGCAAACCGGCGGCTTTGGCGGTTTGTTTTTGTCTTCCGGCTTGGGCGGTTTCGGCGGCGGCGCTGTGCCGGGTTGGATCGCGAGGGCGTGACAATCCGGATGAACTTTTTCCGAAAGATCTTCTCGGAAATTTTTGCCGCCGTCATCCGAGACGAGGAGTGCAAATCCCAACAAATAAACGCGCTGATCGTTTGCCGGATCGATCCGGATCTGGCTGAAATAAAACGGGCGCGGATCCATCGCACTCATGCGTGTCCAATGTTCGCCGCCGTCTTCGGATCGAAAAACGCCGCCGCTTTTGCTGCGGAGATCGCTGATGTTGCCAGTTCCGCCTTCGTAACTTTGCACGACGGCCATAACGACGTTTGGTTTGTTCGCGCTCTCGGCGAGGCCAATACGTCCGGTTTGAGTGGGAAGTCCGCTGCTCAATTTTTTCCAACTCCCGCCACCGTTGGTGCTTTTGAAAATGCCGCCGACATCTTCACCAGCAGTCGCATTCGGGCCGGAAACGAAACTCCAAGGTGTACGTTGGCGCGCGTAAAGTGCCGCATAAACGGTTTGCGAATTGTTTGGGTCGACAACGACGTCACCGCAGCCGGTGCGGGCGTTGTGCGGCGCCGCTGCTTGCAAAACTGATTTCCAAGTCTTGCCGCCGTCCGTTGTTTTATAAAGACCGCGCTCGCCTCCGTCCGCCCACAAATGTCCCATCGCCGCCACGTAAGCGGTCTCCGCGCTTTTTGGATCGACAACGACGCGCGCGATGCAGCGGCTCTCTTTCAATCCAACATTGTTCCAATGTTCGCCGCCGTCGCTTGTTCGATAAACGCCGTCGCCCCAATCCGATGAATTTCGATCGTTCGCTTCACCGCTGCCGACCCAAATCACATCCGAATCCGACGGCGCGACCGCGATTGCACCGATCGACATCACCGGTTGCTTGTCGAAAATCGGATCGAACGAAACGCCGCTGTCGTTCGATTTGAAAACTCCGCCGTGACCAAGGGCAACGTAAAAAGCAAAAGGATTGCGCGGATCGATCGCGATGTCCGATACGCGGCCGCCCATGACGGCGGGACCAATGGAACGCGTCTTGAGATTTTTGAAAAGAACGTCAGTGAGTTTCGGCGCGGCAGAAGTTGGCGACGGGTTGACCGAAGCCGACGGCGGTGGCGCGGTGCTCGCGGGCGAAACCGCCGGCGATGAGCCTGCGCTCGTCGGCGACGATGCGGGCGGGGATTCCTCCTGCGCGGACGAAATTGAACAAACAAGCAAGCCAACGACGAAACCGAGTCGAATGTTCATAACGTGAAGCATAAAGCATCGCGATTTGCGCTTGCGGGGCAAGCCCTCTCCGCTTTTGCGCGTTGGCAATCGCGGGTATTGTCGTCCTTGTATGACCCAGCCCGTTTTGGAAGGAAAAGTCGGAGTTGTTTTCGGGGTGGCGAACAAGCGCAGCATCGCGTGGGCGATTGCGCAAGCGTGGGCGAGTGCCGGCGCGCGTTTGATTTTCAATTACCAGGGCGAGCGGCTGAAAGAAAACGTCGAGGAATTGACCGCCGCGTTCGGAGAAAAAACGCCGCTCTTTTCGTGCGATGTTTCAAGTGACGCCGAAATAACAAGTTTTTTTGAAAAGGTCCGTGGCGAGACCGATCGTGTCGATCTCTTGCTACATTCAATCGCCTTCGCGCCGAAGGAAGCGTTGGAAGGCGATTTCGTGAGCACAACACGCGAAGCGTTCCGCGTCGCGCACGACGTCAGCGCCTATTCGCTGGTTGCGCTCGCGCGGGAAGTTGCGCCGTTGATGACGAATGGCGGCAGTATTCTGGCAATGACGTATTACGGCTCGGAAAAAGTGGTGCCGCATTACAACGTGATGGGCGTGGCAAAAGCGAGTCTGGAGGCATCCACTCGCTACCTCGCTTACGATTTAGGTGCTAAGAAAATACGCGTGAACTGCATTTCGGCCGGCCCGGTGCAAACATTGGCCGCGCGAGGCATTAGCGGTTTCTCCCAGATGTTGAAGCATTATCAAGAACGCGCGCCGTTGAAACGCAGTTGCGAGCCGAGCGAGCTCGGCGCGACTGGCGTTTTCCTGGCGAGCAACGCTGCGGCAGCGATTACCGGACAAGTGATGTACGTCGACGGCGGTTACCAGATCATGGGAATGTAAAAGACTTCACCCCAAGACGAAAGGAGACCCAGAGAACATGATTGCGCGAATTTGGTACGGTTGGACCACTCGAGAGAACGCCGAGCAATACGAAAAACTGCTGCGTGAAGAAGTTCTGCTCGAAATCGCCAAGAGCGCCATCCCGGGATACAGAGGCGCCGAAGTTTTCGTGCGGGAAGCCGAAAACGACGAAATGGAATTCATCACCCTGCTACGTTTCGAGGACCTCAATGCGGTGAAAATCTTTGCGGGGAAAGATTATGAAACGCCGGTAATCCCGCCGGAATGTAAGCGCCTGCTTGAGCGCCACAGCCAGCAGTCGCGACACTACCGAGTCGTCCCGCTGAACTAAATGTCTTTGGCCGAAGAACTGCGGCAGTTACTCGGCCGCGACGCAATTGCCGACGATCCGGAAACGCTCGCCGCGCATAGCGGCGATAAATGGTTCGCCGCCGAAGCGCCCGAAGTTGTGGTCTTCCCAAGGTCGACATCGGAGGTGGCCAAGCTCCTGAAATTTGCGTCGGAACAAAAAATTCCGGTCACCGCGCGCGGGGCGGGATTTGGTTACGTCGGCGGTTGTGTTCCATCAAAAAAAGGGATCGCCCTTTCACTGATGCGGATGAATCGGATCAAGGAAATAAATTTCGCTGACGCAGTCGCGATCGTTGAGCCGGGCGTGATTACAGCTGATCTAAAAGCCGCTGTGCGCGAGCAAAAACTTTTTTATCCGCCCGACCCCGCGAGCATGAAAGATTGCAGCATCGGCGGAAACGTTGCCACCAACGCTGGTGGGCCGCGCTGTCTGAAGTACGGCGTGACCCGCAATTATGTCACCGGACTGGAAGTCGCGCTCGCAAACGGCGAGATGTTGCGGACCGGCGGCCGCATTCACAAAAACAAAACCGGCTTCGATTTGGTCGGTTTGTTTGTGGGATCCGAAGGAATGCTCGGCGTCGTAACCGAAATGACGCTTCGATTGCTGCCGCTTCCGCCGGCGCGCACGACGATTTCAGCGGCGTTCGCGAAAATGTCCGATGCCGCCGCCGCCGTTCATGAAATTTTCGCGAAGGGATTTCTGCCGGCGTCACTAGAGATCGCGGACAGCTTTACGCTGGAAGCCGCGCGGAAGGATCTCGGCAAAGCAATTGTTCCACCAGGAAATGCTCATTTGCTGGTCGATCTAGATGGTCAGGTAGAAAGCGTCCGAAGTGAAGCTGAGGCCATTCGCAGAATGCTGGCCGAGAAGAACCCGAACGCTCTCGAAATGGCGACCGGCGAAGAAGACTGCGAAGAACTTTGGACGCTGCGCCGCCAGTTTAGCAATTCATTGCGCGCAACCGGTCTGACCAAATTAAACCAAGACGTGGTTGTGCCGCGCAGCCGAATTGTCGATCTTATCGAATTCGCGGAACGTCTGAGCGCAAAGTCCGGGTTCCCGATCGCCTGTTTCGGCCACGCCGGCGACGGCAACATTCACATCAACATCATGGCCGACCGCTTCCATCGCGAGGCGAGCGTTCGCGAGAAAGTGGAACACACACTCGATGATTTATTCTCTCAAGTCCTAGCTTGGGGCGGGGTTATCACCGGCGAACACGGAATTGGCCTCGCGAAAAAACGCTGGTGGCCAGAAGCAACCAGCCGGCCAGTGCGCGAGCTTCATCAGAAATTGAAACAAATTCTCGATCCCAATGGGATTTTGAATCCGGGAAAATTCATCGAGTGATCGTTTTCGAGGGTACGATCTCCCTCATTTCAATCCTCGGAGGGCCGGAATCGCGACCGGCAAAACGCGAAGCGCAGGTAAGGGTAAAATCTTCTTGCAGCTCGCGACAGCGCATGCACTGTGATTTCGAATTATTTAGGGAAGAACTGCGTCCAATCTCTGCTGTGCTCTCGCGCGTGGGGCTATGAAACCGGGAAAGATCACTCACACTATCGCCGCTTTGCTTTCGTCAATCTCGGCACTTTTTGCCCACGGGACGCTGACGAAGGAGGAGCCGGCAAAAACGAAGCTCAGCAAAAAGTCCGAAAAAAAATCGGACGCGTCCCGCGTGGACATCGAATCAGTTGCCTTTAAGCCCAGCCATTTGAGATCGGCCCCGCCCTCACCGGGTGAGCCGTATCCGTGGAAACGCCAGATTGTAACTACAGTCTTCTGGATCGGTGAAAAGCCGACCGAAAATAATCCGGTGCCGAATCGCTCGAGTTCATGGGACAAGGAATGGGCCAAGAGTTACGGCGGTTTCGATGATCCAAATGCCTCACATCGCAGCGAGTTTATTCCGGTAAAATTCACGCCGCGACAAAATCCATTTTATTGCGCGCTTCCTTACAACGACAAAGCCGCGACCGGTCATCGCCCGGAAGCGCCGGGTATGGTGCCGTGGTTCAAGGAGGCGTATCAAGGTCCCGGGGTATCGGTTTGCAAAGATCGCTGGATCGCGATTCGCAAAGGAAACAAGATCGCCTACGCACAATGGGAGGACGCCGGGCCGTTTCGGACCGACCACTGGCAATACGTTTTCGGCGACGAGCGGCCAAAACCAAACCTGAACAAAGGCGCCGGCCTCGATGTTTCGCCGGCGGTGCGCGATTATCTTGGCTTAAACGAAACTGACGTAACCGATTGGCAGTTCGTCGATTTTAAGGACGTGCCCCGCGGGCCGTGGTCGAAACACGGCGAGAACAACACATTCGTGATCAACGATCGAAACGAAGCGACGCGCCTGGCGCAGTCGAAGCCAAGCGGCGACGCACCGCGTGCGCGGGCGACGGAATAGGTTGCAACTCGATTGTTGATCTTGTTAAGATCGGACGATGCGAATTCCCCCCTCGATTAGCGTCGTTCTCTTCTCCAGCTTTACCGTCGCCCCTCTACAGGCTCAGGAATCTAAGCCGGGAATGATTGGCGACGGCCGACAAAAGCAAGGCAGCCGCGGGACGAAATTACATTCAGCCGCAAATGCTTAGGAGCTTCAATGATTTGGACCGAGAATGTACACGTGACGCAATTTGGTTACGCAGTACTCGGCGTATCCATCGGCAGAAGTGCGGTGCGATGTTGAGGCGAATGGCAATCTCACCGGCACGAAATAATTGGCGAAAGCAAGCCAATAGCGGACTCGGCATTGTCGCGGTAAAAGCGTGCGAAGGCGCGAGGTCATCCCTGCGTTCGACAACGGCAAACCACTGCCCGGGCCGGTTCAATCTCGCGATAGACTTCGCCGTGCTGGTGAATCCAGACGAAATGGCTGGCTCTCACATCAAGCAACGCGAAGTGTAAAATGCTTTCGGCGATCGACAATCAATGGTCGATCGCCGAACTCGGCTGCTGGTTTGTACGCTGTTGGTTAACGCGCATGAAAGCGACGTAACCGCCGAGCAAACACGCAACGATCAGGACGAAGAGAAAAACGAAACCGGCAGTGCGGATCGAGCGGGCGCGTTCACCGGCTTGTTTCCAAGTCGCACGTTTCTGGATTAGCTCAAGCTCGAGCAAGCGGGTCAACTGATCCGGGTCAATTTCCTTGGTCTCCGTTTCGGCTGGCTCCGCCATGCCCCAAAAGATCCGCAACTCTCGTGCCGAACTAACAGCGGACTTCAGTCCGGTGTTTGGTCCGACCAGACTCGGAAACCGTTTAAACAGTTCTGGATCGGGAGCTTGCGCGCCCACAGCGCAGCAGCGCGGTGTCAATGAGAGCCTGGCCTCTGCAAGACCGACATCTTCCCCAAAGAGTTCATTCACTGGCATCATCGTTGCTTGCAAAAAGGGGTGCACGCGACATTCTTCCAAAAAGTCCTCATTTGCGCCTTCGCCGGTTTTCTCGCCGCCGCGCTTGTCGAATGGGCCAAGGTCTTTGTAGAAGGGGCGGATGACGCGCTGAATAAAGGCTACAAGCACCGGGCCGTGCTCGATACTACCAAGTAGCACAAAAGCCGATTGCAGCTCGCGCCCTTGCGGTGGGAGGCTCCGAGCGCGAAGACGCAAGTGAGTCTAGGGAAGCCGGGCACTCGATTAATACAAGTACTGCCACGAGCTAAAAAATTGCAGAGTAGGCGCGCCGACACCGCTTGCGTCAGAGCCTGAGTTAAACTGTATTAATCCAGATGAAAGTGGGCTTTGCGCAGCTCAATCCGACGGTCGGAGATTTGCTGGGCAACTTTGAGAAAATTGGTCAAGCCTACGACCGTTTAGCTGCAGCGGGTGCAGAACTGGTGATTACACCCGAGCTTGCCATCACTGGCTATCCACCACAGGACCTCGTCTTCAAATCGCGTTTTGTTTCGGAAACGCTCGAGATTTTGGACAAGCTCCATGCCCGAGTGAGCAAAGCCGCCTTGCTGGTCGGATTCGTCGATCGAAACCAAGGAAAAGGTAAGCCGTTTCACAATGCGGCGGCACTGCTCGTGCGTGGGGAACCGATCCGCAAAGCCTACAAATCGCTCTTGCCGACTTATGACGTGTTCGATGAGGACCGCTATTTTCAACCGGCGGATCGGGTCGAAACGTTCGAGGTGAACGGCAAGAAAATTGGTATCACGATTTGCGAAGATATTTGGACCGAACATTACCTTCCCCGCCCTCTTTACGACTGTGAACCCACGCAAAGGCTGATTGAGCAAGGTGCCGAAGTAATCCTAAACCTTAGTGCGTCACCGTTCACTTTGCGCAAACCGGTGATTCGCCACGAAATGGTCGCGTCGCTTGCGCGCACGTATCGCCGGCCAATTTGCTATTGCAACGCTGTCGGCGGCAACGACCAGCTCATTTTCGATGGAAACTCGATCGCGGTAAACGCGAGCGGTGGCTTGATCGCGCAGCTTCCCGCCTTTCGCGAACACGAACAAATTGTCGATACCAATTCAACGTCCGCCGTCGAATTCCGCGAAGAACCGACGACGAAACAATTGTTTGCTGCGCTTTCACTCGGGCTGAGAGATTATTTCCGAAAATGCGGGTTCAAATCAGCTGTGCTTGGCCTGAGCGGCGGAGTCGATTCCGCAGTTGTCGCTGTCCTCGCCGTCGAAGCGCTCGGCGCGAGAAACGTCACCGGCGTATCGATGCCGAGCCAATATTCGTCGCGCGGCAGCATCGAAGACGCAAAGAAGCTCGCGGAAAATCTCGGAATCAAATTGCTGCATATCCCGGTCGCCGAAACGTTCGCGGTCTTCAAGAGCCAGTTTAAGGAAATCTTTTCCGGCCTGCCGGAGAACGAGACCGAAGAGAATATGCAGCCGCGTTTGCGGGCGATGACTCTGATGGCGCTTTCGAACAAGTTCGGGCATCTCGTTCTCTCGACCGGCAACAAAAGCGAGCTGGCGGTCGGTTATTGCACGATTTACGGCGACATGGCCGGGGGTCTTGCAGTGATTAGCGATGTTCCGAAAACGATGGTTTATGAACTCGCGCGCTGGATGAACCGTGAAAGAGAAATCATTCCAAGATCGACAATCGACAAGGCGCCGAGCGCGGAGCTCAAACCGAACCAAAAAGATCAGGACACGTTGCCGCCCTATGAAATGCTGGACGAAATCCTTCGGCTCTATGTCGAAGAAAACTTGAGCGCGCGCGACATCATCGCCCGCGGACTGGACGAAAAAACTGTGCGCTGGGTCCAACGCCGCGTCGACCTCAACGAATACAAACGCGAACAAGCCGCGCCCGGCTTCAAAGTCACCAGTCGTGCCTTTGGTCTCGGCCGCCGCATGCCCATCGCCCAAAAATACGTCGACTGATTTGTGGTCCCGATCTGGCTCAAAATCGCTTATACGCTGTTCGTCGCAGTGCTGGTGCCGATTTATTGGAAACAGTACGGCCCGGCAAATTTTCTCTGGTTCTCCGATATCGCGTTGTTCGTTACCCTCGCGGCGCTGTGGCTCGAGAATGCGCTGCTTGTCAGCATGATGGGGCTTTCAGTGCTCTTACTTGAACTGGTTTGGAACATCGATTTTTGGTTTCGCCTCGCGACGGGAAAATCTTTGATCGCGCTCAGCGCCTATATGTTCGACCCCAAGATTCCGCTATACATTCGCGGTTTATCCTTATTCCATCTCGTGCTGCCCGTTCTTCTTTTGTGGTTGCTTTGCCGGCTCGGCTACGATCGCCGGGCATTCTTTTGGCAAACAATCGTCGCGCTCATCGTTTTGCCGATTTCCTATTTCGTTACCAATCCGAGCGAGAACATCAACTGGGTCTACGGTTTCGGCGAACAACCGCAGACGATCCTGCGTCGGCCAGTTTTTGTCTTGCTCTTGATGCTCGGCTTTCCGCTCGTGATCTATTTGCCGATGCATTTTCTCCTGGCGAAAATTTTTACGCGGACGTAGACGTCGAATTTTTGAACGCTTGCGCCAACCCGTAGCCTGCGCTTTTTCTCATCCAATGCGTTGGTTCGCGAAGCTCGGATTGGCCTGCCTAGGGCTGGTAATCATCCCGCCGGCACCGGGCGTAGCAGCCACCGAAATTGACGGCATCAGCTTTCCCGATAATGCGCAAATGCTCTTCATTCCAGTCGACGAAATCGCGCCGCCGCTCGGCTGGGAGGTTCAGGTAAATCAAGAGTCGAAACAAATTACACTGAACGGTAAGCCACTTGACGCCTCGCAACTGCGAAAATTAACAAGCGGGACTCTCTTAGTACCGCTCAACGAACTGCAAGGCGCAGGCGCGACCGTTACCTGGAGCGACGATGGAATGACAGCAGTGGTTGCCAGTGGCTTTTTTAAAAGAGTTGCGATCCGGTTCGTGCCGAAACGTGTCGAAGTGGATCTGGTAGGCCAACGCCTGCGCGCTTATCAAGGCGCGCGCCTCGTTCTCGACAGTCACATCAGTTCAGGGCGTGAAGGACGGAAAACGCCGCCGGGCGATTTCAAAGCCGGTCCGGTCAAAACGCCCATGCATCGTTCGCGGCTGTATCACAACGCACCGATGCCTTGGAGCGTGCAAGTGCACGAGAATATTTTCATTCACGGATTCCAAAAAGTGCCGCGCGATCCGGCTTCGCATGGCTGCATTCGGTTGCCGCTCACAGGCGCCAATCCCGCCAAGTGGTTTTACGATTGGATCGACATCGGCACGCCGATCTGCATCAGAGGCCATTGGCCGCTCACCGGTGCAGGTGCTGAAAAGCCATCTCGTTTCAGTCGTCTCTCTATTGAGAAAGTACTCATCGCCATCGCCGCGATCATCGTTTGTGTCCTAGCCGCCCTGTTCGTCTTGCAGCGTCTTAGAAGAGTTTGACCTGGTCGGCCGTGCGAAGCGCCTATCCCTGCAGTTGTAGCAAGTCACGCTGCCACGGAACGAGAAGTGCGTCGGCGCGGGATGGGTCGGCGGCAATGGCTTCCAGAGTCGCGCGCGGAGCAATGAAGGAAGATTCGATGTGTAATTCCTTTGCGGCATGATCGCGATTCTGGCGAAGTTTTTCAGTGCATTTCACCACTTCAGCGGTCGGACGTGTCCCAGATCGGTGCGGCCGAACGGGCCAATCTTTTTCGGGTAACTTCAACGCACGGTGAGCGGCTTCGCGAAAGCCGCGGCGGCGACGATCGGAAAAATGTTTGTAATCTGGAGTTTCGCCGGCCGCGAATTTATCGGCTGAGTGCAGCAGCTCGCGATTCTGCAAGATATGAAACGGCGGACGATCGGCTGCCTCGGCCTCGCGTTCGCGCCAGTTCCATAGCTCGCGCAAGACTGCGGACGCGCGTCCCCGCAACGCGCCCGCACCCGCAATTCGCCAGGCTTCATCGACATGGCGCTCGCGATCAATCGCGGCTTGCTCGAGAGCGCGCTGGCACGATTGCTGGAACCATTCGAGGCGTTGATGCCGATCTAGCTTAGACTCGAGCTGTTCCGTCAGCGGCAAAAGATAGCGCGTGTCATTCATCGCGTATTCGGCCATGCGCGCCGAGAGCGGGCGCTGCGCCCAATTTGCTTTTTGCGAGTGTTTCGTCAGCTCGACTTCGAAATAACGTTTCACCAGCGCGGCGTAGCTGAATTCGCGAATACCGATCATTCGCGCGGCGATAACGGTGTCGAAAATGCGCTGCGGCACAAAATTCAAATTCCGGCGGAGCAACCGCAGATCGTAATCGGCGCCGTGAAGCACGATCTCTTTTCCCGCAAGCGCATCGCGCAACGGCGCAAGGTCGACACCGGCTAGCGGATCGACAATGAAATTGTCGCCCGGAATGCTGATTTGAAGAAGACAGAGCTTTTCACGATAGCAATGAAGACTGTCCGCTTCCGTGTCGATCGCGACGCGGTCGACGGATTCAAGTTGAGGACCAAGCTCACGAAGCTGCGCGGCGCTCGCAATCACTTCAATCCGCTGAGCAACAACTCCGCATTCGTCTTCGTCGCGTGCAAGTTGTCGATCAACTTTTCCATTGCTTCGATTGGCGGGAGCGCGGCCATCGCTTTGCGCAGTTGCTGGACTCGTTCCCATTCTTCCGGGTGATAAAGCAGATCCTCGCGCCGTGTCGCTGAGAGCAACGGATGAATCGCGGGATAAAGCCGTTTTTCCTGCAACGCGCGGTCGAGATGCAGCTCCATGTTTCCAGTACCTTTGAATTCTTCGAAGATCAATTCGTCCATGCGGCTGCCGGTTTCCGTGAGCGCCGTCGCAAGAATGGTGAGACTACCGCCTTCCTCGACGTTTCGCGCGGAGCCAAAAAATTTCTTTGGCTTGACCAATGCCTTGGCTTCGACGCCCCCCGACATGATCCGGCCTTTGTTCGGCTGCAAGTTATTATAGCCGCGCGAAAGTCGTGTGAGGCTATCCAGTAAAATCACTACGTCTTCCTTCATTTCGACTAAACGCTTCGCGCGCTCAAGCACGAGCTCCGCCACTTGGACATGTCGCTGCACATTCTCGTCGAAGTTGGAATGATAAATCTGGCAATCGATCTCGCGCGCGAGATCGGTCACTTCCTCTGGACGCTCGTCCACCAGCAACAAGATCAAAACAATCTCGGCATGATTTACACGAATGGCCTTCGCGATCTCCTTGAGCAAAATCGTCTTGCCCACTCGCGGAGGGGCGACGATCAACCCGCGCTGGCCGCGACCGAGCGGCGCGAGCAGATCGACTCCACGCGCGCAAATCGAGTTCGTCTTTGGATTTTCGAGCATAATCCGGCCCTGCGGGAACTGCGGCGTCAGTTTCTCGAAATCGGTCGGCTCGGTCCACTTTTCAGCGGGCCCGCCTTCAATCGTGATGACGTCGTCCAGCACGAGACCTTTCTCACGGTCGCGCGGCAGCCGTAGCTTGCCGCAAAGTTTTTGGCCAGGTCGAAGACGATAAAGATCAATTGCGGCGCGCGGAACGTAAACATCTTCGGGCACGGGGAGAAAATTCAGCTCCGGATAACGCAGCAATCCAAATGAGTCGCCGACCTGATCGAGAAAGCCTTCCGCCATCACATTGGCACCCTGGCCGATGGCCGCGCGGGCGATGTCGAGAATATGATGATGCCGCGTGCGCGACGGATGGAGGTGCAAGTTGAAATCGCGAGCGACCCGGAGCAGATCGTCCGACTTTTCCAGGTCGTTGATACTGAGCTCCCGTGCCGTTGTAGCTGCCACTCTCTGAGCGGCAGAGCCCTTCGCGTCGTCGCGAAGATCGACATTGTCGGTCGTTTGATTCGTTACTTCGTCCATTGTTCCTGACGCCAAAGCTCCACGAGAGCCGCGGCTTGGGCTGCGAGCACGGAATGATCGCCACCGTTCCAGACAACGTGATCAGCCCGTTGAATTTTTTCTTCGAGCGGCATTTGGGACTTGATCATGGCTTCAGCCGCCGTGCGCTCGATCTCCATTTTGCGCATGAGATTGGCCAGCTGGATGTCGGGCGAACAGGCCACCACCACCACTCGGTCGCATAAGGTTTCACCACCGGTTTCATAGAGAAGTGGAATATCTGCGAAGAAAAATTCGGAAAGTTTGCGGTGCCTCTCCGCTTCAACGCTCCATTGCCGGCGAATCCGCGGATGGAGGATCTGTTCGAGCGCGCTTTTTTTTGCCCCGTCCTGGAAAATTATCGCGCGAACTGCCTCTCGGTTCAAGTCGCCGCTCGACAAAAAAATGCCGAGACCAAAATGGGCGAGAAGTTCCTGCTTGACCTCCTCAAGATTGACAAGTTGGCGGGCGGCCACATCAGCATCGAAAAACCTAGCGGCGGGAAGAATGTCGCGCAGACATGCGCAGAAAGTGCTTTTGCCCGTAGCAATTCCGCCTGTAATCCCGATCGCTGGCATTTGGAACGGTTACGCAACCGATAAAGGAGTCGTCGCGCGGTGCGTTAGCCATTGGCGTTGATGCGCGCGGCCTGGGTTGGATCGGTGCCGGCGGTCACGCTAACTCTCATTCCCGGTTTGAGATCGACGACAGTTGCTCCGCGGCCATTTACGTTGATTTCAGTGAATCTAGTAATCGCTAATGTCCTACTGTTTTTCTTCTGCAGAACTCTACGGCCGCCAGCGGGGAACGCGTCCGTGAAATTCTTCGTACGAAGCACCAACGTTGACATGAAATTTGTCGTCGCCTACTTCGCCGACGATGTAGCTGCTGAACAAGTCGCCACCCCATTTGCCAGTGACGTGTCCATACATGAAACCGACTTCGCCGCCGGTATAAAGAGTTGAACCCGGCTGCAAAGGCATCGCTTCGGCGGCCGCGTAATCCTTGGCCTCCTTTCCGTTGCGAGCAAAAGTTTTTTCTCGGCCAGCGTGGACAACGATCCTCTGGACTTCGGCGGTAGTATAGGAAGGCTCGGCTGCGAGTTCGCCTGCTGGAGCATCGACCGCGGCCGCTCCCATTTGCCCCAATTCGGTCGAACCTGGAAGAGCCCGGTCGAGGAAAGTCCACATCTGGAGATCGGCCACCAGCACCGACGCGTCCACGCTTGCAAAAATATCGGCCGGGTAGAGCGCAAATCTGGCCGCTTCGTCGAAGCTTTGCTCGGCCGAAACAGGGAGTGCCATGGCTAGAAAGCCAATAACAGCGGCCAGTGCGCGCTTCATCAGGTAATAATTCACAACCGAAATGACATCAACGCCAGCAAAATTTTCCCTAACCCATTCAAACGGCGGGTCATTAACTAGTTGCGTGAATCTTTTCAGTTTTGTCTCGCGCTAGCGCGATTCGCCTTCGAGTTGGCGGATCCTTTCGGCGGTAACGGGATTTGGATAAATCCGGGAAATTTCCTGATATTCGCGAAGGGCTTCGCTTTTTTTTCCAGCCGAGCCAAAGGATCGCGCTTTCTGCAAGTGCGCTTCAGCTTCAGTCTTCGACCGATCGCACAACGAGAGCGCCGAAGTGAGGTAACGCCGCAATGGCTTCCGGTTCTCATCACTCGGCTCGGAGGAGCGTTTCATGAAGTCGGATAACTTCTTTCGGGCCGCCGGCGCGTTCTTCGCAGCCAAGTCGCGCGTCATCTCGTCCACCAGAACAAGCGCGGTCGCAGTTTCGATCTCAGACAGATGTTCGTACATCGTCGTTTCATATCCGAGCTTCAAGCGAAATTCACCCATCTGATTGGCAAGCAACGTGACATTAGTTGAGACCGACGGCGGCAAAGGTTGCACCACGTCGAGCTGCTCGATTTCGCGAAAATTTCCAGTCGCCTCGCGCACCTGAGCCAGCACCGATTCGATCTGCTTTTTGAAATCCGCGATCATCTGGTTCTTCATGTCGCTCCCGCGCGCGGGAGCGCTAGGCCGCGACGGCGAGGATATCCATGGCAATGGTGAAGGCCCCGCCCAGGCGCCTGCTGCGGGCGGAGCTTTTTGCGACCCAGATGGGGAAGCGGCCAACTGCAGAGAAGGGCGAACGGGCCCTTCAAAAATCCCTTCCGCGGGCGACATTTTCGCAGTTGGCACCTGGACTAACGGAGTCGGGATTGGAGTTGATGTTCGAACTGGCGTCGGCGTCGAAGTCGATTTTGGCGTTGCCGTAGCCGTTGGCGCCGGTGTCGATGTTGATCCTCGCGGCGGCGGCGCCGTCGGTAGCGGCGTCGGCGTCACCATTGCGATTGACGACGGGGATAGCCGCGGAACAGGAGTTGTCGTTGACCCCGGCTCTGACCAATCGCCGACTCTCTCTCCGTTAGCGAACGTGGCCTGCAACCGGGTTTGGCCCTGTTCCTTGATCACCGGCCCCTCAAATTTTCCACGAGCCATTTTGCCGGTATAGCTGTTGACGAAGTCTCCAAGCCGATACCACGTGAGAGTCCCTTGTCCGGTCGCATATCCATTTAAGTCGCGAAGGCCAGACCAGGTCACTTCCTGCGCAACCCCGCGCAGATTATTCCAGACGAGGGTCTTTCCGTCTTGAGTGCGCTGGTACCTCGCGGCATTCGCGCCATTCACGAACAACAAGATAACGCTACCGGAAATCAAAAAGCATCGGGCACTCACGTCAGGCTTCGGTTCAATCCGAGCCGGCACCCTTTAGCGCGTTTCGGAAATATTCAATGGTCTCTTTAATGCCTTCCTCGAATTCGACTCTCGGTTCCCAGCCGAGAATCTTTTTCGCGCGGGAAATGTCCGGCTGCCGCACTTTCGGATCATCCACCGGCAGCGGCTTGTATTCGATTGCCGATCTTGTCCCTGTGATGCGAATAATTTGCTCGGCGAATCGCTTGATCGTCATCTCACGCGGATTTCCGATGTTGACGGGCTCGTGAAAATCGCTCATCGCCAGTTTGAAAATTCCGTCAATCAAATCCGAGACGTAACAGAATGAGCGCGTTTGCGAGCCGTCGCCGAAAACCGTGAGCGGTTTGCCGGCGAGCGCTTGTCCGATAAAGGCTGGCACCACCCGCCCGTCGCGCAATCGCATTCGCGGGCCGTAAGTGTTGAAGATGCGCACGATTCGCGTGTCGACTTTGTGGTAACGGTGGTACGCCATCGTTATCGCTTCCGCGAAACGTTTCGCTTCGTCGTAAACGCCGCGCGGTCCAATCGGATTGACGTTGCCCCAGTAATCTTCCTTTTGCGGATGCACCAGCGGGTCGCCGTAACACTCCGATGTCGAGGCAAGAATGAACGCCGCTCTTTTGTCCTTGGCGAGACCGAGTGTATTGTGGGTGCCAAGCGCACCGACTTTCAATGTCGGGATTGGCAATCCGAGGTAATCGATCGGACTCGCCGGCGACGCGAAATGAAAAACGTAATCGATTTTTTCTTCCGGAAGGAAAATGAAATTGGAAACGTTGTGCTTAACGAAATGAAAATCTGCATTGCCGGCGAGATGTCCGATGTTCGCAGTGTTGCCGGTCACCAGATTATCGATAGCGATGACGCGATGGTCTTCGGCCAGCAATCGATCGACCAAATGCGAGCCCAAAAAACCCGCGCCGCCAGTGACAACAGAAACGGGCTTGGATTTTTTGGCGGCCATTAGCGGGTTATCTAAGTCTTAAGCAATAAGTTGGCCAGAGGTTTTCATTTTCACGTTGA
Source organism: Chthoniobacterales bacterium (assembly GCA_035315805.1). Classification (GTDB taxonomy): domain Bacteria; phylum Verrucomicrobiota; class Verrucomicrobiia; order Chthoniobacterales; family UBA10450; genus AV40. The sequence goes on from DATFXN010000076.1 coordinate 24,222, forward strand.
ACGTTAAGCATTGAGCGTTAAGCGTTGAGCCACATGCGAATCTTGTCCGGAATCCAACCCAGCGGCGTGCTGCACATCGGAAATTATTTCGGCATGATGCGGCCCGCGATTGAGCTGCAGAAAGAAGGCGAGACGTTTTATTTCATCGCCGATTACCACGCCCTGACCAGCGTGCGCGATCCGAAAGCGTTGCGCGAAAATTCGCGCCGCGTCGCGCTCGATTTTCTCGCTTGCGGTCTTGATCCGAAGAAGGCGGCACTGTTTCGGCAATCAGACGTGCCACAGGTCTCGGAGCTCGCCTGGATTTTATCTACGGTTGCGCCGATGGGACTTCTCGAGCGCGCGCATTCGTACAAAGACAAGCTCGCTCGCGGAATGCAGGCAACCGTTGGGCTTTTCAGTTATCCGGTCCTCATGGCGGCCGACATTCTGATTTACGACAGCGACGCCGTACCAGTCGGCAAAGATCAAAAACAGCACATCGAAATCACCCGCGATCTGGCGGTGAAGGTCAATGAAACCTATGGCCAGGTTTTCAAATTACCCGAGCCGCGGATCAATCCCGACACGCAAGTTGTTCCAGGTCTCGACGGCCAGAAAATGAGCAAAAGCTACGGCAACAACATCGACATCTTCGGCGACGAAAAGGAAACGCGCAAACGCGTCATGAGCATCGTGACCGATTCCACGCCGGTCGAAGCGCCGAAGGATACCGAAAGATCGACAATCGTCCAACTCTACGCGCTCTTCGCTTCGAAAGAGGAACTCGCAAACATGCGCGAGCGGTTCAAAAAAGGCGGCATTGGCTACGGCGATTTCAAGAAAGAGTTGTTCGAGAAACTTTGGGAATATTTCGCCCCGATGCGCAAACGCCGGGAAGAGATCCTGTGTGACAAAGGTTATGTCGACGACGTCCTCGACCGCGGCGCCAAGCGCGCCAACGAAATTGCCGGCCAAGTCATGCAGCGAGTGCGCAAAGCCGTCGGCTTGCGCTGAGATTTGCGATCAGCTCCGTGGCCTGGCCTCCGGAAATTGCAGAAGATCGTCGGTGATCTCGTCCCACGGCGCGCGATCACTCACGAAGGTGTGAAACTGCGGGCGAATTACGGGATCGTCGTCAAACACGCCCATCCGAATCGAAATCTCGGCGCCTTCCGGCCAATCGCCGCCGAAGAGACTCGAGCCGCAGTTGATGCAGAAGGCCTTCACTGCACCCTCGCCTTTACCGTAAACTTTGATCAAGTCTTTTCCGGCTAGGAGACGAAACCGCTCCGTCGGCACGCGCGCCTGAATTAAGCCGGTCGCGCCGGAATGTTTGCGGCAGCGTTCGCAATGACAATGACTCGCGCGAATGAACGGCGGCTCGACTTCGAAACCGACCCC